>JALWEI010000047.1 GCA_027014125.1 Acidilobaceae archaeon | reverse complement strand
CCTCCCGCCCATGGACACCTCTCTATAGGTCCTCGCCCCCACCACGTCGCCAGGCCTCAGCAGGGTCTTCAGGGTCCACAGGTCCTCCTCGCCCTCGACCCTAACCCTTACAGTCTCCCCCCGCCCACTCTTCTCCAGGACCTTCAAGACTCACCACTTATATAGACCCCGGGCGCTATCTCAACGCCGCCTCCGTTGCCAACCGCCACCCTAACCTTGTGGAGGGCCTCCAGGTCCCTAGCCGCCCCAGCCAGCTCCTCTGGTATGTAGAGCGTGTAGCCCTCCAGCGGCTCGGATAGGCGCAGGCCCTTCTCCCTCTTGAAGTTCCACACGGCCTTATTCACCTCTGCTAGCCTCCTTGCTATACCTGCAAGCCTGGCCCTCTCCTCCTCGCCCATCGAGGCCTCGGGGTACCTCTCCCTGTGGACTGTAGAGCCGTATAGCCTACGGTGCGCCATGTCGGTTATGAACGGCATTATGGGGGATAGGGCTACTAGCATGTCCTTGTAGATCGAGTGGAGGGTCCTCCAGGCCCCCCTCTGCTCCTCTTCGCTGAACCTCGAATCCCTGTTATACGCCCTCTCCTTCACGAGCTCCACGTAGTGGTCGGCGTAATAGTCCCAGGCATACTCGTAGAGCAGGTTTGCCGGCTCGAAGACGTCTAGCTCCGAGTAGGCCCTATCAGCCTTGGAGGCGTACTCCTCGAATAACGCCCTAAAGGCCCTATCTGTCAGAGTCTCGCTATAGCCGTCCTCTGGCATGGGGAAGGCTGAGAGCAGCCTAGCCAGGTTCCACAGCTTGGTGACGAAGTTCCTCCCAGTCTTTATCTTATTCAGGTCAAACCTATAATCGTAGCCTAGCTTAGTGGCTACAGCGGCCCAGTAGCGGAAGGCGTCAGCCCCGTATTCACGTATAACCGGCTCTGGGTCGATCACGTTCCCTGCACTCTTGTGCATGGGCCTCCCCTTCGGGTCGAGGCCCATGCCAGTGATCCTAACCCACCTGAACGCTGGCTTGCCCGTGAGCTGGTAGACCCTGAGCAGGGTGTAGTAGAGCCAGGTCCTTATGATGTCCTGGCCCTGGGGCCTTAGCGTGTTCTTGAAGGCCTTCCTGAAGAACTCCTCGTTCCTCCTCCACTGTGTCACATATAGTACCGATATGCTGGAGTCGAACCAGGTGTCGAAGACCCTCTTCTCGCCTACAAGCATGCTCCTAGGCGCCCCGCACCGTGGGCAGGACTCCCAGGGAGGCTCGTCCTCCCACGGCTTGTAGTAGCGGCCGGGCTCGGGGACCAGTTTGGCCCCGCACTTGGTGCACGTCCAAAGGGGTATCTCGGTAGCGTAGAACCTGTCCCTCGATATTGGCCAGTCCATGCTTAGGCCGTCGATCCAGTCGTAGAGCTTCTTCCTGTGCATCTCCGGCCTGAAGACGATCTTGGATGCTATCTCCCTGATCTTATCCCTGTACTCTAGCTGCTTGAGGAAGTACTCCCTCCTGAATATTATCTGGAGCGGGGTCTTGCACCTCCAGCACACTGGCACCTTGTGGGTTATCCTCTCCTTCTTCTCTAGTAGGCCAGCCTCCTCAAGCATCTCGGCGATCTTCCTCCTAGCCTCCTCGACGGGGAGGCCTGCCAAGGGACCGGCGTCTGGTAGCATCCTCCCATCCGGGCCCACCAGCTTCTTCGGGGTGAGCCTAAGCTCCTGGAAGAGCCTCACGTCGGCCTCGTCGCCGAAGCTGCATATCATCATCAACCCGGTCCCGTAAGACGGATCAACGCTCGGGTGCTCGAGAATCACTACCTCGTGGCCGTAGATCGGGGCTATCGCCTTCTTGCCAGCCAGCCCCTTATACCTCTCATCCTCCGGGTGGTAGGCTAGGGCAGCGCATCCTGCCAGGAGCTCTGGCCTTGTTGTGGCGACGATGAGGGGCCTCCCGTCGTCCTTGAGCCTATACTTTATATAGTATATGTAGCCTTCCTCCTCACGGTACTCTATCTCCGCCTCGGCCAGGGTGGTCCTGCACCGGGGGCACCACCGGACGGGTCTCTCGGACTCGTATATGAGCCCCCTCTTGTATAGCTCTATGAATGTTGTCTGGGTCAGGGTCCTGTATACTGGACTGTCTGTGCCGTCCCTCCAGTAGTCGAAGCTGCACCCCATCCTCCTCCATATGGATACTATCTCCTCCTCCGCCTTGTCTAGGAACTCCTTGCAGAGCTGGAGGAACTTCCTCCTGCCCTCGGGCGTCTTCGCCATCTCGTGGGCGTTGACCTTGTAGGCCTTCTCTACCTGTACCTCGACGGGGAGCCCATTCCTGTCGGCGTAGAAGGGTACGACAACGTTATACCCCTTCAGGCGGAAGTAACGGGCGATCATGTCTATCTGAGCATAATGCGCCGCCCCTGCTACATGCCACCGGCCACTAGCGTAGGGGGGTGGGGTATCGATTACTATAACCTCCCTAGGGTCTCCAGGGTCTATGACGCTCCGGTGCAGCCCTTCCTCCTCCCACTTGGATATAAGGTCCTCCTCCCAGGATACGCTCCACCGCTTCTCCTTTATCCTAGGCTTGAGCCCGGCCAAAACCTGTTCCCCTCTACACCTAGCCCAAGGGGTATAGCCGGGCAGGCCTGGTATATTTGCTGTACCACCCCTCAGTTGTATGCCAGTAAATTAGCCTCCACCCTGACCGGCTAGTAGCGAGGGTTGCATATGGCGGTTCAGGACCTTAGAGGATACCTGGACTTCCTAGATGAGCGCGGGTGCCTCAGGAGGGTTAAGGTAGAGGTGGACCCTGTACTGGAGATACCCGAGATACTAAGGAGGGTAATGTACAGGAGGCTCGGTGCGGTCCTATTCGAGAACGTGAAGGGGCACCCAGGCTTCAGGGTTGCGGGAAACATATTCTGTAGCCTAGACACGGTCAGGGAGGCGCTGGGTGTAGGGAGGCTTGAGGATATAGGGTGGCGCCTCTTCCAGCCCCTCCAAGGCCCCCCGCCCCTGGGGCTTGGAGAGAAGCTTAGGAGCCTAGGCGAGGTCCTAGGCCTAGGCAAGTACATGCCGCGCAGGGCCAGGAGGGCAGGGTTTGAGGCCAACGTCCATGAGGGGGGCAATGCCAGGCTGAGCATGATACCAGCATTCAAGGTCTGGCCCAAAGACGGGGGGAGGTACCTCACATACTCCCTGGTCCATGTCAGGGACCCTGTTAAGGGCGTGATGAATATGGGGGTCTACAGGGTCATGATAGCCGGGGAGAGGGAGGGGGTAGTACACTGGCAGGTACACAAGAGGGGGCAACAGGCGCATCAGGACGCTGCTGAGAGGGGCGATACAAGGATCCCGGCGGCGCTAGTCATAGGCTCGGACCCGGGCACGCTATTAACCGGGGCTATGCCAGTCCCCTACCCTATTGACAAGCACCTCTTCGCCGGTGTAGTAAGGGGAGAAGGCCTACAAGTCTACAGGCTGCCCAACGGCCTCGACGTGCCTGCCAACGCAGAGATAGTCCTAGAGGGCTATATCGACCTTGAGGACCTAAGGGAGGAGGGGCCCTACGGAGACCATTTCGGCTACTACGACAAGCCCCAGAGGAGGTTCCCCACGTTCCACCTCGAGAGGATATGGCACAGGAACGACCCAATCTACTATGGGAGCGTTACCGGCAAGCCGCCCCTGGAGGACGTGGTGATCGGGGGCTTCGCCGAGAGGATATTCCTACCCGCCATACAGACCCTCCTCCCAGAGGTGGTAGACATGCACCTACCCCCCTACGGGGTCTTCCAGGGCATGGCATTCGTCTCGATAAAGAAGAGGTATCCTGGCCACGGGAAGAAGGTGATGCTAGCCCTAATGGGCCTGGGCCAGCTAAGCCTGACCAAGATAATAGTAGTCGTCGACTATGATATAGACGTTAAGGATGTAAACCAGGTTATATGGGCCGTCTCCAGCCACGTAGACCCCCAGAGGGATGTCGTGGTAATCCCGGGGAGCCACATGGACGAGCTAGACCCGTCGACACCAACCCCAATGTATGGCAGCAAGCTGGGTATAGACGCCACGAGGAAGCTCCCAGAGGAGTACGGCGGCAAGGAGTGGCCAGAGGAGGTGGAGCCCGACGAGGCTACCGCGAGGCTAGTTACCTCCAGGTGGAGGGAGTATGGCCTCCAGTAGCTGGGACGCTGGGAGGGTAAGAAGGCAGGGGAGGATCCATGCCCTGGCAAGGCTAGTCAGGATAGAGCACACCCTATTCAGCCTCCCCTTCGCATACGCGGGAGCCCTGCTATCAGGATACAGCTTCACCCTCAGGGACGCGGTTCTCATGGCCCTAGCAGTTCTGGGGCTCAGGACCGCTGGCATGGCGTACAACAATATAGCGGACCTAGACATAGATAGGGTGAACCCGAGGACCCGGGGCAGGCCCCTGGTAACGGGGGCCGTTAGCATGAGGGAAGCCTGGGCCCTAGTGGCCGCGGGTACAATACTCTTCATAGCCTCGGCAGCCATGCTAAACATATACGCACTAGCCTTCTCCCCACTCCTACTAGCCCTAACGCTAACCTACCCACATGCAAAGAGGATCCACAGTATACCCCATATCCACCTAGGCCTAGTGCTAGGCTCCGTGATCTTCGGAGGGGCAGTCGCTGCATCTGGAGACGAGGCACGTAGCCTAGGCGAGGTCCTAGACAGCGTGCCCTGGCTTTACGTGGCGGCGGTAGCTCTATGGGTAGCAGGATTCGACACGATATATAGCATAATGGATATGGACTTCGATAAGAGGCACGGCCTGGGCAGCCTGCCCGCGAGGCTAGGTAGGAAGGGGGCCCTACTCGCGGCGGGGCTTATGCACATGCTATCAGCAGCACTATTCCTAGCCGGGGTCAGGGTATACGGGCTAGGCCCAGCTGGAGCCGCCTCCATGGCCGTGGGGGCAATACTACTAGGGGTGCAACACCCCCTAGCGTGGAGGGGGAGGATACCCCAAGCATTTAACATCAACCTAGTTCTCCCACTCATCGTCTCCCTGGGCATCATAGTCGATAAGATGATATAAACTAGCGGCCGCCACGCCCCTAAAGCCTCAACCAGCAGACCCTGGAGGGCCCCGGGTGAGTCCAGGTGAGGTTAACGATAGAGAGGGTAAGCAGCCCCTGGATACTCGTCTCCCTACCACTCTTCATAGCAGGCGTTATAGCAGCCCCCAGTAGCACGGAGCTCCACATAGCACTCGGGCTAATCGGGGGCTTCACCCTATTCTGCCTGGCCGTGGCGATCCCCCTGTACTCCTCCCTTGTTGGTGGCAGGCCCCGGGGCCCGGGTGAGTGGGGCCTGGCTTTAGCCTCCTACACATTTACCCTGGCAAGCGTGGTAGCAGGCGCTGCGGGGCTGGATCCGAGGCCCCCTCTAGCCCTCTCCATGGCATCAGCACTACTATTCACACTCTCACAGCTAAGCCGCTCCAAGGTGCCCCTCTCCAGGCTCTATACCCTACCCATGCCATTCATACTGGGCCTAGCAGCCCTGGCAGCCGGGGACGCTTTCTGGTCCCTCCTGGCGTATGGAGCCTGGTTCAGTGCAACCCTTGTTATGGTCGTGGGCGCCGTGTTCCTACAGAGCCTCTACCATAAGCCTGATACAAGGCTCCACGCCGCATCTATACTAGTAGCGTCGCTAGGGCTAGTACTATACGCCGCCTACTCACGGAGCCTAGGCCTGGCGGTGCTAGCCCTATCGCTAGTTCTCCACATACTCGTAATGAGGCCCTGGGAGGGGGTCGGGGGGAAGAGGTTGAGGGTTAACAGGGGACACCTGGCCCAGGCAGTAGGGGGCCTAGCCGCCCTGGCCGCATCCCTGCTGGGAGTGGACGATGTATCAGTGGCTCACGTAGCCATGTTAGGCTTTGCCGCCACTGGGGTCTACACTCAGGCCCCCCTCCTAGCCCCAATGCTGGTGTCGGCAACATGGAGGAGGAAACGGTGGATAGGGGCCTCACCCCTGATAATGCTTGGTGCAGCGCTAGCTAGGGTATACAATCCACAGCTCTCCCAAGCCCTTGTATTAGCCTCCATAGCCGCGCTTATCCTAGAGCTAAACCCGTCGCCACGACGCATCTACTACATAGTGAGGTATGGAGGGGAGGAGGGCTACCTGAAGTCCTACTATGACGCGGTCGGGGCTACCTGAGCCTCTCATGACCCCTCTCCAGGTACCGCTTAGCCTTCCTCCTGGGGACCAGGTGGATATGGAGGGGGTGGCCACGTGGGAGCCCGAGCTTCTCCTCCAGCTCCCTCGCGATCCTCTCCTCTAGCATCCTAGCCTCCTTGCCGCTCACATCCTTCTTGGGGATAACCGCGATATCAACGTCCCCAGCCTTATGCTCCTCGCCCCTGGCAAGGCTCCCGATAAGGTGAACCTCGGCCTCGACTATGCTGGTTATCACCTCGATAGCCCTTGGGAGCCAGCTCCTCCACCTCCTGATCGCAGCCTCCCTCCTAGCAAGCTCCGGGTCGATGGGGGTCGAGATCGCCCTGCCAGTGGCTGCCCTGTACACGGCCTCTAGGACTAGTGCGGAGGAGACTATACCGGCTAGCACCTCGAGCTGCCGGGGCGACTCCTGGTACATCCTGTATACTAGCAGCGCTAGGGCCACCATGCTTAGACCTGCGCCTGCAAGCGTTAGCAGGGGGCTTGCCCCGACCCTGTCTCTAAGCTTGTACGCTGCAAGGTTTACTATAGTGAATACGATCAGGAAGCCACCACTGCCAGCAGTTGAGATGGCCTCTAGATCCACCTCCAATGCGAGGGCTAGGCTTAGCATGGCTATCAGTATGACTCCCTCATAGGAGCCCCTCCACACTCTCCTTCCTAGGGCTCGAGGTGCCTGGCCGTACCTGGCTATCATGTAGGATATCCTGGCCGTGCCGTAGAGGGTGGCATTGATCGCTGAGCTAGTCGATGCTAATGCGGCCGCCACGATCAGGGTAAACCCGGCCTTGCCTAGAACAGGCTCGACTACAAGGGCTAGCGCGTAGTCCCTCGCCCTGGATACTGTATCTGGGTCCAAGGTGCCGGCAGCCACTAGGGCGACCATAACGTATATGATAATCACTGTGGCAACGCTGGAGTAGAGCGCCCTCCGTAGTATTGTCGTGTTGCTGACATCCCTAGCAGCATTAGCGACGAGCTCGAAGCCCTCATACGCCAGGAATATTATCATGCCGCCAGCAATAATGCTCACCGGGTCAGGCCACCTGCTGGGGGATAACCGGCCCCAGTCTACCATGCCTAGGGCTACTAGGACTACGAAGACTAGGATCGCTAGCTTGAAGGAGACCAGGGCTAGCTCAACCCTCCCACTAGTCTTAGCCCCCAGGAGGTTTACCAGGGTCATGCTGGACACTATGAAGACCGCTAGGATAGTGTAGAGGGCGCTGTACATGGGAGTGTATAGGCTGGCCCCATAGCTGGCGAATGCATGAGTGTACAGGGCTATCATGACGATGTATGAGAGTAGGAGGAGCAGGTTCACCCACCCACTGAATAGGCCGCCTCCAAAAGCCTGTACAACATACTCGATTGTGCCACCCTCACTAGGATACCTGGAGGCAAGCTTCGCATAGGAGTAGGAGGTCAGCAGGGCTACCAGGCCAGCTATCATGAAGGCCACGGGTGCTGCGCCGTCGGAGAGTTGTAGGCTCAATCCTAGTACGGCGAAGATGCCCCCACCGATCATGCCGCCTACTCCGATCGAGAACGCCTCCCAGAAGCCGAGCTTTCCCCTCAACCCCATTCACCAGGCCTATAGCCTGGGCCACATAGAGGCTAGCCTGCTCTTCACGAATTCGAGCCTCTCAAGCCTGAGCCTCCTCCTGGCCTCAGCCTCCTTTAGCAGGCTCCTCTGCCACTCCTCCGTGGGTTCGAACCGTGGTACAGGGGCGGTCCTACCATCTGGGGCCAGGTGGATCATGGTGAAGTAGCTTGTTGTCGTGTGCCTCTCCTCGCCGGTGAAGGGGTTCCGGGTGACCGCCTTTATCGTCACCTCCATGCTTCTCCTGCCCACGTAGCTGAGAGCTGCATCTATACGTAGTATGTCTCCTACCCGTATGGGGCTATAGAAGCTGGTAGCGTCAACCGCCCCCGTGACCACTATGCCCCTACTATACTTCATCGCCACGATCCCTGCAAGCTCGTCCATAAGGTATAGTAGCCTGCCAGCGTGCATCACGTTATACGCTATCGTATCCTCAGGGTTGACTAGGTGGTGCGTGGTAGCCTCCATACCCTCAACTAGGGGCTTGGGCCTATCAGTATTCCTAGCCTCCCTCTCCCTAACATCCCTACCCGGCCTGGAGGACCTCCTCCTCAGGGCCTCCCTGAACAGCTCCTTCTCGTAGCCACCTTGGGGGTCTATGCAGAGGCCGTGGGGCCGAGGCCTCAGGTCCTCGCCCACGCTGACCATGGTCATGTGGGATACGGTAGTCATCCTCCTCTCTCCCCTCACAGGATCCTCAGCCTCCACCAGCAGGGTCACCTCCAGGCTCGTGGTCCCTGCGTAGTCTATCCATGCCTGGATGACCGCGTTCTCCCCCACCCTCAGGGGGCTTAGGAAGAACACGTTGTCCATACCTGCCAGCACCGTGTAGCTCCTGGTAGCCCTCATGCTAGCCATAGTAGCGGTGGTCACCATCCACCTGAGCATAACACCCCCGTGGAGGGTGCCCAAGGGGTTGGTATGAGTCGTGGTCACGTGGTGAACCGTCTCGAAGACTGTATCCCGGATAGATGCAACCCTGCTGCACGACACCGCAGATAGGCACCCACGGGTAGGCTTAGGGCGTGGAGAGTAATTATCTCGGAACCTGGGATAGTACTAGCCAGAGTGGTGCAACAGTATGAGGGTATGCATGGACCCCATAGGCTACGTTGAGAAGGGGCTGCCTGAGGAGAAGGGCAAGAGCAGGTACCAGGTCGAATCCGTTATACTAGTAAGGGACGAGTACTCCCAGGGCCTAGAGGGCCTAGAAGGCTACTCCCATGCATTCATAATATACTGGATGCATAGGGCCCCAGAGCCGATGCTCAAGTGGAGGCCTTGGAGGAGGAAGGAGTACCCCGAGGTAGGAGTATTCGCCACCAGATTCCCCGGTAGGCCCAACCCGATAGGCCTCTCACTAGTCGAGGTGGCGAGAGTAGAGCCTCCAAGGCTAGTGGTCAGGGGGCTAGATGCCTGGACGGGGACCCCGGTGCTGGACGTGAAGCCCTACGACTACCAGGATATTGCATGCTGCCCAAGGGTACCGGAGTGGGTGCGGAGCCGTTGGATGGATGAGAGGGATAGGTACGCGAGGGAGGCTCCCTGGATGGGGCCCCGGTGCTAGAAGGCTTTAACAGGCTGCTCCGCTCCACAGGCCTCGCATACGAGTATCCAGGCCTTACCCTCCCTCCTCAGCCTGGTATCTATGCTACCGCAGGTTGGGCACCTCACATATTGCCTCAGGAATAACTGGAGGAACTGGTTGACAACTCTCCTAGAGACCCTTATGTTTAGGACAAGTTGGCCGCTACCCGGGTCATAGCTGCCAGCCGCTGCTAGCTCCTTCTGGAGGAACCTAGCCACAAGCTGGGGATCCCTCTTGAGCTTTTGCGAGATCTCCCTGAAGTTCCGTATGATAGTCTGGTTCCCGATCCTTATGATCTCGGGGTCGGGTATCTTGTACTCGGCCGACCCGCTCTTGGGCGGAACCTTCTGGTACAGCCTCTCCAGCAGGTACTCGTAGTTCCTCAGCAGCTCTCTTTCACTGCTCACAGGTATCTACCCTAAGCTATATCCCCCCGGAGCCCGGCTAATATACTTGCCCTGGGGAGTGGAGGGGGTTGAAGAGGTACTACATGGAGACCTACGGTTGCAGCCTATCAGAGTTCGACTCGCTAACCATGGCATCAATACTAGAGTCTAGGGGCTATGCTAGGGCCGAGTCCCCCGAGGAGGCTGACGTGGTTATAATTAACACGTGTGCGGTTAGGCTTGACACAGAGTATAGGATGGTTGAGAGGATCACCGAGCTCCGGGGCAGGGCTAAGAGGCTTGTGGTGGCGGGGTGCCTGGCAAAGTCTAGGCCGGGGCTGGTGGCCAGGATCGCCCCTGAGGCTAGCCTGGTCTCGCCCCAGAACGCTACTAGGATAGTGGAGGCTGTGGAGTCCAGTGGCAGGGTTGTCCTCCTCCAGGGTAGGAGGGACACGAGCTGGATGCCCGTGCCGCCGCTCCGGGACAGGATCGCTACCATCATGATCGAGGAGGGCTGCCTCAATGATTGCAGCTTTTGCATATCCAAGCACGCTAGGAGGGAGCTGAGAAGCTACCCGCCAAGGCTGATAGTGGAGACTGTTGCTAGGCTCGTCGAGAAGGGCGCCAGGGAGATAAGGCTCACCGGCTTAGACACGGCGGCCTACGGCAGGGACCTGCCAGGGAGGCCCACGCTAGCAGACCTGGTCTCGATGATCCTAGACAAGGTTGAGGGGGACTATAGGATAAGGATTGGGATGATGACCCCCGAGCTGGTGCTAGATATACTAGACGACCTGCTAGACGCGTACAAGGATGAAAGGGTCTTCAAGTTCTTCCACATACCAGTCCAGAGCGGGGATGACGGCATCCTAAAGATAATGAACAGGAAATACACGGTGTCTGAGTTCAAGGGGCTGCACTCCAAGGTTAAAGCAAGATTCCCCGACTCGATGTTCGCTACAGACATAATAGTAGGGCACCCGGGGGAGGGAGAGGAAGAATTCATGGCTACAGTAAGGCTTGTGGAAGAGCTACAGTTCGAGAGAGTCCACCTGGCGCAGTACAGCATAAGGCCCCACACAAAAGCTGCTGCTATGAAGCAGGTCCCTGACCCGGTGAAGAAGGAGAGGAGCAGGAGGCTCATGAGGATCATAGAGGAGATAGGTGAGAGAATACATAGAAGGTATATTGGAATGAGGGTTAGGGCCTTGGTCACGGAGAGGAGCTTCAGGAGCTGGAGCATGACTGCTAGGCTAGACAACTACTTCCCGGTAGTCCTACCGCTGCGGGAAGAGTTGATGGGGGAGTGGGTGGATGTGGTAGTGGAGGATGCTTCGTTCTTCGATCTCAGGGGGAGGATTGTGGGGGAAAGAGTGGAGGCTGTAGAGTTGATATGAATATTATTGTGGGTGGTTTCACTCCTCCTCTTCTTCCTCCCAGAACTCCTCTTCTTCCTCTTCGACCTCCTCCCAGAGGTCTTCTTCCTCCTCGAATTCCTCTATATCCTCCAGCTCTTCCTCCTCGTCCCAGAACTCCTCTTCTTCCTCGATCTCCTCCTCTTCCTGGATCCTGAGAGGCTCCACCTCGGCCAGCATCATCCCGACCAGCCTCATCCCTACCCTTAGCTTAGATACAGGACGACCCGGGTATATAGGGTTTTGGTTATTGGTATTATTACATCACTTAATACTAATGCCTCCCCTTGGAGGCGGCGCCCTGGGGGCTGTAGTAGAGTGGAGGTTGAGGTATACGAGTTCACCCCGAAACCGGGTGTCACCCTGTCCCCCTCTGAGGCTAGGGCCTTGCTTGAGGGCCGGCTATATACAGTAAATCTGGGAGTGGACAGGGTAGAGCGGATCCTGACCGAGGATGGAATGATTATCGTGGAGGCTAGGGGGGAGAGGTATAGGATACCAGTTGAGCCGCTGGGGGAAGTGGCTAGCGACAGGTATGCATGGCACGTGGAGGGGGCTAGGATAGCCAGGCTCGCCATTTCGGGGAGTGGGTTCAAGGCGCTGGAGCCTACTGAGAGGGGGCCTCCCACGCTGTGGATAGACGGTATACACATGCACAGGATATCTGGCACGGATCCCCTACGTGATGCGAGGTCCAAGGTCAGGGCGGCCAGGGTAGGCAAGGGGGACAAGGTGCTGGACATATGCACGGGGTTGGGGTATACATCCATAGAGGCGCTGAAGAGGGGTGCAAGGATAGTCGTCACGGTGGAGATAGACGAGGAGGTACTCTACCTGGCTAGGGCCAATCCCTGGAGCAAAATGCTGGCTTCAGAGAGAGTGACCGTAATACACGGGGACGCAGTGAGGGTTACCGGCCTACTCGAGCCGGGTTTTGACAAGATAATACACGACCCGCCCAGGTTCTCCTCGAGGACAGGCGACCTATACAGCCTAGAATTCTATAGGAGCCTCCACGACCTACTAAAACCCGGGGGCACCCTATTCCACTACACCGGCGAGCCCGGCAGGGGGAGGAGGGTAAACCTCCCGGGGAGCGTCGCCTCCAGGCTGGCAAGGGCCGGGTTTATAGTCGCCGGGTACGATAGGGCTAGTCAGGGAGTGGTGGCATACAGGCCCAGAAGGTGATGATCCAGCTATCGACGACCCCACTCCGGGGGATGAGTGCATTGGCCTTTACTGACGTCGCTGAAGGGGAATGATCATCATACCCAGGCGATGTAGCCCCCCGGGTCAGTCGACCGTCGTACGCTCATCCAAGTGAACAGTACTTTACACGCCACCCTCTTATAGATAGGGGTGAGCCTAGGGCTGGTTAGGGTGTGTGGTCTAGACCCATCAGCGGGCAGGGGATTCAACGGGTATGCAATACTAGAGGGCTCATGCACCCGGTGGAGGCTAGTTGCCAGCCGCGCCTCGAGGAGCCTCTACAGGGCTCTCGAAGCCCTTAGGGATTGCCCTGTTATCGGCGTGGATGCACCCCTAACGCCGCCCTACCGGGGCTTCAGGGAGGCTGAGAGGGTTGCCACCCGTCTGTATGGGGCTAGATTCCTTCCCGGCGGCATGCCGGGTATGAGGGCTCTTGCCTTGAGGGGGTTCTCGGTACGGCAGCTGCTCGAGGAGGCCGGGATCGCTGTCGTGGAGACGCACCCCGGTAGCATAGCGAGGGTGAGTGGGCTTGCAGAGGGTAGGGATGACCGGCTGGACGCGGTGCTGGCCGCGGGAGCCGCGGCGGCCCACTACTGTGGGGTTGCATCCTATGCTATAGGGGTTGACGGGGTCATAGTCCTCGCCAGGGTTGTAGTGGGAGATGGCCTAGTCAGGGTGCTCCCCCTGGGAGAGGCACCTCTGGGCCCAGGATAGTATCATCCTGCTGCACCTAAACGATGATATAGTCGTGACTAGGTCGCACTTAGACTCTGCATCCCTCTCGCTTGTGAAGCATGTGGAGTAGACTGACTCAACGTAGGAGACGCAATGCATCACATCATCCTCCCCGCCGCACCGCGCCGCGGCCATCCTATACAGATCCGAGAGCTTATGGACGTGGTAAGCATCTAGGTCTACATCCAGTACAGCGCATAGTGCAGCCTCTGACGCCTTATACGATTTAATGGTAGCCCACTCGTAAAAACCATTATTTATATCGTGCTTAACCGACTTGAGGCTTCTCCACGCCGACTCCATCCTTTTCACAACACCGCTACCCAAAGGGGGTCCCCGGGGACCACATAGCCCAGTACTGGGCTGGGTATGCAGAGAGCCCTCCAGGTGATAAACATTATTGTTGGGAGGCGTTAAAAACTAGTTTGGCCCTAGGGAGGCTACTCCTCCCTTATCCTCCATAGCTTCCTGACAGCTACCTTGAAGCCGGCGCTTATGCTGTCGAGGACCTTGGGGGATAGCTGCATCCTCACCCTCTCGGGGGGCGGGTAGGCCTTGCTCAGCTCTATACCTAGGCTTAGGGCGTGTGTGAGTAGCTGGTGGGCGCCCTTGTACTTCTCTGTTATGAAGTCCTCGAAGTATGGTATCCATGCTGTGGGGTCCCTGCTCCTCCTTATAAGGACTAGGTACCCGCCGACTACGGGGCCTATCTCCTGCTTGAGCCTGTAGGCCTTGTACGTCTCCTTCTCCTCGTTCTTCTCTGTTATGTAGCCGTGCTTATCGAGGACCCTTATCATCTCCTCGAAGATCTCGCTAGCCTTCTTGCCGCCCATCCTTATTAGCGTTGACTCTCTGGTCTCGGGGCTGCTGCTCCTGAACTGTATAACCGGGCCCCTCGCGGTCTTCCGTAGTACGAGCCTGTACTGCTTTCCCTCTAGGCTCATGTGCTACTTCACCCCTATGCATTTTTAAAAAGTATACTGCTACGTTTTTAAGTCTTTCCTAGTAATCGTGTCCGAATTAATTATCAAATAGGACTATGATATCGGGAAGCATATTCCTAGAATGCGGTGTTCCAGGTAATCAGCACGGAGGCCGTGCGGCGGTGTGTGTAAGATACATGCAAAGGGCATGGAGGCGCTTAATAATCCATTAATCCATATATACCGATATGTTACTATATCAATTAACCACGGTAGAGCAGTATTGACTGGAGGCAAGGCTAGGGACAACGGTTCTAATGGGAGCCTATCCAGGAAGGTCCAGAAGCTGGGGGCCTCAAGCCTCATAGTGACTCTACCCAGGAACTGGGCTAGGAGGCACAACGTGAATGTGGGGGACATGGTTAGAATTTATGATGAGGGGGATAGGCTAATAATAGCCCCGAGCGGGGGAGACCTGAAGGATAGGCTCCATGTGAACCTATCCAGGTCTACTTGCCACAAGCACGTGGGCCGCCTAGTCCTATGCAGCTATGTCTTCGGGTACGACGAGGTTATAGGGGAGTCCAATAGGATAATCAAGGGGGCGCTACTGGATAGGATAGCAAAGACATCCTCGTACCTACACGGGGCCGATGTTAGGCTCACCAACAATAGCAAGGTCCTGGAGATCGAGTTCGAGGAGGACCACGAGGACCCTATAACCCTGGTGGCTATGCATGGTAAGGCGATGTCCAGGATGCTAGGGGCGATGAGCAGGTTCCTCAGGGAGGGCGATGTCAGCAGGGAGGCTATAAGGAAGGAGACTGTGGAGCTTATCAAGATAAACTACAGGATGCTCCGCCTACTCAACAAGCAGAAGCCCTTCAATAGTAGGGAGGAGAAGAGGATCAGGCAGCTCCTCTCCGCCGGAGCCCTCCTTGGTATAGCCGGGGACGCTGTATCCAAGCTGACAGACCTCATATTCGCAATGGCAGGAGAGTTGAGGGACGACGAGAGGGAGAGGCTCTCATTTATACTAGAGGTGGCGGAGATAGCTACCGCAACCCTTGCATCGAGCCTCCAATCAATGAGCGTCAAGAAGGCGGAGGACGCATACTGGAAGATAAAGACGATACTGGACCTAGAGGAGAACTCGCACGAGCTCGTGGCGGAGGCCACTCCCCAGTACGCCTACCTGCTGAGCAGGATCATAGAGGTGGCAAGGCTACTGGAGGTGGCAGAAAACGTCTTCATATGCATGGCCCTAGAGGAGAAGCACCTAAACTCATAAACCCCCGGCCCGGCGGCTGAAGGGCCAGGGGGCTATGGGGAGGAACCCCTGAACTGCTGAAGCTCCCATACGGCAGGTGTGGAGACCCCGCATCACCGAGCCCCCACACTGGCTCCCCTAGACACCTTCATGCTCGAGACGAGAACGTAGGGGGTCCTAACAGGCTCCTCGACCTCCCACCACTGTATATCGTATTGGCTCCTGGAGAGGTCCTCGATAGAGCCTAGGAGGCTTGGCATGCTTGACGCCAGCCTGGCTCTGCTACTGCAAGCCACGGGCCTGCCCCTCCTCACTATGAATAGCGCGTCCCTGGTGACTGTTGAGAACGTGCCCTCCAGGTAGTTCTGGAACCTCGTGTACCAGTTGTTGGTGGCATAGATCCCATCACCCAGGGCCTCCAGCATCTCATCCTCCCTCAACCCGCCAGGCGCCACCTCCAGGTTGAAGGTCCTGGGGAGCACCCAGCCAGCGTTGCCAGTGGTCACGTCGCCCATGATCTTTGCGGTCTTCGTATTGTGCAGAACAGTCTTGAAGACGCCCTTGTCGAATATAACCTTATCCCTTGTCTCCACCCCCTCATCGTCGAACCCTGTGAAGAGTGGCATAGTATCGTCTAGAGGCTTCTCGAGGATCGTGACTGCCTCGCTGCCCACACGGGAGTCTAGGCCGCGGTTCTGGAGGAAGCTGAACCCCAGTATTATAGACCCGGCGTTGGCGGCAGAGGCGGCTAGCTGGAGCAGGTTGGCGGCTATCATGGGGCCTAGGAGGACCCTATGCGTGCCCGGCTCAACGTCCTCGTGGGGCAGCTTGCTGCACTCCTCCGCAAGGCTGGCTGCCTGTCCTATGGCCCTAGTGGCCTTGACCTTATCGTAGACCGTGCTCGTCCACGCCCACTGGCCGCTGCTCTTCCCCTTGAAGATCCTCATGTACCCGTTGAAGGAGGTAGCCTCCTGGCTCAGGTCGGCCCCATTGCTCCCTACCAGCCTACGGGTGGTGTAGGCTATACTGATCATGCCAGCGGCAGTTGGGTATGCGTCTAGCTCTAGCTCCTCTAGCACCCATGCTGCGTCGCCCTGTAGCGCGGCCTCCTTAAGCCGGGGGTCGACCCTGCTCTTCTCTCTCCCGCTAGGCTCTGGTAGCTCAGCGTATAATGGGCTCTCCTCTAGCCTCTCGATCATGGATACGGTCTTCCTGATCGCATCCCTGGGGTCGTGGGTCGTGTATGATGCCGCTGCTATCCTGCCTGACTTGGCTAGGTATATGGAGACCTCGTAGTCCCTCCAGGACTGGGTTGTGGAGACCTCTCCGTTGGCCAGTTTTATCATGAGCTCCCTGGAGTCGGAGACGAGGATAAGGTACTCGTCTACCCTACCCTTTACTAGGGATTCTAGGTCCTCGATCATATGCCCTTCACCTCCACGCTCCTAAGCCTGACGTGGGGCCCGCCCATCCATACTGGGAGGGGCTGCATGGGCTCCCCCTTGCCGCAAGATCCTGCCTCGAAGCTTAGGTCCTTCCCGACCGCGTCTATCTTACTATAATAGTCCCTGGTATTGATCTCGAGTACCACGTTCTTGAGTGGCTCCTCTATCCTGCCGCCACGTATCCTATAGGCCTCCAGGCCCACGTAGCGGGCTATCCACCTCTTGTCGTCTATGTTCCACTCCATGTACTTCTTAATGTAGACTCCGTCCTTGATGTCCTCTAGTAGCTCGTCCAGGCTGTAGTCGCCCGGGGCCATGTATGTGTTGGCCATCCTGACTATGGGTTCGCTCCTATAATCCAGGGCCCTCGAGGCGGCGTTGCTCTCGACGCCGAAGCTGGCTGCTGTCTCCCTGTTGTGTAGGAGCTCCCTTAGGATTCCCTTGTCTATGAGGACCCGGGGCCTGGCGGCGACGCCCTCGTCGTCGTATAGGTAGAAGCCCATGCTGCCGGGTATGGTGGGGTCGTCTATGATCGTAACGTGCTCGCTGCCTATACGCTCGCCCTCGCCCATCTCGGTCCGGTAGCTCAGCCCTGCCTGGGCCGCCTCCCTGCCTAGCACCCTGTCAGCCTCGCTGGGGTGCCCGGCGGATTCGTGGACTGAGAGCCCGACTATCTCGGGTGACAGGACCACGTCTAGCCTTTGGCTGCCCTCCATGTTCCTAGCCTTAACTAGGTTTACGTGGAGACTGTCAACGTCGTCCTGGATTGTGTCGGTTAGCCTCATGCCGTCCAGGACCTCGAGGCCCCCGCTGCCGCCTAGCTCCCTCCACCTATTAGCCCTCAGCGCCCCGTGCTTACCGGTCAGGTTGTAGAAGACCTCTACCCTGGGGACCCTGCTAGCCACGAAGGCCCCGTCAGTGTTGACTATAACCTTCTCCTCGACGGACTCCCTATAGGCTACTGTGTGCGACTCAACCTCCATGTCGCCCCGCTTCATCTCCACGCCATCAAGGGCCTCTCTCACAGTAGTTATCTTAGCATCCTCGCCCACGCTATCAAGGGGCTTCTTCTCGACAACGCTATACCTGGCCCTACCCAGCCTGGCAGGGGCAAGCCTGGCCGGGCTCCTCCTGCTGGTTGCAGAGGTCCTGGCGGCCGAGATCGCCCTCTTTACGGCGTCGAGCAGCGATTCCCAGGATATAGTGGAGGTGCTGGCGAACCCCTGGCCGCCCCCGGCGTAGACCCTGACCGAGATCCCGGTGGAGTCGCTGTAGGCGCCCCCGATAACCCTGCCGTTGAGGAGGGAGAAGTTGAACTCCCTCAGGGAGTGGTAGCGGGCCTCGGCGTAGGAGGCCCCCAGCCGGGCGGCCTCGTCTATAGCCCTGTATAGAAGCGTCTCGTCTATCAAGCCGTGCCCCTCCACTAAGGTCTGGGTGGGCCGCGGGTATTATATGGGCCCCCCTCTGGGGGGCTGGGCCCTCTTTAGGATCTCGCTGGCTATTATGGGGAGGGTGATCGTGGCGTCGCCATATACAACTACCCTGCGCGACCTTGGCTTGACTTTGCCCCACGACACCGCCTCCCTTGGGTGAGCCCCGCTTAGGCTACCATCGTACTCAACGGCCGTTGTTAGGTATACCGTGTAGTCCAGTCCCCCGCGGAACTGGCTCCACCAGATTGCGTGGTGCTTACTTATCCCCCCTCCTATTATCAGCGCGGTGGCCTTGCCCTCGCTTGGGAAGAAGATGTCGGCCAGGAGCTTCATGTCCCTAAAGTAGTCCACGACTATATCCTTGCCCAGCCTCTGGGCCTCCATGAAGAGGCTGGTCCCGAAGGCGCCGTCAGGCCAGCCGGGCACGAAGACCCTGGCCCCAGCCTCCCTGGCCGCCCTCAGTATGCTGTCCTCGTCCCTGATGAGCTCCCCTGCCTTCCATAGGAGCTCGCTGACCCCTATACGGGCTCCGTCATCAAGCTCCTGGAGGAGGCGTCTGGTAAACTCCTCGACCCTCGGCCCGTAGCTGTCTACCGGTATGAGTATGTTGCCTAGCCTGTGGAACCCCCTCTCAAGTAGCTCCTCGTCGTCGTACTCGAATGCGCCCCTGTAGTAGGTGCCCCCACTGGCCCTGGCTATGTCGTGGTCTAGGGCGCCTGTGGTTGTTATCACGACGTTGAAGAGGCCCCTGCCCACAAGCTCCGCCAGCACGCCCCGTAGCCCCGTTGAGACCAGGTTGCCGGTGAATGTTAGCACCCTCAGCCTGCTGGAGCTGAGGCCCTCCACAAGGGCATCAATAGCCTCCACCAGGTGGCCAGCCATGAAGCCGTGGATCCTCCTATAAGCCTCTACTAGGCCAGCCACGTCTACGCTGCTGGCCCTCACATCCACTACCGGCTCCAGCCCGTCCATGCACCCAACCACCCGGGGGGCCATCTGGGTGG
>JALWEI010000046.1 GCA_027014125.1 Acidilobaceae archaeon | reverse complement strand
TATTATCAATAATATCTTTAATAATATTATTACATTCTACATTATCTTTTAAAGAATCGAATAAATGTTCAAATATTTCGAATAACATATTAAGATAACTTATTATAATATGGGATATGTAATTAGTTCTAATTATAGATAGTATAGTATTGTCATTAATTATATTTGATATCATATTTAAATATAATTTAGATATATTTGTTTTTAATTCTTGTATATTATCATTATTATTAGATTGTTCATGTATTTTTTGTAGTATTTCATCTATATGTACACTAATTGATATGGTATCTTGTGTATTTGACATAAATTCTTTAAATTTGTTACTTAATTTATAGTATAATTCGGGTTTATGGTATATGGGTAGATATAATAATAATGATGTTATAAATATTGCTATCATGTATATATAAATGTAAATTAAAATTGAATATAATTTTGATAGATTTCTGGGTTCAATATTATATTTAGGTTCGTTAATAAATATATAATCGTATAGTTGATGTATGTCTAGTAGTTCTGTTATTACTGAGGGAAATGTTTTTCTTAGTAGTTCTGTGTAGATTTCTATAAATTTATAGTCATGTATTATAGTATTGAGTTTTAATTGTTTTTCATAAGTATTATTCTTTATTATATTTATATTAATAATAAACGTGTCACTAATGTGGAACGACGAATTTGCAATTTTTAGTAATAATTCGTAGGGAACGCCTAGTAAATGTTGTTTATATATTTTTCTTAATTTAAATGTTTCTTTAATGTAGTATAATAACATTTCTAGGTATCTAGGGTGTAGTCTTTCGGGTAGTAATGGTATGTTGAATTCAATTTTTATTGTATCATATCTTTTTATATCGTGTATTGTTAAGGTATTTATATTATATATATTAGGGTTAATAGTTTTAGATTCTCTAGTGTAAATTATATTCCTATATAATTGTAATATTTTATTGAGTTGATGTAGTAAATATTGCTCTAGTTCATCTATTTTTAATGTGTTTTTCTTATTATATATATCCTTAAGAGTATAATAGATTTCTGTTAAATATCGTTTATTAGGTACATAAAATAGAGATCTCATATAGATATTGTCATAGTAGATAATTGTTTTATTATTTGTGTTTTCATTTTGTTCTAGTAGTGGTTGTATATATGTGAATATATCTCTATATAAATTTAAATATTTATGTTCGTTCATGTTTGATATAATATTTTTGAGGTAGTATATTATATTGTATTGTTCCTTGTATGGTATAAATGTTATTGTTTTATTTTTCTGTATTTTTATTTGGACTATTCTGTGTTGTGGTAGTAGTTTTTCTATGTAGTTATCTACTAGTGATTTTATTAATTTTTTGAGTTCTTCTATATCTATTTTATGTTGGGGGTCTTCTATGTGTTTTGTTATTCTTTCCATGTATTCTATTGTTATGAGTAGGTTTATGTCTAGGTCGTTTCTTATTGATATTATGCATAGTGTGTATGGGTCTGTTGATAGTAGTTTGCATGCTTCCAGTGTTTCGTAGAGTTTTTCTGGTTCTGTGTCTAGGTCGTCTATTATGTAGAGTAGTATGGCGTTGTCTGCTCTTAGTAGTTTTCTTATGTTTTCTGTTAGTTTCTTGTATTGTTTTTTGAAGTTTGAGCCTTTGAATAGTAGGTTTGAGGATTCCTTGAAGTATTCTTGTAGGTCTGATACTGTGTATCTGATTGGCTCGTTTTTGCTTAGTGTTAGTATTGTTGTTGTTTCTACTAGGTTTTCTAGGTCGTTTCTAGCGTCGTATAGGGCTTCTGTGTCTATGTTTCCCCTTATTATTGGGTCTTTCTCGCTTAGCCTCGCTATTTTTTCTAGTAGCTTGTCTACTGATGCTAGTAGCCATGATATTGGGTCTTCGTTTCTGGGCATTAGTGAGGGGTATATCATTGGCATGGGTATTATGAGTGGTTTGGTTGTGCTGCGGCCAGCTAGGTGTTCCCATAGTTTTCTTAGCTTGTTGTAGTAGAGGTTTGTTAGTATTGTAGTCTTGCCGGAGCCTCGGGGCCCGGTTAGTATTATTATGTTTGGGTATGGTGATATGAGGTTTGGCTCGTCCAGCTCCGCCACTTGGCCGGATAGAGTTGTTTTGAGGTTGTTGATGAATGTGTTTGCCTCGTTGTAGTAGGAGATGATTTGTTCTTCGAGGCTTTTCAGCGCCTCTCTTATGTCGTCTGGCTTGAAGGCGTTTATGTTGTCTTTGTTTATGTAGTCGCTTTCGAGGTATAGGGAGTGTTTCGGCTCGGTGGGTTGTTGTGTGGGTGTGGCCAATTTACCACCCTGTGCGTGTTGGAGCGTATAATACCGCATATTGGTGGCTGGTGTATCCTGTTATTTATGTTTTGTGGTGTGCCCGTGTTTGGGGGTTATTCTATGTATATCGTGTTATTGGTTATTCTGACCCTGGAGCCGTCTCTCACCGTTTTCATTATTGTGGGATCCGCCTTGTAGAGGGGTATGTTGGCCAGTATAGCCCCTGTTATCAGGATCGGGTCCGGCCTCCCCGCTATGATTATGGCCCTCGGGGCCTTCTTGTTCTTGGCTAGGGCGTATATTATGTAGGAGCCGACGGTGCTCCCCCGGGCCCTCCCCAGGACCAGTATCCTCCCCGCTATGCTTCGCCCATCCACCAGGAGCCCGGTCTGGGGGTCCACCTCGCCGTAGAAGCTGAGGGACTCGGCTACAACAGCCTCCCCCTCAGCGTCGCCCGGCACTATAGGCTCCCCTACCAGCTGGGGCATCGCATCCTACCTCGCAGACTCGACAAGCCTGGGTATCGGCGCTAGGCCGGCCCTCACACCCTTCCTGGAGAGGTAGAAGTACGCCTTATAGCTGTTGGTAGCCACGCTCACGCTGGCATCCCTGAAGGGGCTGACTATCAGGCACGTATCCCTCACGAACTCGACCCCGTAGCTGGTGAGCTTGGCGATGAGGCCCCGGCGGAGGGCCTCCATGTAGACGTGCCTGGAGGTGGATACGAGCACCCTGGATCTGGGCTTGCCCAGCCGGCGCAGCTCCCTCTCCAGGAGCTCGAGGTCGCTTATACCAGCGTGGGGGCACCCAATATAGACTATATCAGGCCTCCCCGTGGGTGCCACCTTCTCCATTCTCTCAGCCATCTCCCCCCGATCGATGGTTACCCTCTCCACTATACCCCCAGTGTCGGGCCTCTCAGGGGTAACCCCCTCTAGGTGGATCATCCCTAGGTCCCCAGCCGTGCCTACGGCTGCGGCCAGCTCCCTCAGCCCAGGCTCCGAGGCTATCCTAGCCCTGACCAGGGGGACCCCGCCGTGGGGGGTATACTCTGCCAGAGCCTCGCCAAGCACCCCCGCCTCAGCCTCGTCCAGGGGGCCGTACTCCACTCTCACCTCGACTATGGGCCTCCTACCCTCGGGCGTGTGGAGGCCCTGATAATAGGTTCTCCCAGCTATCCCAGCCATCAGCGCGAGGGGGCCCCCCTCCCTGTTGGTCCTCAGCCCCAGGAAGCTGTTCCCATAAACCACGGCGCTGGACTCGCCCCACGCAACATGGCTCCCCGGCCCCAGCCCGGCGCGGCGGGGTATGTGGGTGTAGTAGGGGGTGCACGTGAGTATAAGCTCGGCCCCCATAGAGCGGAAGCTGTCGAGTATAGCCTTCTGCCCCCTGAGGTACTCCCTGGTATACCTAACTGGCACCCTGCCCGGGTCCTCAGTGTCTACCCCCACAGGGTTCACCGTGGTCGGCACACTAAACCTGGCGCCCATCCTGGCAAGGTCCTCGATGAACCTCCTCCCCGCCTCCCCCACCGTGCTATAGGAGGCGCCGGAGACGTGGGCATGCTTTATGGGTATAAGCCTCTCGGCCCCAAGAGCCTCCCCCACCTTGACTATAACGCTCAGGGCAAGCCTCCTGGCCTCCCCCTCCTCTCCAGCCAGTATACGCTCCTCCTCCCTGGACAGGTACAACCCTACACCCCAATGGGGCATCACCTGGCGGGCAGGACCTATAAAGGAGTGCCATGACGAGGCGGCGATAGTCCCCAGCCTCATCCCACCCCGGCCACCGGCCGAGTCGGCTGGGTCGGCGCGCTCCAGGCTACAGTATACCCGGGGGAGGGTTATAACCGCCCCGCGGGGCTAAGTCATGAGGTCCAGCAGAGTCTCCACACTATACCTCCCAGGGTCCAGGGCGTAGTGGACCCTCTGGAACCCGCTCCTCAGCTCCGCAACCCTCCTCCTAACACTCGCCGGCTCCTCCCCCTTGATGAGGACCCTGGCCATGAGGCCCGCTATCTCCTCCATCTCCCCCCGGCCCATGCCAAGCCTCGTCACCTCCTGGACCCCAATCCTGATCCCACTCGGATCCTGCACGGCGGAGGGCGGATCCCAGGGGAGCAGGTTCTTATTCACAATAATCCCCGCCTCCTCCAGGAGCTTAGCAGCCTTGGCCCCCCCACCCTGGGGCCTTATATCGACGAGGACCTGGTGGCTCCTGGTATAGCCTAGGTGCTCCCCAACAACCCTGAAGCCCTCGGCAGCGAGGCTCTCCGCCAGGCTCCTAGCGTTGCCCACGATGGCCGAGGCGTAGTCCCTGCCATAGAGCATCATCTCCACTAGGGTCACGGCGGTAGCGGGTATACGGTGAAGGTGGTGGTTGCTCAGGAACCATGGGAAAATGGTCTTGGACACCCTCTTATACACGTCGCGGTCGTTGAAGAGGACCACCCCTCCCTGGGGCCCGGGGAAGGTCTTATGGGTGGACCCAGTCATCACGTCAGCCCCCCTCTTGAGGGGGTTAGGCCACGCTCCGCCGGCGATAAGGCCCAGGACGTGGGCGGCATCGTAGACCAGCTTGCCCCCCACACTCTTGATCGCCGTGGAGAGTTCCTCCACGGGGTGGGGGAAGAGGTAAACGCTGCCGCCCAGCACGAGGAACCGGGGCCTCACCTCCTCGATAACCCTCACCGCCCCGTCCACATCAACATTCATACGCTCCTCATCGTAGGGGAGCTCCACCTGCACTATACCCAGGGCTCCGAGGGTGCCAAACTTGGTGTGGCTAACATGAGCCCCAGCCTGCACCGGGGCTATAGCCGCCTTCTCCCCCGGCCCAGCTAGGACCCTGAAGACGGAGGCGTTGGCTATAGTCCCACTCACAGGCCTGACATCGGCATATGGGGCCTCGAACACCCTGGAGAATAGCTCGTTAGTCATGGACTCTAGGTGGTCTATGTAATAGGTGCCCTGATAATACCTCTTGAAGGGTTTACCCTCGGCATACCTATGCATGAAATCGCTAACATAAAGCTTGAGGGCCAACGGGCTCATCACATTCTCGCTGGCAATCAGGTTTATAGCCTCCCTGAACCGGAACCTGTTAGCCATAACAGTATACCTAACAACCTCCTCCACAACACCCTCTAGGCCGCTAGGAGTATCCACAGGAGGCACCCCAGGCAGGGGGAGGGGCGCGCAGCGAGGATAATATTATTACGCCCCCGCCCCGCAGCCCCAGGCGGGTATTTAAATTATTCCCAAGGTAACAGGGGGTTGACCGGATTAAAACCATCCGACGCCAAACATAATACCCACTGGGGGATTCTAGTGGGATATTCAAGCGAGATCTCAATAGTAGTAAGCATGAACCAGTACTACGACGGCCCAGCACTATCCATAGCATTCAACGCAGCAGAGAGGCTAAGAAGGGAGTACGGGATACACGCATTCGTAGAGATAGAAAACACGACGCTATCCAGCCCCCACGGGGGGCTAATAAGCTACTGGGCAGCAGCAATAATGGTAGAGGGCAGGATAGTCTACATAGACGAGGGAGACGCCCCAATGACGGGCGACGAGGTAGACACCATAATAGAGGCGATCCTAGGCATAGCAACAGGTAGGGAGCCACACGAGAGGCTGGGTATAAAGGAGAAGTGGCTAAGGCCAGGAGCATACCCCGGAGAATCGCTGCTAGAAGCAGAGATAGCCGTCGCATAAACAATACACATAATAACACAAAAATTATAATTATGTTGTCGTATTCATTGCTTGTGCTGCTTATCCTGGCCGTTATCAGTATACCTATATAGCTCCTGCTTCGCATGGGATATAATGTGTAGGATCAGGTCCTTCTCGCTGGAGAAGTAATACTTCCCACAGACGGGGCACACCATGAGCCCCCCATTCCTGATCTTAGCGACCACTACCGACCCACGATACCTAGCCACAACCTCCCTATACTCCTCCCCATCAACCGTAGCGTGATCCATAGGAGGACACCCACCCAAACCCTTAGTATACGAGCACCCCTCGGGGGTAGGCCGAGTGGCCCAGTGATACCCCGGGAACCCCAGAGCCAAATACCCATAAATACCACATACCAGAATAGAACAGGGACCTGGACAGTGTGTATACACCACAGGGCTAGGTGGGAGGCGCCTACCCAAAATGGACCAGGTCAGATGCGTGGAGTCCGAGTGCATCTCGCTCCTGAAGAGAGTAACAAGCATCCTAGAATCACACGGGTTTAAAGTTGAATGCAACGGGAAGACTAGGGGAGCCAGCGGCTCCTACTGGGACGTACCATGCATAGGAAGCCTGAGCATAGGCCCAGTAACGATCAGGATAGGAGTAGCAGCGGCATCAACCGTCGATAGCGACGCCGTAGAGTACTACCTCTCCGCCAAGAACGACCTTGCCCTAGACAAGGTAATAGTAGTGACAAGGGAGAGGCCCCCAGAGGAGCTGGTAAGGCTGGCATCAAGGCTAGGCATAAGCGTAGTACCCGGGACCGAGATAAGGGAACCCCTGGGGCCGAGGGAGAGGGGGGAAACATTCTACATACACCCACAGGTCACAGTAGAGGAGGTCCTAGAGAGGATAAGGACAGGGAGGATCAGGGGGCTCAAGCCGGTAATCCCAATACTAGGAAGGAGGAAGAACATACTAGGGGCAAGGCTACTCCTCTACCCCCTACTATGCTACAGGGGTACAATACACGCGCACCTAGGCGGTGAGGGGGCGATAGCAACCAGGGAGGTGGACCTATGCTTCGAAGCAGGCTCCGGCTCCCTGGTAACGGTGGAGGAGCACGGCCTCTCAATCGTATGGGAATGGGGCCAGCTAGGCGAGATAGAGGACACCGCGGTGGACGTGCTAGCCGTTATAGGTGAGATCGGGACTGTCAGCCTAACCCAGCTCAAGGAGCACTTCAGCGACATGGACGTGGAGATAGCGCTAAGCGTGCTGGAGGAGTACGGGCTAGTAGACAGGCTAGGCGGCGACATGTACACCATAGCGAAGCCCCCCATACAAGGCTACAAGTCACCCATGACAGAGCTCCGCGGGCTACTCGCGAAGGAGCCACCCCAGGCCAGGTGCGCCAGGAGGCTGGAGCCAATGGTTGACCCCCTTAAGCTGAGGAGGATAGTAGAGTCCATAGGCACGGTAGAGGAGGAGGCGGTCCTCTACTACCCAGTATACATGGTAGTAGTTGAGGATGAGAGGAGCGACATAAAGCAGACGATACTAGTAGACGGGGTCAAAGGCACTAGGCTAGACGACCTCGAGGAGGTTGTAAGCGATAGCAAGATGGTCAAGGCGATAGAGAAGGTCATGGACGAGATCGAGATGGGGGGAGAATGCATGTCGGAACCGGCTCAGCCACCTCACAGCCAGCCGGCTCGGCCAGGCTAGGGGATCCCCACAGGCTATTGTGCCCCGCCAGACCAAGCCGCCCCCATCGCAACCCCCGAAGGGGCCTACGGGGCGGCCGTGAGACAGGCGGGGCCCCAATTATGGATCCAGTATGGGAGGGTGGAACGTAAATAATCCTACACCCACACCCCCACCCGGGTGCAAGACGAGGTGGAGCCCGGGAAGACAGCACTCCTAGCCATGAGGGAGATCGCAGGCTTCATAGAGGAGGCCGCAAAGGATATAGACGAGGCCGAGGTCACGAGGCTGATCGAAACTATCGCCTCCATATACGGAGACCCCTCCAGGAAGATCCTAGTAATGGGAGCCGGCAGGAGCGGGCTAGTAGGCAAAGCCTTCGCCATGAGGCTACTACACATGGGCTTCAACTCCTACGTGCTAGGAGAGACGATAGTACCCAGCGTCAGGAAGGGAGACCTAGTACTAGCCATATCCGGCTCGGGCAGGACCAGGCTAATTGTGACAGCCGCAGAGACGGCAAAAACCGTAGGAGCCACGGTGGCCGCGATAACAACGTACCCAGAAAGCCCCCTAGGCAAGCTGGCGGACGTGGTAGTCAGAGTCCCGGGGAGGACCAAGCTGGCCGAGAGAATGGACGACTACTTCGCCAGGCAGATACTAGGAATACACGAGCCCCTCGCACCACTAGGCACACTATTCGAGGACACAACCATGGTACTCCTAGACGGAGTAGTCTACAGCCTAATGAAGCTCCTCGGCATAGGCGAGGATGAGATGAAGAGGAGACACGCAAACATAGAATTATAGAGAAAGCATATTATTAAGTAGTATAATATTCGGACAGGTGATACCTGGGTTCGGGGGAATACGTGGAGAAGAGGCCATGGGAGAAACCTTTTTATAACCCCTATACACTATACAGGTTAACCGACCAACATGAAACTATGGTAAGGTGAGGGATAAGTGAAGCACGTGAAAGTATTCATAGGCATCATGATGACGCTCCTAATGCTAATATCGATGATGCCAGTATCCACGTATGCAGCAGACAGGGGAGGAGATGTAGGTATACAGGCCATAAGCTCAGCCTCAACATACAGCCCAAGCCATTATGAGGGCGGCGTGCTCCAGGCGGACAGGCTCGACTACATGAACGCGGCAGACAACCCGCTAGCACAGGACATCGCAAACAACGTCTTCCAGGGCCCCGGGATCATAACCAACAACCCAACAGTAGGCTACATGAAGGACATATACCTAAACATAACCCACATGGGCACCCTGGCATACTTCAACTACACTGGAGAGGGATACTACTTCAACTGGAGCGGAAACATGACCTGGAGCGGTGACAGGCCCCTAGGCCACACAACCTACAGGTGGCTAAACATATTCGACCCCGACTCACAGGCAACCCACGAGGCCAGGTCACTACCATGGAACGGTGAGCCAGTCACATGGGAGCCCCTAGAGGGCTGGGCAATAGCATACACCATAGAGGCAGGCGACTACGCCACCGACCCAGACGATGCCGGATACCTAGTAGTCACCTACTCGGGCTTTGACAACGCTGATCCCCTATACGACCTCAAGCCCAACGTGATAGGTCACGACTCAGATGACAACTGGAGCATAACAGTAGCTGCATTCGAGAAGTGGGTAGACAACCCCAGGCTCGTAGTATACCATGTAAAGGTGGTTGCAACCAACTACGGTCACTTCACCGGCCCTGACGCTAACATCTATAGGCCAACCTTCAACATACACACCCTAATAATATTCAACAAGGCAACCAAGTTCATAGAGGTATGGACCAAGGCATACCTAGCCAGCGTGGACAACCTAGCAGGCAAGGCAAACGTGGAGTTCCAGTTCCAGCTAAGCAGGATGGCAATACTAGACTCCAACCCAGCCTGCGACTGGTCACTATACGGCTGGAAGTTCGTGAACCTAACGTACAACGCCACTGTAGACCCCTGGGCATTCATAACCCTGTCATACATAAACGAGAGCCTAACAAACACCACCGACTACTGGGGCTCAAGCTGGGACTACTACGCAGCATACATGCTAGCCTACCCAGTCAACTCCACTGCAATGGATGACGGTACCAGCTTCTCATACGCAATAACCTCAGTCATACCTACAACATTCACCCGCCTATCACCAGCACCAGCACCAGCCTACTGGGTATGGCATGCACCATTCATAACAACAACCTTCGGCCCAGCCTATGCAGCCCTAGACATGGCAGAGAACCCAGGCCTAAAGCCGATGGGAGACCAGGCCCTAATCAGGTATGAGTGGTACAAGGCAGGCGCCGTGCCAGGCCACAACCTAACTGATAGGGATGCAGACGGCATGTACGTAGACTGGAAGCTGACAATGTATGGAGTGTATGATGTAGCACCCAAGTACTGGGGAGGCGAGGCCGGACCCTTCACAGGCGGCATAGTCTACCTATCAAACGATACCATGATAACCCCGCCGGGTAAGTTCATACACAACGGCACCCTAGGCTACCTAAACGGTATAATAAACGTGACCCAGCTAATAGCAGTAGAGGACTTCCTAGAGAAGAATGTAACCGCGCTAGACCTAAACAGGAACGGTACAATAGAGATAAACTTCACCGATCCTGAGATAGACGAGTTCAACCTAACAAGGGCATGGCTGCCAACAGAGGAGCTACTATGGCAGCTATACTGGAAGTTCGCGCCACCAACATTCAACAAGCTACCGGAGAGTTGCTTCTGTAACGACACCATAAAGTGGGACTTCTCAGTAACAGGAGCACCAGGCCGTGTGACTGACTCACTAGGCTCAACCTGGCTGAACGCCAGGTTCACAGCCCAGCTAGTACTATTCGACGTAGACGTAGCTGATGGAACCGGCAACCTGCCACCGATACCCAACAAGATGGCACCATTCCTAATGCTAACCCTAACACCAATAGCCTCAGGCGAGGACTACACAGCCAGGAAGGCGCACTACCTAACACCAGACGGCAGGGCATTCGTACAGATGCACTTCAATGACACCACCACAACGCCATGGAGAGACGTACACTTCCTAGCAATAACAGTAGCAGGACCCAGGCCAAACCTAGCAACCTACTACTTCAACGACTTTGCAACCCTAGTATTCCCACTAGGAGGCGACTACCCAGGCACCCTAGTGCTACTACCATACGGCGGGCCTAAGAGCTACGCACCATACCTAGGCTCAACAGGCAGCAGCCTAGGACTAGGAGTAATAGCAATAACCAGAGACCACTTCAACAACTACGGCCTAATAGTCTACGGGCTAGACGCACAGGACACCTACTGGACAGCATGGTACCTATACAACAACTGGGCAACCATACTATCAACGCACGGTAACGCACAGTCACTACTAATATTCATCAACTACACCACCGGCTCAGTATTCCCAGCAGGCACAGACGTGCCAATAGCAGACCCCAACTTCCCATCAATCAACGGAGCACCAGCAATATCCATAGCAGCATGCAGCACCGACTACAAGGCAAACTGGATACTAACCATACCCTAACGATAGCAAACCCAGTTAAATAACAGGCTTAACTAAGGGACACACAAACACTTTTTTCCTCTAAACAACTCCTTACCCAGACACCATGGTGCATGCAAGCGTGAAGTATACAATAACAATAATACTCCTCATTATACTTATACAAGCAACACTACTACAAGCCCAAGAAACAATAACAACCACAGGAGACGAATTCCTACAAATACTACAGAAGAAAAGTGAAAACGAGCCAATACACATAATCCTACAAGATGGGACATACCACGATGAAGTTACTATAAAAAGCAATACTATAATATATGGAATACAGAGTCCAACATTCTACGGAGGAATAATAATAGATGGAAACAATATACAGTTATACAACGTAAAAATAGACATAATACCTCCAGGATCAACACTCGCAATAATAATAAAAGACTCATCTAATATAATTCTAGAAAATATAACAATAAATGGGGGCCCCATACTAGTATACAATTCCTCTAATATAATCCTGAAAAATATAACAGTAAATAGTACTAGATTCCCAGGAATAACAATAAACAATACGAAGAACATAAACATACAGAAATATAATTATAACGGAAACGCCGAGTACTCGATGTATGTATGCAACAGTGAGAACGTGATCATAGATAATAATACAAGTATAAGAACATGCGAAACTCAGGACCTCCAAGAAATAACATTAGAAACAGTAGAGCCAGTGAGAGAGACAGCAACCCCCAGCAGCAAGCCTACTCTGCCGATAGGCGAGAGTGGAGCCCAATCCACCCAGGATCAGAGGCCCCCGACTGGAGACGATAGGCCAGGCATCAGGGGGATATACGGGGCTATGCTAGGAGCACTGGTTATAATATTAGCACTCATCGCCGCCCTCCACTACCGTAGAAAGGTGCGAGGAGAATGAGGAAGAGCATAATAGTAATTCTCCTACTCGTCGTATCGATGACGCGTATGCCCATAAGTGTGGGGGAGGCGAAGCCGCTAGTCCTAGGAGAGGTCTACGAGGGCGGCTACGTAGTGCTCTACAGCGACTCCACAATAAAAGTCGGTGGAGAAAGCTACGAGCTGAGAGGACTCGGTGTAGACCTGGAGACGGTATTTACGATAACCTATAGTAAGGCCACAGGAGACCTGTTCATGGCAGGGTTCTACAACACCTCGCCAACAAGCGGAGTATCATACATAATACTATACAATACGAAGACCCAAAGCATAGACTATCAGGAAAAGTACCAGTACAGTATAACCAGGCAGGGAGAGATAAAGGGCAGATTCATGACGGAGGCAGTATACATACCCTCAAGAGGTATAATAGCAGCAATGTACTCTAACACAACATCCACCTACATACAAGTGAGCAGCATAAACGGCGAGACTAGGATATACGAGGCCCCAGCCTCGCTAAACTTCTACACCGACGGAGCCACCGTATACGCCGCTCTAATAGAGGAGACACAATTCGAGGGAAGGACAGCAAGGCTGGTAGCCGGGGTAGACCTAGTCACGGGAGAGCGGGTAGCAGAGTATCCATCCCTGATACCGGTGGTAGACCTGGCAATACCCCTGGTCCAGCTATACAAGGAGGCAGGCCAGTGGATAGGCTACGTGGTAGTCTACAACCCCACAAGCGGCCAGCTAGAGTACTACAGGGTGGAGCCAGGCTCACTATCACTACCCGAGACAGACCCCGTAGTAGTATCCCCAGACCTAAGCTACGCAGTAAAACTGGGAAGAGAGGGCCCCAGCCTAATACTTCCAGACGGGGAAGAAGTTAGCCTAGGCTACGATGCTAGGCCTGCGCCACCAACAATATACTTAGGAGCAGAGCCAGGAAACGCAATACTAGACATAGACAGCAACGGGATACTATTGAGGGTAACCAAGGGAGGAGACACGGCGATAATCTACAAGACACTAGACGGAGGCGAAGAAGAGGTATACAGCATACCGGGGCGACACAACAGGCTAACAGGACTCTACGCCATAGAAGACAACGGGAAAATAGTAATACTAGACCCGGTAAAGGGCGAGGTAATAGAGCTGAACAGGCCAAACCCCACACAAGCATCTACCAAACAACAGAATACACAACCCAGCACAGAGGACAACACAGCGGCCACACCAAAAATAGGCTCCAGAGACAACACGACAGGCCCACTACTACTAGTCATAGCCGGGATAGCGCTGGCGGGATTCGTGGCCTGGAGGAGGATGAAAAGAGGTGAGACAAACAGGTAAGCTGAAGAACAGGATAGACCTAATACTAGTCATAGCAGCAGCCATACTCATAATATACGGGGCCTCAGGCCTCCTAATCAAGCCGAAAATAGAGCCCCAACCCATAGCCGAGGGGCAAGGACTAACAGCGGCCATAGTAGACGGCCTAGGAGAGGATTACCCCAACGGCACCGTGATAAGAGTACTCAAGAAGACGCTGGAGGATGCAGGCTACAAGGTAACAGTATACAATGCTAGCAGCGTCACGGTAGACTTCATCGGGTCAATCCTATGCACAGACTACGACATAGTGATAATGAGGATACACGGGGGGAAGCTAAGGGACGAGGCGGGCAGGGAGCTAGGCATGGTAGCATTCTTCACAAACGAGCCCTACAATAAGGACAAGTACAGGGAGCTCCAGGCCCAAGGCCTAGTAGGGCTTGGAAGGCCAGCGCTAAACCCGGAGAAAGAGGTATTCGTAGTCACGCCACTCTACGTGGACTCACTCCAATGCAGCCAGGCACCGAAGATAATAGTCGTAGCAAGCTGCTACAGTATGGACGGCACCAGCATGGCACAAGCACTAGAAAGGCACGGGGTAAGGGCATACATAGGGTGGGACGGCCTCGTATACGCGAACGCAAACGATGCGGCGCTTGAGGCGCTAGTCAAGAAGCTGGCCGAAGGGGCATCCATATCCGAGGCAGTACTATCAACCTACAACATAGACTCCGGCGGCTCGAGGCTACTATACTACCCCACACAGGCAGGACAGCTAACACTAGGTGACGTTGCAGGTGAGTAGCCCAGTAGAGGGCTGGATAGTAAGGGGGCTCCTAGGAGGAGTAACAATACACTGGAAAGTATCAGGCTACACACACCCGCCAGGAGAACTTATCGTAACACCCTACAGGATACAAGGGAAAAGAGTAGACCCCAGCCACAGGCCCCCAGGAGCAAGCCCCAGATACATGCCCTGCATAGGGAGAACCGTCCACCTTGAGAAGACGGGCCAAGGCATAACAATAGACCCCAGCCACATACTAAGACTCAGGATAAGGGACCTAGCAGAGGCCAGGCCCAGAGTAGTGGAGCTCCTAGAAACAATAAACCCAGAGTGGGCAGGCCTAACAGGATCATGGGCTACACTCCACGAGGCCCCACAAAGCGACGTGGACATACTAGCATACCACGGCGATGGATGGAGGATCTACAAGACCCTAGAAGACCTCCAAGAAGAGGGGAGGATCACCCCCTGCCCAGGCAAACACAGGGTAGCAGTGCCCAGGATCCACGGCTACCAGCTCCTAGACGCCTGCTACCGGGGGGAGCGATACACGATCAGGATACTAGAAACCCTCCAGGCCAGGGAGTGTACAGGCTACACCACCCCCCTAGGATGGATCACGGCCAGGATAACCATAGAAGAGGCAACAGCGCCGCATAGAGTACCAGCACTATACCAGGCAAGCATAGAGGGAATAGGCAGACTAACACTAGAAACCTGGCACACCAGGTACCAGGAGATCAAGCCAGGCAAATACAAGGCCAAGCTACAACTATTCCACACACCTAAAGGAGCCAGGGCATCCCCAGACCTAGGCGGGTGGATAAGGCCGTGCACGGCTCCATGATCATAACAAGCAACGGCGAGGTATACCAGGAGATCGGCATACCAAGACCACCAGGCCTAATCCCGGCAATCCCCAAATACCAACTATGCAGGAAGTCCCAGTGGAGGCGGCCCGGCGCGAGCCTATGCAGGGTCATCAAGACCTACGGCCCCAAGGGCCTAGCAGAGGCAATAGACGCCATGGGGGCCAGGCAACACGATGACCCACTATACGGCGCCCCAATGACCTACATACACGAAGCCAACATTATAGCTAGGATAGACCCCATAGAGGCATTGGAGACGGCTGCGAGGAAGCCCCGGGGCAGAGTATCCCAGGCAGCAGTAAAGCTGGCATACACATTCAGGGGCTGGACCCTGGGGCTAACGGGCACAACTGCGATAGGCGCCGAGAACGATGAGATCAGTGACGTAGACCTGGTCGTGGCCACCCAGAGGCCCTCCCGCTTCCTACACGAGTTCACGGCAACGGTAGACCCATACACAAGAGACCCAAGCCTATCCTGGAGGCGAGGCTACTACGAGGGGATCCACGTAAGCTGGGTAGCAGCGCCGCAGGAGCCCGCGAGCCACTGCCCACCCCTGGAGAGCTACTGGAGGATAGACACGCCCAGGAGGAGGGTGGAAGCGTGGGTCACCGTAGAGCCAGGCCAGGAGGGGGCACTACTCTACCCCCCATGCGTCCAGGCAGGAGACGTCTACATAGTCTCCTACGAGTACAACCACGGGTATAGGCTATACCGCGGGGGGAGGATCAAGGTAAGGGGGATAGCAGGGAGCCGCACTATATACATCGGGGTCAGGGAGACCGGCTAGCCCCACCCACCTCCTCCAATGCCCTCTCCAATGCCCTCCTCCTCTCCTCCTCACCCTCCGCCGCCAGCGCCTCCACAACCCAAGCCAGAACCCTATAGATGCGGGCAACCTCCTCCGCCAGCCTGGTGGTCCTAGCATCGAGGTTCCTCACATTAGCCCCCAGCGAGTCGACCAGCAGCTCCAGCACCGTCACCGTGTCCTCGAGGTCGCCGTGGTGATGGTGGTGGTGATGCTCATGCTCGTGGTGATGGGTCTCCTCCACCTCCTCGACTATCTTCTCAAGATCCTCCTTCTTCTTGGGCAGGGTCATCCTCTTCCTGGGCACACCGCTACACCTGTAGGTATAGGATGCATACTCATCATTATTATCCCTTAACTCGATACACGTTGAATATAACCGGGGCGACTAGGGATGGGAGGAGACAAGCTCGCGAACCCCAAGATAATAGAGCTGGAGGGCATGGCGATGACAGGCCTCCTAAGGAGCGTCAAGATGGTTGACTGCGAGAAGCCTCCGGGCTGGAAGAAGCTAGTAGTGGAGACGCAGGAGGGCGAGGAGCTAGAGACCGGGTGCATGGAGCCAGACGCCGCTAAGAGGAACTTCATGGTATTCACCCTATACATCAGGAACTGGGGGAAGCTAGTCACAAGGGAGTACAGCGAGGAGGACCTGCCATCGGTAAACTATGATGAGGCCACCGACTAGGCCCCGGGGGGTCCCGATGAGGAGTGGTATTACCGCTGACCCACGCTAGGGTGTGATGCGGCCCCAAAACCGAGGGTAAGAACCTGGGGCCCCTTGGGCGGGCCCGGCTAGGGGTATTACATCTTCACTATTATATTCTTCGGGACCCCGTTTATCATCACTACCTCCAGGCTTATGTTGACATCGCCGAGCCCTGAGAGCGGCTCCAGGGTCTTCCTGATCCTCTCCAGGTATACTATCCGGTCCTGCATCCTCCTTATCAGGTCAACGAGAACGTCGTACTCCTGCTTCGGGTTGGGGTTTATGTAGACGTTCACGGTATCCAGGTTCAGCACAGTACCGCTCAGCCCGCTCTGGCTCGACAGCTGTTTTAGTATACTCTCCAGCTTGGTCATCATCTCAGCCTTCGCCTTGGCAGCCTCGAGCCTCCTCAGCAGCTCGCCCAGCGTGGCCCTTAGCCTCGAGATCTCCTCGTCCAGGTACTGGAAGAGCTCCCTAGGGGAGTCGAATACCTTAACCTCCCCCGTGGGAGGGATCCTCTCCTCGGCCGACACTATATAGCACCCCGTGGCATGTAACTATTATATTGTTCCAGCTATTAAGTCTTACAGGAATAACTACAGGGTGACACAGGGGGAGGCCCCGATAACCGGGCCCGGCAGGCTATATAACGTAGTGGTGCCAGCGGTGTGGAGAAGCTGAGCGACCCCAGGAGGATCGTCTCCCAGATCGCGGCCAGCGTCAGGTCCCCCCTGAGGGGGTTCGTCTACGACAAGAGGCTGGTGGACGACGACATTGTCAAGGAGGCCATCAGATCCTCGGGGGTGGGGGGAGTACTAGTCAGGTGGAGCAAGGGCAACATAGTAGCCTACATAGTAGACGTTAGGAAGCTAGAGTCGCTATGCAGGTACGAGGAGTGCAAGGGCAACGGGGTAGAGGCGCAGATCTGCGTCAGGAGCTGCGTGAACAGAAAAATAGTTGAGGTTGCCGACGCCCTGGCAGAGAGCCTCCTAGAGTCTATAGGAGTCGCCGCCCCCTAGAACCTCCTCCAGCCTAGAAGGGTCGATCCGCAGCCCATTACGCCTACAACTCTCCAGCAGCCTCCCAACGTCGCTCCACGAGTCCCCCACCCTCTCCACGGCGCCGGATAGGAGCCTCGCATCCCCGCCTTTCCCGGGAGACAGCATTAGGCTGGCCACAAGCACCAGCGCCGCCCTCAGCATTCCACTCCTGCTCGTATCACACATGCTAGTGAGCAGGTTCAGCAGGTACATCTCCCCCGGCGATAGCCTGGTGCAGACAGTCCTATCCCTAACCTGAGACCCATTGCCACGCGCATCCACTATAGACCCCTCCCCCCAGCCCCCGGAGGGGGCTACACTGTGGCGGGTGCAAGGGGCAGGCTTGGATTAATGCATCTAACCCCCAGCCACCATAAGCCAGGGCCCCCCGGGGAATATATACAGAGGCCCCCGCGGAGCCGCACCCCCAGGGATATAGGAGACCAGCGCCCCGTAAACACCAGGGAACGGGTGGGGAAGCGTGGGGGAGGACTGGATCCAGGAGCACAGGATCGGGGAGCCCAAGCCCATCTTCAGGATAACGGCTAGATGCATAGCCTGCGGCAGGCCAGGCCTCGAGATAGTAGAGTACCTCTACGAGGTCCCCTACTTCGGCAAGATAATACTCGGAAGGGGCAAATGCAAGTACTGCGGCTACAAGTACAGCGACGTCAGGATGGCGGAGGCCAGCGACCCCAAGAAGATAATAGTCAGGGTAGAGGGGGAGAAGCAGCTCCGCTACCTCCTAGTCAAGTCGGCCATGGCCACGGTGTACATACGGGAGAAGGGCTACGCGATGACCCCAGGCCCAGCAAGCACGGGCTTCATAACAACGGTGGAAGGGATCCTATACAGGTTCCAGGAGGCGATAGCGGCGGCGTGCAGGGGCAGAGAAGAAGAGGAGCCATGCAGGAGCCACATACAGTGGATCAGAGAGGCTATAGAGGGGAGGAGAAGCTTCACCCTGGTAATATGCGACCCCGAGGGGACAAGCAAGGTCCACGGCGAAGACGTTGAGGAGACCAGCCTAGACGAGGAGTGCAAGGGGCAAGCCTAAAACCACGGCCAAGCGATAATACAATACAACGGCCCGCGGCACCCCGGCGGCGGCGCGGGCGGACACGGGGCAGAGCCCCGGCAAGTCATCGGATGAAGCACCCAGCCTCCTGCCGCGGGCACACCCACACCAGGATAATAACCATACACAAGTAATACCCCAAGAGAAACCCTTATAATCTCCCCAAGCAATATACAACTAAACCCGGCGCCCCGCCCCCGGGGAAGCAAACCCCCCGGGAGAGGGGCGCATGACGCTTAACCAATGGGGGCCTAAACACCCCCAGGACCTACCCTGGGGAAGTTTAGGCCCGACAGGGGTCCGCCGCGCCAGGCAGCCCGGGAACCTGGGGGCCCACGAGCCACCCCGGCCCCTACCCGGGGATAGGCTGCGGGCAGCCGCGGCCGTAACTCCGGTTGATCCTGCCGGACCCGACCGCTATCGGGGTAGGGCTAAGCCATGGGAGTCGAACGCCCCGCCGCTGCGGGGCGTGGCGAACGGCTGAGTAA
>JALWEI010000045.1 GCA_027014125.1 Acidilobaceae archaeon | reverse complement strand
GACGGGGAGAGGAGGAGGGTGAGCTATATAGCTGCGCTGGTAAGGGAGGCCGAGAGGGAGTATCCATGGGCCAGGCTCCACCTATTCGGGGCGGGGGCTAGGATCCTGGCTGGGCTGGCAAGGAGGGGGCTACTCGGCCAGGTCTACAGCGTGGATTCCAGTGGATGGCTCGCGGAGATCATGTGGAGGAGGCGTACGGTGCACAATGCGGATACGCCGCTGGAGGCCAATGCGAGGGCGATCGAGGCCTATATAGAGAAGGTCAGGCAGGCAGTGGAGGAGGCCTAGCCTTGGGGCCCTGCACCGCCTGTACATCCTTTATCTATAATCTTCTTGAGCCTGGCAAGCTCGTCGTATATCTCCTCGATCCAGGAGAGGACGGCTAGGGCCTCGCCCCTTAGCTCCGGCTTAGATAGTATCGGGGTCAGACTCTTCTCGAGCATCTCCATCCTAACGTAGACCCTATCCAGCGCCTCCCCGGGGCTGCATTCCGCCACTATTCCCCGCCCTCCGCTAGGGCGTTGAGTATCTCCACAGCGGCCAGGTAGAGGACCGACTCCATCCTTGACTCCTGCTTAACCGATTTCAGGTAGACCTCGGCGCTGGGCTCCAGCGGTGACAAGTGGCTGCTGTACTGGCTGTAGAGCGTCACAAGGGATAGGGCCTCCAGCCGGGGGTACCTGTACTGGAGGCTGTATAGGGGCGCCGTCAGGCTATCCACGGCATAGACTCCCTCCACTCCTATGTACCGCTCCACCTCGTCATGGCTCCAGGGCAGCCTGGGGTGGTCCACGGTCACGCTTATCCCGACAACATACTCGAAGTCGGCAAACCTGACCTCCAGTATGTTGGATGCGACCCCGAGCAGGCGGGAGGAGGCCAGCACCGGGAGCCCAGGCTCGATGAGCCTGCTACTGGACGAGTCCCGTGGCACGGCGGCCCTGGCAATTAGCACAAGGTCCTGGCTCAGCCCCCTCCTCACCCTATAACCCCTGTGGATCAGGATGACCCTCCTCACTCCCATGGAGTACAGCTCCGACACGGCCTCCACGATTGCCTGGGGGTAGGGAGGCACCAGCTGGACGACGAGCTCGAGGCCGAGTTGCGTGCCCACTATGCTCCTGAACCCGGGGATCCCCTCATACTCGCCTATAATCCGCTCGATACCCCTCTTAGCCCCGTTGAACGCCTCTATACTATCAAGGATCACAGCATTAGCCCCAGCAAGCGCACCGTGAATACCTGTTATGGGCCCTATACCGGTGGCAGACACCTACTACCCCTCCGAGGGGTCATACTTTTATTTCTAACAATATATGCTAGGATGGGGGGTATATAAGGAGGGGGGTGAGTTTTGACACAGGTAATAGAGAGGATCAAGGAGGCCCCACGCGTCGTGGGGACACACGTATACGGCAACCTAGTGGGGTGCAGGAACACCGAGCTACTACGCGACATAGAGGGGCTGAAACAGCTAGTCCTAGAAGCAGCAGAGAAAGGCAACATGACGGTGCTAGACGTGAAGGCATGGAGGATAGGAGAGGGAGCTAGCGTGGTAGCCATAATACTGGAGAGCCACATAACTATACACACATGGCCAGAGTTCAACTACGCCACCGTAGACGTCTACAGCTGCGGAGCACACACGAACCCCCTAGAGGCGTTCAACCACATAGTAGCCGCACTGAAACCCCTCCGAGTAGAGAGGGGCATGGCCGACAGGAGCCTGGAATAGGAACGCCCCCCGGGGGGCACACCGCCCCGGGGGGAGTCCTCCACTGCCGGGCTTCGATACTGGATCCCAAACCCCTTATTTCCCGCCAAGCCAGCCAAGCCGGGGTTATACTCTAGGTAGGGGCCGGTGGCGGCGCCTTGACCCTATGCACAGTACTAGCCGGTGGCGCCTCCCTCCGCTTCCCCGGCGGGAAACTATCCTCAAGCCTACTAGGGGAGCCCCTCCTCCTTAGGGTCGTCAAGGCCCTCGAGGCCAGCGGGGTCTGCAAGAGGCTAGTAGTATCCACAAGCCCGGTAGCCCTAGGGGAGGTTGAGGCGATCCTAGGTGACGCCTATGACCTGGTAGTGGATCATGATTGGCTTCCTTGCAGGGGGCCCCTGAGGGGGGTTGCCACTGTAGCCGTAAGCCATGCCCCGCCTGAGATTGTGCTGGTAGCTGGGGATATGGCATGGCTATCCCCCAGCGCGCTGGAGGCCCTGGTTGACGGGGCTAGGAGGCGTGGAGCCACGGCTGCGGCTCCAATGTGGGCTACAGGCTTCATACAGACGCTGGCAGCTTACATAAGGGAGCCCTGGCTAGCGGTAGAGGCATGCATGCGGAGGGGCCCCCTGGCCAGGCCGAGCGATATATACCGGTCCTCCTCGAGGCCCGTGATAGTAGGGTCGGCCCATCTGGGGGATAGTGACGGTAGGCTGTTCATGAGCGTAAACACTATGGAGGAGATACTAAGGCCCCGACCGGATCCGCCGGGTAAGGGAGTTGTCGTAGCGTCAGAGGCATCAAGGCTACATAGGATGGCCCTAAGCAAGGGCTCGACAAGCCCCGCAGGGGGCCTGGTCTACTACTGGATGGAGGCACAGTGGTACAAGGACGCTGGCGTCACCCACCTAGCACGCCATGCATGGCAGGACTACTGCTGGGCGCTCCACAGGGCTGGCCATGGCGGGGCGGCTTCGAGCAGATTCTCGCTCATGCCGTGCAGGTCCAGGAGCCGTGGCGCCTAGCCATCAGACAGGCTGCCAGAGAGGATGACTATACTCCTACCCCGCCCATTCTTAGCATTGGAGACCAGAGTTACGCCAAGCCTCCTAGCCGCTTCGACCCCACTCATCAGGGGACCCCTCATTGTGGCCACCAGCCCCACCCCGGCACTGGCTAGCCTATAGACCATGTCAGCAGAGGCCCTCCCAGTTGTAGCCGCCACCAGGCCCGGCTTACCGAGCAGGCCATTCAGTAGCGCGAGGCCAATCGCCTTGAGCACGGCAGTATGCCTACTAGTGTCATGGGCAGCCACGAGAACCCCATCCTCCAGGCTGTATATCGCCGTGGTGTGCGCGGAGACCCTGTACTTGGCTCCAGCAGTCCTTCCCGAGAAGTCCTTGTAAAGGAGCTTAACATGGCTCCACGTGTATCTAACACCGCCTCGAGCCTTATCCACGGAGGGGCCCACCGGGGCGCCGCATTCCCCCGGGTTAAGTAGTACCGGCTGGGGGCCTGGCGCATCTAGGCCAGTCACCCTTATACTATCGCCTATGACCTCGACGCCGATACTACCCGGGTCTATGCCGGGCTGCTCCCCCACTGCCAGCCCTAGGCCGGCCTCCTCTAGGTTGGTTGGCATAGCAACTATATTCCCCTGGAGGACGCCATCAATATAGATCCTGTAGAGCTTGTCGATGGCAACCCTTATGTCCCCGACCTCCTTGTATGCAATCCCCGTCTCTCCCGCGATCCTGAAGCCTGTGATGCTACTCAGCCTCACGCTCTAGACCCCCAAGAGTATACTGGCTAGCATCACCTCAGCCTGCCTGGGCCTCACACTAGTCACCGCCATCCTGTACCCGCAGGACCTGCACTCCCTCACCTCCAGCACCCCAGGCTTTATTATGTAAATGTTGAATGAGTCCCTGCCGTGAGACCCGCAGGAGGGGCATCTCCACTCCTCTACACTCCACTCCATCCCGCATATGCACCTAGCAATGGGTATATAGCCGTCGAAGAACCCCTGGCTAACCCTGGATAGGACTACGACTCTGGGCTTGGAGCCGCATACAGGGCACACTGCCCCCGTGGCTCTAGGCGCCTGGCCCCCCAGCTTTAGGTAAATCCTCCTTATTGCAAGATACCGTGCAAGGCCCACATTACCGGTAGCCTCTATCGCGGCGCCAGTAACCTCATCGAGGTTTGCTACTCTCGAGGCAAGCGGGCCGCCATTCTGGGCCCCTAGCCTCGGCTCGGGTAGCCCGGTGGCTAGCTTCTCTAGCTCCTCAGCCTCTTCCGCAAGCTCCTCCAGGTCTTCCACGCACTCATCCCCACATAGCTTGGCTAGGCCCTCGAGTAGGGGGTACCTGGATGGGTTCACTCCTCTCCTCCCCCGGCTCCAAGGTGCTCCGTAGCCCAGCCCTCAGGGACCTCGCCGCTGGTGAACATTGCCCTGAGTAGGGGCCTGTTGGACGGGTGTAGGGTTGCGTAGGTGTGGAGTAGTAGGAAGAGTATTGCCAGGGCGAATCCTATGTCGTGTAGGGCGTACATGAGCCTAGCGGTTGATAGGCTTAGGCCCAGCTGCTCCTTGTATAGTAGTGCCACCCCGCTTATGGATAGGAGTATTGTGGATGCTAGTAGTATTATGAAGAGCCACCCTGCTAGGACATTGTATCTACCCATCCTAGCTTTCACCTCCCACGGTATGGGCTTGCCCAGCGTGTAGTGCTTGATCAACGCGGCCGCCTCCCTGGCCTGCTCCCCCAGGCTCCTAGCTATGGCTTTGAGTATGTGGAACTTCCTGTTGAATGCCAGGTAGTAGGCTAGGTACACCACCACGAAGGCGCCCCAGGCTAGGCCGACCACCCTGTGCCAGGTCCTGGCCCACTGGACACCCACAACGACGGGGTCGGCGTCAACTCCCTCCAGGGTTGAGAGGGGCTGACCTATGGCCAGGGCTATCCACGACGTGGCGTCAGAGGCGAATAGCATGAGGCCCGAGACTACTAGGGACGTGAATAGTATAAGGTTGACCAGGTGCCCGGCCCTGTAGGCCAGGTCCATTACCCTTACCCTCCTACTCACTCCTCACCACCCTCCTCCCCGGGCTTCTGCCTCGAGGCCCTCCAAGACACTAGGCCTAGTATAGTCAGAGCGGCCAGGGCAGCGGTGCCCCCATACTTCACCACGCCCTGTAACGTCTCCCTGATCGACTGCGACGCTACACTGGCGTCCTCGGGGAAGTGGTCCTTAAGGACCTGGGACTTCTCGCTTGACACGGCGTAGATCCACCTGGTGTATCCCCCAACGTAGCCGGGCAGGTCTAGGCCGTAGACCTCCTTGCCCTCTCCCTTGAGCCTAGAGGCCTCCGCCCTGACCTCCTCTATGGGGCCGAATATGAACACGCCGGTGGGGCATACCTCGACACACGCCGGCTCGAGACCCTCCTGTAGCCTGTCGACGCAGAAAGTGCACTTGTAGTACTTCCCCGTCTCCTCGCTCCTCCTGGGTATGTTGTATGGGCACGCCGCCTCGCAGTAGCCGCAGCCTATGCAGTCCTGCTCGTTGATCACCACCGCACCCTCCTTGGTGGTTATGATGGCCCCCACCGGGCAGGCCCTCTCGCAGGGGGCGTCGGCACAGTGGAGGCAGTTGTATGGGAGGGGCTGTATGTAGGGGTCCTCGAAGCCGGATAGGTAGAGGATCCTGACCTCCTTGAATATGACCAGCTTCCAGGTGTTCGCATCCAGGTCCGGGGGGCTGGTTATGCCTGCCTCCGTGGGCCAGGCGAAGGATAGGGTCTCCGCGGGCCTGCCGTTCCACTCTTTACACGCCACCTGGCAGGCCCTGCACCCTATGCACTTATCCAGATCCACAAGTATACCATAACCCTGCACTATCCGCCACCTCCGGCCCTCCTTATCTTTGCAATAAACGCCTTCGACTCCTGGATCGTGGTCTTCACATCCACCACGTCTGGGACCGCGAAGTTGGCCTGGGGCCCGGCCTTGCGGCCGGCGAAGCTGAAGCTCCAGTGCATGCTCACTACAGGCACCTTCCTCCCGTCGACCTCCAGGTAGGCTATGCCACCGGTGACCCACGCTCTCATCCTGATCGTGCCCCTAGCCGTCTCTATCTCAACCCAGTCCCCGCTCCTGACACCGATCTTCTCAGCCAGCTCCCTGGGCACCTGGACGTAGGGGTCTGGAACCAGCTCTAGCAGGTAGGGCACGTTCCTAGACATGGCCCCGGAGTGCCATGTCTCCGTCATCCTGTGGGTCGTGACAACGGCGAGCTCGCCCTCGACGCCCTCTAGCGCCTTGGGGTCGAAGGCTACCCCCACAGGCTTCCCCCTAACTATGTCGGGCTCCTCGTAGAGGACCTTCAGGTTGTGGGGGTGGAGCCACGCTATGGTGGGGTACTCCAGCTGTAGATCGAAGACAGGTGACTCCACCGGCTCGGTGTGGAGGGGCCACTGGAAGTTGTAGCCCGGATACCAGCGACCATGCTTCTCTATGACCCTCCTCACCGCCTCAACCGTGTCACCCGTCTCCTGGTAGAACCTCTTGAAGTCCTCCTTGAACTCCTGTAGCTTTGCCTTAGCCTCCCTGTAGGGTGACCCAGAGAAGAAGGGCCTCTTCACGCTAGCCTTCGCTATGCCCTGCACGTCCTCGTCTATATACAGGGTGTCGTTGGCCCATAGGTACCTCATACCCGTCTTCCCGGCGTACTCCTCGAAGGTATACGCCCTGGCGGTGCCATCCTCCTCGACGACAAACCTGCCCTCAACCCTAGGCTCCCCGCTCCTAACGAACTCAACCAGGTCCACGCCCCCGAAGAGGTCTGCTACGCCGCTAAGCCTCCTCTTGAACACCTTGGGTATGTAGAAGTTGTGGCCTGGAAGGGCGAAGGGCCTGTACTCGCCCGTGTACTCATCTATTATCTCACCCGTCTCCCCCGCTACGCGCCACTCCCTCCCAGCGGCCCTAACAGTCTCCTCCCTGCCCAGCACAGCCTTCAGGCTATCCAGGTTGTACATTAGCCTCACATTCATAGGCCAGCTCCATCCCCAATCCTTGTATATCTTGAACTCGCTGCTGAATACACCATCTATCTCCCCAGGACTCCTGAGCCTGTTGCTCCTCCTCATAGGCGTGAACTCGTCCCTGATAGGATCCCACATGCCCTGGTAGATGAGCATGTTGAAGTTGATCTCCCTAGCCATGATCCTCGGGTTAGCCTCAGCCTCCACAGGGCTCACGGGGGTAGCGGAGCCGGTGCCACCGGTATAGTCCCAGCTCCTATCGGGCTTGAGCCTCCTCTCCCATACCAGGATCTTCACGCCCTTCTTCTCGAAGACAACCCTCTCCCTCTCCACCCCGGCATACTCGCTGGGGAGCCTGATCACCCCGTGCCTCCTAAGGTACTCGTATAGCTTGGTGTAGATCCAGTAGTCGGGCCTAGCCAGCCCACGGGGCTCCCTGGCCTTGTAGGTCCACTGTATAACCCTGTTGCCATCCGTCATCGTGCCCTCCCTCTCGAACCACGCCGCGGCTGGGAGGAGCACGTCGGCGAACCAGGCCGTCTCGGTCTCGAACAGGTCAGCGACGACGAGCAGGTCTAGGCTCGCCAGCGCGGCGTATATCACCTTGGCATTGGGGTTGGTCACCGCCGGGTTCTCTCCAAATATAAAGGCAGCCCTGATTTCACCCGCCAATGCTCTGCGTGGCCACACGGTCTCGCTACTACCGCCGCCCAATGGAATATCGCTTACGACCACCCCATTCACAGGGTCATCCTCAGGCACGGTCCCCATGAATATGCCCCACGTCAGCTCGTGCCTCCTCCAACCGTTGAAGATCCACGCCCTGAGGGCCTTCGCAAGGTCTGCCTCACCCCTCATAGGCTTCTTTATAGCACTGAATGGAGGCTTGTCCCTAGCCCACTCCGGGACCTCCCAGTTCCAGGCATCCGGCATCCCCTGGAGCTTCCAGTCCTGGTAGACCCTGATCTCCAGGGGCGACTTCGGGACAGCGGGGTAGCCGGGCAGGCCTCCGGGGCCGAATTGTACATCGGTGACTCCCTGCACGTTGCTGTGGCCCCTGAAGGGGTGGGTACCCCCGCCAGGGTACCCTACGTTGCCTAGGAGTAGCTGGACCACGGCGGCGGATCTGATTATGTTTACCGAGGCGTTGGTGTGCTGGGTCATCCCCATGGCCCACTGTATTATGCCGTGCCTCTTATGGCCGCTAGCGACGCCACTGTTCTCGACGAACCACTCAGCCGCCTTCCTAAGCTTCTCCGCCGGCACCCCGGTTATCCTAGAGGCTGTGGCTGCGTCGTACTCCTTGATAACCTCCTTGAGGTCCTCAAGGTCGTCCCTAGATATATTCCACCTGTCCATGAGCCTGGAGAACTCGGGAAGCTGGTCTATAGGCGGGTTCCTCTCGTAGAATGCGTAGTAGAGCACGTACCAGAGTATGGCCGTCTCCGTGCCGCTCCTGAAGGGGAGCCAAAGGTCCGCGTAGGTGGCTGTCCTGGAGAACCTGGGATCCGCGACTATGAACTTGCCACCCCTCTCCTTGGCCTTGAGGAAGTAGTAGAAGGATAGGGGGTGGGCCTCCGCGGGGTTGCTGAAGAAGAATACGACGCTGGCTAGGGCCACGTCCTCTATGCTAGCCGTCTCCGCGCCCCACCCATAAGTTGTGGCTAGGGCTGTGACAGTGGAGCTATGACACTTCCTGTACTGGCTGTCGAAGTTATTCGTGCCCAGGAATGCCGCTATCTTATTGCTAAGGTAGCCTGCCTCATTAGTCATAACGGAGGAGCCGATCATCTGGACAGGCGTCTCGGCTCCACGGTAATAGTATCCATCGTCGAAGACCGGTGCCCCTGTTTTTGCCCTATAATTGTCCATGATGGACCTCATCCTCTCGGCGATGAACCTGAACGCCTCATCCCACTCGACCTCCCTCCACTCTGGGGGATACCTCCTCACGAGATCCACGAGCTCGCTCCAGGACCTTGCCGAGAGTATCTCCTCCACCGGGGGCTTAGGCCCCGTCCGTATCCTGGGCTTGAGCACCCTCAGATCATTATCTCCCAGCTGGTACGCGGCCTTGCCCTTCGGGCATAGCCTCCCCAGGTTTATGTAGGAGTCCGTGGAGCCGCGGGTATGGACAACCCGGTCTCCCACGGTATAAACATCTATGGAGCACCCCATGGAGCAGTAGGGGCATATCGAGGGGGTCACCTTTGCATTAACAATATCAGTCTTGCCACCGATCTCGCCTAGCCTCCACTCCGTCTTAACCCTCTTAAAGGGGGGCAACGCTGCCCTGGCGATCCCAGCCGAGCCAGCGCCTAGTGAGATGGAGGCGAGTGCACCTAGCCTAAGGAACTCCCTCCGGGACACCCTTGGCATAGGCATCACCTCCGGAAGATACTGCCAGACCCATACCTCTTGTCCCTCCTGCCCCTGAGCATCTTGGCGGTGAAGCACGTCACATCCTCACCGCCCTCTAGGATGGAGTATAGGCCATCGACGGCATCCGCCCCCAACTCGGCCTCAAGGGCCTCTATATCTAGAGTAACCCTGTCGGCCTGCGGGGGAGGCCTGGACTTAGGATTAGACATAGGATCCACCCGCTAGGAATCTTAATTGTATGATAAACAATACAGAGTTTATATGTAAATTTATAATTGTTTCACTGTTAAATACAATATCTAAATAAAACAATATATGACAATATATATTAGAATGTTGCATGGGCCAGGGGTGGGAGTATAATTACCCCCACCAGCACCATGCCCAGCCAGGACCAGCGGGGTGTTATACTCCCATGGCCTGGATTAACGGCAAGGTCCTCCACATACAACTCGCAGGCGAGAGCATAGAGGCCAGGGCCAGCGAGCTAAGCATGGGGGCCTTAAAGCTGCTAGGGGGAGGCAGGGGGCTGGCGGCACTCCTATACTCATGGAGCGTGGAGGAGCCCCCAGACCCACTATCGCCCCAGAACCCCCTAGTAGTCGCTCCAGGCCTCCTGCTAGGGTCGAAGCTAACCACGGCATCGAAGACCATCATCATGGCTAGGAGCCCGAAAACAGGGTTCCTAGGGAGGAGCAGCGTGGGGGCACGGATGGGGCTGGAGCTTAGGAGGGCCGGTTATGATGCAGTAGTTATCAAGGGGAGAGCCGACAACCCCTCCGTGCTGGTGATAGACTGCGAGGGAGCCAGGCTAGAGCCAGCCCAGCCCCTATGGGGCCTCAGGGTGGGCGAGGCCAGGGCCAGGCTCTCCAAGATGTACCCGGGCTATGCAGATGCAATAATAGGCCCAGCGGGAGAGAGGCTCTCAGCCATGGCCACCATAGACGCCAACGGGAGGCAGGCTGGCAGGACTGGCATGGGCGCAGTCATGGGGGCTAAGATGCTGAAGGCAATAATGGTCAAGGGGTGCAGGGACCCAACCCCCAGTAGCCCGGAGGAGGCCAGGAGGATAGCCCTCGAGCTTACAAGGCTTACACATAAGCATCCATCCAGCAAGAACCTAATAGAATATGGCACCCCCCTCATGATGGAGCTCACGAACAAGGTACACGGCGTCTTCCCCAGCCTAAACTGGAGGAGGTCAACTATATCGTGGTGCCCCGACCCGGAGAAGAAGCATGAGGAGCTGTCAAGGTTCGCGCCAAGGATGAGGGTGGCCAGGAACCCCTGTACCGGGTGCTGGAGGGTCTGTAGCCAGGTAGTCAAGGCCCGGGGCGTTGAGACTGACGGACCAGAGTACGAGAGCCTCTACTCCCTAGGGCCTATAGTAGGCCTATGCGATATAGAGGAGGTAGCCTACCTAAACCACCTAGCCGACGAGCTAGGGCTAGACACGATCAGCCTAGGACTAACGATTGCATGGGCAATAGAGGCGGGGGAGAGGGGCATACTAGAGGAGGCCCCCGGATGGGGCGACTTCCAGGCAATAGCGAAGCTGGTAGAGGATATAGCGTACAGGAGGGGCCTCGGAGACCTGCTGGCTGATGGGGTAAACAGGGCAGTCAAGAGGATCGGGGCGGGGGAGGAGTTCGCAATCCACTCCAAGGGCCTCGAGCTTCCTGCATACGACGCCAGGGGCCTCAAGGGGATGGCAATCGGCTACGCCGTCTCCAGTAGGGGAGGAGACCACCTAACCAGCGGTATGTACGCCCTCGAGCTGACGGGCAAGCTCTGGAAGTTCGAGGGCGTAAACAGGCTGAGCTACGAGGGCAAGGGGGTCATGGTGAAGGCTATGGAGGACCTTATGGCGTACTTCGACTCCATGGGTATATGCAAGTTCAGCAGGTACACCCTCACGCCAGAGAACGTGGCGCCCCTAGTAAGGGCACTCACCGGGTGGGATACAACCCCCGGAGACCTAGTCAGGATGGGCGAGAGGGCGGTAAACCTAGAGAGACTCCTAAACATATCCATGGGCCTCACCCCCAGGGACGACTGGCTGCCCAAGAGGCTCCTAGAGGAGCCCATACCAGACGGCCCCAGCCAGGGAGAGCTTGTAGACGGGGAAAAGCTGAGGAGGGAGATACAGGCCTACTACCAGGCCCGCGGATGGAGCCCCGAGGGGAGGCCCTACAGGGCCCAGCTACACATGCTAGACCTAGAGCCACTCCTACCCCAGTGGCTCCTAGGCTACGCCGAGTCGGGGTAGGGAATAAAGGCAGCCCCAACGACTATCAACATGGTGCACAGGCTAATGCCGTACGACTACGTGGTTCTAGGAGCCGGGATCGTCGGCCTAGCCACAGCGTACCACCTCAAGAGGCTCAACCCCAAGGCCAGTGTGCTCCTACTAGACAAGGGCCACGGTCCAGGGGCAGGGGATACGGGTAAGAGCGCGGCCGCCTTCAGGGCATTCTTCACAAGCAGGATAAACATGAGCCTAGCCAAGACGAGTATAGAGTTCTACAGGAGCATCCAGGAGAAGGGCTTCGACCTGGGCATGAGGTTCGTGGGCTACCTATTCCTGCTCGACAAGAGGCTGAAGAGGTCTGCAAGGAAGGGCTTGGAGGAGGCCAAGAGGCTGGGCCTAGACTACGAGGTCCTAGACCCGGGAACCCTGGAGGATAGGCTAGGCATAAGGACTAGAGTAGAGGATCTCGAGGAGGCAGAGCTCATAGGGACCGGAGACGTTGAGGAGGGGATCCTGGTGAGAGAGGCGGGCATAATAGCAGCGGAGAAGCTGGTAGAGTACTACTACACCAGCATAACCTCCATGGGGGTCGAGGTGAGCTTCAACACGCTAGTAACAGGCTTCAAGATAGAGCCCAGGAGGCCCCTAGGCGTGGAGGGAGAGCCATTCCCGTGGCAAGACTCCAGGGTATCAGGGGTAGAGACCAGCAGGGGCACAATACACACTAGGAAGAAGGTGATAGCCGCTCTAGGGGCCTGGTCCAGCAAGGTCCTCAACCCAATCGGGGTAGACTCGTACACAAGGCCGAAGAAGAGGCAGGTATTCAGCGTGAGGGCAGAGGGGCCACTGGCAAAGACCCTGCACGCAGAGGGGCTTAACGAATACAACCTGAGCCCCATGCTAGTATTCCCACGCAAAGCCTTCGCCAGGCCAGAACCCGGGGAAGGCTCATTCTGGGTAGGGATAAGCGACCACCTAGGCAGGCCCTTCACCCTAGACGAGGACCCGGCTCCGGAGGAGCAGTTCTACACCCTAGGGATACTCCCAATCCTCAGCCTCTACCACCCCGGCTTCGAGGGAGCGGTGCCCCACTCCTCCTGGGCGGGCAACTATGACATTAGCTTCGACGGCGCCCCGATAATCTATGAGCCGTACGAGAGCGACCTGGTGGTGAGTGCCGGCACCAGCGGAAGCGGGATAATGAAGGCCGATGCGATAGGGAGGATAACAGCATCACTCGCTCTAGGCCTGGACGAGGCGGAGCTGTACGGGGGTGAGACTGTTAGGGTTGAAAGGCTCGGGCTGGAGAGGAGGATGATAGAGCCGGAGGAGCTGGTGATATAACGGGGTCGGTCAAGGCTAAACACCTCATAGACCAGTCCTCGGCTCCGCCTGGGGCCCTCATCCCCCCGGGTATATACGCGAGGGCCCTCCCCCCGGTATTATGACTGTACCCGAGGGGTATAGACCCGTGGAGCGTGTATCGTTTAAACCCCCTCACGCTACTACGAGCATAGGTGCCTCCTAGCATGGTGGACCTGGACAGCCTCCAGGTTATAAGGAATAGCGTGGAGGAGTTCGCCTCCGAGCTGGAGCCCTACGCCCAGCTAATAGACAGGGAGAACAGGGTCCCAGACGATATACTAGCGAGAGTAGCTGAGATGGGCTACTTCGCCCTCAGGGTCCCCGAGGAGTACGGGGGCCCCGGCCTCAGCCTCCTCGAGAGCGTGGTTGTGGTTGAGGAGCTAGCCAGGGTCAGCAGCGCCGTGGCCATAATGGCTACTGTCAGCGGTAGCATGGTGCCGTACCCCCTAGTCCATTACGCCAGCGAGGACCTCAAGAAGGAGTACCTAGGCAGGCTTGCCGAGGGCAAGATAGGCGCCTTCGCCCTCACAGAGCCCTGCTGCGGGAGCGACGCCGCAGCGCTGATGACTAGGGCCACGCTGGAGGGCGGAGAGTACGTCGTAGACGGGGAGAAGGTCTTCATCACCAACGCTCCCTACGCTGACTTCTTCATAGTGGCCGCGAGGACGGGGAGGCCGGAGGACAGGCACAGGGGCATATCACTCCTCGTAGTAGACAAGGGGCCCTGCGTCGAGGTTTCTAAGCTTGAGATGATGGGCTACAGGGGGAGCGGGACCAGCCTGGTTAGGTTCAACGAGTGCAGGGTGCCCAAGGAGAATATGATAGGAGAGCCCAACACGGGGTTCAAGAAGGTCATGATGACGCTGAACGAGGGCAGGATCACCACGTCAGCCACAGGCCTAGGAATAATGCAGGCCGCATTCGACGACGCGCTGGAGTATGCAAGACAGAGGGAGAGCATGGGCAAGCCACTGGTGGAGCACCAGATGGTCCAGTATATGCTGGCGGAGATGAAGGTCCTACTAGAGACGTCCAGGCTCCTAGTATACACCGCAGCGGAGAAGCTAGATGAGGGAGCAGAGGACCTGCCCCTATACTCAAGCATGGCCAAGCTCCACACAGCAAAAGCGGGGGTAGACCTGGTTAGGATGGCCATGCAGATACTAGGCGGCACTGGCTACAGCAAGGACAGCAGGGTGGAGAGGCTCTACAGGGACATAAAGATGATTGAGATCGGTGACGGGACCAACGAGGTCCAGAGAATGGTCATAGTCAAGAGCCTGCTGGGCAAGATAAGGGTCCAGTAGCGTACAAGCGTTCCCACGCCAGCCCCGTCCAGCCCCCTTTATACACTGGGAGCCGCATTCCTGTAGAGAAATATTTATTAATGCCGAGAACATACGTTTGAGGAGGCAGCTTTAAACATAAAGAGAAGACAACCAACTTTTAAAAGAAACCTATATATTTTAATGGATGAAGCAAGCTATTATAACCCATATTTACATATACTGTCAAGGTGCCAGATCCGTGGAGGTCCTAGGAAGCAGGGACATCCTCAACCTAGACAGGGCCCTAGGCCTATACAGGGTCCTCGACGAGGACGGGAACCCCGTGGCAGGGGAACCCAGCCTACCGGACAAGCTCCTACTCGACATGTACACATACATGATAAGGGCAAGGATACTCGACGGGTGGCTCCTCAAACTCCAGAGGATGGGCAGAGTAGCGCTCCACGCCCCAAACAAGGGCCAGGAGGCCTCAGCTGTCGGGGCAACCCTAGCCCTAAAGAGGGAGGACTGGCTCTTCCCCAGCTACAGGGAGCTGGGAGCCCTCCTAGTAAGGGGCATGACAGAAGAGGAGATCCTGGATAGGGCACTAACCACGATAGACGACCCCCTGAAGGGCAGCGACTTCGCGATATACGGCCACAGGAAGTACAATATAGTCCCAGCGCCGGTACCGGTTGCCAACCAGATCCCTCACGCTGTGGGCGCTGCGCTAGCCGCAAAGATCATGGGAGACAAGATCGTGACCATGACATTCTTCGGCGACGGCTCCACAAGCAGGGGCGACTTCCACGCAGGCCTAAACTTCGCAGGCGTATTCAAGGCGCCCGTAGTCTTCGTGAACCAGAACAACCAGTGGGCAATATCAGTACCCCTCAAGAGGCAAACCGCGGCGCCGACAATAGCAGTCAAGGGGATAGCATACGGCGTCCCCGGCATCAGGGTTGACGGGAACGATGTAATAGCAGTCTACACAGTAGCTAGGGAAGCGGTCGAGAGAGCCAGGAGCGGCGAGGGACCCACACTCATAGAGGCAGTAACCTACAGGCTAGGCCCCCACACCACAGCCGATGACCCAACTAGGTACAGGGGCGAAGAGGAGGTCAAGGAGTGGGAGAGGAGAGAGCCCCTCAGGAGGATGAGGAGGTACCTCATCTCCAGGGGCCTGCTAACAGAGGAGGAGGACAAGGCACTATGGAGCGAGTGGGAGAAGAGGATAGAGGAGACCGTGGTCAAAGTGCTGGAGAAGCCACCGCTACCACCCGAGGTCATACTAGAAGACGTCTACGAGGAGCCACCATGGAACCTGAAGGAGCAGATGAAGGAGCTCAGGGAGAGTATAAGGCTACTCAAGGAGCTCGGCATCGAGCTAGAGTAGCTGGGGAGGGGTGGCAGCGGTGCCAGTCATGAACATGGTTCAGGCCCTAAACCAGGCCCTCAGGGAGGAGATGGCCAGGGACCCAAGGGTAGTGGTGCTGGGAGAGGACGTCGGCAGGAGGGGAGGCGTGTTCCTCGTAACAGAGGGGCTCATCGACGAGTTCGGAGAGATGAGGGTGATCGACACCCCACTAAGCGAGATGGGCATAATCGGGGTCGCAATAGGCATGGCCCTCTACGGGCTAAGGCCCGTGGCTGAGATACAGTTCATAGACTTCGTATACGAGGCGTTCGACCAGATCGTCAGCAACATGGCTAAGATAAGGTACAGGACCGGGGGCATGTACAGCGTACCCATGGTACTCAGGAGCCCCTGCTGCGGCGGCATAAGGGGAGGGATGCACCACAGCCAGAGCCCCGAGGCATACTTCATGCACACGGCAGGTCTAATCACCGTGATGCCCTCAACTCCATACGACGCCAAGGGCCTGCTCAAGGCATCCATAAGGAGCAACGACCCCGTAATCTTCCTAGAGCCAAAGAGCATCTATAGGACGATAAAGGAGGAGGTGCCAGACAGGGACTATACAGTCCCCCTAGGCAAGGCGAGGCTAGTCAGGGAGGGTAACGACGTGACCATAGTCACATGGGGCGCCATGGTGTACCAGTCCCTGGAGGCGGCAAAGCTAGTCGAGGAGAAGCACGGGTGGAGCGTCGAGGTGATAGACCTCAGAACCCTATTCCCCTATGACAAGGACGCCATAATCGAGAGCCTAGAGAAGACGGAGAGGCTGGTAATAGTACACGAGGCCCCCAAGACCGCCGGTCCAGGGGCTGAGATAGCGGCCTACATAGCTGAGAACCACATAGAACTACTCAGGGGCCCGATAGCCAGGGTAACAGGCTTCGACACGCCATTCCCTCTAGTCCACGAGAAGCTATACATGCCAAACATAGCAAGGATATACATGGCCCTCAAGAAGGTCATGCAGTACTAGCCCGGGGGGTGGAGGCGGTGCCAGTAGTACAGGTAAAGCTACCCGACATAGGAGAGGGGATAGCTGAGGGCGAGATCGTAAGGTGGCTAGTCAAGGAGGGCGACACGGTCAAGAGGTTCCAGCCTATAGTAGAGGTCCTCACGGCGAAGGCAACGGTAGAGATACCCTCACCCTACACAGGCAAGATACGCAAGCTACTAGCATCAGAGGGCGACACAGTCAGGGTAGGCCAGCCGATAGCAGAGATCGAAACCGACACGGCAGGACCCGTTAAGGAGGAGAAGCCAGAAGAGCCCCAGAAAGAGGCCGGGCCACAGCCTAGACCACAGGCAGAGGCCACACCGATAGAAACACAGGCAAGCCAGGCAGGCATAGCCAAGGTCAAAGCACCACCCAGCGTGAGGATACTGGCGAAGAAGCTGGGAGTGGACCTCACCAAGGTTAAGGGCACGGGCCCGCGGGGCGTCATAACAAAGGATGACGTGATAGCCTATGCAGAGGCACAGAAGAAGGAGCCCAAGCCACCAGTGCAGGCAGCAAAGGAAGCTGTAGTGGAAGAGGAGAGGATACCGCTGAGGGGAGTCAAGAAGGTTATGGCGGAGAGGATGGTTGAGGCCAAGACAAGGATACCCCACGCCTATGTCGTGGAGGAGGTGGACATAACCGAGCTGCTAGCAGTCAGGGAGAGACTAAAGCCGCTGGCGGAGGAGAAGGGCGTCAAGCTAACCATACTCCCGTTCATAATGAAGGCGGTGGTGAAGGCGATACGAGAGTACCCGCTAATCAACTCCAGCCTCGACGAGGACAAGGGAGAGATAATCGTCAAGAGGACAGTTAACCTGGGATTCGCGGTTGACACCCCCCACGGCCTCATGGTACCAGTGATAAAGAACGCCAACACCAAGGGCCTCTTCCAGCTAGCTAGGGAAGTTAGAGAACTAGCAAGAAAGGCCAGGGAGGCGAAGCTGAGCCTGGACGAGGTTAGAGGGAGCACATTCTCCATATCAAACTACGGCTCCATAGGAGGCGTACTAGGAATACCAGTCATAAACCCACCCGAAGCCGCGATACTCGGTGTGGGCAGGATCAGGAAGGAGCCAAGGATCAGGGACGGCAAGATCGAGGAGAGGAGCCTAGTATACCTAACCCTAAGCTTCGACCACAGGATACTCGAGGGAGGATACGCCACCAGGTTCCTAGTCAGAGTCAAGGAGCTACTAGAGAACCCCATACTACTACTAGCAGGCGAAGGGGAGCTCGAGTAGAAAGGAGAGGTGGCAGTGGTGGCGGAGAAGTACGATGTAGTAGTAATAGGCGGAGGCCCCGGAGGATACCCAGCAGCCATAAGGGCGGCCCAGCTAGGGGCCAGGGTAGCACTGGTCGAGGAGGACAAGCTCGGAGGAGAGTGCACGAACTACGGGTGCATACCAACCAAGGCGATCGTTAGGCCCCTGGAAGCGATCCACAGGGCAGCCAGCTTACCATTCACGAAGGGCAGCCTAGAGGTTGACTTCAAAGGCCTAATGGAGTGGGTTAACGGTATAACAGGCCAGGTCTCAGGAGGAGTGGAGACCCTACTAAAGGGGTATGACGTGGAGATCCTGAGGGGCAGGGCAAGGCTATCAGGCTCGACAACGATCGACGTTGATGGCGCAAAGATATGGGCCGACAGGATAGTCATAGCAACGGGAACAAGCCCCTCCAGCATACCCGGGGTGAGCATCGACGGGGAGATAATACACAATAACAGGACCATACTGGGGCTAAGGAGGAAGCCCGGGAGCATGCTCATCATAGGAGGCGGCTACATAGGAGTGGAGTACGCCAACGCCATGGCCAAGCTAGGGGTCGAGGTTACAATAGTCGAGATGATGCCACGCCTCCTACCAGGCATGGACAAGGACCTAGCACGAGTGGCCCAGAGGAGGCTAAAGAAGCTGGGGGTGCAGATACACACCAACACGATGGTCAAGGAGCTAAAGGCCAGCGAGAAGGGGGCAGAGGCCACTCTATCAAATGGGGGCAAGGTAGAGGCGGAGAAGGTCCTAATAGCGGTGGGGAGGAGGCCCAACACCAGTGGCATAGGCCTAGAGAACGCGGGAGTCAGCCTAGACGAGAGGGGCTACATAAAGGTGGACGAGAACATGGCCACAAGCAACCCCAGGATATACGCCAGCGGAGACGTGGCGGGCCCACCACTACTAGCCCACAAGGCATTCCTCCAGGGGGCAGTGGCGGGGGAAAACGCCGCCGGCGGAGAGGCGGTATACGAGCCCCGCGCGGTACCAGCAGTGGTATACACGGAGCCGGAGCTCGCCTCAGTAGGCTACACGCTGGACGAGGCCAGGGAGGCCGGGTTCAACGCTGAGGAGAAGAGGTACCCCCTAGGCGGCCTGGCTATGGCTAGGATAGAGGAGGCAACCGACGGCATGGTCAAGCTAGTATACAATACAGACAGCCAGCAGCTGCTAGGCGTGCATATAGCCGCGCCCCATGCAGGGGAGATCATAGCAGGGCTGACCCTAGCACTAGAGTACGGGGCATCGCTGGAGGACCTGGCACTAACGATACACCCCCACCCATCAATAGTAGAGGCGGTGAGAGAGGCGGCAGAGCTAGTCCTAGGGAGGCCGATACACTATATACTAAGGAGGAGGGGCTAGGCCCCGCCGGGCGGCGAGAGGAGGCCCCGGATCACCCTGATATTCTCCTCTATAATAGCCCTAGTATCCTCGGGCAGGCTAGACCTATCCACGTACACCCTCCCATCGGGCAGGGTTGACGCCAGCCCCCGTGAGACCATGGACCTAACAGTCTCCTCGACCTCCTCCCACCCCCCGACAACGTGGAGCCCCCTAACAATGAGGAACCTATAGTACAGCTTCAGCTCCTCAAGGGTTAGAGGCCTAGCCGATAGGAGCGTCAGGGCAAGCTCCATAGAGGTCATATACCTCCTCCAAGCCACCACGCTAACACCGGGATAACAATAGTAGCCCGTAAGCTTAAGCAAGCCCCGGGCCAGTGATACCCTCAGTGGGGCTATAGCCCCCGTATAACCTCCCCGATCGAGGGCCTGCTCCACGGCTCGGCCTCAAGCATCTCCCCCACGAGCCCCCTCAGCCCCGGGTCCACGCCTACCAGCAGGGCCTCCAGCTCCCCCCGGCTCATGCCGACCCTGCGGCCCCCGCCCAAGACCTTGCCGG
>JALWEI010000044.1 GCA_027014125.1 Acidilobaceae archaeon | reverse complement strand
CGATCCTCAGCCCCGGGCTCCACTCCTCTATATTGCCTCCCAGGACCCTGCGGCCGTAGAGGAAGAACCGTTCCCCCTCCCATGTGACCCTGATGCAGGGTACCAGGTGGCCGCAGAGCCTGGATAGCCTGTGAGCCAGGGGCAGGCTGGGTGTGAACCCGGACTTGTCTAGCGTGCCCAGGTAGAGGCCTGCCGAGTATAGCCACCCCACCCTTCCCAGTATCCTGACAACGTGTATGGGGACGTCGAAGACATCGTGATACCTGGCGCCGCCTAGCTCGAGGGCCATGGGGTTGTGTGCTATGGACTCGAGCTCCAGCCCCTGGCTGGCGGCGAAGAGGTGTAGTAGCCTGTACTCCTCCCTCCTCAGCTTTCTTAGGTGTGGCCTCTCCTTAGCCTGCATATGAAGAACCCCTCCGTTCCGTGCCTGTGTGGCCACAGTCTCTTGCACTTCTTAACCTCGCTGGGTAGACGTAGCTTGCCGTACTCCTCAACCCCGGGATCCCCAGGGTATGCCCCGCTGTCCTCTACACTGAAGTCTTCCCTGGATTCCAGGAGTCTAGCGATTACTAGCTCCCCCTCCTCCACCGCTGTGGTGCAGGCGGCGTAGACTATAACACCCCCGGGCTTCACCCTGTCCGCCAGGCTGCTAAGCATCGAGTATTGGAGCTCGTGTATGGCCTTCAGATCCTCTATGCTCCTACTCCTCTTCCTAGTCCTGTCCTTCCTTATGATTCCCTCGCCACTGCTGGGTGCATCCAGGAGTATCCTATCCGCCTCGATGCCGTTGGGGAGCTTGCGGGAGTCGCCTCGGATCAGGATGTAGCTGGAGAGCCGCATCCTGTTTAGGTGGGAGCGTAGCGCCCTGATCCTGCGCCTGCTTATCTCCACCGCTATAAGTAGGGCCGAGTCCCTGGTCTCCTGTAGTATCTGGGTGGCCTTTCCTCCAGGCGCCGCTGCTGCGTCTATTATAACCTCCCCGGGGCGGGGGTCCAGGTGGGCGGTGACAGTCATGGACCCGGGGTCCTGTATGTAGTAGTAGCCCTGGAGGTACTCGTGCGTAGCGCCGACTGGCACTGGCTGGGTGTGCACAGTGTAGCCGTGCCTGGTGAAGGGTATCGGCTCCAGTGTGAAGCCCTTGGCTTCCATCCTCTCCTCTAGCAGCCTACAGTCTATTAGGTGGCTGTTGCATCTTATAGTCTCCGGGAGGGGCTCCTCATTGGCCTCCAGCAGCTCCACGGCTTCGCCTCCCAGTATCATTAGGTACCTCTCAACCATGAAGGGGAGGTACCCGTACTTCTCGGCCAGCCTAGCGGCCTCCCTGCCCGGCTTTATGTCCAGGGCCTGGTCGACCAGGTCCAGCGTAAACCCCCCGGTTTACATGATCCTCCTAGGAGAGAGTGCATAGCCCCCAGCTTAATACCCTCACGATATCAACATGGTGCACCCGGGGCCTAGGGTTGGATAGGCTAGACGCTGTAGTGGTCCCGGGCAGGTACCAGCCCCTGCATGAGGGCCACCTGCACGTATTCAAGTACGCCCTCAGCGTGGCTAAGCGGATCTACATAGTGGTTGGCAGCGCCCAGGAGTCTTTCACCCTAAAGAACCCGCTGAGCGCCGGGGAGAGGATAGTCATGCTGGAGACCGCCCTGGACGAGGTTATGGGTAGGGGGTGGGAGAGGAGGATCAGGGTGTACCCCGTGATGGATATAAACATGAACAAGGTGTGGGTAAGGTATCTGCAACAACTCCTACCCCCCTTCCAGGGCGTGGTCTCGGGCAACGAGCTAGTCCTCGCCCTATTCGAGGACGAGGGTATGGAGGCTATAAGGCCCCCACTGTACAGGAGGGGCGAGTGTAGCGGGACCCTGATAAGGAGGAGGATCCTAGAGGGCGACCCCGAGTGGAGGAGGTGCGTCCCAGAGGTGGTGGCTAATTACCTAGACTCGATAGGGTTCACCCATAGGCTGGTGAGGCTGGCAAGGCATGAGTAGGATGATCGAGATAGACGGGTCTATGGGCGAGGGAGGAGGCCAGATACTGAGGACAAGCGTAGCCCTGGCAGCGATACTAGGGGTGCCGCTGAGAATCTACAATATCAGGGCTAAGAGGAGGAACCCCGGCCTCAGGCCGCAGCACCTGAACGCTGTGAGGGCTATAGCAGCGCTATCCCAGGGCAGGCTGGAGGGGGATAGGGTAGGAAGCATGGAGATAAGGTTCTGGCCAGGCAGGATACGTGGGGGCAGCATAGAGGTAGACATAGGGACTGCTGGGAGCATCTCCCTGGTGCTCCAGGCCATGTTGCCGGTAATGGCGTATGCCGAGTCTCCTGTGAGGGTTAGGATACGTGGGGGCACAGACGTCCCCATGGCGCCCCCGATAGACTACGTGCGCGAGGTCCTAGCCAGGCTCCTAGAGAGGCTGGGGTACAGGATCATGGTCAGGCTATACAGGAGGGGCCACTACCCGCGGGGAGGCGGTTTGGTTGAGGTGGAGGTCCCCGACCCGCCCAGGGGGTTCAGGCCCGTGAGCTTCATGGAGAGGGGTAGGATGCTCGGTGTGTATGGTAGGAGTCATGCTGTCAGGCTTCCCGCCCATGTTGCAGAGAGGCAGGCTAGGGCTGCTGGGTCTGTGATAAGGAGGAGGCTTGGCGTCGAGCCTGTTATAGAGGTTGAGTCCTATAGGCCTGGGGAGGATCCCCACCTAGGCCCTGGTAGCGGTATAGTAGTGTGGGCACTATTTGAGGAGACGGTTATGGGTGGCGACTCGCTGGGCGAGAGGGGTAAGAGGGCCGAGGTAGTCGGGGAGGAGGCGGCCATGAGGCTGGTAGAGGATCTTGAGACCGGGGCCTCCCTGGACAGGCATGCCTCTGATATGATCCCCGTGTACCTCGCACTCTCAGGAGGCGTGGCTAGGGTGTACGGGGCCAGGTTGACTACGCACACCAAGACGGTGCTCGACCTCCTCTCAATTATGCTGGATGGGTTCCAGTATAGGATCCTGGAGGGTAGGGAGGGGCATCCCTTCAAGGTTGAGGTACGCGGTGCGCGCGTGTGATCGAGTCCTCTACTATGTCGCCTACTACCCTGCTGGCGGATGCGCGGTCCCTGGCCACCATGGTGTAGTGCTTCCTAGCTAGGCCCCGCTCAACCATGTCTCTTGCAAGCTCGATCGCCGCCTTGACCGAGTCCTCTGGGGCCTCGTCCACCTTGTTCACCGCTATGTAGTGCGGCTTGCCACCGGTGTACCTGTGGATCTTGGCTAGCAGCCTGAACTGGTCTTGGAGTGGCATGTAGGAGGAGGGTGTGGGGTCTACTAGGTAGAGGACTGCCCCGGGTATCTCCTGGAGTGCTGCCACAGCCCTCCTCTCGACCTGGTTCATCTCCTCCGGGTTTCTGTCCAGGATGCCGGGTGTGTCTATCAGCTGTATCCTGGTGCCCATGTGGGTGTAGTGGCCTATGTGTATGTTCTTGGTTGTGAAGGGGTAGGGGGCTACCTGGGGGCTTGCGGTGGATATGGTGTTGATCAGTGTGGACTTCCCGGTGCTGGGTGGTCCTGCCACTATTATGGTTGGCATCTCGGGGTTTATCGAGGGTAGGTGTTGGAGGAAGACGACTAGGCTCCTGAGCAGCTCTAGGCCCTTGCTGCACCTCTTGATTGAGGACATCATCCTTCCCCTGGCCTCGGCTGAGGTTCTCCTGAGCTCTCTGGGGGTTTCCGATGCCAGTAGGAGGAACCTGTACTTGTCCCAGAAGCCTGATACTAGCTTCCTTGATCTTGATATGCAGGAGATCGCCTTGTGGATCTGGTTCCTGTCGAATTCTATCTCTATTAGCCTCCAGTAGAAGGGGTGTAGGTTGTCTAGTAGCCTGACTAGCTGCCTTACGAATGAGGTCTTGTCTATGAGTATGTTCCGTATGGTCTGTAGCCTGGCTATCTCCCTATCCACTGGCTTGAGGCCCTTGCCCTTGGGGTAGCGGGACTTTATTTTCTCCATGATCTCGTCGTAGGTGGGGACGTGTATCCTCTTGGCTTCCTCCCTTGGGTCTACTACCTGCATCTCCGATCCTAGCAATGAGACCGTCGATCCTGCTCCTATATCTCCTTATGATGGACTGTATGGTGTAGGGGCTCGTGCCTGCCCTAGCCGCGGCTACCACTAGCGCCCTGCCCCTGGGTGTGCCCTTGAGGGTGAGGTGTATGTAGAGCGCCAGGCCTACTCTTGCCCTTAGCGTTCTAGACTTGAGTATCGGGTCCTCCATGAGGGCCCTGTAGACCGGGGCCAGCTCCCTCATCTCCCTCAGCAGCCTCTCGGCCTTCCTGTTGCCGGGGTGATCGAGTACTAGGCCCCTCCTAGTCATCCTGACTAGGAGCCCCCTCCTGGCGGCTTCCATGACCTTCTCCTCGGCCTGCCCCATGGTAGCCCTGATAAGGGGCCTAACGCGGCCCTCCGCCTGGCTTTTGTGGGCGGCCTCCATTATAGGTGCTAGGACGGCCCCGCAGCTCATGCAGACTATGAACCCTGTCTCGTGGCTCCAGGCTAGGTCCTCGCTACCGCACCACCTACACCTTAGCTTATACATAACCTACACCATGACGTATCCCCGGGGTCCAACGCCATTGATGGCTATACGGCTACCAGGATGGAGTAGGCCCTCCGGGGGGCGGTGGTCCGTATGTACCCCGTGGGCAAGTAAAGCTACTTTATAACTGGGAGGGGATACATGTGGCTATAACCTGGAGGGTGCGTCAAGGGTGTCCTGGGGATTCGGCGCCACTGTGCTAGGCTTAAAGGCTGGAGACGGTGTGGTCCTGGCGACGGATAGGAGGCTATCCTACGGAGGCTTCGTCATGAGCAGGAACGCAAGGAAGATATTCGTCCTAAAGGATAGGGTAGGCATAGCGATAGCAGGGCTCTACGGCGACACCAGCGGCCTGGCCAGGATACTGGAGGCCGAGATAAAGTACTACGAGCTAACCAGCGGGTCCAGCCTCAGCGTTAAGGGGGTTGCGAAGAGGCTATCCTCTATACTATACGCGTACAAGTTCTACCCCTTCTTCGTAGAGGCTATAATCGGGGGGATAGACGATGGGGAGCCCAGACTGTACGTCCTAGACTCTCTAGGCTCGATAACGGAGGAGGACTACGCGGCCTCAGGCTCGGGGGCAACCATGGCACTAGGCGTCCTTGAGGCCACCTACAAGCCTGGACTAAGCATAGATGAGGCAGTGGAGATAGCGGTGAAGGCCATGAAGTCGGCAATAGAGAGGGACGCAATGAGCGGCGACGGGATCGATATAGTAGCGGTGACTAGAGCCGGGGTCAGGGAGAAGAGGATAACCCTCAAGATGGTAGAAGGGTGATGCATTGCAGCCAGGTCAAGGAGAGGTTCAACGCCACCAGGGCCTCAAGGGCCCAGAAGCTCCTCCGGGGCATGGTAAAGCTAGAAGACCAGCCCGGCGAGCCCCGGATTGTGGCGGGGCTAGACGCGGCATACACTAGGATAAGGGGGAAGAGCATAGGAATCGGGGTCGCAGTAGCCATAGACGTAGATAGCCTCAAACCGGTATCCTGCAAGTGGTACGCCGCAGAGGTGTGTGTACCCTACATACCAGGGCTCCTAGCCTTCAGAGAGATGAGGATCATGGCGCCACCCCTCTCAATCCTAGCCGAAGAGGCCAGTATAGACATGGTCATAGTCGACGGCCACGGCATAGCACACCCCAGGGGCTTCGGCATAGCATCCCATGTAGGCGTGGCCTTCCGGATCCCCTCAATAGGCGTAGCAAAGAAGAGGCTCCACGGCGAGCTACGTAAGATCGGGGACAGGATCTACCTAATGGACGGCGACAAGCCCATAGGAGTCTACACCAACGGGATCTACATCAGCCCGGGCCACATGGTGACAGTAGAGCGGGCGGCCAGGATTGTGGAGAGGCTAAGGGTTAGGGGGAAGCTGCCGGAGCCGACCAGAGTGGCGGATATGGTCACTAAGAGGCTGAAGAGGAGGATTCCCGGGCTAGGACTTGGCGAGTGCAGTACAGAGGCTAGAAGTACAGGCCTTCTTGATTATATCTGACGTGCTCCTCATCCCACCGGAGAACACGTGCTTACCCGGGTACCTCACAACCAGAGGCCTCTTCCCCGTCCTCCTCTCAGCCTCCCCGGCAAGCCACTCCTCGTCAAAAGCCTGGTCAGGCCCCAGGACTATCACATCAGGCCTAACATCCTCCACACTCTTCAGCGGATCCCCCTCGTGGCCCAGCCTAGCCTGGTAGACGTAGCGTATAGAGGAGACCACCCGGAGCCTATCCTCCTCACTCAACAGCGGGCGCCTCCCCTTAATCCTCTCAACAGTAGAATCCCTAGCAATCACAACGACAACCCTGCCATACCTAGAGGCAAACCTAAGGAGATCCACGTGGCCGGGGTGTATGAGGTCGAAAGTGCCACCAACGAAGACTATAGGCTTCTCCGGGGGCCTACCCCACTCGGGCTCGACAACGCCCAGGTACTTCAGAGCGTCAATCAGGCCCTCAGCGTAGCTGGCAGCCGCCAGGGCGGTTAGGGGATCGCCCGAATTGAGGTAGTACTCCGCATCCCCAGCATACCTCTCGGCAGCGTCAACCAGCCTCTCCAAGCCAGGGCCGAGCTCCCCCAGCCTACGCTTCAGCCTCTCCAGCGCATCCCTGACACCCCTTATATACAGCTCAGCCCTAGACCCGGCGTCGCCCAGACCCACTCTAACCCCCAGCGAGGCCTATAGGCGGCGTGGGGATATAACTCGCCCAAGGGATACCCTTTAATATACCATTCAGGGTAACCTACATCAAGCCCTGGGAGAGGGCCGGTAGCTCAGCCAGGCAGAGCGGCGGGCTTTTAACCCGTAGGCCTACGGGGCGCTGGCCTGTAGGGCGGAAGTCCCGGGTTCAAATCCCGGCCGGCCCGCCACACCCCCTACAGGGCACGGAGGGCTCCTAACAGGTGGGGCACGATACCCTAATAAGCCCCCGACGCCGCCTCCCCCCTGGTTGGGGGTAGTAGGCACCTTGCCGTCTAAATCCAGGAGGATAACGAAGAAGATACTGAAGCACGAGCTTGTACCCGAGCATCGGATACTGACACTGGAGGAGGCCGCCGAGGTCCTTAGGCGGTATAACGTGAAGCCGTGGAACCTGCCCCAGATCAGCATCAACGACCCGGTGATCAAGCTCCTAGGAGGGAAGCCCGGGGATATCGTAGAGATCAGGAGGCGGTCGCCCACCGGGGGAGAGGCGGTAGCCTACAGGATAGTAGTCCCATTCTAGCGAGGAGCCGAGAGGGGAGGGTGGACAGCATGTCAGAGCTAGGGATCACGGTGGACGACCTATGGACAGTCTACTCCACCGGCATGAAGGAAATGGGGCTGGCAAGGCAGCACCTGGACTCGTTCAACGACTTCGTAACAGACAGGATCCATAAGATAGTCAAATCGTTCGGTGAGATAAAGCCGGCATGGAGGGCGGTGGCGAGCAGGAGGAGGAGGTACACTCCCGTCGACATGTCCGAGGTCAAGATTGTCCTGGGCAAGCTGAGTATAGGAGAGCCGATGGTAAAGGAGGCGGAGGGCCACACCCACAAGGTAAGGCCACTGGAGTGTAGGATAAGGAACTTAACATACGCCGCCCCCCTCAGGCTAGAGATGATACTGGTTGAGAATGGCGTCGAGGTCCACAGAGAGGAGGTCGAGATCGGGGAGATCCCGATAATGATCAAGTCGGCTATAGACCCGCTATCCAAGATGAGCCCTGAGGAGCTGATAGAGATCGGGGAGGACCCATACGACCCCGGAGGCTACTTCATAATAAACGGGAGCGAGAAGGTAGTCGTGATACAGGAGGACCTCGCGGTAAACAGGATCATAGTGGGGCCATCGACGGCTAGCACGGCCAAGATAACGCACACCGCCAAGGTGGTCTCAACGGTCCTAGGGCTAAGGAGGCAGGTAATAGTAGATAGGATGAGCGACGGGAGCATAGAGGTCAGCATATCAAAGCTACCCTACAGGGTCCCCTTCGTAGTCCTGATGAGGGCCCTAGGCCTAGAGAAGGAGTCAGAGATCGCGGCGGCAGTCAGCCCGGATCCAGACGTGCAGAGAGAGCTCATGCCCAGCTTCGAGAAGGTTGCGATCACGGTAACCACCAGGGAGCAGGCGCTGGAGTATATAGGCAATAGGCTGGCCCCCGGGCAGCCAAGGGAGGTGAGGATCCAGAGGGCCGAGGAGTTCCTAGACACACAGTTCCTCCCACACCTAGGCACAAGGCCAGAGGATAGGAAGATGAAGGCCTTCTACCTCGCCGAGATGGCTAACAGGGTCCTCCAGCTATACCTCGGCAAGAGGAAGCCCGACGATAAGGACCACTACTCAAACAAGAGGCTCAGGCTCGCCGGCGACCACATAGCAGAGATCTTCAGGGAGGCATTCTCAAACTTCGTCAAGCACATGGAGAACCAGCTGGAGGAGCTAATAAGCCAGAGGAAGAAGATAAGGTTCTCATACCTAGTAAGGAAGGACATTATATCCGATAAGATAAAGACGGCCCTAGCCACCGGGAACTGGGGGCCAGACAGGACAGGCATAAGCCAGGCCCTAGACAGGACCAACTGGATAAGCCTCCTAAGCCACCTAAGGAGGGTCGTCTCGCCGCTAAGCAGGGGCCAAGCACACTTCGAGGCCAGGGACCTCCACGGAACCCACTGGGGCAGGCTGTGCCCCTTCGAGACCCCCGAGGGCATAAACTGTGGGCTAGTGAAGAACCTGGCCCTCATGGCCTACATATCAGTCGGAGTAGACGAGGGCGAGGTAGAGAACCTGCTATACGAGCTGGGGGTAGTCAAGCTAGACAACATAATTGAGGAGGTACTCAAGACGGGGATACCGCCGGAGATAATGACGGTAGGGGCCAAGGTGTTCCTCAACGGGAAGCCCATAGGATACCACCCGGACGGGGCGGAGCTAGCCGAGAAGATAAGGAGCCTTAGGAGGAGCGGTAAGCTTAGCTTCGAGGTGAACGTGGCTCACATAAAGGACGAGCACGTAAACGAGGTCTACATAAACACGGACGAGGGAAGGCTGCTCAGGCCCCTAGTAAGGGTTGTAGACGGGAAGCCCCTACTCACCAAGGAGCACGTGGAGAAGATAAAGAGGGGGGAGATCGGCTTCTGGGACCTAATAAAGACCGGCATAATAGAGATGCTCGACCCCGACGAGGAGGAGAACGCATACGTGGCAGAGCTGCCATGGGACGTCACAAAGGAGCACACCCACATGGAGCTATGGGTACCAGCAATAGTAGGAGTAGCAGCAGCAACAATACCATACCTAGAGCACAACCAGAGCCCAAGGAGCACATACCAGGCGGCGATGGCCAAACAAGCCCTAGGCCTATACGCCCTAAACTACCACTTCAGGACTGACAGCCACTCATACCTACTACACTACCCACAGAAGCCCCTAGTACAGACAAGAGCCCTAGACCTCATGGGCTACAACAACAGGCCGGCAGGCCAAAACATGGTCGTAGCGCTAATGTCCTTCTACGGATACAACATAGAGGACGCACTGATATTCAACAAGGGATCAATAGACATGGGCCTAGCCAGGAGCCACTTCTTCAGGGTATACACCGCGGTGGAGAACGACTATCCCGGTGGAGTCAGCGATAAGATAAGGGTCCCACACCCCAAGCTGCTAGACCACAAGGGAGACAAGTACTACAGGAAGCTTGCACCCGACGGGATCATAGACCCCGAGGTAGAGGTAGAGGGAGGAGACATACTAGTCGGCAGGGAGAGCCCACCCAGGTTCATGGGCGAGGAGAGAGTCATAGGAGCAGGAGCACTAATACACAGGGACACCAGCGTACAGCTAAGATTCGGCGAGAAGGGGGTAGTAGACCAGGTCATACTAACCCAGACAGCAGAGAGGAACAAGCAGGTCAAGGTCAAGGTGAGGGACCTAAGGATACCCGAGATAGGAGACAAGTTCGCCAGCAGGCACGGCCAGAAGGGAGTAATAGGGATGATCTTCCCCAAGTACGACATGCCATACACAGAGGACGGGATAACGCCAGACGTCATACTAAACCCACACGCAATACCATCCAGGATGACCGTAGGACAGCTACTAGAGGAGATAGCAGGCAAGGCAGGCGCAATCCTGGGCAGGCTAGTCGACGGGACACCCTTCTTCAAGGAGGACGTGGGACAGCTAAGGATAGAACTAGTCAAGCACGGCTACGACCCCAGCGCCAAGGAGGTAATGTACGACGGCAGGACCGGGCTCATGATAGAGAGGCCGGTTACCATAGGAATAGCATTCTACCAGAGGCTATACCACATGGTATCAGACAAGATGCACGCCAGAGCCACCGGAAAGGTACAGCTACTAACAAGGCAGCCAACTGAGGGCAAGGCAAGGCAGGGAGGACTCAGGTTCGGAGAGATGGAGAGGGACTGCCTCATAGGACACGGAGCCGCCAACCTGCTAAGGGACAGGATGCTGGAGAACAGCGACGCCTACATCATGTACGTATGCAACAAGTGCGGCCACATATCATGGTACAACAGGAGGAGGGGTACATACGAGTGTCCAATACATGGCGATGAGGGGGAGATCTACCCGGTAAAGGTACCCTACGCCTTCAAGCTGCTACTACAAGAGATAACCAGCATGGTGATAAAGCCCAGAGTCTTCGTGGCGGATAAGATAACCGTGATGGACAGGCTATGGAAGAAACCCGTCTCCCTAGATGAGGGGAACGGGTCCAGGTAGGAGGGGGTGAACTGGGATGTCCATGTATGGGAATGAGACACACGTGATCAAGGGGATCAAGTTCGGGGTCCTCCCCCCACACGAGATAATCAGGATGGCAAAAGTCACGGTGATAAGGGACGCGATATACGAGGCCGACGGTAGCCCTGTAGCAGGAGGGCTAAGAGACCCACACTTCGGCGCCATCGAGCCCGGGGAACGGTGCCCAGTATGCGGGAACACCAGGGACACGTGCCCCGGCCACTTCGGGAAGATCGACCTAGCCAGGCCGGTAATCGTGCCACACTACGGAGACGCCCTACACGGCATCCTCCAAGCCACATGCAGGAACTGCGGGAGGATACTGATACCAACCGACAGGATAAAGTACCTGACAGCCATCAAGGAGAGGCTAAAGAAGCGGTGGCCAAAGCTAGCTGACACATTCGTGGAGGAGGTCAAGAGGGAAGCGGCAGCCAGGATGGAGTGCCCCCACTGCGGCGCCCGCCAGTTCAAGATACGCTTCATAAAGCCCTTCACATTCTACGAGGAGCACCCAGAGGGAGAGAGGAGGCTCAACCCGATCGATGTGAGGGAGAGGGTGGAGAAGACCATAGACGAGGACCTAGTACTCCTAGGCGTAGACCCCAAGTACTCCAGGCCGGAGTGGATGATCATAACATCACTCCCCGTCCCACCCCTCAGCGTGAGGCCCAGCATAACGCTAGAGACCGGCTACAGGGCTGAGGACGACCTAACCCACGCCCTCGCGGAGATAGTCAGGCAGAACGAGAGGCTCAAGAACTTCCTCATATCAAACGCCCCGGAGACAATGATAGAGGATGCATGGCTAACGCTACAACACGTAGTAGCCTCATACATAGACAACGAGCTCCCCAACACGTACCAGCTCACACACAGGAAGAAGAGGGCACTCAAAACACTGGCCCAGAGGCTCAAGGGCAAGGAGGGAAGGCTGAGGGGCAACCTCTCGGGCAAGAGGGTAAACTACTCCGCCAGGACAGTAATAAGCCCAGACCCAATGATAAGCATAAACGAGGTCGGGGTCCCAGTCGAGATAGCAAAGATACTCACAGTCCCCATAATGGTGACCCCATACAACATAGAAGAGGCCAGGAAGTACGTGCTCAACGGCCCAGACAAGTGGCCCGGCGCAACGTACGTCTACAAAGCCAGAAACGGGAAGAAGATAGACCTAAGGTACATCAGGAACCACAAGCAACTAGCCGAGGGCCTCGAGGTAGGAGACATAGTAGAGAGGCACCTGATAGACGGGGACATAGTCCTATTCAACAGGCAGCCAAGCCTGCACAGGATGTCGATCCTAGGCCACATAGTGAGGGTCATGCCATACAAGACCTTCAGGCTAAACCCACTAGTATGCCCGCCATACAACGCCGACTTCGACGGGGACGAGATGAACCTACACGTGCCAAGGCTCTACGAGGCAATGGTAGAGGCAAGGGAGCTACTACTAGTGGAGAAGCACATACTAACACCCAGATACGGAGGCCCCATAATAGGAGGTAGGCAAGACTACATAAGCGGAGCATACCTACTAACCGTGAAGACAAGCCTATTCACCGAGGAGGAAGTAGCACAGATACTAGCGGCAGCAGGCTACAAGGGCCCACTACCAGAGCCAGCAATACTCAAGCCAAGAAAGCTATGGACAGGGAAGCAGCTAGTAAGCCTATTCCTACCAGACGACCTAGACTTCAAGGGCAAGTCGAAGATCAACGCAGGAAACCTGAAGTGCGACACGGAAGATTGCTTCCACGACTCCTACATAGTAGTCTCCGGAGGAAAACTCCTAATGGGAGTGCTCGATAAGAACGCGATAGGCGCGGAGCAACCGGAGAACCTACTCCACATCATAGCGCTGGAGTACGGAGTCACAAAGGCCAGGATACTGCTAGACACCCTATTCAAAGGATTCATAAGGGCACTGGAGATGAGGGGCCTAACCATAGCACTAGACGACATCGAGATACCGGAGGAGGCCAAGGAGGAGATAAGGAGGATGGTAGAGGAGTACAAGGAGAAGGTGGCGCAGCTGATAAGGGACTACGAGGAGGGGAGGCTAGAGGTAATCCCGGGCAGGACGCCGGAGGAGAGCCTAGAGCTAAAGATCATAGGCCTACTCCAAGAGCTCAGAGAAAAGGCGGGCCAGGTGGCGGTGGCCCACATGGACCCGTTCAACGACGTCTTCATAATGGCCAGAACCGGTGCCAGAGGTGGAGAGGTGAACATAACCCAGATGGCAGCAATGCTAGGACAGCAGACAGTCAGGGGTAAGAGGATCAGGAGGGGCTTCAGGAAGAGGACCCTGCCACACTTCAAGGAGAACGACCTGAGCCCAGAGGCTAGGGGATTCGTCAAGGGCAACTTCAGGGACGGCCTAAGGCCGACGGAGGTATTCTTCCACGCGGCGGGAGGAAGAGAGGGCCTGGTAGACACTGCGGTGAAGACGAGCCAGAGCGGCTACATGCAGAGGAGGCTCATAAACGCTCTCCAGGACCTAGTAGTCTCATACGACGGCACGGTGAAGGATGCATGGGGCAACATAGTACAGTTCAAGTACGGCGAGGACGGGGTCGACCCCACGCTATCCTACCACGGTGATGGCGTGAAGATCGATAGGATAATACAGCGCGTCGCAAAGAAGAACGGGGGCAGGAGGTGACAGGGGGATGGCAAGGAGGCTAGAGGAGGCCCTAGCAGCGGCCAGGGAGATCCTGCCGCCAGCCAAGTATAATGAGCTAGTGGAGAAGCTGGAAGCGTCAGGCCTAGACGAGGCAGGAAAGATAGAGGTGGTCGAGGAGGTAGTAAGGAGGTACATGGTAGTCATGGCGCAGCCGGGAGAGCCCGTAGGGACAGTCGCAGCCCAGTCGATAGGGGAGCCTGGCACGCAGATGACGCTGAGGACCTTCCACTACGCTGGCCTAATGGAGTTCGACGTCACCCTAGGACTACCCAGGCTTATAGAGATAGTCGATGCGAGGAGGGAGCCCTCAACCCCAACCATGACGATATACCTAGATGAGAAGATCCGGAGCAACAGGGAGGAGGTGAAGAGGATAGCCCAGAGGATAGAGTACACTACAATGGAGAACGTCCTGGCCGGGATAGAGTACTTCCTGGGGGACAACGAGATCACGATAAGGCTAGACCCGGAGATGATGGAGGACAAGGGAGTCACCACGGAGAGGGTCGTGGAGGCCCTAAAGAAGGCCAGGCTGGGCGACATAGAGGTGGTGGACGACTACACGATAGTAGTGAGGCTATCGGAGAGGGTGCTACCGCCAGAGTACATATACGACATGAAGACGTACAGGGACATAGAGGCAAAGATCAGGAAACTATACCTGAAGGGGATAAAGGGCATCAAGAGGGTCATAATACAGGAGCAGGAGGACGAGGAGACAGGGGAGAGGTACTACATACTCCGCTCCGAGGGGAGCAACCTAGCCGAGGTCCTCAAAGTCAAGGGAGTAGACTATACCAAGACCACCACCAACAACATATACGAGATAGCCCAGGTCCTAGGCATAGAGGCAGCGAGGAACGCCATAATAAGGGAGATAATAGACGTGCTCAGCAGCTCCGGCCTCGACGTGGATATAAGGCACGTGATGCTAGTGGCAGACCAGATGACGTGGACGGGGAGGATAAGGCAGATAGGCAGGCTAGGCGTGGTAGGCGAGAAGCCCAGTGTACTAGCCAGGGCGGCATTCGAGGTGACAGTCAGGCAACTATTCGACGCGGCGGTCAAGGGCGAGGAAGAGCCGATCTACGGTGTAACCGAGAGCGTGATAACAGGCATGCCACCCCTGGTAGGGACAGGGACAGTATTATTAAGGATCTCACCAGGCACCATACCCCCGGCAGGATCCAGCGGAGACAAGGACGAGGGTGAGTAACGGTGTCAGTCTCATTCGAGAGGGAGCTGAGGAACCTAATCAAAACCGGTAAATACTACCTCGGCGTAAAGCAGGCCATGAAGGCCCTAAAGCTGGGTAAGGCCAAGATGCTGATAGTAGCGGAGAACACGCCGCCAGAGTACAAGAGGAGGCTGCTATACTACGCCAAGCTATCGGGCACCCCGGTATACATATACCGGGGCACGAGCATAGCCCTAGGCCTAGCGGCTGGTAAGCCATTCAGAGTCTCAGTGATAACAGTACTCGACGAGGGCCAGTCCAGGATAACAGAGCTAGTCTAGCCCGATCCAGCCCCATAAGGGCTTCAGGGCCAGCCACCCAAAGGGCTAGGTGGAGCGTGGTCACGGTGTCGGAGAGGGGGAAGATAACCGTAGAGGAGCTGAGGTACCTCTCAATATTCCAAGAGTTCACCGGGGCCATGGCGTACAGGTGCATAGTAGACAAGGAGGGGGGCAGGCTCATCTTCCTAGTAGACAGCGCCGACCTGGGCAGGGCGATAGGGAAGAAGGGGAGCAACGTGAAGCTCCTCTCAAGGCTATTCAATAAGAACGTTGAGATAGTAGAATACGCCAGCGACCTGGAGGGGATGATAAAGAACCTGTTCCCAGGAGTTAAGATACTCAACATACACGTCACAAGCAGGGGAGACGAGAAGATGGTTACAATCAAGGTAGCAGAGGAGGATAAGGGCAAGGCGATAGGCCGGGACGGGAAGAACGTGAAGAGGGCCAGGCTAGTACTATCAGAGATATTCGGGGTCTCAAAGGTATCCATTAAATAGGGGGTACCAGACGCCCCGGGAACCCTTTATAACCCCGGCACTGCACCCAGCCCTAGAGGCGGTGGGATGCAGGGTGACAGGGAAGAAGTCCCCCTACGGCCTCTTCGCGGCCAGGAAGCTTAGGAGGAAGAGGATGAAGTTCAGGTGGAGCCAGAGGGAGTTCAAGGTAAGGATGCTCGGCCTCAAGAAGAAGTACGACCCCCTAGAGGGGGCCCCGATGGCGCGGGGCATAGTGCTGGAGAAGGTCGGAGTGGAGGCGAGGCAGCCCAACTCGGCCCTCCGTAAGTGCGTTAGGGTGCAGCTAGTCAAGAACAAGAAGGTGGTAACCGCGTTCGTGCCCAGGGACGGAGGAATACTCTACATAGACGAGCACGACGAGGTCATCATAGAGGGTATAGGGGGCCCCAGGGGCAGGTCCATGGGAGACATCCCAGGGGTAAGGTACAGGGTAGTCATGGTCAACGGAGTCTCGCTGAAGGCGATCTGGGAGGGCAGGAAGCAGAAGCCCAGGAGGTAGTCCTAGAGGTCCACGCCCAGATCCTCATCATCCAGGTCCAAGTCCTCGTCCTCGGCCTCCTCCACAAGGTCCTCAAGCACGTATATAGGCTTCTCGGCGAGCAACGCCATGTATATAGCATGGCTCGGTATCATCTTAACCTTCAACGTTATACCCTCCTCCTCAAACTCCACCGTAGCGGTGTAGAGGCTGGTCTCATAGTCCAGCTCATCTATTATAACACGCTTCAGCCCCCTGCCCAGAGCCTCCTTGAAGTACTCGTGGTTGACTAGGAGGGAGAAGAGGCTCTGCCTCCTAGGCGGGGCCTCCCCCTCGTTGAGGACCTTAATCGCCTCCGCCACCTCATAGGGTATATTCACCAGGACAAAGCTCCTCCCATCCTCCAGCACCAGCTTCAGGCCGATCACGTAAGTGCTGATATGCATCTCATGGTACTCCACGATGCGGGCAAACGGGAGGACCTTGACAGCTCTCACCAGCCCACCATTTTCCAAGACTCGGCGCCCTCGCATCGTTCCAGACCCTAGACCGTACAGTGCAGGCTATAATAGGATAACGATCCCCCAGCCCCGGGCCCCAGGCACCCTTATAAACTCTCTGTCCGCCCTGGATCCGGTGCAGGGTGTAGAAGAGCGTGGCGCAGGAGACCCTACCGGAAGGCCTAGAGGTGAAGGCAGACCAGATAAGGCTCTTCGGCAAGTGGAGCTGGGTCGACGTAGAGATAAGGGACCCAAGCCTGAAGAGGTACATAAGCCTCAGGCCAGTATGGCTGCCCCACACCGGTGGGAGGCACGAGCACAGGAGGTTCGCGAAGGCGGAGGTACCCATAGTAGAGAGGCTGATGAACAAGCTAATGAGGCCAGGGAGGAACGGGGGCAAGAAGCACCTGGCATACAACATAGTGAAGACGGCCTTCGACATTATCTACTTCGAGACCGGGGAGAACCCGATACAAGTACTCATAAGGGCAATAGAAAACGCCGCCCCGAGAGAGGACACCACCAGGATCATGTACGGAGGAATAACGTACAGGGTCTCGGTAGACGTGTCACCCCAACGCCGGGTAGACCAGGCACTAAAGTTCATAGCAGACGGCGCCAGGCAGTGCGCATTCAACAACCCCAAGCCAATAGAGGAGTGCCTAGCCCAGGAGATAATCCTAGCAAGCAGGGGAGACCCCCAGAGCCACGCCATAAGGCAGAAGGAGGAGATAGAGAGGATCGCCCTAAGCAGCAGGTAGCGCGCAGGCCTAATACTTTATAACCCCGAATCAGGCCGGATAGTGGCCGGACGAATGAACGGGGTGTGATGTGATGGCAGATAAGCCGCACCTAAACCTGGTGGTAATAGGCCACGTAGACCATGGCAAGAGCACCCTCGTAGGCCACCTACTCTACAGGCTGGGCTACTTCGAGGAGAAGAAGCTGAAGGAGCTCGAGGAGCAGGCACGGGCCAAAGGTAAGGAGTCGTTCAAGTTCGCCTGGATCCTGGACAAGATGAAGGAGGAGAGGGACAGGGGTATAACCATCGACCTAACCTTCATGAAGTTCGAGACGAAGAAGTACGTGTTCACGATCATAGACGCCCCCGGCCACAGGGACTTCGTCAAGAACATGATCACCGGCGCCAGCCAGGCAGACGCCGCTATACTAGTAGTAAGCGCAAGGAAGGGAGAGTTCGAGGCAGGCATGAGCGCCGAGGGCCAGACCAGGGAGCACCTACTACTAGCAAAGACAATGGGCATCGAGCAGATAATAGTGGCCGTCAACAAGATGGACGCCCCCGACGTGAACTACGACCAGAAGAGGTACGAGCAGATAGTAGCCATACTAAAGAAGTTCATGAAGGGCCTAGGATACAAGGTCGACGAGATACCCTTCATACCCGTCAGCGCCTGGAAGGGAGACAACCTAATAGAGAGGAGCCCCAACATGCCATGGTACAACGGGCCCATACTAGTAGAGGCCCTAGACAACCTCAAGCCACCAGCAAAGCCAACAGACAAGCCACTCAGGATACCCATACAGAACGTATACACCATACCCGGAGCAGGCACCGTGCCAGTGGGCAGGGTAGAGACCGGCGTGCTCAGGGTCGGCGATAAGGTAGTATTCATGCCACCGGGCGTAACGGGAGAGGTAAGGAGCATACAGATGCACTACCAGGACCTACCACAGGCAGAGCCAGGAGACAACATAGGCTTCGCCGTCAGGGGCATAAGCAAGAACGACGTGAAGAGGGGAGACGTGGCAGGCCACCTAGACCAGCCACCAACAGTGGCAGAGGAGTTCACCGCCAGGGTCTTCGTGATATGGCACCCCAGCGCAGTCGCACCAGGCTACACGCCAGTCATACACGCCCACACAGCCAGCATAAGCGCAAGGATGATAGAGATACTGGCAAAGCTAGACCCAAGGACGGGCAAGGTAGTAGAGGAGAAGCCACAGTTCCTAAAGCCCGGAGACGTTGCGATAGTAAAGTTCAAGCCAATCAAGCCGATGGTGATAGAGAAGTTCAGCGAGATACCACCACTAGGCAGGTTCGCAATGAGGGACATGAACAGGACCATAGGCATAGGCATAGTAACAGACGTCAAGCCAGCAAAGGTAGAGATAAGGACCAAGTAACCCACAACCCCAAACCCCTCCTAAACCACACCCAGACACACGCGCTCAATTTATAAGACCCCCAGCCCAACCCAACAAGCCTCCTGGAGGCGGGATAGGGATGGTGTTCAAGATAAGGATCTGGATGTGGAGCACAAACGTGAGGAGCCTAGAAACCGTGGTAGAGCAGATCAGGGAAATCGCAAAGAAGACCGGGGTAAGGATGAAGGGCCCCATACCCCTACCCACAAAGCGGATGGAAATACCAGTCTTCAGGCTACCCCACGGCGAAGGAAGCAAGTACTGGGAGCACTGGGAGATGAGGATACACAAGAGGCTCATCGACATAGACGCAGATGAGAGGGTGCTAAGGAGGCTAATGAGGATCCAGGTACCACCAGACGTATACATAGAGATAAAACAGCTAACCCCCAGGTAAGGGTTTTATAACATCACCCCCACAGGATCCTTCCTACCGGTGCCGGGGTGCCCGAGCGGCCTAAGGGGACGGGCTTGAGACCCGTTGCCCCTCTGGGGCGCGCGGGTTCGAATCCCGCCCCCGGCGCCACCCCGGGAGTGTTATCCTTATGGATAGCCATCGACCCAATATGTATTGTCTTGTTTAGATCCCGATTCTTAACCCTACTATTGCAAGTCTGGGTTTCCCTGGGGGGAGTTGATGGGTGTATGTGGGTTCAGTAGGCCTAGGGAGGGGGGTGTGTATGGTGTCTGGGCCTCCTCCATGGCTTTCGGGTTAGCGTCCCTAACGGGCTTCGGCCTTGAGGTCCTCCTGGGGGTCTTGGGCGGCATCTTGTCATTGTTCCTCTCTGATGCTAGGAGGGTTAACCCTGTATGTATAATCCTGCCTAGTGTATTGTTTACTCCATTAATCCTGGCCGGCCTCCCGTTCTCCGTGTTCCCTATACTCTTGTTTCCACCACTATTCTATGCCACGCTCCGGGGTGGAGTGTTAAAGTATGTAACCGGGGCTGGCCTTGTAGCCCTGCCCGGCGGGCTGCTTGCCCTCTCATCCCATCAATGGGCCTCTATCCTGCCTCCTTCATATGCTATGATGGCTTCCGGCCTGGCGTATAGGAGGATATATGGATCCTCTCCCATGGGGCTGGAGTTTGGCTCGGGGGCCGCTGTTGCACTCTACGGGATTGGGATGGTTTACCAAGGGTACATTGCCGGGTATGTTTTGATTGTTGACTTGCTGGTTAGGGTTGTGTTGAGGACCTCGGGCTTCGATTATAGGGTTAGGTTGAGGACCTATGGGTTTATAGAGCCTTTTAGGAGCTTAACCGTCATGCTCCTCACG
>JALWEI010000043.1 GCA_027014125.1 Acidilobaceae archaeon | reverse complement strand
GGGCAAACCCGGGGAGCACCGGGAAGAGAGGGGGTGATGCAGTATGGGTGAGTGTAGGTCTAGTCTGGGTCCTGGGAACAACATGGTCTTGATATTCTTGGATGATGGTAGGCTTTACAGTGGCGAGGCTGATGAGATAGCTATCGAGCATACGAGTGACGGCGAGTACTGGCTCTCGATTACGCTAGGCGACGGCAGGATCGAGGTCCGGATCTCCGACGCAAGCCTGGCAGAGAGACTTGCAAAAGCACTAGAGGGGTAATGGTGATGGCTGGCCGGGTGTACCTCGCAAACGCCTTCTCGCTCTCAATGCTTGGTATGGGTAAGGGCTATGCGGGGCTCTGCGTCGAGGAGATGGATGCTGATAGGTGGGCGCTGCACGTTAACGGCGCTAGGCTGAGCGGGGAGCTCGAATGCGTTATAGGTCATGAGGCTACGGTTAGGCTGGTGGAGAAACTGTTGGAGATGGACGAGTATGCTTGGGGTAATGATAGCCCGAACGTCAAACTAAGATGCGGTCGCAGGGCGGTCAAGCTGGAGCCGGGCGACATCCTATACGTGGTGCAGCCTAGGATCAGGCTCCCAGAGGGCAAGATCCTAGACTACAAGGAGATAGTAGATCTATTGAGGCAGGATAGGATAGGCTTCTACGCCGTACACCACGGCCCATGCTAGGGGGTGGCCTGTGGGGTGAGGCTGGATAGGCGTAGGGATAGGCGTGTTCTCCAGATTGTATCAGTCTTGTACACTAATGGGCCTATGCCTGTCCTGGGCTTGGCTAGGAGTATAGCAGAGTCTACGGGGGAGAGCGTGGAGAGCGTCCGCAGGGTCGTCTACAGGATTCTCCCGCTTCTCCGTAGCTGGGGTGTAGTAGAGTGGAGAGGCAGGCAGGTGGAGCTGACGCCTGTAGCAGCTGAGGCGTTCTCGTGGCTACTCGACTGCATGGAGTCCAAGCCGTGCAGGCTCCTAGCCGAGTCATACATCAGGGCTGGGGAATTTCCACGCTCCCTATTTAAGGCATAGGATATGGGGGTGAAGCTTAAGGATGGCGGGTGTTTCCCCAGTAGGGACTGGGGCAGGCGGTGTGGTGTTCTACCGGGTGAAGCGGGTCAAGGGCAGGTACTACCTGGTCAAGGAGTGGTGGGACCCGGGGTTGAAGAGGAAGATAACCAAGTCGATAGGACCCTGCGAATGGCTAGAGGAGCTCAGCGAAGAACACAAGCAGGACAAGAGGGGTACTAGGGGCCGGGCCCCTAGGGTGGTGCCGCGGCCGGGATTTGAACCCGGGTCACGGGCTCGAAAGGCCCGCATACTGGGCCGGGCTATACTACCGCGGCTCCCGTTGGGGTGTGTTGTTTGGTGTGGGGTTTATAATTGATCCTCCTGTTGGGCTGGGTGTGTAGGAGCTTGGTGGGCCCGCGGGGATTTGAACCCCGGACCTCCGCCGTGTAAGGGCGGCGTCCTGACCAGGCTAGACGACGGGCCCTGTTGTGTGGCCTGGGTTGTGGGTTCTGTTTTTGGGGGTTATTAGCTTTGCTTTTGTGGGTTGTATTGTTTCTCTATTTCCTCTAGCGGCTTGTTCTTGTATATGAAGTCGTGTAGTGCTTGTGCTAGGTTGCTTGTTGGTATTCTTGCCTGCTTCCAGGTGTCTCTGTCTCTTAGTGTTACAGTGTCGTCTTCTAGTGTCTGGTAGTCTATTGTTATGGCGGCTGGTACTCCTATCTCGTCGCTCCTGGCGTATCTCCTCCCTATGCTTCCCGTGTCGTCGTAGATTGTGGTGTAGCCGTGGTTTATTAGCTCCTGGTATATGGTTCTGGCTTTCCTCTTTAGCTCCTCGTCCTTCTCCACTAGTGGGAGTACCGTGGCTTGGATTGGCGCTATATCCCTTGGGAATGCTAGTATAACCCTGTCCCCCTTCTCCCTGTATGCGTATTCGAATGCTACGTACACGTTCCTGTCTGTCCCGAATGATGGCTCTACAACGTGTGGTATGAACCTCCTGCCGCTTACCTTCTCCTCCACCTCAATTATCTTCACGTGCTCCCTGGGTATCTTTGCCCCTGAGACCTCTATGTACCCCTTCTCCTCGAGCATCCTCTCCACGGTGTCCGGGTCTAGGCTCTGGGCCTCCCTCAGTATCTCCGGGGCCCTGGACTTGTAGTTCCTGCCCACGTATGCCCTGTCAACTATGACCTTCCTAACCTTGACTTTGACCGGCTTGGGGTACGGCTTGAATACTGTTAGGTCCTGGCCGCTGTACTTCATGTGCCTTGAAAGGTCGAAGTCGCCCCTGTAGCTGTGGCCTGACACCTCCACCCAGCCCCACCGGGATACCTTCACCATCTGGTCGAAGGTCTGGCTGGAGTAGTGGGCCCTCTCCTCCGGGCCCTTCTCCTCGAAGAACATGTTCTCCCTGGGCACTCCAAGGCTCTCGACAAACCTCTGGGCTACCGCCATCCAGTAGCCTAGGCAGGGGTGGATTATTACTCCCTCGCTTATGGCCTCCTCTAGGGTGTACCACTCCGCCTCCTCGGCTCCGTGCCTGTGGATCCTCATCTTGACGCCCTCCATCCTGTGTAGGAATGGGCATGAGCCCTCCCTGTCCTCGGGGTCTATGAAGTACTCCATCTCCATTATGGTGAACTCCCTCAGCCTCATCATTGCCTGCCTGGGGCTGATCTCGTTCCTACCCACCCTGCCGATCTGTGCTATGCCTATTGGTATCCTGCTCCTCATAGCCTCGTATACCCTCTTGAAGGCGACGAACATGCCCTGGGCGAGCTCGGGGCGGAGGTAGCCTATGCTCCCCTCGTAGGGGCCTATCTGCGTCTTGAATAGTAGGTTGAATAGCTTCACCTCTCCTAGGGGGCCGCCGCAGGCTGGGCATGTTATGTTGTTCTCCCTTATGATCCTGGTCATCTCCTGTGGACTCAGGCCCTCTACGTTGACTCCTAGCTTCTCCTCTATGAGGTGGTCCGCCCTGTACCTCCTGCCGCACTTGGTGCAGGCGACTATGGGGTCGGTGAAGCTCTCCACGTGGCCGCTTGCCTCGTATACCCTTGAGGGGCCTACTATCGGGGTCTCTATCTCCACCACGTACTCGCTGTGCTCGTGTATGAAGAACCTCCTCCACTTCTCTATGATCCTCCTCTTCAGTAGCACCCCGTAGGGGCCTAGGTCGTAGAAGCCGGCGACGCCCCCATAGATCTCGTAGGAGGGCCAGAAGAAGCCCCTCCTCCGGGCCAGCTCCATGATCTTACTATACTTATCATCTCCAGCCATGCATCCACCCCTGCTAGGCCGATCCACCCGGGGCCCAGGGCCCGGGCTAAATAGTGTGTCCCCACCACGCCCTCCCCCGGGGGAGGTGTGCCTGGGCTTGGCCGGGTTGATCGACCTCTACAGGGTCAGGGGCCCGCTGTTCGCTGGCATCGACTCCCGCAGGGAGAGGACCAGGTACTCCGTGGTAGGGGCTCCTCTAGACGCTACCGCGAGCTACCGTAAGGGGCAGAGGTGGGCGCCCCGTAGCATAAGGGAGGCGTCTGAGAATATCGAGTCCAACGGGTACTATGCCCGCGAGCTCACTATAGAGGAGGCTGGAGTCTACGACGAGGGCGACATAGCGCTGCCCCATGGCGACGCGAGCGAGGCGGTCAGGAGGATAGCTGGCGTGGTGGGTGAGATAGCCTCTGAGGGCAGGGTCCCCGTGGTACTGGGCGGGGAGCACACGGTAACCCTTGGCTCGCTGGAGGGCCTAGCGAGGGCGGGGGTTAGGCCCTGCGTTCTCGTGCTCGACGCCCACTTGGACCTGAGGAGCGAGTACATGGGCGAGGAGGTGAGCCACGCCACAGTTATGAGGAGGGTCCTGGAGAGGGTGCACCCCGAGATGCTGGTATACATAGGGCCCAGGGCCTACGACCGGGAGGAGGTGTCCATCGCCTCCTCGAGGAGCGGGGTGGAGGTTATCTATGCGTGGGAGGTGGAGAGGGTGGGCCCGGTGAATGCGGGCTCCCGGGCCAGGAACCTGCTCGGGGACTGTAGCGAGGTCTACATTAGCATAGACATGGACGTCTACGACCCTGCATACGCCCCGGGTGTGGGCACCCCGGAGCCGCCGGGGCTGAGGTCTAGGGAGGTCTTCAGGATCCTAATGGAGATCGTGGACCACCGGGTCGTGGGCATAGACCTCGTCGAGGTCACCCCCCACTATGACTGCGGCTCCGTTACCAGCGTGCTTGCCGCGAAGACCCTGCAAGAGGTGATACTGCTAGCAGAGTCGTCTAGGAGGTCTAGATCGCGTAGACCTTCCTAGGCGGCCTATACGCTGGCGGCACCCTGACCTTCACGAACACCCTGAACCCGCAGCGCGGGCACATTATGCTGGGCATCGTATCCATCTCCTCCTTACTCGTCTTGTACCCACAGTTTATGCACATGTAGTACACGGGCCTCGGGGTTATACCGTAGTGAAGCTCTGGCTCCTCAGCCAAGCCCATCCACCAGATACCGCTGGATCGTACGGTGTAAGGCTTAATAATGCTACCCTACACGCGTAGTACACGACTGGACGGGTGGTACGCAAAACCATGTCGGACCTTTCAATGTGCGGAGGACTACCCCCTGAGATATGCGAGCAGCTCTCGGCGGAGGAGCAGTTCATAAAGATAAGGGTCGAGAAGAGGAGGTTCGGCAGGGAGGTCACAATAATAGAAGGGATAGACGAGAGGGAATTCAACCTGAAGAAGCTCGCCTCAAAGCTCAAGAGCAAGCTGGCAACCGGGGGAACCGCTAAGAACGGCAGGATAGAGCTACAGGGAGACCATAGGCACAAGGTCAAGAAGCTCCTGGTAGAGATGGGGTTCCCCGAGGAGAACATAACGATAATAGAGTAGCCTGGAGGGCAAGGCGCCTCGTGCCAGAATGCCAAGTACTGGACAGGCTAGAACAGGAGGCAAGGCGCGCGGGCCTCGAGCTGGGTAACCGGCGCGAGGGCAGGATCAAGGGACTCACACTCCTCGACCTATACGTGGCTATAGGCGGCCTACCCTACAGGGCAGCCTCCCTAGCCATATTCTGTGGCTGGCCACCATACTACAAGCCCTGGATCGAAGTCTACAATATAGAACCCATCCTGGGAGGGGAGAGGAGCGGCATCCCCTTCATAGGCTCAAGCATGGAGGCGCAACTCCTAGACTCCCTAGCCAGGGCTCTAGGCCCCGGCGAGAGGCTCTTCATCGAGTACTATAGAGACCCCGAGACGCTGGCCCAACTGGAGCAGGGGGCCCCAGTTATAGCGTCTAGGCTAGGCTACGAGCTCTACAAGAGAGGGTTCACCTGGTTCAAGGTGTGGTACTACCCTGAGGGCTTCAACGAGGGAGGGCAGAAGATCCAGGCAGAGAAGCCTCTTGACGAGGACAGGAGGAGGACCCACCTCAGGGAGCACCTAGCCGAGCTGAAGGCCTTCATATCGAGGTACAGGATACCCTCATCCCCGGAGCTTGGATTAGCGCTGGCAAGGGCTAGGAGACTGGCCCGGGAGCTAGAGAAGATCCTCGGGTAGTATACAGCCTAACCCCTTTTTCCCCTACCACCAGTATACCAGCCCTACCAGCATGGTATAGGCTAGAGAATACGGTGACGACAGAGCCCTCCAGCTCCCCCCAGGTAGCCTGGAAGCCGCCGGGCAGCCCCTCAACACGGCTCCCCTGTGGGGTCCATGTGAATGCTGCATCTGCAACCTCATGGGCCCTAACCAGGGTGTTCGCCCCATTTATCTCCAGGAACCCGGTCCAGGCCGTCCTACCGTAGTAGTATGCCCCACGGGGGCTGGGGGCGAACCATTCTATGGCTCCGTGGGGGTCGTTCCAGAGTATGTGGAATGCCGAGCCCTCTATCGGGTCTATATCCGAGCCGCTCCTCCTTGCATCCTCTATCTCCCTTGCCGCCTCCTCTATAGTGTAGGGCCTCTCCAGCGACTGTGTGCAGCGTCTACATGGTATGCCTCCGTGGAGCATGATCACGCCGTTCCCCTTGTCCACTGCTATGTAGGGCAGCTTCCGGTAGAGCTGGATTATGTCCTCGAACAGCGTTGTTGCACCCTTCCTCCTGAGCTCGTCGTAGAAGCCGTACCTCTCGTTCATGTACGGCGACTCGTGGTTGCCTCGTAGCATGATCACTCCCCCGGACAGGTATGCCTCTAGCAGTGTCTCTAGGTTTTCTAGGCCCTGGGGGCCCCTGTCTACGTAGTCGCCTAGGAATACTATCTCGCCGATCCCCAGCTCGTCTCTCAGGCCTAGCGCCAGCCTTGATACTTGTGGGTAGCCGTGGGTGTCGCCCACGACGATATAGTCTCCTGGGGCTAGCTCGACTACTGGCTTGTCTTGCATGGACTGGAGGGCTTGGTCCAGGATGCTCCTGAGCCTGGGCAATATGCCGCTCCCTCTCTCCCCTGGGGGTGCTTGGTATTAGCGTATACCTCCTGGCCTATTTATTTACCCCGCTAGCCGTGGGAGATTGTTTATTAACCCTTTTTATACTATGAATGTTGCCGGGATGGGGGCGTGATGGTACCGGACTCTGTCCTATCGATGGTGGTCTTGAGGGCCATCGACTTGTATAACTCCCGTATCCGTCCCCTCCTCGAGGCTAGGACCGTATCCTCCGCGGGGTCCAGGTTTGAGGTCGTCATTGAGGGGGTGGAGTGCGAGGAGTGCGGGCTCGAGGAGCTTGTGGAGGACCTTATAGATGTTATGAACCTCCTGGATCTCGATGCCCGGGTTGAGTCTGTGGCTGACACGGAGTCCGGGGTATCGATAGTGGTCAGGGTTAGCCCTCGGCGCCCAGTATCAGCTTCCTAGAGAGGTAGAACTTGCCCTGGCAGGGGGGCCTGGCGGGGTCGTCTACGCCTCCCCTTATCGCGTAGCAGTAGCCCCTCTCGCTGTCGTATATCAGGCAGTCAGTGCATGCTGGGGTTGGCGTTGTGGCTTCTTCTATTGCCTCCGCCATCTTTCTCGCCACCCCCGCGATCCCCTTCTCCACTAGCTCCTCTATGAAGTCGGCGTAGTCCTTCCTGCCTAGGAGGTCGGCCATGATCCCTGCCTTCATCTCCGACCTGACTTTTATCCTGGTTGCATCCTCCTCTGCCTCCTCCATATCAAGCTCGAGCTTGAAATAGTGGGGCGAGTCGCTTGTACTCCTGTATACTATCCTGTCATCCTCTATATCAACAGTTATCCTTACCTTGTAGAACCTCTCCATGCCCCACTTGACCCACCTGAATACCACCTCGTATTCGCTATCAACCTTCTTGACCGTGTATGTGTACTTGCTGTGCGATAGGAATTGTTGGGGGTCTCTTATACACCTTATACAGTACACCAGGGGGGCGTTCACCTTCTTTACTGTAGTATACTTGAGCATCCCCTGACCCTCCTATATATTATCATATTGGAATATGGAGCCTATTATAGATAGGGCCGTAAAACGTTAAGCACATCCAGGCCCTGGAGGGTTAAACATAACCCCCACCAGACCCAATCTACCGCTACGGGTGCTGTGCATGCACGGAGAGGATGAGCTGGGGATCAGCGGTCACGCTAGCCATGTGGAGCAGGTTAGAGCGTTCCAGCGCACCCTATCCATGCTGGGCCTCAGGTATGAGGCTGAGGGGGACACGACGAGGATACACCTAGACGGCCTGCTCGTCGAGGTTAAGGACCTCCCTGGAGGCGGTGTCGCTGTGGAAGCCATGCTCCCCCTGCCGTCGTCAACCGGCGAGGATCCTGGGTTCTACTCGTCCTCGGCAGACAGGCTCTTCCGCCTCATGAAGGAGATGGGCGAGGGCCTGGGGGTTGAGTATAGCGTTGACGAGGCTGCCCCGGGCTACCCCGTGCTCAGGGCCACGATTAGGGTTGGCGGCTTGGAGGAGGCTTATACCCTGCTGGACTCCGCTCTGAGGAGCCTCCTCCTGTCCTAGCCTGCCATGCCTATGTTTTATTATCCCGATATATCCTCATATCTAGTATCAGGTTCGCTCGAGAGGGAGGGGTGCACCCAGGCATGGTCCTACCCGAGAAGGTGCCATTCAGGCCGGGATACGAGCTCACGCTTAAGAGGATCTTCGACCGGGCCCTTTACATGTTCCCAGATATGGAGATCGTCTACAGGACCCGGGAGGGCCTGAATAGGTATACCTTCAAGGACCTGGCGTCGAGGGTCGGGAAACTAGCCTCAGCCCTCTCCTCCCTAGGCGTGGGGAAGCTGGATAGGGTTGCTACCCTGGACTGGAACACACACTGGCACTATGAGGCATACTTCGCCGTCCCCATGATGGGGGCGGTCCTGCACCCGGTCAACATAAGGCTGGCCCCGGCTGAGATAGCCTATGTGATGAGTCACGCCGAGGACAAGGTGGCAATTGTCCACAGGGACTTCATCCCCCTAATCGAGGCTGTAGCCCCTAGGGTCAAGAGCCTGGAGCATATAATAGTTGTCGACTCGGACGGGGTCCCCGATAGGATAGGTGGTGTCAGGGCCACCCACTACGAGGACCTGATTAAGGGCCACACCGGCTACGAGTGGCCCGAGGTTGATGAGAACCAGCCCGCCGCTATGGGTTATACCAGTGGCACGACTGGCCTGCCCAAGGGGGTCTACCATAGCCACAGGGCCATGGTGCTCCACGCCCTCTCCGGGGCCTTGAACGTCGCCAGTATGGGTGAGAGGAGGCTATCCTCTACGGATACCATACTCCACATAGTGCCCATGTTCCACGTCTACAGCTGGGGGCTCCCCTACATCTCCGCCATACTGGGCCTAAAGCAGGTCTACCCCAACAGGCTCGACCCGAAGGTGCTCCTAGACCTGATCGAGTCCGAGGGCGTCACATTCACAGCAGGAGTCCCCACCATACTATACATGCTGCTCAGCCACCCGGACAGCGGGAAGTATGACCTAAGCAAGCTTACATTCGTCGTTGGAGGCTCCGCCCTGCCCCGCGGCCTGGCGGAGGCTGCCAGGAAGAGGGGCATCTACGTCTACGTTGGCTACGGCATGACGGAGACAGCCCCCATACTAACGCTGGCCACAATCCCGGCTAGGTACCTCGACAGGAGCGAGGAGGAGAAGCTGGAGCTAAGCCTAAGGACCGGGTGGCCGATACCCCTGGTGGACCTGATGGTCGCCGATCCTGACCTGAACCCAGTGCCAAGGGACGGGAAGACCATGGGCGAGATAGTCGTCAGAGCTCCGTGGGTCACCTACGAGTACTACAAGAACCCGGAGAAGACCGAGGAGGCCTGGCGCGGTGGCTGGTTCCACACCGGCGATATAGCGGTGTGGATGGAGGACGGCTCCGTGGTTATAGTTGATAGGGACAAGGACGTTATCAAGAGTGGAGGGGAATGGATCAGCAGCGTGAGGCTGGAGGATGCGATAAGCAGGCACCCAGGCGTCGCCCAGGTGGCTGTGATAGCTGCTAAGCATGAGAAGTGGGGCGAGAGGCCCGTAGCCCTCGTCGTACCCAAGCCAGGGTGGGAGGATAAGCTGACCGAGGAGGAGATCATCGGGTTCCTCACCAGGAACTTCGTGGAGAAGGGTGAGATACCCAAGTGGTGGCTACCCGATAAGGTCATACTTGTCGAGGACCTTCCCAAGACTAGTGTTGGGAAGATCAACAAGAGGGTGCTCAGGGAGAAGTATGGCGGCGTACTCCAGTAGCGTCTACCCCCTGCTCCTCCACTCTCCTAACCCTCCTGTATGTTTTCCTCCTGGCCGGTACACTTATCACCACGACCCTTAGGAGCTCGGGCACGTTGTGGACTAGCGCCCTGGCTATTGTCAGGGCCTCCCTGTGGGCCCTGGCTAGGGTCTTCTCGGCGTCCTGCTCTATCCACACCTCGGCCTCGCTGAATGTGCCGTAGACCTCGACCCTGATGTTCCTCGCCTTGTAGCCCCGTGTTCTTAGCTCCCGGGTGATCCTGGTCTTTATCTCCTCCCTGCGCCCGGAGGGCCCGGGGCCGATTAGGTATAGTATGTTAGCGTAGGTTATCCCGGCTAGGCCGTAGAGGACGTATACGCCTATCGATACTATTAGTAGCGTCTCTACCAGGGGATTGTGGAGTAGGTTCGATAGGATTATAGCTATGCCTCCGGCCGCCTCCACTATCACGTCGTACCTTAGCTTGCTCGATATGACGTGTATAGACACCAGCTTTACCTCTAGCCTGTGGAGCTTCTTGTGCAGCATATTCTCTAGTATGTATGAGGCGACGGCGCTCCCGAGGGGGTATAGTGAGAGGATTATCGGCGTGGCCCCCTTGCCCCCTGAGAGGCTCTTTGCTATGATCATCCCCACTACTATTATCCCTATTACCCCTATTGCCGCCGAGGCTAGGGCTTCGACCCTGAGGATCTCATACCTGGACTTGTAGAGTAGTGTACGGCTGCTGGCTATCTTGAATGCCACCGCTATGCCGGCGAAGGAGACCGCCTCTATAAGCCATACGAAGGCCTCGAATAGGACTATGTCGGAGGGGTAGTAGAGGGTGTAGAGCAGTATCCCGGCTATAGACATTGCAACGCTGGCCAGAGCCACCCTGTAGACTATCCTAACAGCCTCCACCGCCTTCAGTATCTTCCTTACCACAGGGCCCCTCTTGTGCCGGCGTGAAACCCACCTCTTCATCCATTCAACTCCCTTGGAGCCATCTACCGGGCGGATCCCGGCCTAATATATTGTAGGGGACCGCCTAGAGCCTTCCTAGGGTGTCTAGCGCCAGTGGGAGGATCTTGTAGCCTCGCTCCACAACGCCTAGCGGGCCGTCCTTGCACGCCTCCTCCGTGAACCTGCCGGGGCCCCTGCCTAGCCTAGGGTTTGATAGTAGTAGCGGTACCGGGTCTCCGCTGTGCGCCTTCTTGTACCATGGGGTGGCGTGGTCGGATGTGACTACTATCAGGGTCTCCTCTAGTGGGACCCTGTCTAGTATGCTCCTTACGAAGAACCTGTCTATATCCTCTATTGCCTTGATCTTCGCCTCCAGGTCCCCGTCGTGGCCAGGCTCGTCTGGGCCCTTGAGGTGTACGTAGACTGCGTCGAACTCGCGTAGCGCCTCGGCGGCTAGCTTGGCCTCCTCCTCTAGCAGCTCAGGCCTACTCCTCCCCTCCACCTCCACAGGTATATCGTGGATGCCCAGGGCCCTGGCTATACCCCTCTCCACTACCATCTCCACTATACTGGCGAAGCTGAGGCCGAACCTCTCCTTGATCGGCTCGGCTGGCGGGAGCCTGTCCCCCGCGTCTCGGAGTAGGACAGCGTTCGCCGGGGGGAGCCCGCGCTTCCTCCTCTCCTTGTTAACCTCGTGCCTGTCGAGCAGGTCCACGGCTAGGCGTGTGAACTCGTTCACCAGCCTAGCTGCTAGGCGGGCCTCCTCGCTGTCCTCCAGGGGGACTGCCTCCCTTATGTAGGGCTCGAACCGCTCCACTGCTATACTTATCTTCCCCCTTCTCTCGTAGGCTGGGTCTGTGTTGGAGATCGCCCCGCTAAGCCTGGCTCCGTGCGGCTCGAGTACCAGGACTCCCCTATGCCCTATTGTTGCCCTGAAGTGTGCGGTGGCCAAGCCTCCGGAGAGCTTTAGCCCGTCTAGCGCCTCTCCCAGCCTCCTAGCTTCTATGCTACTTAGGCTTCTACCCACCCTCCTGTCTAGTATCCTGAGGGTCCCCGGGTCGACGGTCGCGAAGTTGGCCCTGAGAGCTATGCCCCCCTCTGGCAGGCTTAGCCCGGCCCCCAGCGCCTCTAAGGGGCCCCTACCCGTGTAGTACTTCTCAGGATCATACCCCAGCAGGGACATGACTGCTGCGTCGCTCTCCGGGGCTATACCGGGGCCTAGTATGTAGGCCAGCCCGCACAATCCTCTCTCGGCTAGACTATCGATCCCGGGCTTGTTAGCGAGGCTTAGCGCGGTCTCTCTCTTGAACCCGTCGGGAGCCCCGTCTAGGACCACGTAGAGGAGCTTTCCAGCCACCCCCTTCTGCACCCTGTCCCGGCATGGGTGGCGGCTCGCCATTATATTATTAGGATCCCAGCCCTGTAGCTGGGCGGGGTTAGGCTTTGGGCGTGGTTGAGTGTAGGGAGCGTTATACCGTTGGTGAGGAGCACTTGGCCGAGCACCTTGCTAGCAGGGGTGTGAGGGTACTCTCTACTCCCTGCCTCATCCTGTTTATGGAGAAGACCGCCAGGACATGTCTAGACAGGGTTGAGGGTGGCCCTAGCGTGGGTGTTAGGGTTGATGTGAGGCACCGTAGGCCCGTGCCGCTGGGTGGCGTGGTTGAGGTCCACGTGAAGGGCATGCCCACTGGGGACGGCTACTATCTCTTCTCTGTCAAGGCGTATCACCGGAGCGAGCTCGTGGCTGAAGGGATACACTTGAGGAAGGTTGTCGGCGAGGGCTTTGCCGGTTCATCCTCATAACGGGGCCTCCCGTGAACAACGTGAGGTTTATATAATAAAATGGGTGGGGGTGTGTTGTTGGGCTAGCCGTCGTTTAGGTAGGGCTCACATATCTCTTGCACGTCCTCTGGTATTGGGTGTATCTGCCTAGCCTCCTCTACCCCCGTCGTGAAGAAGCCCTCCACAACCTCGGCATGCAGCTTTATAGTCTCGTATGCACACTGGTTCTCGCCTGTCTTGACGACCTTTATTGTGGTCTCGTTTACCATTATAACCTCTGTTTCTATGTATGGCGTCATCTTAGCCTCCAGCTGGAAGACGGGGTCGTACCTTCTTGGTGTTCCTCCGTTTTCTAGTATGCACTCCATCTGCTCTATGTGGGAGGCTAGCGTCTCGGCCAGCTCGGGTGTCTCTGCTATTATAATCCATACTAGTGTCATGTTCTCGTCATACAATGTATAGTTAAACTGGAACCTGTCGTGGTTGGCGAATAGTTCTCTTATGTAGACTCCCGGTGGGCTGTTGCCGCACTGCCTAGCACCCATGCCGGGGCCTCCTCCTGGGCCTCCCCTATTCCTGTGCTGGTCTTGGCGTAGAGCCTCGTCGCCTATGCTCTCCTCTACAGCTGTAACCATGTATCCGCCATCTTCCACCGTCTCTATTATGCTGCCACGCTCTGGTCCTGTAGTTATTGTTGTTTCACCGGTATTTTGGCTTGTTATGTAGTATGCTCCTGCTGCTAAAGTTACAGATAATAGGGCTGTTATCGCGACTATAGCTAGTATAGTATTCCCGGGCATCTCGCACCACCTTATTCTCATTCGTCCTATCTATTCTATGTCGTGGTGCTTGCTGGAGGGTGTTTTTAAGCCAGACTCACGATAAGTGAGCCCCCTGCTAGTAGGCCTTGGCTAGGGCCTGTTGTTACAGATTATGGCTCCTCTTCTAGGGTACTTGGTATTGATTTTGAATGGTACGCTTATTGTTGCTAGCGGGTCGGGGGTTGTCATTAGCTGGAAGTGCAGGTGTGGCATTGTCGACATGCCGCTGTTCCCGGCTTCTCCTATCTTTTCGCCTGCCTTTACCTTGTCCCCTTCTTTGACTGTTATTGAGCCTCGCTTGAGGTGGGCGTATAGGCTATAGAGGTTTGGGGCGTGTTTGATCACTACATGGTTCCCTGCTAGGTGTTTAGTCGCGAGTTGTATCCTGCCCACCGGCTCGTTGTCCCTGACCCCGTCTACGACTTTGACTACTATACCGTTGATGGCTGCGTATATTGGGGAGCCGTATGTTGTCCAATTGCCTAGGCTCCTGTGGGCGCACTGCTTCTCTACCCTCTCTATGTCGTCTACACGTATCATATCGTAGGCGTAGCGCTGGCTCCATAGGTTCCATGAGTGCGACTCCTCCTTCGTGGTGCCCCCGTTGACTATAGCCCAGCACCCATCGAATGGGGGTATAATTATAGGATCATCGTTGGAGGGGTTGGGCGGCTTTTGCTTTAAGCGTGAGATCGCCTCCCAAGCCGCTTGTTTAATGCTTGTGTATACTCCCCAGGGTGTCAGTGTCCAGGCTGCCATGGTTAGGCTAGTCTCCAGTATGCATGTTTCTCCCCTGCGCCTCATGAGAGTTATTGAGCCAAGTAGCCATAGGGCTCCTAGTGTGAGCCCTGTTAGGGCTACGAGCCCGGTGGCCCTATCTATAATCATGCTGCCAGTGAGACGGGCTACTATGTAGAGTATGGCGCCTACTACTAGGAGCCTGCTACCCATGCGGCCCAGGCTTGCTACCACCTTTTCGTCTAGACGCAATAGATGTGATGCACCTGGATAAACCGTTTATACACGGGGGAACCGTTAAAAAGGCTAGAGTCTATATTTTACAGTGGTAGATCGTCCTTGCATATCATGGGCGAAGGCGCACCCACACGAGCCACCACACACGCACGAGGGGCTCCTAGTATGCTAGCCGGTATGGAGGAGGTAGGCCAGGCTTGACTCCCCTAGAGGTGGAGATACTCACCCTAGTCCTCAAGGGTCACGATACGCGTGAGAAGCTGGCCAAGGCTCTCCCCGGGCTCCAGAAGAGTGCTATAGACGGGATCGTTGATAGCCTGATCACGCGAGGCCTCCTGGAGGCCCGGAAGAGGGGCCTGCTGCGCCGTGAGTCCCTGAAGGTTACCAGTATGGGCTTAGCACGCCTCCAGGGTACACACCAGGTTAGACAGAAAAAGAAGGTCTCTAGACATACGGGGCCGGGTAGGACCCAGGCTTCCAGGACAGTCGAACACCACTATTACTACGATGATTATTACGGCTACGGCAGGTATCACAGCTTCCACGACTATGAGGGGGATGTAGAGGGTGAGAAGGAGGACGATAATGGTGAGGATGATAGGGATGAGGGCCTGCTGGAGAGGCTGAAGGAGGAGGTTAGCGAGGCCGTGGATGAGGTTGAGGAGGTCGTTGAGGATATAGTGGAAGAGGTGGAGGACGAGGTAGAGGATGACGAGTAACAGGCATTTATGCATATATATCTGGACACCGCTTTAACTCTAACATAAAGCCGTGGCAGGCCTACGGAGGTTGTAAACATTGAGGAGCATAGTAGCTATAGTACTTGTCGGTATTCTCCTGCTCCCCATGCTAGCCCAGGTGGGTTATGCCGCAAACCCCTTCACGCTAGTCTATGGCGGGCCAGAGTATGAGGCGAGCCTTGGGGTCACGGCTGGCCGGGGTGGTGTGTATACTGTGGGTACTACCAATTCTACCACCGTCCCCGGGGATGATGCCGACGGGTTTGTGGCCAGGCACATGGCCTCCGGTATTATAGAGTGGGTTGTGCTGCTGAACATGAGCACGCTCGACATAGCCACCGGGCTGGCGCTGGATGACGCTGGCAATGTCTACGTTGTCGGCTCCACGCAGGCCCTAGGGCCTGATACAGACCTATTCGTCGCTTTCCTGAGTAGCGATGGCGTGCTTGGCTGGGTTCTGGTCTTCAATGACACGCTGTATAGGATAGAGGCGTCCAGGAGCATCTATATGGATCGGGACTACGTCTACCTTGTAGGCTCCTCGTATGATGGAGACGACAGCGATGTTATAGTCGCTAAGATCTATAGGAGTAACTGGACTGTCGCGTGGGCATACGTCTATGGCGAGCCCTACACGAATGAGACGGGCACGGGCATCATAGTAGACTCGAGCGGCAACATATATGTCTCGGGCCACACCAACACTACCGGGATTCCGGGTCTCCCGCCCTCAGGCAACATAAACATGCTGCTATACATGATCAATCCTGACGGGAGCCTGAATTGGAGTAAAGTCGTTGATCTACCCCCATCCCAGTACGACTACACTTACAACCTAGACATGGATGAGTATGGCCACATCTACGTGGTGGGCGAGGCAAGGGAAACCGTGGTTGGCAACGATATAGTCCTGGCCAAGCTATACCCGAATGGCACGATCCAGTGGATAAAGAGGATAGACTACCTTGACGTCGACGAGGGCTTCAACATCGACTACGAGAATGGTATGATCTACTTAACGGGAGCCGGCTACCAGCCACCACCCTGGGACCCCTTCAGCAGCAAGTTCGACGTATACGTGCTGAGCACCTACCCCAACGGCACCCTAGACTGGTTCAAGGTAATCAGCGGGCCCAGCATAGAGTGGGGACTGGCCGTCGACGCCCTCCCCTCTGGAGGCGTCTACGTCTCAGGCTTCACAGGCTCCTATGGAGCCGGCAACCTCGACGCATTCCTAGCATACCTCACCCGGGACACGACGGTATACACCTGGTGCGCCGGCGATAGGACGTGGAGTAGCATAAACGTGACTAGCATAACAAACGCCACCGTCACGGACGCAACCTACACGCTGATACCATACGACCCCGTACAGGAGCCCATAGAGCTAGTGCCAGACAACGTTACCGCAGGCCCACTGGACTGGACCCCGCAGATGTACATTGCATGCTCCCCCACACTCGTCGGAGGCGAATCAACGCTAACCCAAGCCACGACAAACCACGTAACAACACTCCTAGCGGGTATACTCCTCCTAGCGGCAGTGCTACTGGGAAGAAGAGGCCACTAACCAGCCACCCAAGACCCCATCTTTCCCTCCCCCACCCTATTTAAACCCGCAGCGTGGACACCCTCCTAGCTAACCCCCAGCCACGGCTAAGATACAGTATATAATATAGTATAATAAACCAACAATGTATAGATAGGGGCCGGTACCATGAGCTAGATCAGAGATACACTACACGACTTCTCAATAGAATACGTCAAGGCTATAGCCGAAGTTTTCGGATGGGAAGTAGAGACCGCCATGGGCTCAAGACACGGCCCCGACGTCATTATCATACACAGAGGGATAAACGGAGATGTAGATACTGTAATGTTCATAGAGACCGAGATAGGTCACGACCTCGGAGGCGCTAAGAGGTACTTTGAAACCCTATCGAGGAGGCTCAGACCCATTATAGAAAGGTACAGGACAGAATACGGTGACAGCATCCTTTTTAAAAATCATCGTTATAATAACAAATACCCCGAGAAGACTTACAGCCTACCTTCGCGAGAACAAGGAGAAATTAGGAGCCCAACTAGGCTTCCAACCCGTCGAAGGACTGAACATATTCATCGTACCCGCACTGCTACTTAGGGACGTATTACCCGCAGTATTCGTAAGAGCAGTAGGATAGCATCCAGCCCATAATAAACCCGGATACACTGGTGACGGGCCCGCCCGGAATTCCCTGGCCTGGGGATATGAAATAGAGAATTTCCACCGGAAACTATAAGGCTGTAAAGAAACGTGCTCCAATAACATGGAAACGCTTGGACTAGAAAGCCCAAGTGCAGAGTAAGCGAAGCACCCTGTAAATACGTTGGGGTAATTTACAGGCTTCAACGTAGGAGCCCAGACATGGAGAACAATATCTTTCGTAAATTCCGACATACTCTGGCGCTTGTGCGAAATGGGGGGGAACCCCGCGGTCTATTATATTAGAGATAAAAATATTAGAGAATAAAAGGTTAAAGAATAAAAGGAATTAGAATAGATAATTAGGTAGTGGGTGGCGGGAGGTGTTTTTGAGATAGAGGAAAAATTTATCGATAATATTAATGATCTGCTAGAGACTCTAGAACAATTTGTAGAAGAAAAAGAGCATGATACCATAATTGTCGTGGCTCCTTATGACACAGGGATTCTTCGCATCATAGAAAAGGAATATGCTAACAATCTTGCCAGCGGTGGGAACGTTCACGTCATAGACTACTTAACTCTTACAGCTACGGCTAGCATTCTCTCCCAGATATCTAATAGTTTGGGTGGCAAGAAGATCGTGGTACTGACTCCGTATCAATATCGTTTTCTACGGGCAAACGCTGGCAATTTGCATAAACTGGGTATCGTATCGGGTCCAGACGCCTCCAACTTTGTCAGGAACCTTCTACAATCATCGGAGACTATTTATGCCTACATATCGCCAAACACAAGCGATCGTGATCTGAGATATGTGTTGAGAGAGCTGATGGTCACGATAACTAGGCCCTCTGACAGCTTGTTGGAAAAGGCCTTTACTAGGGCTAGGTACCTCACCCTAAGCGTCGAGTTTAATGGAGAAATCAAAAAGACATTGGCCCCTTACCTGGCTCTATCTATAGCTTTAAATATAGTAAAGCCCATTCCCAATAGCAGGCTAGGCGCGTTAAGGGACAAGTTCAGCAAGATAAAAGGCCACCTTGTTAGAGCTTATGACTCACTTGCAAATTTCCTAGTTCCAGCATTAGGCCTCCAGCCGGTGGTTGGAGGATTCCTGTTAGGGGTAATACCACTACTGTACATAGTTGCGCAGGAACAACCGGTAAGCTCGATAGCACGAATACCCTACTATAAACTAGAAGAGCTAGAAGAAAGAGAACAGGTACCGCCTGGGACATTCACCATGCTAGGCCGCCACAAGAACCCCCTAGAGCTACTGAAGCCCGTAATCCGCTTAGTGCAAGTAATACAAGGCAATGTCGAAGACCTAAACAAAAAGCTAGAGAGCATACAGGAGAAGCTTAATAATATAAAAGATAGTTTACCCAGAAGGGAGCAAAGAGAGTTGAAAAAGATAATATTAGATATAAAGGATGTAAGGGACGAGATAAGTAGAATATGGAGAGAAATAGAAGAATTAAAACTAAAACTAAAAGAACTTAGCCAGGAGTACGCGGTACTACCGATAAACACAGTAGAGGAATTGATAGAAAAAATAGACTACCATCCTGGAGGATATAGTAGAAGACTACTTGATCTACGAGACCAATCAAAAGAACTTAGAGAACTAATAGACAAAATACTAGACAAAACGCTGGAAGGCAAGCCCATAATATTGACAGGCCCCTCCGGAGCAGGGAAGACCTCCCTCTTAATATTGACCGCTAAGCAAGCGCTCGAACAAGGAATCCCAGTATACCTACTAGTTGCTAGAGAAACTCACGGAGCCATCTCACTGTCAGATGTAGAGACACCATACATCCTAGTATATGACGATATCAAACCCGAGCAGACAGTACTACTCGAATGGATAATTAAAAACAAAGAAACACTTAGCTTAATAGCCACAGCAAGGTATCACATACTCAAAGACCTCATCCAAAACGTTAAAACCCGGGCGGGAAGTAGTGGAAAGGCAACCCTAAGACAAGAAGACGTTGAAAGATTCAATGCAAATAATATACTAAATTTAGGACTAGAAAAGGAATACCCCAGAATACTATTAATAAATTTACTTAATAACTATAATATAAAATATGATGATGAAGCCATAAACATAATACTAGAAAAATCAGTCCAACAATACGGAAATCAGCCAAAAGGAGAAAGTAGATACAAAGCAGGAAACCTCTACTACATAACCCTCCTAGTCCAGTATCTCCACAAAAAACTTCCCCCAGAAAATAGAATACTAACAAAGGATATAGCACAAACCGCACCCACCGGCCTCTACTCTATCGTAGCAAGGGAGTTCCTAGAAGCACTAGGCCTATCAATCCCTCCACTAGGCCAAATAGAAATCCCATTCAACCTAAACACCCTAGCAAGACCCCTAACGGACTCCCCACAAGAGACCCCTATAACAAAATGCGTAAAAAGAGCAACCCAGAACACGCTAAGCTCCGAAGAGGCCTTCGCGAAGTGCTTCATATCATACCTCATACCACGAGTCGCGCTCTCCCACCTAGGCAAACGAAAAATACACCCTACACTCTACCGTGAAATCCAAAAAACAACAACCCAACTACTAGGGCTCAACCCCGACATAATACCGGATCCACAACACCTAAGAGGAGAAGCACCCCACGATAGCCACCTTATATTCCTGAGAATGGACCCCTTAGACCCAGAAGTACTAGAAGCAAAACCGCTCTACACAATAATAGATGGAGAGAAAACAATAACAGAATGGTACTATATTAGATGGATTATGATAGAATCATACAAAATAATAAATAAAATAATATTTAATACAATAGAATTAGAAAAAGCTATAATAGAACATGCCCCACAAGCAACCACTACACTGCTGCTGGACAAAGTCATACAAAATATAAAACCAGAGCAAAAATACAAAAACGAAAAAATAATAATTAATATTAATAATAAAAAAATTCTTTATAATCTATTAATAATCAGTGACAAACAATTCTCAGACGCCTTAGTAGAGGCACTCAAAAACGGCATAGACACCTCATGGCCCCTCGCAGAACTCGCCATAGAGAGGCCCGAACTCTTCAAGGAATACCACATAGACACCTTAATAGAGGCACTCAAAAACAACATCAACGCCTCATGGCCCCTCACAAAA
>JALWEI010000042.1 GCA_027014125.1 Acidilobaceae archaeon | reverse complement strand
CCTATAGCCTGGCTGGCAAGGACCAGGGCACCCATATACATCATCGTGGAGCCGACGAAGAAGAGCCAGCCAAGGTAACCCCCAACACCAACCGCCGCTACAGCAATATCACCCAGCATCGAAACGAACAACGTATCAATAATCCACAGTATACTATCAAGGCTCTCCGCAATCATCAGCGGCCACGCAATACTCCACGCCCGCCGCAGCACATCCCTGTCAATCCAGCCAGCCAGACCCCCACACCCGCCAAGAGAAGGAGCCCCAAAAACCAGAGTAATATACCCGAAGAAGACAAGCCAACCAAGATACCCGTGTTATAAACCTAATCGTAAAGATTACAGCCCACGGGGCACACAATGTCGCGACCAACCCTATCAGAAGCACTCCTAAGACGACGAAAGAACAGGCAATACATTATTAGGAGCACACACGCATCCACCGTCGCCATATACATTATAACAATCATCACAATATTACTAACAATAATTATAATAAATTATATTAAAATTAATCTAAAATAATATAAGACCATCATAAAAATATCGTACAGCCTTGCTACCTAGTTAGTGGTTAGTTATTGCTACTATAATTCCGCTATAGTCGTGGTTGCTCTCATCGCAGTAGGTAATCCCATTGCGGGAATTCCTGTTGGGAGGATTTAAGCTAGCCACTGGCCAGGAGGGCGCCGGATTGCTAATCCCATTATGGGAATTCCAGTCGTCATAACAATCTCCAGGAGCAGGGGCGTTGTCTCTGAGATTGCTAATCCCATTATGGGAATTCAACAACGAGATCTACTATATCGGCGGCGACGCAATAAAGGTTGCATTGCTAATCCCATTATGGGAATTCAAGAGTCTATAAAGACGAAGCTTGGAATAGCAGAAGATAACTAATTGCTAATCCCATTATGGGAATTCGAGGGAATCGATCCGGAATCAGTAGCGCTAGAAGAGTTTAAATTGCTAATCCCATTATGGGAATTCCACGGGCGTCTACAGGATCCTTAGGGGCTAATATGTGAATTGCTAATCCCATTATGGGAATTCCGACCTCGTCCAGGCTCACCATAGGCATACCTAAGATGAATTAGATTGCTAATCCCATTATGGGAATTCTGGAGCTCTTGTGTTCCCTAGGCGGGATTCATGTACCACCCTAGATACTATTCTCCCCTAATAAATCTTAATGCCCGGGAATGGATTGTACAGGGTAGCCATCGTCACACCGTAAAGCATATAAGTAGAACAATGGCAGGGGTTCGGGGATGTGACGACGGATACAGGATACGCGAGGTCGTCAACGAGTCTTAGTGGGACTAATGTGGGAGGGTGGGAATAAATCACGTGTGACGACGGAATCGAGCTACACCAGGTTTAGGATAGATGGTTTTATGGCTGGCGGGGCTGGGTGGGGGTTTGGGTTATAGGTTTTCAGCTTCTACCGGGTTCTTGTTGTGTGTGGGCTGGGATGATGAGTAGCAAACCGGGGCTAGTAGGGTGGCCGGAGGCTCTCGCTTGACCGGCCCGTGTCATTGTTTTTATCCTTCCTTTGCTCCCACTTGTGTGGGGTGTGCCTCCTGTCTGGTGATGGTATTCTGGCTGAGGTCTCCTCCCTGGCTCGGGGCGATCCGGATCCTTCTACGGGTAGGCTCTTCACCTACATATACGAGACCGGGGATGAGGGGCTTAGGAGGCTCGCCGAGGAGGCCTATAGGATGCTCCTTCACACCAATATGCTTGACCCCACGGTCTTCAAGAGTGCCCTGGCGCTTGAGAGGGAGCTTGTAGGCTACGCCCTCAGGCTTGCAGGCGGGGTGGATGGGGCTGTTGGCTCCGCCACCTATGGCGGGACCGAGAGTATAGCCCTGGCCCTACTGGCGGCTAGGGAGGAGTACTACTCCCGCCATGGTCGGTCTGCCCCCGCCCCTAGGGTCGTGGCCCCTGTAACGGTGCACCCGTCGGTGGGTAAGGCGGCGTGGCTCCTTGGGATGAGGCTCGTGAGGGTTCCCGTTGAGCCGGGTAGTATGAAGGCTAGTCTAGACGCTGTTGCAGAGGCCATGGATCGCACAACAATACTCCTGGTTGCATCTGCGCCCAACTTCCCCTATGGCACCATAGACCCGGTCCGGGGTATGGCGGAGCTGGCCTCCGATAGCGGGATCCTGCTCCATGTGGATGCCTGTATCGGGGGCTTCATACTCCCCCACATGGAAGCGCTGGGGGAGCCGGTGGAGCCGTGGGGGTTCCAGGTTGAGGGTGTATCCAGCATCTCCATGGATATGCACAAGTATGGGTACACGCCTAAGGGTGTCTCCTTCATACTGTTCAGGGAGCCCAGGCTGAAGGAGCACACGGTATACGTGGACCTCGCGTGGCCCGGCTACCCCTTCATAAACACCACCCTCCTCTCCTCCAGGAGCGCTGCGCCCCTAGCCGCCGCGTGGGCGGTCTACAGGTACCTGAGCGATGAGGGCTACATGAGGCTCGCCAGGATGGTCCTCGAGGCCAGGTCAAGGATCCTAGGGGGCCTAGCCGGGCTCGGCTTCAGGAGCGTGGCCCCCGTGGAGAGCCCGCTCCTAGCCCTAGCACTCCCAAGCGAGGAGGACCTCCTGGCCTACTATGCCGGGATAACTGCCCGGGGATGGGTGGTGGGCCTCCAGCCCCCGATGAAGGGCCTGGCCCCCTACAATATACACCTAACCCTCTCCCCCATCCACCAGCGGGTTGCGGGGGAGTTCATAGAGGACTCGAAGACGGCAGTGGAGGAGGGGAGGAGGGTACTAGCCAGGCTCGAGGAGGAGCTCGCCCAGGGAGACCCGCTCCAGGCGGTCATGAGCGGGGGTGGCCTGGCGATAGCGAGGCTGCTCGAGTCCCTGGAGCCCGGCGAGGCGGAGGCGCTGGCTAGGAGCCTGGTAGTGGAGGTTTACAGGGGATGAGGATCCTACTCCTAGCCGGCCTTGCCCTCTCGGTGTTCGCCTCCCAGGCCGTGTGGGTTACACTATCCCCTGTCGCCAGCCTTGTGGCGGTGGAGCTGGGGGTCTCTAAGGAGATGGTGGGCCTCCTAGCCCTCGTCTACCCCGTGCTCTTCCTAGTACTAACCGTGCCCTCCGGGCTCTTGCTCGACAGGAGCTTCAAGGCCGGCGTTGGGCTGGGGTCTCTCTTGACCGCTGCTGGGGCTGGGGTTAGGCTGGCCGGGCCTGGTAGCTACGAGGTCCTCCTGGCCGGGCAGGTCCTAGCGGGTGTGGGCCAGCCCCTCCTTCTGAACTCCTTCGCCCCCGCCGCATCTAGGCTCTACCCTGGTAGGAGGGAGCTTGTCGTGTCCCTCCTCAGCTTCTCCATGTACCTTGGCATAATCTATGCGCTGGGCATGGGGTACAGGCTATACACGGAGGGGGGCCTGGTGATGCTCCTAGCGCCGCCAGCGGCTGTAGCGCTGGCTGGCCTGGCCCTCACCATGGCTGGCCTTGCATCGAGGCTGGAGCCCTATAGGGGCTCCCTCTCCGGTCTCTCCAGGACTGCTAGGAGCAGGGAGGTGTGGCTCCTTGGCATAGTGCTAGGCCTGGGGGTCGCGCTTTTCGACAACATGTCCATATGGCTCGAGCCAGTCCTCTCTGGGGCCGGGCTAGGGGATAGGGCTGGCGGCGCGTTGGCCCTCTCCATGCTACTAGGCCTGGCTGGGGTATCGTTTATACCCGGGCTTGTCGCCAGGGCTGGTGTTAGGACCTTGTATATTAGGCTTGTATCGGGCGCCGCTGTACTCGTCTTCCTTACCCTCTCCCTTGCCCTGGGAGGCCGTAGCGTTGGGATCCTCATACCCCTCCTGGGCCTCCTTATGCTACCCGCGTACCCGGTGATCATGGAGTGGGTGAGCCGCTTCTACCCTGGGGAGGTGCATGGGAGCGCCTCTGGGCTTATAGGCCTCTCCTCCCGTGTGCTTACCGTCGCCCTGGCCAGCGTGGCGGTCCTCTTCATAGACTCCCCGCGCTCCTACTTCCTCTTCCTAGCACTCCTCTCAGCCTGCGCCCTGGGGGTGAGCCTCCTCCTCCCCCGCCGGTGAGTCTATGACCAGGACTGCCCTGCCTACCACCTTGCCCTCCTCTATGTCCCTGTAGGCCTTGTTAACCTCCTCCAGCTTGTAGGCCTTGTAGAAGGGCCTGATCCTCCCCTGGGCTACCAGGCCTATGGCCTCCCTGTACTCCTCTATCGTGTAGGCGGCGGTGCCCTTGATGCTTATCTCCCTCATGACCAGGAGGGCGGGCCTCTCGATCACTATTGGCTCCCCGCCGATGTTGCCCACGAGAACTAGGGTGCCACCCTGCCTCAGGCTCCTCATACTCTCATTCACGGTCCTAGCTCCGACTAGCTCCATGACCACGTCTACCCTGCCCGTCCTCCTGTAGAAGTCTAGGCTGTGCACCGGCTCTACGCCGAGCTCCTCGAGTAGCCTGGCGTATTGCCTCCTCCTTGTAAAGGCGTATACCCTGGCCCCACGCATCGCGAGGTACTGGATACCATGGATCCCCACCCCTCCTAGGCTACCCGTCACTAGTACCTTGTCCCCCGGCCCGAGGCCTGCCACCTTTGATGCGTGGATCATCGTGGCCACCCCGCATACTGCCGCCGCGTACCTCGCATACTCCCTGGTTGGCAGTTCAACGAGGCTACTGGATGGGACGTTGACCATCTCAGCGTAGCCCCCAGGGGTTGTCTCGCCTAGGAGCAGGGTGCAGGTGGACCCGTTGCATGGAGCCTCTACGGCTGGGTAGACCCCGTAGGGCCTGCTCCCGGCCTCGCCATAGACCTCGTGGCCGGGTATGAGGGGCGTCTTTAGGTTCCTGAAGCCGCCCCTCCACACCACCCTGTCCCTGCCGCATATCCCGGTTGCCCGTACCCTTAGCCAGGTCCACCCCTCCCTGCCGTCTAGCTCCACCTCCTCGATGCTGAAGGGGCTGCCCCAGGAGTGGAGCACCGCCGCCTTGAACCTCATGTATGTGCACCCTTCTAGGCGGGCTCTAGCACCACGGCGGTGCCGTACCATACAACCTCCGCTACCCCCTGGGATATCATGCTGGTGGACATCCTCACCGCTAGCACGGCGTTGGCCCCCATCCTCCTGGCGTTCTCGATCATCTCAGCCAGGGCCTCGTCCCTCGCATTCTCCATAAGCTCCTTATACTCCTTCACAGCACCGCCTAGGAGGTTCCTAACCCCAGCCATCAGGTCTCCTCCAACACCCCGCGCCCTGGCGCTGGAGCCGGAGACGAGGCCTATGACCCTAACAACTCTATACCCGGGTATGGACTCCATTGTCGTCACAAGAAAGTCTCCACGCATGGGCGATCCCCCGGGGGGAGTAGGATCCAGGGCCATATTAAATATGGCTCCCGGGCCCACACTGGGGGGCCGTGGGGGCTTGATCGGCTTGGCGGAGAGGCACTGGCTAGACCAGCTGGTTGATAGGCTTGAGGAGAAGCTCAGGGCCCGGGGGAAGGAGGTCCTCATCCTCAACGGGGGCCTGAGCGTGTCGGGGGTTCAGCACATAGGCAGGCTCCGCGGCGAGGTCCTGCTGGTCGAGGCGGTTAGGAGGGAGCTGGAGAGGAGGGGCTACAAGGCCAGGCAGCTCCTCACCCTCTACACCCAGGACCCCTGGAAGGGTAAGGAGAGCCAGCTCTCCGCCTTCAAGGATGGCAGCGGCTCTAGGTACGTGGGGTGGCCCCTCTACAGGGTCCCCGACCCTGAGGGGTGCCACGAGAGCTGGGTGGACCACTACTGGAGCGACTTCGGCCCCTACCTAGACGACTTCACCGATGGGAGGGTGGAGGTGGTAACCACCACAAGCCTCTACAGGGGCCCCTTCAAGCCCTTCATGAGGAGGGTTATAGAGCTCAGGGAGGAGGTAAGGAGGGTAGTCAATAAGTATAGGGGGAGGAAGCCCTACCCGGAGGGCTGGATCCCCATAGAGCCCAGGTGCGAGGCCTGCGGGAGGATAGACACCACCGAGGCCCTGGAGGTCCTCGAGGGGGATAGGGTTAGGTATAGGTGCAGGAACTGCGGCCACGAGGGTGTAGCCGGGTTCGAGGACTCGAAGCTTAACTGGAGGATAGAGTGGACAGGCGTATGGAGCGTTCTCCAAGTCGACTTCGAGCCCTACGGGAAGGACCACGCGACGCCTGGGGGGAGCAGGGACAGCTGCGTAGACCTAGCGGTCAACGTGTTCAAGTTCCAGCCCCCGGAGGGTGAGTGGTACGAGTGGGTCGCCATAAGGCTCGGGGGCAGGGAGGCGGATATGAGTAGCAGCGGGTTCACCGGCATAACCCCCAGGGAGTGGCTGGAGGTCGCGCACCCCCAGATACTCAGGTTCCTCTACTTCAACACCCACCCCCACAGGAAGGTCGTCATAGACATGGCGGAGATCCCGAGGTACTACGAGTGGTACTACAGGGCCGAGAGGATATACTTCGGGGCCGAGGAGGGGAGCAGCGTGGAGGCGAGGAGCTACGAGCTGAGCCACCCCAAGAGCCCCCCGGAGAGGCTCCCAGCGCAGGTGGGCTACACCCACGCAGCTATACTGGCGCAGATCATACCGGAGGACAGGCTGCCCGATGAGGCCATTAGGAGGCTCCAGAGGACCGGGCACCTCCCCAGGGAGCCGGATGAGTATAGCCTGAGGTGGGCCAGGGAGCTGATAGAGAAGGCTGGCAGGTGGGCCAGGCTATACGCCCCCAGCGGCTTGAGGATCACACTCCCCAGGGAGCCGCCGGTTGAGGCGTATGGGCTCATCGAGGACCGTGAGAGGCTGGCCAGGCTGGCTAGCCTGCTTGAGGGCTTGGAGGAGTGGAGTGAGGAGGCGATCAAGCAGGCCCTGATAGAGTTTGGTAGCAGCATGGATAGGGGGGAGAGGAGGAGGTTCTATAGGGACTTCTACCTGGCCCTGCTGGGCAGGCCTGAGGGGCCCCGGGCCGCCCCGCTCCTGGCGCTCCTGCCCCGGGAGTGGGTTGTGGAGAGGCTCCGGGCCCCCTCGAGGCTAGCTGCTAGGGGCTAGGAGGTATCTGACCCTGCTCCCCTCCGGGCTCCTGAATACTAGTTCTAGGGGTTTCTCGCTGGAGAACTTGACCTCTACTGCCTCCGCTATGCCTGTCAGGCCTACCACGTTCTTGAGGTATTGTATATCGTAGCTGCTCCTGGCCGGCTCCCTGACCTGTAGGTCTATGAGTGCTGTTGACTCCATTGTGAGTATCGCCTCCGCCTTGGAGCGGCCCTCGCCGGTGCCCCTGATAACCAGCCTGTCCTCGTCGGCCTCGAACTCGACTATGTCGCTGACGATCTCCGCGTCCCTAAGCGCCCTCTTGAGCACATCACCGAGAACAACTGCTTCAACGCTGTGCTCTAGCTTCACGCTCTCCGGCGCCTCAGTGACAACCTCAAGGTTTGGGACCAGGTACCTCTTGAAGACCTTGCCCTCGACTATTATGAGGACCCTGTCATCCGTTATCCTGAACTCGACCACGTCCCCCTTCTTACCCCTCTTGAGCATATCCTTGAGGACCCCCATGTTGAATCCGGCCTCTACGTACTCCCTGTCACCCGAGACCTCGAGCTCTAGGAACGACTCGTACGGCATCTCCACCTGGATCAGCGCAACCCTGGCAGGATCCATGCCGACAACCCTAACACCCTCGCTAGACACCCTAAAGCTCGCCTCATCCAGTATCTTGGCTAGGCTATCCACCATCGTCTTGAACGTCTTAGCATCGGGATACCTGAACCTGGCAACAGGCTCTCCCAGCTCCTCAACCAGCAGGCCCATCCCGGCTACCCATCAGGCATATAGGCGTTGGAGCCTAAAAGGGGTGGAGCGTAGGGCCGATGAAGAATACGCCATCGCCTGACCGGTGAGTGACGCCCGTCCCCTCGAGGCCTCACCGCCTCGCCTCCTCCACCGCGTACCTAGCCACCTCCATGTGTACCCTCACACCGGTGACCCTCACCGTGTTCTTGAACTCTGGAACGGCGTTGACCTCGTTAACTAGGAGTCCCCTCTCAGGGTCCTCGAGGAGGTCTACCCCTAGGAAGCCCCCGCCCAGGGCTTCAGCCGCCCTGAGGGCTAGGTCCTCGATCTCCCCGGTTACTGGGGCCGGCTCCGCCCTAGCACCCCGGCTAGTGTTGGTTATCCAGTGGCTTGAGACCCTGTATATCGCCGCCACGACCCTGTCGCCCAGGGTGAAGACCCTTATGTCCCTACCCGGCTTCTCGATATACTCCTGTACCAGGTGGATCCTGGAGTAGAGGCCCCGGGCCGCCTCCTTGTAGGAGAGGAGCTGCTCCAGCTCCTCCAGGTCCCTGGCCCGCGCGACCATCCTGCCCCAGCTCCCGATCACCGGCTTAACAACCCATGGGGGCCCGGGTGGTAGGCTCCCGTTGATGCGGTTGGAGCCGCTGAGCACGGTCGTCTCTGGGACTGGGACACGGTGTGAGGCTAGGAGGGAGAGGGTTGCGACCTTGTCCCCGGCTAGGTATATCACTGTGCCGGGGTTCAGGACCCTGACCCCCCAGGACTCTACCGCGAATGCCGTAGCCACGGCGTTGCTGAAGCTCACGCTCCTCTCCAGCGCGAGGTCTATGGGGCAACAGGGCTCCCCGATCCTCAGGGGTGTGGTCTCTACGTGGAGTAGCTTAGCGTCAGCTCCTATATCCTTGAGTGCCTGTAGTATCGCCTTCTCCTCCCAGCGGGGGTGGTCGTATAGCAGGGCTATCGACGGCAACCGGGCCTACTCCCCCCAGTCCTCCATGTCTCCCTCGAATACCCTTAGCTGTAGCACACCGTTGTCCTCGACTACCTCCAGCAGCGTGCCGCAGTCGTGCTCTATCAGCTCCCCGGGCATTGCATCCTCTGGGATACGGACCTCGAGGCCGCAGACCGGACACTTGACCATCCTACTCACCAGGTTAATACTCATAAACACATGGTTAGCAGGTTAAAGAGTATTTCCGCTTTACTAGGTTAACATTAATATAGCAAAGGATTAGGTATTGTAACTTTTGGTGGTTGAGGGGTTAGGTTGCCGTGTCCACCCGGATCGATGAGAGGGACTACGCGATCCTCCGGATCCTCAGGAGGAATGCGAGGACTCCATACACTGTGATCGCGAGGGAGCTGGGGATAAGCGAGGTGGCCGTTAGGAAGAGGATCCTGAAGCTCGTGAGGAGCGGCGTTATAAGGAGGTTCACCATAGATTATAGCGTGCCTGGGGAGCTGAAGGCTGCGATACTTGTCAGGACTCTACCCCAGACTAGGGTCCCCGACGTGTCCCGGCGGCTCCTCGCCATACCCGGGGTGGAGGCTATATACGAGGTCACGGGGGAGCACGATCTGCTGGTCCTAGTCTCCGCTAGGAGCGTTGACGACATAAACGAGTATGTGGATAAGATCAGGTCTACCCAGGGAGTCTCCTCCACCCACACCCTCATAGCGCTGAGGACCTGGACGCCATGAACCACTAAAAACCCCCAGGCCACCAGGCCCAGGCTGGGCCCGCGGGGGTAACACCTTGGATCCGGGAAGCATCCTACTAGTCTCCTCGGCAACCGCATCCTCCCTACTAATGATATACACAGCCTCCAGGTCGAGGCCCAGGAGGGGAAGACGGCTACTGGGGGCACCGCTGGAGGGCTTCAAGCCCCTAGCCAGGCCCAGCCTGGACAAGACCTTCCGTGTCCAGGAGGAGCTGCTACCCGGCTACGAGGGAGAGTGGAGGTGCGGCCTCCTAGGCTGCGGTGGCTGGGGGTGCACATACCTATGCACCCAAGACAGTGTTGAGGCGGCATTCAAGGTCCCCAACAGGAGGGAGTACCGGGAGATGATCGAGACCTCCATCCCACCCACGATACTTGAGGCTGAGAAGGCTATGGAGGATGTCGCCAGGGAGGCAGAGGCTATAGGCGGGCTCCGACACCCCCACCTTCTAAGGCTTCTAGCCTACTCTAGGCACGTCCCCCTCCTTGTCTACGAGTACGCGGATATGGGTACACTGGCCCACCAGCAGGGTCAGGGGTGGAGCCCTAGGCCCGGGGACGTGGCCCTCATAGGATACCAGCTGGCCGATGCGCTCCGCTACATACATAGCAGGGGCCTCATACACGGGGACATAAAGCCGAGTAACGTGCTGATCTCCCAGGGGGTGGTCAAGCTCGGGGACTTCAGCAGCATATCCAGCCTCCTAGGCAAGTTCTCCATAACAGGGATCCGATCAACCCCTGGCTGGAGGGCCCCGGAGCAGGTGTACAGCGACCTTAGGAGGCTCAGCGCGGAGAGGGGGCTGGAGAATAGGATCGATGTGTACCAGCTGGGGAACCTCCTCCTCTACCTCGAGACGGGTGCCACGCTAGATGGGGAGCATGCCTCGACTAGGAAGAGGCAGGAGGTGCTCAAGAGGATTAGGGATAGGGAGCTGAGGGGTATCGTGCAGGCTATGCTGGAGCCCGATCCTGCTAGGAGGCTGAGCTCGGAGGAGGCTGCCAGGCTCCTGGGGGAGCTGGTGGGGGCGTAGCCGCCCTATTATATTACCCCGTATTTGCCTACCATTGCCTGTATATACCCTTCAAGTCGACGAGGGATGCGGGGGTTGAGGTGTTTGCGGGCTAGCATAGTACCCGTGCTCCTGCTTGCCATCGCGCTGTTCTCATCTACACTGGCTCCCGGCGTTGAGGGCCAGTCTCTACAGGTCTCCCTGGCAGGGAAGATCCCGCTCGACATGTATAGGATACTGGATCTCGAGTGGAGCCCCGATGGTGGCATGCTCGCGGTGCTAGGAATAGACTCGGGGAAGGAGAACTGGAGCCTCGTGATACTGAACCCGGGGATGGGGGAGGTTGCCAGCCTCCGGGGGCCGGGGGTGCTGGCGAGCAGCGTGGCCTGGAGCCCCGACTCCAGGTATATAGCGGTTGGAGACGGGCACATGCTTAGAGTCTACACCTCACTAGGGGAGCCAGTGTACAGTGCCCTACTCGACTCGCCCATCACTAGCCTCTCGTGGAGCGGTGACCTCATAGCGGTGGGTGGCCCAGGCGAGGTTTTCGCCGTAAAGCCCGGTGGGGAGGTGGTGTGGAGGGCCACGATCGGTATGAAGGATGTCCTCGTTGGCTCCAGCAAGGAGGTAGTGTGGGCCAGCGCCCCTAGCGAGCTTAACACCACCATCTATATATTCAACGTGCTAGACGGCTCCCTGGTCTCCAAGATGGAGATCCCCGGTGCGGCGTCCAGCCTAGACGCTAGTCCTAGTGGCGACTATGCGGCGGTAGCCACTGGCTGGAAGGCTGGCGACGGGATGGTCGATGCCGTATATATCATAGATTCTATGGGTAGCCAGGCAGGGTATATTGAGGCTAAGGAGCCCCTGGAGCAGGTGTCTTGGAGCCCTGATGGATCGATGATAGCTGCATCCACTAGCAACGGGGCCCTTATGATACTCTCCCTGGATGGCGGTGTTGCCTGGAGTAGCGGCGCCCTTGGAGGCCACATAGCGGCCCTAGACTGGGGGCCAGGGATGCTGGCAGCTGGCATCAGCGACTTGGGGGGTGTGTATGTGCTCCTTTTCCAGGTGGAGCCTGGTAGCCCTGGGGATGCTACAACGGTGACTACAACCCTTACCGAGACGGTGACGAGCACGCTTACTATGACGGTGACTAACACGGTCACCCTAACCCTCCCCGGCGTCAACACGACCGTGACTACGACGGAGACGGCCACTGAGACGGTTACGGAGACGAGGGCTAATACGGTGACGAGGGAGCACACCGTCACGAGCACGGTAACAATACCCCTAACCGAGACTATTACCACAACCTCGGTAGAGACTGTGACGACAACCCTAGCAGGAGGCCAGGGAGGGATCAGCATGGAGGCCCTGCTCCTATCCCTAGCCATACTAGGGGTGGGGGTGGCGGTATCCCTCTGGCTCAGGAGGGGCTGACATACTCTATCCCTTTATAACAGTGTAACAAAGCCCGCCTCCAGGCCCCCGGGGAGGTGCAGGGGAGTGGCGAGGGCCGCCGTCCTGGGCGGCTCCGGCTATACCGGGGGCGAGCTGCTCAGGCTACTGGCTACACACCCGGGTATAGAGGTAGTGGAGGCGACCAGCAGGGAGTACGCTGGGAAGCCCGTGTACATGGTGCACCAGCACCTCAGGGGGTTCTATAGTATCAGGTTCACGAGGACTAGCTTCGACAGGATCCCCGATGTTGATATAGTGTTCAACGCCCTCCCCCACGGCGTTGCCGTGGAGTACACCGCAGCACTAGTAGACCATGGCGTGAGGGTTGTGGATCTAAGCGCCGACTACAGGCTCAGGGACCCGGGGGAGTATGAGAGGTGGTACGGCTTCACCCACCCCAGGCCAGACCTCCTAGAGAAGGCCGTGTACGGCATACCCGAGCTGCACAGGGACGAGATCCGGGGGGCCAGCCTCGTAGCCTCCCCGGGGTGCAACGCCACAGCGGCGATCCTAGCACTGGCACCCATGGCCAGGGCGGGCCTCATCAGTGGTCCGGTGATCGTTGACGTTAAGGCTGGGAGCAGCGAGGGCGGGTCGAAGCCTAAGAGGGGGAGCCACCACCCCGAGAGGGAGGGTGCGGCGAGGCCCTACAGCTCCTCGGGGCATAGGCATGAGGCTGAGGCGGAGCAGGAGCTATCCCTCCTAGCTGGGAAGCCAGTCAGGGTGTCCCTGGTCCCCCACGCAGTATCCATGGTTAGGGGTGTGCTTGCCAGCGGCCACCTGTGGGTCGGGGAGGTTGATGAGAGGGTGCTGGCTAGGGAGTACGCCTCCCTCTATGGTGGGGAGAGGTTTGTCAGGGTCATCCCCCGCGGGCAGGTGGTTGATGTCAAGAACGTAGTGGGGAGTCACTTCGTGGATGTTGGCTACGCCTATGATCCGAGAACTGGGAGGCTCACCGGCTTCGCCGCCCTCGACAACCTGATCCGCGGAGCGGCTGGCCAGGCTGTGCATGCCGCCAACCTAATGCTCGGGCTGAGGGAGGATGAGGGCCTCCTCATGCCACCCCTAAGGCCCTAGCATGGGTGGGATTATGCTTGTTGTCAAGGTTGGTGGCAGGGCCCTGATGGCCAACATGGATGGGATACTCGAGGACCTAGCCCGGGCCTCGGGCGAGGGAGTGGTTCTTGTGCACGGCGGCGGGGACTTGGTGACGGAGTACTCGAGGAGGCTGGGGGTGGAGCCTAGGATAGTCACTCACCCCAGCGGGATCAGGAGCAGGTACACCAGCCTGGAGGAGCTCGAGGTCTACACCATGGTCATGGCAGGGCTGCTCAACAAGAGGATCGTCTCCAAGCTACAGCACATGGGGGTGAGGAGCCTAGGCGTCACGGGGGCCGACCTGGGCCTGGTTAGGGGGGTTAGGAAGAAGAGGATAGTTGTCCTGAACGAGAGGGGGAGGCCCCAGGCCATACCCGGGGGGTATACGGGTAAGATAACCAGTGTGGATGTAGAGGCGTTCCGCAGCCTGCTAGGGCTAGCCCAGGTCCTGGTAGTCACCCCCCTAATACTAGGCGGGGAGGGGGAGCTGCTCAACGTCGACGGGGATCAGGCTGCGATGGCCCTAGCCAGGGCCCTCAAGCCGAGGGCCCTCCTCATGCTCTCGGACGTCGACGGGGTTATCCTGGATGGTAGGCTAGTCAGGAGGCTGAGCCCTGGGGAGGCTAGGGAGCTGGCCAGCAGGGTTGGTAAGGGGATGAATAGGAAGCTGTTGATGGCGGCCGAGGCGGTGGAGTCGGGGGTCGGCTCCGTCGCCATATGCAATGGCCTAGCCGAGGCGCCGGTGTCGGGGTGCCTTGATAGGGGCACCGTTATAGGCTAGCGTTTCCCCGCCCTCATTACTTTAAATGACTTTTAATGATTACTGGTGCTTTGAGGGCGGGGTTGGTGCCTCGGCCCCCGCTCATCAGGGTTACGGGGGCTTCATGGGCCCCGTTCGCGGGGAACGCCACGCCCCGCACATCTGGGTGGAAACCATTAATTTTTAGCCACTTGACGCCAATATTTATGGCTCCAATGAAGTCTCTCTCAACAATATAGCCATCTACTAATCCGAGTCTGAGGTGCAACTTGTAAACTCTGACCCTCACGTAGCGGTGACCCCCTCTCGCCGCAACGCGGGTCACCGAGGAGAACCACCACCTAATCCTATTACCAGAGAACGGGTCTATAGATGATGTGCCGCGCTCATCCACAAGCTCCACGTGCACGGGGGAGTCCTGGAGGAACTCGACTAGCGTAGCAACACTCCATTGGTGCAAACGGTGTCTTAGAGCACTCCATCCCTGGCGCTCAACGACTCTTTGCTTGTGCTTTGCAACATCGCCGACAACTACCAACGCCTTATACTCTTGTGCTAGCTCAACTATCCTCCTGGCAGTCTTCCGCAGTATGTCAAGCTTCCTGTTGCGCTCCCTCCTAGCTAGCCTTTTGAGTCTCTTCCTCACAACCCTAACGCTCCAGTGACGACCTCTCATTATCCTCCTGCGCTTCTCAGCATAGGCTATGACAATCCTGCTCAAGCCCGTCTCAATGCGCTCCAGGTAGGCCAGCTTTGTGCTCTTGTAGACCACAACCGTAACGTTATCCTCGTTAACATCTACAGCAACAACATCAGCGGGTTCGTACTCTACCTCGAACTCCCTCTCAAATGTTAGGTAGAAGGTTACCTTGCGGCCATTAATTTTGAAGCGTAGCTCCCTTCCAAGCCGCCACCCGCCATAGCGGTACCTGATGTACTGCTTGTGTATCCTGAGCGGCACCTCCAGCCAGCCGCGGTGAGTCCTCAATAGGACAGTGTCGCCTTGGAGCCTCCAGTCCTGGTTGTCAGTATAAGTTACCGTGACCTTCCTAACCTCTGGCTTATCAGTGTATGCTTTGCTATGCTTTTTCAGTTTCAGGAAGCTCTTGGCCCGCCTCGTAGCATCAGCTATGGCGCCCTTGACAAGCCTCGTGGGCATTCTTGAGTACTTATCTCGGAACCTCCAATAGAACGCCTTGTGTAGCTTAACCAGGCTCTTAACATTGTTCTCCACAGCATAGTTTACCGCTTCCCTTACCATTTCCAAGTATGCCTTTTCAAGCTCCCTTAGTATGGCTAGCTTCGGCTTGCCTAGGTAAACGCTCTCTACAACCACGGTGCGTTTAAGGGTCTTTGACAGCGTTCTCAACTGCTTTCACCACCTTCTTGTACTTACTGCTCCTCCTACCGTAGATGCGGGCCGCGAAGCCCGTTACTATCGCCACGAGATTTGAATATTTAGAAATCATTACAAATATTTAAAAGTTACGCTAAGGTGTAATAGCCTAGTATCTCCCTGATCCTTATTGACTTCACCACCTCGTCTACCCTGGATAGGACCTCCCTCTTCCTCTCCTCGTAGAAGTTCCTGCCTGTGGTGTCTATAGTGACTATCAGGGGGCCTAGGTCCTCGACCTCGAGCAGCCACACTGCCTCCGGTATGCCAAGCTCATCAAGCCAGTACACGTCTACCACCCTCTTTATGGCCTCAGCCGCCAGGGCTCCTGCGCCCCCGGTGAATACCGTGTAGACGGCCTTGTGCCTCTTCATGGCCTCGGCGGTTCTTGGCCCCATGCCCCCCTTGCCTATGATCATCCTTACGCCCGTCTTCTCTATGAACTCTGCCTCGACGCTCTCCATCCTCATGCTCGTGGTTGGCCCCGCGGCTATGATCTCCCACTCGCCGTTCCTCCTCCTAGCTACTGGGCCGCAGTGGTAGAGGGCTAGGCCCTCTGGGTTGAATGGGAGGCTCCTCCCGGCCTCCAGCTCCTCTAGGATCTTCTTGTGCGCCTCATCCCTAGCCGTGAATACGAGGCCGGAGAGGTAGACTATGTCACCCACCCTGAGCCTCTCCACGTCCTCCCGGCTCAGGGGGGTCCTGAGCCTATACTCCCTGCCCTCCACCTCTAGCTCACCTCGCAACCACCACCCGTGGGGTGGAGGTGTCTGCTCGTGATCCTCCACTCCCCACTGCTATCGACCTCCAGGGAGCTCCTCCTCGTGGCCCAGCACCCTACTACTACTCCCACAGCGAAGCTGGCGGGGTGCCTATGCGCGTAGTCGAACTTCACGTCCAGCACGCTGTGCCTTCCACCGAAGCCGTGGGGTCCTACCCCAAGCTTGTTGAGGGCCTCCAGCAGCTCCTCCTCGAGCCTAGCAACCTTGGGGTCCGGGTGCCTGGCTCCTACCGGCCTGAAGAGTGCCTTCTTGGCTAGGGTTAGGGCCACGTCTCCTCCCCCAGCTACTGCGACGCCTACTATGAGGGGTGGGCAGGGTAAGGGTCCGTACTCTGCCACAGCCCTTACCACTGCCTCCTTCAGCGTGTCCCAGCCCCTGAGTGGGGGGCTCATTGCTAGCCTTGAGGGCGCCTCGCTCCCTCCACCTTTGAGCATGAAGTTTGCCTTGAGCCCATCACCGGGTACGAGGTCTACGTGTATCCATGGTATGTACCTGCCCGTGTTGTCACCGCTGTTCCTAGCGTATATCGGGTCCACGGCGTTGGGCCTCAGGGCACCCTCCCTGGTCACGTCCCTCAGGGCCTCCTTGAAGATCTCCACCACACGGCTCCTGAGGGGGAAGTCGTCGCCGAGCTCCAGGTATAGGTAGGGGGTGCCCGTGTCCTGGCATATGGGCCTCCCCCTCCTACACGCAAGCTCTATGTTCCTGAGTATAGCCGCCAGCTGTGCCTTGGCCAGCTTGTTGTCCTCCTCCTCGTAAGCCTTCTTCAGCGCCTCATACACGTCGGCTGGCATCCTGGTCGCCGCGGTGAGGATAATCTCCCTGAAGGCGTTGTAAAGGCTCTCCTCAAGCCCCAACCGGGTTACACCATACTATTGTCTAGGTCCGCAGTGTAATTAAACATGAGAATATAGATTGTATTGCTAGAGCCAGGCCAGCGGCACAAAACACCCGAGCCAGGCCCTAGGACACCCACGCATAGCCATAGTGCAGGGTTCTATCCTGGATACGCCCAGCACCAGAGTACCACATAGCATCACATCTATCCCCACCAAGGCACCACGGCATCACAGGAGGCCTCCTACCCAGGAGCCCAGGACCCCACCCCCTTTTACTAGAGGTTACTAGCGGTAAGGCCCCAGCGTAAATGACACATACAGAAGAGATTAGAGACCCGTAGTAAGCGTCGACCTACTGGACCGCCTGCCCGTCAAGCCAGCCCTGAAAGGTTTAATAGCCATAATAACAGCGTACCAAGACTGGACCGGGGCCCAAGGCCCCCTGGATGGGCCCGTCGTCTAGCCTGGTTAGGACGCCGCCCTGACACGGCGGAGGTCCGGGGTTCAAATCCCCGCGGGCCCACCACCTAACTGTTGTTTTAACTCCCACATTATTATCAAAATTAGGAGAATAGTGCAGGCTAACTTGATTACCCTCCCGTAGCAACAGTAATATGTGGGTCTTCGAGGATGTCTGAGGTAGAGGGTATTGTAAAGGGCGGTGTGATTATTCCGCTTAAGCCCTTAACAGAGCTTGAGGGTAAGAAGGTCAAAATAAAGATAGTAGAAGTTGAGGGCGTCGATGCAGAGAAGCTCTATTCATATCTTAGACTCTTAAGAGAGGGTGAGGATGCTGACGAACTTTTCGAAATATAAGCAAGGAGATATTGTTGTCCTAGAACTCCCCTTCACAGATTTACTTGGCTCTAAACTAAGGCCTGTCTTGGTATTGAATGCCGTAGACTTGGCTAATGATATAATAGTAGCTAAGATAACTAGCTCTCCTGGTCCGCATAGAGTACCAATAACACAATTAGACTTAGCCATTGGCCGTTTAAAGAAGGAACCAAGCTATATAGATTGTTCAAGTATTTTTACTGTAGAGAAGAAATTAGTATTAAAGGTTGTCGGTAAACTCACTGAAAAGGCTCTACTTAAGGTCAAGGAGGAATTAAACAGAATTTTTGATTTAAAGTAAAGAACCTTCTAACTCCTGGAGTAGAACACTCTATTTGGCGGCTATGTATATCTCACGGTTGTTGGTATTAAACCTGGATATTCATGACATCTATCAGCTTGGATTACATACATATCATGTTATATGAATTATTTCATAACTATGCGCGCCCTGACACGGCGGAGGTCCGGGGTTCAAATCCCCGCGGGCCCACCAAACATAGATATTGCGTTAGCTCCTGCAACATTTTTAAGAAAATTGTTATCTTCCGATAATCTCTATTCTATCATTATATACTAGTATAATCTTACCGTTCAGCTCTTTGATGTTCTCCAACAAGAATACAAGGCGTTCAGCCAGCACCTTTGGTAGTGAGGGATGAATGCGAAGCACAATAATACCTGGATGAGAGTCTGGTGGATACCTCAACTCGTCGGCAAAATCGCTATCTCTTGTAATTAATATCAAGTTCTTTTCTCTAGCTATTCCGATAACTGTTCTATCATCAACACCTTGAGGTACATATTCAGCGTGGAAGCCTTTCTGTCTTAGTATCTTAAAAATTGTTCTAGGTACATTTTCATCGAGCAGAAATTGGTATGACACGCCTCTCCCTCCTAAGGAGCTCGGCTGCAAGAGCTATTGCCTCAAGAATCATCTCCTTGCTTAGCTGGGGATACTCCTCTAAGATATCCTCGATACTCATACCAGACGCAATCATTTCAAGAACATCAGCTACCAGGACCCTTGTACCCTTGAAGACCGGTTTACCATGGCAAACATCTGGATTTATCTCAATCCATTTAAACTTCCGCTCCACGGCATCTCCCCAAGGGTTTATCTGACTTACCCAGCTCTCTTAAAGCTAGCCCGAGATACAGCAATCCTAATGCATATCTAATGGTAATTGATATCAAGATTGATATCATCACTAATATTCTCTTTAGAACTCATGCATATCAGTTTATATACATATTTGCATATGGCCGTGTTCTCACACGGCGGGGGTTTGGGGCTCAAATCCCCGCGGGCCCACTAACTCCCCATCGAGTTAACTACACCCTGCACGAGCCAGGCCCGCGCCATCCCGGCCCCTCGTGTATATAGTACTCTCGGGAAGTGGGAAGCCGGAAGTCGCGCCTCTCCTGTATGTTGGAACAACCCGCGGCCCCCTACATAGTAGAGTATACAGGATGTCCCACACCGTGTCTCTATATGCTACCATGTGGGCTGGATAGCGGGCCGCGTTTCCATGGTGTTAGTCGTGTACGTGTCCCGTCCTCCATTGTGTCCATTCTTTTTAGCCGTAGAGCCAATATTTTATTCTCTGGGCATCAAGATTGGTGGATGCGCTGCTTATCCGTGGCCGCCTGGCCAGGCGTGTTAGAGAGGAGGCGGAGAAGAGCGGCCTCGGTGTGGAGGAGTATCTTGTAGAGGTCCTCAGCCAGGGCCTCGACCCTAAGGATAGGGTCTTGGAATATGTTGAGGCCGCCGAGGACCTATTGGAGGAGGCCCGTGAGGAGCTTGGGAAGGGTAATGTCCGGCAGGCCGCCGAGAAGCTATGGGGCGCCGCGGCTCTTGCGGTTAAAGCTTATGCATTTTGGAAGGGGGAGAAGCGGCTAACCAGTCATGGAGAGCTGTGGGAGTGGAAGAGGAGACTGGAGGACGAGTTGGGTGAGTGGGTCAGCGACTCGTGGTATGCTGCCAGTGCAATGCACACGTGCTTCTATGATGGCTGGTGCGCAGAAAAAGATGTTTCAACGGCCCAGAAGAGGGTAGAGAAGCTCGTGAGGGAGGTAGTATCCCTAGTAAAAAAGAAGAAACCGGATTAAACCGTTCCCCTCCAGCCAGTTGTGCTTGTGCGCCAGCTCCTCAAGTACTTGGTTGCAGAACCTCCTAGACACCTTCGCCTGCACACCTATTTTACATAGTTTATCCTTATACTGCCTGTACTCTAGCCGGGATATCCTAACCCTCTAGTCCACGAGGGAAAAAGTATATGCAGACTGCTCGCTTGCTACCCTCCCATACACCGAGATAGTACCTGCTCCACACCCAACCAATGTGTAGTCTCGGTTCGAGCTCTCCAGTAGGGTGCTTGACCACCCTCCTCGGGGCTCCGGGTCTCAGCTATCCTTAGTATGTGCTTTGAGTCTAGCCCCGCCTAGGGTAGCAGGTAGAGGTCTCCTAACCCGTTCCCCCATTACCTCCCTGTACCCCACTATGGTGTCGAGTTGCACCGCTCTCTGCGTCTCCCGCTTGATGCTACCTGACCTTAGGAATGCTAGGTATTGTTGCATCCCCCGGTCCAACCTCCCTATTGAGAACAGGAATTGCACATACTTCCTCCACGCCTTCACATGCTTCCTCCTAGCCGGGGGGCTACGCCCTCCTCCCCACAACGCCAGCATAGTACCCCGCCGTGCCCCCCGCTAACCTGCCCCTCCAGC
>JALWEI010000041.1 GCA_027014125.1 Acidilobaceae archaeon | reverse complement strand
TGCTTGTCTCGGGCATAGCAGGCTCCCTGGGGGCCAGGGTGTATAGGAGCGTTGACTACAACGACTCCGCCCGCGGTGCGGCTCTACTCGCAGGCTACGCCTCCGGCCTACTCTCGAGGCGCGAGCTACTAAACCCCAGCATAGCCCTCGAGGAGGTGGAGCCCGCCGAGGGGTGGCCCGCGGGGGAGGATGTCGGGGATTGGCTGAGGCTCATAGGTGCACTGTCCTCGAGGAGCTTCTCAGAATCGCTGGAGAGGATCCGGAGGTCGAGGTCCTAGAGGAGGGGCCTCCCAGCGTGGAGCCTAGCTTCACAAACTGGCCCCGCCCCCTGGATATGTGGCCCCTCGAGATGATGCTAGTAGAGAGGGGGTGGAGGCCCAGGGCTAAGGTTCTCAGGCCCCTCACAAGGATGGCAGCCGCCAGGATCGTGGATGCAGCATCGAGGCTGGGAGCCTGCATAACGCCCCGGGGAGGGGGCTCCAACGTTGTCGGGGCATCCCTGCCCGTACCCTGCTGCGCGCTCCTAGACCTGACAGGGCTGGGCAAGATCCTGGAATTCAATGACGAGGACCTCTACATACACGTGGAGGCCGGGGCCAGGGTATGGAGCGTGGAGGAGTGGCTAAACAAGCGGGGTTACACCCTAGGCTACCACCCCCAGTCCATAAGGCTAGCCACCATAGGTGGATCAATAGCGATGCTGGGCTCCGGAAGCCTAGCCCCAGGGCTGGGCAACATAGAGGACATCGTGCTCTGGCTGGATGTAGCCATACCGAGGCTGGGCCTAGTGAGGCTAGGATCCCACACGAGCCCCAGGGGCTGGACCGGGCCGGGCGTCAAGCACCTCCTTATAGGATCCGAGGGCGGGCTGGGTGTGATAGTCTCGGCGGGCCTCAGAGTCAGGCCCCTGCCCAGGCACATTGAGGCTAGGGCCTACGCCTTCCCCGGCTTCAGCCAGGCCATGGCGGCTGCTAGGGAGGCAGCCATATGGGGCGTGGCTAGGATGCTCAGGATTATTGACCCCAGCGAGTCGCCCCTCTACGGGGCCGAGGGGGCCCTCCTACTGGCTGAGGTGGAGACTCCCGGGGAGGGGCTCCTAGCCTCAAGGCTAGGCTACCTTGACAGCCTAGCCTCCAGGTTTGGCGGTGAGAAGGTTGAGGGCGTATACGAGAGGTGGAGCTCCTCTAGGTATGGATATGACAGCTACCTCCGGGAGCTGTGGGGCATCGGCCTGTGGGTAGACACGATAGACACCGCAGCCCCATGGAGCAGGGTGGCGAGGCTTAACGAGGAGCTGAAGAGGAGCCTCTCAAGCGTGCCAGGCGTTGCCATGGTCATGAGCCACTCCGGCCACATATACCCCAACGGCGCCAGCCTATACCACACCATAGTCATGGAGAGGAGGCTAGACACGTACTGGAGGGTGTGGCATACAGCAGCGGAGGTCGTTAGGGGGATCGGGGCATCCTTCACCCACCAGCACGGCTGGGGCCTACTTAGGAAGCACGGCATAGACATGCTAGGCGACAATTATAGGGTCTACTGCATGGTGAAGGAGGCCCTAGACCCCGGGTGGGCCCTCAACCCCCGCGGGCTCCCCTCGAGGTGCAGGAGGATTGGAGAAGGTTGACGTAGCAGTAATAGGAGCCGGGGTGGTGGGCCTCTTCACGGGCCTAGAGCTGGGGTCCAGGGGCTACACGGTGGCGGTTATAGACAAGGCCCAGGAGCCCATGACCGGGGTCAGCTCTCGGAGCGCGAACGTGATACACCTCATCCAGCCCCCGTTCAACAGCCTAAAGAGCAGGCTCTGCGTCGAGGGTAACATGCTGCACAGGAGGCTCCACAAGGAGCTAGGATACAGGCTTATAGAGACAAGGCTCCTCCTAGCCTACACCTCACGGGCAAAGACGCCCCTAGCGGTCCTAACCGCCAAGCTACTGCCTAGGCTAGTCCCCGGGGGCAGGGTGAAGACGAGGATCCTCACCGGCCGCACGGCCAGGGACATGGAGCCAGGGCTCTCAGACAGGGTCCAGGGGGCTATCGAGGTTAGGGGATACGCTATCGTAGACCCAGCCAGTATGGCAGGGGCCCTAGCATCAAGGGTGAGGGGCTATGGCGAGCTACTCCTGGGTAGCAAGGTTGAGGCAGCCGAGGCTAGAGGCTCTAGAGTCATACTGGAGGCGGGGGGTCTCAGGGTCTCTGCGAGGCTCGTAGTAAACGCTGGAGGGCTGGAGAGCCACGTGGTTGCCAAGATGTTCGGAGACAGTTATACGCAGGAGGCTTGGAAGGGGGTGATGAGCATACACCCACAGCCAAGGCTCAGGAGTATAGTGGCCCCGCTAGAGGCTAGGAGGGGTGAGACTAAGGGTGGAGGTGCGATACCCCAGGCTAACGGAGCCCTCCTACTGGGCCCCAACAATGCGGGGCCGAGTAGGCCAGGCGACTATACATACACCAGCAGGGATCTGGAGTGGCTTAGGTCCAGGTTCCAGCCACTCCTCCAAGAGGAGATACAAGAGCCTGTGAGGGTGGTGGTCGGGCATAGACCCGTAGCCCCAGGGCGGGACTTCCTGGTCGAGTGGGGCAGCACGGGCCGGGTTATACACCTTATAGGGATCGAGTCCCCCGGCCTCACCGCCGCCCCGGCGCTAGCTAGGATGGTGGCCTCCATGGCCAGGGCTAGAGGTATTCTGTGATCCTCCTGGATGTGGGGAACAGGATCTCGTCCAGGTCCCTCGGCCTCAGGCCCGTGGATGGCTCATCCACCCGGGCTCCGCCGCCCCGGGTGGATGGAAGCTCCTCTAGCCTGTGGAGCCTCCACCCCCCGCCGTGTATCCTGACTGCTATGAATGCCAGCGCCCCCGCCCTTTCAGCGAAGTCACGGAGGCCCTCCACCTGGTGGCGTGGTATGTATAATGGGCCTCCCCCCTTGTAGGTCTTAACCTCGAAGACTAGCACCTTCCCCGCCTTTACCGCAACCAGGTCGGGCTGGAACCTCCTCCTGACCCCAGCGCCGCTGGAGGGCCCCCTGACGACCGCGTAGCCCATATCCCATAGGAGGTTAGCCAGCTCATTCTCGACCCTTGTGCCCTTGATCTTGGCCTTGTTAGGCACCCTGGGGCCCCCGTGGAGGGGGGTGGGCCCGGCGGGGTAAATATCCTCAGTATATTTAGCCGTACACCCCAATGATATATAGCCTGGCTTGGGGTGCGCGTGGTGCCCGAGATACCTGTATCCCTAGTAGCTCTGCTACTCGTGGTCCTTGGACTGCTCTCGATGAGCATCAAGGTGGTGAAGGAGTACGAGAGGGCGGTCATATTCAGGCTTGGCAGGCTCCTGGGGGCTAAGGGGCCCGGACTCTTCTTCATAATACCCTTCGTGGACACGTTCATCAAGGTCGATCTTAGGATTGTGACCGCGGATGTGCCAGAGCAGAGGATCATAACAAAGGACAACGTCACCGTTGGAGTGGACGCGGTCGTCTACTACAAGGTGATGGACCCAGTCAGCGCCGTCACAAAGATAGAGAACTACCACTTCGGAGTACTCATGCTAGCCCAAACCACACTCAGGGACATAGTAGGTCAGGTGGAGCTAGATGAGATCCTAACCAAGAGGGAGGAGATCAACAAGAAGCTCCAGGAGATACTAGATACGCTCACAGACCCCTGGGGCATAAAGGTCACGGCAGTCACGATAAAGGAGGTCAAGCTACCCGAGACGATGCTAAGGGCCATGGCAAAGCAGGCTGAGGCAGAGAGGTGGAGGAGAGCCAGGATAATAGAGGCGGAGGGAGAGAGGCAGGCGGCCAAGATCATGGCGGAGGCAGCGGAGTTCTACGAGAAGCACCCATCAGCTCTAAGGCTCAGGGAGCTACAGACACTAGTGGAGATAGCGAAGGAGAAGAACATGGTGATCATAACAAACCAGCACAGCAGCATAGGAGAGGCCCTAGCAATAGCCAAGAAGGCGGCGGGAGGAGGCTCACAGACTTAGCCTCCCGTCCAGACTATAGACTGGATGGGGTTGCAAGGCTATGCCCAGGCTACTAGCCGTGATACTCCTAGCACTACTACTAGCGGTAGCCCTACTCAACACGGTACAGGCAGGGGCACAGGAGGATCTGGGGGCAAGGTACTGCGGGGCACAGGAGAGGAGGTACGGTCTAGAACCGCCGGGCACCCCCCATGACAGGGTTGCGGGGCCCCTAGTCTACACTATCAGGATCGAGGGAGTAGTCGACTACGCCATGGCGGAGTATGTAGACGCAGCTATACAGGCCGCGGAGAGGGACAACGCAGTCCTGGTAATACAACTCAACACGCCCGGGGGCCTCCTAGACGCGGCCCTGGAGATAGTGACCGCTATAGACGACTCCAGAGCCCCCGTCATAGGGTACGTCGTAGACAGGTGGGCCGAGAGTGCGGGCACGCTAATACTAATGTCAACCCACGTGGCGGCGATGCAGCCAGGCACGATCATAGGCAGCGTGCAGCCGATCGCTTACGACCCAGCCACGGGGGGCTACAGGCCGATAAACGAGAGTAAGATCATAAACCCGATCATAAAGGTCTTCTGCGAGCACGGAGCCACGAAGGGCAGGAACGCCACCGCCCTAGTAAGGTTCGTGCTCCACAACGACAACTACGGGGCTGAGGAGGCCCTGAGGATAGGAGTGATAGAGGTGGTGGCCAGGGACATGGGGGACCTCCTATCCCAGCTAAACGGCAGGGTCGTGGCCCTCCCCAGCGGGGACAAGGTGCTCCTTGACCTGGCCAACCCCAGGGTTGAGGAGCTCCAGCCCAGCCTCAGGATAACCATACTCCACACCCTCTCAGACCCAATGCTAGCGGGCATACTCCTAAGCCTGGGCACCCTGATCGTGCTCTTCAGCCTAGTATCAGGCAACCCCGGGGCTGTGGGTGTGGGCGTGCTCCTCCTCCTACTAGGCCTAGCAGGGCAGGGCTTCAACCCCAACATGACCAGCCTCTTCCTAATACTAGGTGGTTCCATACTCCTCTTCATAGAGATATACACCCCCGGCTTCGGCCTCATAGGAGGCACCGGGATAGTGATGCTCGTCCTCGGCATAGCCCTGCTACCCGTAGGGGGAGACGGCGGCGGCTTCACGGTGTCCCCCCAGTACGCCGGGCAGCTGGTTAAGATGCTCTACGCCACCGGCGGCTTCTTCGGCGTCCTCACGGCATTCATAGTATACAAGGTGATCCAGGTCAGGAAGAGGGAGCCGATAGTATGGGACATAGTAGGGGCCCGGGGCAGGGCTGTAGACAGGATAGAGCCGGGCAAGCCCGGGTTCGTGATCGTGGAGGGCGAGTACTGGAAGGCGGTTAGCGACGAGGTGATCGAGCCCGGGGACAAGGTCCTAGTGGTGGGCAAGGAGGAGCACATACTCAAGGTCAAGAAGGAGGAGGGCTAAATGCAGGGTGTCGAGGCGCCGTCGAACCTGATAACAGCCCCCGTCAGGTAGCCTGGAGCCCTGACCAGGAGCCCAACAAGCTCCTCCAGCTCCCCCAGCCCCCCGGACCTCTTTAGCGGCGAGAGGCCCTCCACGTGCCTCCTCCAATACTCCTCAAAACCAGCTTCCCCGGCTATCCTTGAGACGGTCTCCACCGCCCCCGGCGTCTTGAAGCTACCCAGCTCGACCAGTATCGGCCTAACCCTGCCCGGGGCCATGCGGGCAAGGACCCTCACCAGGCCTTTGAGGCCTAGCCTCACTGTGTCTGCTATGAACAGTGGGGGGTGGGGCTCGTTCACAGTGAAGCTGGAGAATATTATCATTGTAGCCGGCCGGGGGTTAAGCCTGGCAAGATCCCTAGCTATAACCCCGGTGGAGGCCAGGTACATGCTAGCCGCCTCCAGCCAGTCCCCCCACCCGTGGTCCTCGAGCCCACACGGCTCGCAGCTAGGGTTTCCATAGCTCATCGCAACTACATCCAGCCAGCCCCACTCCCCTACTAGCCTCGGTATCAGAGACTCTACATCACCGCCCTGGGTGAGGTCGCCCTTGATGTGGATCGCCTCAACACCCAGGCTCTCGAGCTCCCTGAGAGCGGGCTCCACAGGCCTCCTGCCCCTTGAGAAAAGGGCTATCCTCCCACACCCCGCCCTAGCTAGCCCCCGTGCCGCCGCTAGCCCGACCCCGCTGGTCCCACCGGTAACCAGGGCGTTGCACTCCGCCAACCCGGGTCTCCCCTATTATTATGCCTGGGGCCTGGGCTATTCTATGTGTGGTGGAGAAGCCTTGTTCCTGACCGGGGATGAGGTCGCCAAGATACTGGGGGTCGAGGGCGTCCAGGTGCAGCCTGCGGGGGTGGACTTGAGGGTTGGGGAGGTTAGGAGGCTCGACTCCCAAGGCCTCCTCGGGGTCGGGGATAGGAGGATCCCTAGCGGTGTTAGGGTGGAGGCTGATAATGGGTGGTGGAGCCTAGAGCCGGGGGCCTACAGGATAAGGTTCCTAGACGTGGTTAGGGTGCCCCCGAACGTTGTGGGCCTATGCTTCCCCCGTAGTAGCCTGCTACGTATGGGGGCCCTGGTGGGGTGCGGGGTCTGGGATCCGGGTTACGTGGGCCGGGG
>JALWEI010000040.1 GCA_027014125.1 Acidilobaceae archaeon | reverse complement strand
ATATAGAAGCGTAGGGGGAGCTCCAGGTCCTCCCTGACCCCGATCCTCCCGCCCCTAAGCACCCTCCCTGGCCTGTAGCCATCGTCGAGGACCTGCACCAGGGAGGTGGGGTCATAGACCGGGAGGGAGTCCATCTCCCTGCCTATACCCATGTACCTGGTGAGCCTGCCAGGCCCCCGTGGGTTGCCCTCACCAGGCTCTAGGGGCGTGCAGGACCTCAGGAGCACGGCCCCCGCCATCCAGGGCGGGTGGGCTACTATGTTGAGTAGCCACTGCCTGTGCATCCCGTACACCAGGGTAAGGCCTGGGGGGCCGTGGAGGGCCCTAGCTATCCTGCCCCGCCTCCCCCGCCTAGCCCTGCTGGCGGGGTCGCAGGGGCCGAAGTACGCCTCCACCTCGACTATCCTACACCTCCTCACACCCCCGCCGCTCCTAGCCTGGAGTATCTTGCCTAGGAGGTCGAGAGCCACCTGGTCTGCCGGCCTCTCGTAGAAGGCCTGGGGTAGCAGCTCCACCCTTCGACACCCCTGGAGGTACCCGGGTTATCCTCCGGGCCTCTTATCAGGGTCTATTCAGGGTCGTGTATATCTTGTATAGTTGTGTTATTGCCTGCTCCATGCTGGGCCTCTCCTCGGGCTCTAGTGACAGCATCCCTCCTAGGATCTCCCGGAGCCCCTCGTGGCCCACGCGGGCTAGTGCCTCCTCGAGGCTAGCCCTGTCTGCTGCCTCCTCCCCGTCTATGGTCTTCCCGGTTAGGAGGTAGAGGAGCAGGTTGCCGAGCTGATATACATCTATCCTATTCTCTAGCCCGGCCTTCATTGCCCGTACCCTAAGGTCGCTGTACACCTGCTCTGGGGCCCTCCAGCCTGGGGTGTGGCTCAGGGGGCTCCTGCTTGTTAGTGTTACTAGCCTTACGAGGCTGCTGAAGTCGCCGAGCTTGACAACTCCACCCTTAATGAAGATGTTCCCAGGCTTTATGTCCCCGTGTATGAGGCCCCTGCTATGGATGTAGCGGAGCCCGTCTCCAAGCTGTATAGTTGCTAGGAGGGCGTCCCTCGTGCTGGGCCTCCAGCCCTGGGCTAGCTGCTGGTCCAGGCTACCCATGTCGGCGTACTCGTAGACTAGGATCGGGGCTCTCCTGCTATAGGCTAGGAGGCGGAGCACGTGGGGGTGGCCCAGCCTGGACACGGTGGAGGCCTCGTCTATGACACGCTCTAGTATGCGCTCGTCCACCGTCTGCATCGCCCCCTCCTCAAGGAGGGCCTCCATGCCCCTGGGAACCTTGAACACGACAGGCTCCCCACCAGGCCTACTACAGCGATACGCACAACCCCAGCCGCCACAACCAAGCTTACAACAACTCCAGGACCCCTCGTAGCCCTCGGGGGCTATGAACCCGGGCAGCTCCACGTTGTAGGCGTCTTTGCAATGGCTTACCGGCTTGAAGCCGTCAATACTCTTTCCTAGGAGGCTTGCCACTGGCTTCAGGCTGGTCGGGAGACCGTTGCCGCCGGGGCCGTTGTTTGACTGTATATTTATGCTAGTGTCTTCTTGGATTGTTGGAACCTCTAGCTGCCTCATAATAGTGGCCCGCCTCTTTCTAGCTAGTATGTAGTAGAGTGCAACTACCCCTGGGCCGCCTAATCCTAGGAGCATCATCGTATAGTCTATCCGGCTCCCCGTGTATTGCGGGGATATTGTATATGGTAGGCTGAGCATTATTATACTGTCTCCTATGCCAACAGCGAGTCTACCGTCTCTAGGGCTCCATGCCACACTGGTCACAGTGTCATCCATGTAATCCTCCCGTAGCTTGAATCCATTAGCGCTGAACACGACAATCCTATACCCAGAGCCGACGGCTAGCTTACCTCCATCGGGGCTCCACGTTACGCCCCTTATCGGCTTGCTCAAGCCAGCTTTCCATAGCAAGACACCAATGGAGTCGTACACGACAACCCTGCCATCGCTCAGGCTCGCCGCTATTCTAAGGCCGTCAGGACTCCAAGAGACATCCCCGACTCCACTGTTAAGGTCCTCACTCCATACTTCACCGCCTCTACTATCCAGTACCATAACTTCCCCGCCGCCTCCCCTGCTTAGGCCAACTGCTATCTTTGAACCGTCAGGACTCCAAGAGACCCCAAGGACGAGGCCGTCCAGGCTCTTCTCCCATACTACTCCCTCAGACTCGACTATAAGGATCCTACTCCCCTCCCCTACCGCCACCACTGAGCCTCCCGGGCTCCATGCGACGCTAGTCACGTTACCCAGCCTATTCTCCCAGAGCACGTGTCCCTTATCGTCTAGTACGATAACCTTGCCGAGGGGAGGCTTGGTGCCTACTGCTATCTTTGAGCCGTCATGGCTCCACGAGGTGCTGCTTATAGCTGCACCCAGGCTCGCCTCCCATAACAGGTCCCCATCCCCACTAAGAACGATGAGCCTCCCATTGTCTAGGCCAACAGCGATCCTAGACCCCTCGGGACTCCATGATATACTCTGAACGTTGCCCCCTAGCTCCCTCTCCCAGAGAATAGCCGTCGTGGGGAGGCCCGTTGTCAATACTGCATGAGCCGGGTCCTGTACGACTGTTGATGAGATAGATACCGCTATTAGGGCTATGATAATAGCTACTTGTCGTCGCCCCAGGATTCTAAAGGCGTAACCCAAAAACAGCACCCCGTAGGCATCGTTTGCCCATGATAACATACTAAAATACAATTGTTATCCTACCACAATATATATAATTAAATTCTATAGGCCTAGAATATATTAGGGTATTCATATAGGCCATTTTATGTTCATAAGCTTTTTGATATTTATCTACATGGTTTCCGGGCGGGTTTTATCTATATCGTTATATAACCTTTTTTAATCCCATGACCCCCATAACCTGATGGGGCCCACCTTGTCGCGGAGAGTGGCTATCATAGGAGTAGGCTGGTATGGGTTCAAGCCCTCAATCCCCGACCTGTCGTTTAGGGAGATGATGTTCGAGGCATCCATGAGGGCTGCCGAGGCTGCCGGGGTGGACTTGAGGAAGGATGTAGACGCATTCGTATCCAGCCAGGAGGACTATTGGGAGGGGATAGCAATCTCCGACGAGTTCGCCCCAGAGCCGATCGGGGGGGTGCTGAGGCCGACCTTCACAGTTGCGGGAGACGGGCTCCAGGGCCTGGCCCAGGCCTATATGCTGATCAAGACCGGGTACTTTGATGTGGTGCTCGTTGAGAGCCATGCAAAGCCAAGCGATATACTCAGCCTAGATAAGATCTATGAGCTAGCGTTGGACCCGGTGAATATCAGGCCCCTGTCGCCTAGCAACCCCCTCTTCACCGCTGGCCTTGACGCTGTTGCATACATGTCCAGGACAGGGCTTGAGAGGGAGGACCTCGCCTTTATAGCAGTGAAGAACCGGGTGCAGGGGCTCAGGAATCCAAGGGCGAGCTACGCCGCCAAGATAAGCCTCGAGGAGGTCCTCGAGGCTGAGGCTTACATATACCCTATGACCCGGTATGAGGTTGCGGGCTTCACCGATGCGGCGATAACAGTGATCCTGGCTAGCGAGGATGTGGCTAGGAGGTTCACTGACAACCCTGTCTGGGTCAGCGGGGTCGGGTGGTCTACAGAGACCGGCACTGGGGCCCTGGCCTGGCACGAGTGGGGAAGGATGAAGTCGATGAGGATGGCGGCTGACATGGCTTACAGGACCGCTGGCGTGAAGCCCAGCCAGATAGACCTTGCCGAGGTTGAGGACAGGTTCAGCTTCATGGAGCCACTCACGCTGGAGGAGGCGAGGCTAGCGCCGGAGGGTGGCGCCGCTAAGATGGCTAGGGAGGGCGTCTTCAGCCCTGATGGTAGCCTTCCCGTGAACCCGAGCGGGGGGAGCCTGGCTATGGGTGTAGCCCTGGAGGCCACTGGCCTGGCTAGGCTACTGGAGGCCTACCTACAGCTCGTAGGGGCCGCGGGGCCCCACCAGGTTGAGGCCACTAGGGCGCTGGTAGCCTCATGGAGGGGGCCCCCGACGTATACTAGCATGGCCGTGGTTCTCGAGTCTGAGGATGCGTTGTAGGAGGGGGTGTGAGTGGTGAGGCCTAATATTCATGTGAAGAATAAGGTCGCCGTCGTCGGGGCTGGTCTCACCCTGTTCAGGAGGAGGATGCTGGAGACGCCTAGGGAGCTGGCGTGGGAAGCCGCCAGTATGGCCCTCGAGAGCGCGGGGCTGACTCTGAAGGATATAGACTGCATTGTGATCGGCACCGCTCCCGACGCCTTCGACGGGGTCCACCTTAACGGCGAGTACCTGGCCGACGGGGCTGGCGGGGTCAACAAGCCGACTGTGAGGGTCTACGTCGGAGGCGGCACCGGGGTCTTCGTCCCGATAGCTGCCTGGTGGCATGTTGCTAGCGGCCTCTGTAGGACCGTGCTAGCCGTTGCTGAGGAGAAGATGAGCCCCGCCCACCCCCACCCCCAGGGCGTGTTCGCCTACATCTGGGACCCCGTGCTCGAGAGGCCTCTGGGCCCGAACCTGATATGGATATTCGCGCTGGAGATGAGGAGGTACATGCACAAGTGTGGGGCTAAGAAGGAGGATATAGCCCTGGTCTCGGTCAAGAACAAGGCCAACGCCCTAGACCACCCAGCAGCCCAGGCTGCTGCCAAGATCACCGTTGAGGATGTACTAAACAGCGAGGTCCTGGTATGGCCGGTCAACAGGCTCGATATAAGCCCGGTGAGTGATGGGGCCGCGGCTCTGGTGCTGGCTAGCGAGAATGAGGCTAGGAGGATCACCGACAGCCCGGTGTGGGTTGAGGGCGTGGGCTTCACCCTCGACAACACGCACTGGTACAACAGGGAGCTTGGCTACCCGAGGTACGTGCAATACGCCGCCAGGATGGCCTACAAGATGGCCGGCATAGAGAGGCCCTGGAGGGAGATCGACGTTGCGGAGCCCTACGACCCCTTCGACTACAAGGAGCTCCACCACATAGAGGGCCTAATGCTAGCCAGGCCCTGCGAGGCCCCCAAGCTACTAAAGGAGGGCCACTTCAACAGGGACGGGGACCTACCGACGAGCCCCAGCGGCGGCCTGCTTGGCGTGGGGAACCCCATAGCTGCTGCGGGGGTAATGAAGGTGGCCGAGCTGTTCTGGCAACTACGCTACGAGGCCGGGGCTAGGCAGGTGAAGAAGCCCGTCCACAGGGGCGTTGCCCAGGCATGGGGAGACCTGATGCAGGCCGGCACCGTCATAGTACTTGGCAATTAGGAGGTGATTAGGGGTGTCTGGTGGGGCTGAGAGGAGGCTACCCGGCCACTACCTGAAGTCCAAGGAGATGTACAGCCTGCCCGGCCTGGTCGAGTATAGGCCGGTAGCGCGCTACCTCTTCAGCGCCGGGCAGGCCCAGTCCAGGTTCCTCGACGGCCTCAAGGAGGGTAAGATACTAGGCAAGAGATGCCCGAGGTGCGGCAGGGTCTACGTGCCGCCAAGGAGCTACTGCGAGTACTGCATGGCCCCGACCAGCGAGTGGGTTGAGCTACCCGGGACCGGGGAGGTGCATACCGCTGTGGTTAGCTACATATCAACCTTCAGGGAGAGGATGGAGAAGCCCGAGATAGTTGCGGTGATCAAGCTCGACGCACCCGGCTACACCAAGGGAGGCTACGAGTTCGCCGGCCTATTCCACAAGCTCTGCAACGTGGAGCCTGAGGATGTGATTAGCGGGAGGGCGATCGGGATGAGGGTCAAGCCCCGGTGGAGGCCCCCGGAGGAGAGGAAGGGGGACGTCAACGACATAGAGTGTTTCGAGCCCGTGGAGTCCTAGGAGGGGGTGGTGGCTGTGAGCTGGTGGAAGGAGAATGTGGCCTCGCGGATCAGGCACTACCCCGGCAGTATGGAGGTGGAGAAGTACGTATACACGCCCGGGGTCCACGGCCTGGAGCAGGCAAAGGCGCTGAAGGAGGGTAAGATACTTGGATCCAAGTGCGGCGACACCATCTACGTGCCACCGCTAACCCTATGCCCCGACCACAAGCCCGGGGAGCTGGTTGAGGTTAAGGGCCCCTGGAGAGTGGTAACCTACACGGTTATCACCGAGACTATGGATGGCCGGAAGCTCGAGAAGCCGGAGGTTATAGCGGTTGTCAAGCCCGACGATGCCGAGGGCGGGCTCATACACAGGGTTGAGTCAGACCAGGTCTACATAGGCATGGAGGTCGAGCCCGTATTCAAGCCCGAGGCGGAGAGAAAGGGCACCATAGACGATATCCTCTACTTCAAGCCCAAGTAGGACTCCCCAGTGGGGGCTGAAGGGTTTTAGCAGGGCCCCCACCCACCCCTAAGAATAGGGTGGTGTACACGAGTTGTCCAGCGCTTTTGACGTGCTCTGGGTAGAGAAGTATAGGCCGAGGAGCCTGAAGGATATAGTAAACCAGGAGGATATAGTGAAGAGGCTCATGAAGTTCGTCGAGGAGCGGAACATGCCCCACCTGCTCTTCGCAGGCCCCGCGGGCACTGGGAAGACCACCGCCGCCCATGCACTAGCCAGGGACCTCTACGGCGAGGGCTACAAGCAGTTCGTCCTAGAACTCAACGCCAGCGACGAGAGGGGGATAAACGTCATCAGGGAGAAGGTCAAGGAGTTCGCAAGGAGCAGGACCCCGCCGGGGATACCATTCAAGATCATAATCCTCGACGAGGCGGACAATATGACCAGTGACGCCCAGCAGGCTCTTAGGAGGCTCATGGAGCTGTACAGCGCCTCCACAAGGTTCATACTCATAGCCAACTACCCGAGCAAGATCATAGATCCGATCCAGAGCCGGTGCGCGTTCTTCCGCTTCCAGCCCCTCAAGAAGGAGGATGTGGTTGAGAGGCTCCGCTTTATAGCGGAGAACGAGGGGGTCGACTACGAGGAGGAGGCGTTGGAGACTATCTACGAGATTAGCGAGGGCGACATGAGGAAGGCGATAAACATCCTCCAGTCAGCCGCCGCCCTGGGCAGGGTCACGGTGGACTCGGTCTTCAAGGTGGTAGGCATGGCTAGGCCCCGCGAGGTCAGGGACATGCTGAAGGCCGCGCTAGACGGGGAGTTCGAGGCCGCCAGGACTATGCTTAGGAGGATAATGATAGAGTACGGCCTTAGCGGCGAGGACATTGTGAGGCAGATCCACAAGGAGATATTCGGGAACGAGCTCAAGATACCAGAGGAGCAGAGGGTCCTCATAGCGGACTACCTAGGCGAGATCCACTACCGCCTGGTCGAGGGTAGCGACGATGACATACAACTAACCGCCTTCCTAGCATGGCTAACAGTCCTCGGGAGGCATGCATCATGACAAGGAGGCTACCCTGGGTAATCAAGTACAGGCCCAAGAGGATCGACGAGGTGGTAAACCAGGACAAGGCCAAGCAGGCCCTCATACCCTGGATAGAAGCCTGGGCCAGCGGCAGGAAGCCGGCCAAGAGAGCAGCCCTCCTCTACGGGCCCCCGGGAGTGGGGAAGACCAGCCTGGTGGAGGCGATAGCCAAGGAGTACGGCTTCCAGCTGGTCGAGCTAAACGCCAGCGACTATAGGAGGGACGTGGATATAAAGAGGATCGTGGGCTCCGCCGCCAGGAAGAGGCCCCTCTACGGGCGCGGCCTGATAATACTCCTGGACGAGATAGATGGCATAGCACCCAGGGAGGATGCGGGGGGCCTGAGGGCGCTCCTAGAGGTGATCAAAGAGACAGAGAACCCCATAGTGATGACCGCCAACGACCCATGGAAGGAGCAGCTGAGGCCCCTCAGGGACGCCGTGCTCCTCGTAGAGTTCAGGCAGCTGGCCACGGGCCACATCGTAAGGCTACTGGAGAGGATATGCAAGGCGGAGAGGCTCTACTGCGAGAAGGACGCCCTGAAGTACATAGCGGAGAAGAGCATGGGAGACGTTAGAGCGGCCATAAACGACCTGGAGGCTGTGGCAGAGGGCTACGGCAAGGTCACCCTGAGCCTCGTCAAGGCGCTAGTCAGGGGCAGGGATAAGAGCATAGACCTATGGAGGACCCTGAACAGCATATACTACGCGAAGTACGCCTGGCAGGCTAAGAAGGCGGTGACGAGCAGCGAGGAGGACTATGAGACCCTCCTAGCCTGGCTCAACGACAACACCCACAGGAAGTACAAGGAGCCTGAGGACCTCTACAGGGCGTACGACGCCCTCTCCAGGGCCAGCCTATTCCTGGCTAGGGCAAAGTACAGGGGCCACTGGAGCATGCTCTCCTACGTCTTCGACCTGATGGGCCCTGGCGTGGCGTTCGCCAGGGTCAAGGGCCAGGTGGCGAGGGAGCGCTTCTCCTACCCCGAGAGGATCAAGCTAATGGCCCAGCTCAGGCAGGTGAGGGAGACGAGGGAGGCCCTAGCCGGGAAGCTGGCGGAGAGGATACTGGCGAGCAGGGCCACGATCAAGAGGGAGGTGATACCATTCCTCACCGCTATATTCAGGAACAGCCAAGACCCGACAGTACCGGCAAGGATAGCGCTAGGCTACAACATGACCAGGGAGGAGGTGAAGCTCCTAGCCGGGGCCAGGGCTGAGGAGATACTCAAGGCCGCCGAGAGGATAAGGAAGGCCAGGCCAGGTGAGGAGGGGGAGAAGGCCGTGCGGGAGGAGAGGCAGGCTAAGCCCGCTGGGCTAGACGCCTTCCTGGGCCTCGGATCCCGGGGTGGCATAGCCCCTGGTAAGGGAGCCTCCCGGCCCCAGAGGTCTACTAGGAGGAGGGGGAGGCGCCGGGGGTCATCTTAACCTTCTCCACCACCTCTACACCCTCGATCCTGGTGGTGGGGTACTGGCCCCTCTCGTCCTTCTCGTACTGCTTAACCATATCCCATACTGTAAGGAGTGCGACTGTTACCCCTGTTAGGGCCTCCATCTCTACCCCTGTCTTGGCTGTCGTCTTTACCGTCACCACTGCCTCGACGTGGTCTGGGCCGTAGGAGAAGGTCACCTTGACCCCTGTTATGGGCAGGGGGTGGCATAGCGGGAGTATCTCTGGGGTCCTCTTTACCGCCATTATTGCGGCGACTGATGCAACCTGCTCCACGTCGCCCTTCTCCACCCTGCCTTCCCGGATTCTCCTCACCGTCTCCGGCTTGAGCTTGATCCTCCCGCGGGCCGTGGCTTCCCTGTAGGAGTCGGGCTTGCTGGTTATATCAACCATACCCGCCATCCCATACCTCACCCTTTCCCCGGGTGCTATAGCCTCTCTAGCTCCCTTATCAGCTCCCTTATAGCTCCTAGCCTTGGGTTCGTCAGGTCTACCTCGAACACGCGGAGTCTGCCGTAGCGCCTTTCCTCCACCAGGCCCGCCTTCTTGAGCTCCTCGAGGTGCCTTGCCACGGTCCTGTAGGAGAGGCCTGTCTCCCTGGCGATCCTGGTTATGTTGGAGTAGCCCTCCTCTAGGAGGAATTTGAGTACTTTGACTCTGCCCCTGCTCCCGAATAGGCTCTCGAGGTCCATCCCCGGTCAGCCTCCTAGGATCCTTGGCAGTACTATCCTCTCCATTACATCCACTAGCCTGTCGGCTGGTATTGAGGGTGCTAGCCTGTAGAGTGTGGTTCTGCCCCTTATCCCCTTCCCGGATCTCCTGTAGTCGACGAGGCCCGAGTTTGCCAGGCTGGACATGACCCTGTTGAGCCTCTCGTGGAACTGGCTGTGGCCTAGTGGCTTTATACCGTAGTTCTCCGCCAGCTGCTGGTAGAGGGCCGCTATCTCTCCTGTGGTCGCGTAGTTGCCCTTCTGCTCTATCAGCTTGGCTAGTGCTAGTAGCATTAGGGCCTCGTGCTTGTTTAGCATCGATAGTTCCTCTACCGAGATTAGGGAGACCTGTGTCTCCGCTAGGGCGTGCCTGACTAGTGACTCGGTTATAGTGCTTAGGCCTAGTGCCTCGGCGTTCTCGGCGGCTGTCCTTAGCACGTTTATAGCCTTCCTGGCGCTTCCCCCGTGGGTCCCCATGGCCACCTCCTCTGCTATCATCTGGAGGAGGTAGGGGGTCCATGTGCCTGGTTGCAGGCCCTCCTCTGCCCTCTGCTCTAGGATCTGGTATAGCTCCTCTGCGTTGTAGGGCATCATGTGGATCCTGTAGGCGATCTGGGACTCGATCTGGGGTAGCCTCTCCTTGAGCTGGGAGAGTACCCTGAGGTCCATGGCGACTAGTATGTATATGATCCTGCTGACCCCGTCTGGTGGGGGTATCTGCTCGTATAGCCTGAGGAGCTGGTAGAGGCTTGCATCGTCGATCTTCCCGGCTAGCATGCTCTGGAACTCGTCTATGGTTAGGATCATGTACATGTCGTCCCTGTACAGCCTGTAGACGATCTCCCGGAGCACGTCTATCGCGGATACGCCGTGGACTGGTATCCTGGGATCTAGCTGTGCCACTATGGCCTTGAGGATCGTGTATATGGAGGGGCTGCCGTAGACGTTGACGTGTATGTAGATAGCGTTTATCCCCCTCTTCCTGGCCTCCTCCACCGCCCTCATGCCGGAGTACTTTGCCAGCATCGTCTTCCCTACGCCGACCACGCCGCTACTACCATAGATGAGGGTAATGTCGTTGGTGACCGGGCCGTGGATGAGCTTGAGGAGGAGCCTCCTCGTTAGTAGCTCCGCCTCCTCCCTCCTAACCCTAAGGCTGGTGGGTACATACTCGTCTGTCAGGACCCTGCGGGACTTGAATATCTGGCTGCCATAAGCATAGCCCGTAACATCCGCCATACACTAGTACACCATACACTACCATACCGGATATAATCCCGTGGAGGTTCAAAAGCGTTGGCCTACGGAGGGGTTACGGTCACGCAATCGGGGCCACATGGACTGGTAATACCGTAGGCTCCGAGGAACAGGTTATCGAGGGACTCTAGCACCAGCGCCATCCTAGCCCCACGGCTGGGCGTGAAGCCGAGGCTCCTAACCAGTCCCTCCACCCTACCCCTACCCACTAGCCCCTTCCCTGTGCCCCTAGCAGCTATGACGAGCCTCACCCTCACCGGGGGCCCGACAAGGAGGCCCTTAACTAGCTCCTCCACGTCCACCCAGCTATTAGCCACGGCCGCCGCCATGGCCGGGGTCAGCCTCTTCATGAAGGAGTGGTAGCCCCTAGAGACTACCCTAGCCAGCTGGCCCGGCTCCAGGCTGGTGTATACAGCCATCACGCCGGGGAACCTTGTCTCCTCCACCCTCGCTCCAGGGTCCCAGGGCACTAGCGTGTCTAGGAGCTCGTCTGCTAGCCACGATCCCCTGCCTGGCCTGCTGACTGCGACTCCCTTGACGGGTATGGGCACACCTCCCTGAGGGGGCACTCGCTGCACCTCGGCCTCCGGGCTGTGCAGTATGTCCTGCCGAGGGCTATTAGGAGTCTATGGGCCTCGCCTAGGTCCTGGCCATTGAAGAAGCTTGCCAGCGCCGTGGAGACCTTCTCATAGCTGGCCTTCCTGGGTGCTAGGCCCCACCTCCATGCTATCCTCTGCGCGTGGGTGTCTACTGCGAACACCTCGACCCCGCGGGTCACGTTTAGGAAGACGTCTACGGTCTTCCTTCCTATACCCTTGACCCCCTCCAGGATGCGCCTGACCTCCTCTGGGGGAAGGGTCTCCAGCGCCCTCTCGCCCCCTGCCTCGACGACCGCCTTGGCTGCTCCTATTATGGCGCTGGCCTTCTGCCTGTACATGCCCGAGGGCCTTATCGCCTCCTCTATAGCCTCCCTTGGGGCTGAGAGTATATCCTCGGGCCTGACCCCTACCCGGCTCCTCAGCCTCCTGTATGCCGTTATAGCATTCTTGTCATTGGTATTCTGGCTCAGTATTATCGCTATGAGCACTGCGAAGGGGCTCCCGTCCTCCCTTAGCGGTATGAGGGCAGCGTAGTCCCTCCAGTCGACCCTGAGGCTTCTCCGGAGAGCCTCTAGGACCCTGGCCCCGGTGGCTCTATCTGCTATGCTCTGCAACCCTCTAGCCCCCGAGGGGCTTGAGGCTTTAGGGTTAAATAGGCCTGGGGGCCTGCATATACCTTGCACTAGGTTGCGTGTAGTGTCGCGGGTCAAGTACGTGTTCATAACCGGCGGCGTGCTCTCTAGCGTGGGTAAGGGGATCGTTACTGCTAGCCTGGGCCTCCTCCTCAAGTCCCGTGGCTACAGTGTGGGGGCTGTAAAGATCGACCCTTACATCAACGTGGACGCCGGGACCATGAACCCCTTCGCCCACGGCGAGGTGTTCGTCACCGAGGACGGGGGAGAGACGGACCTGGACCTGGGGCACTACGAGAGGTTCCTAAACCAGAACCTGAGCAAGGAGCATAACATAACCGCTGGGAAGGTCTACCTTAGCGTGATAGAGAAGGAGAGGAGGGGGGAGTACCTGGGGCAGACTGTCCAGGTTATACCCCATGTGACCGATGAGATCAAGGATCGGCTGAGGAGCCTAGCAGGGGAGACCGGGGTAGATATACTGATAGTCGAGATAGGGGGCACCGTGGGCGATATCGAGGGCCTACCCTTCCTGGAGGCCATAAGGCAGATGAAGATGGAGGAGGGCGACGGCAACACGGTGTTCATACACGTCGCCCTCGCACCGGTGCTCTCGACTACTGGAGAGCAGAAGACCAAGCCGGTGCAGCATAGCGTGCAGGAGCTGCGGAGGATCGGCATACAGCCCGATATGGTGGTTGTCAGGACGAGCAGGCCCCTGGAGCCGGAGGCTAGGAGGAAGATAGCCCTACACTCAACCCTGCCCGTCGATATGGTGATAAGCAACCACGACGTTGACACGATATACAGGGTCCCCCTGGTCCTGGAGGAGCAGGGCTTCTCCTCGAAGGTCCTAGCCAGGCTAAGGCTGGAGGAGCGCAGGGCTATCCTAGACGAGTGGGTGGGCTTCGTGGAGGCGCTAGATAGGGCCTCGACCCCCGTCAAGGTTGCGATGATCGGGAAGTACACTAAGCTGAGGGACAGCTACATTAGCATAGTGGAGGCCCTGAAGCACGCCGGCGCCAGGCTAGGCCTCAAGCCGAGCCTGATATGGGTGGAATCCACGGATATAGAGCACGGCATGGTAGACCTGGACAGCATAGTTGAAGAGGCGGACGCGGCGATCATACTCCCAGGCTTCGGCAAGAGGGGCACGGAGGGCAAGATCGAGGCGATACGCCTATTCAGAGAGGCCAAGAAGCCCCTCCTAGGCATATGCTTCGGAATGCAGCTAACAGTAGTGGAGTATGCCAGGAACGTGCTGGGCCTGGAGGGCGCCAACTCGACCGAGCTAGACCCAAGCACCCCCCACCCCGTCATAGACCTCCTACCCTCCCAGAGGAACATAGACAGGCTGGGCGGCTCGATGAGGCTAGGCGCCTCCCCCATCCACCTCAAGCCGGGCACGCTGGCGTATAGCCTCTACTCCAAGCCGGTTGTGTATGAGAGGCACAGGCACCGGTACGAGGTCAACGAGAAGTATAGGCCCATGCTGGAGGACGCTGGCCTCATAGTCTCTGGGGAGAGCCCCGAGGGGCTGGTGGAGATAATAGAGCTGGATAGGAGGGAGCACCCATTCCTCCTCGGAACCCAGCCCCACCCGGAGTATAAGAGTAGGCCCCTAGCCCCCAGCCCGGTCTTCCTAGGCCTCATGGAGGCGGCTAGCCAGAAGGTGAGGCTCGCCCACTAGGCCTCTTTACACACTCCTCATACACCCTCATCAGCTTCTCCAGGGTCTCCTGGCTGAGGAAGTGCTCTATCAGCTCCGCCTCTATATTTGCCCTCTCCTCGTCCACCCCTATCCCTATTAGGAAGGACCTTATCAGCTCGTGGCTCCTCGCTATCCTCTCTGCAACCCTCCTGCCCTCCTCGGTCAGCCGCACCCCCCGGTGCCTCTCATGGATCACCATACCCTTCTCCTCCAGCCTCTTCACCATGCCAAGAACCGTGGGGGGCCTTACCCCTAGTATCTCGGAGATATCCGTGACCCTGGCGTAGCCGTAGACCTTCTCCACCTCGTAGATCGCCTCTATATAGTCCTCCTCCGACATGCTTGCTAGGCCCTTCCTCCCCTGATGTGCCTTTTTGAGGAGCTCTATCCTGCCCACCTGCCTGTTCTCCATCTACTGTGCACCCCGGAGTTCTGGGCCCTGGATGCCCCTGGGCTAGTCTAGTAGTGGGAGGGATATGTTTATCCCTATTATGAGTAGTGTGGATAGTACTGCTAGGACCGTTATTATGGGCTTGTTTGCGAGGCTCCCCATTATCCTCCTGTCCCTAGCCATGATTGTGAGGGGTATTAGTACGAGGGGTAGCGTGGCGGATAGCACGGCCTGGCTGTAGACTAGTATGTCTAGGGTGCTCCAGCCTAGGTGAATTGCCACTGACAGGGGGATCATGTTTATCAGCCTAGCCGCCAGCCTGACCTTCCACTCCTCGAACCTCCTCCCTGCATAGCTCTCTATGAGGCTCACTCCCGCCATCACGCTGACCATCGAGGATGATATGCCTGAGGCCAGTATCGCTATCCCGAAGACCACCGCGGCTAGGCTACCGTAGAGGGGGGTGAGGGTCTGGTAGGCTAGCTCCATCGAGTCTAGCCCTGTGTAGCCGTTCTTGTAGAATGCGTAGTAGCTCATGATCTGGAGTGAGGCGTTTATGAGTGAGGCTATCGATAGGAATACTATGGTCTCGATTGCATGCCTGCGGAGGACCTCTCTTAGCCTCTCTAGGCTGGGGCGGCCCCACTTGTCCCTGGATAGGTACGAGTGGAGTAGTACTGCGTGGGGCATGACTGTTGCCCCTATTATGCTGCTCGCGATCAGCGCCTCCTCCCTGGTAGATAGGTTTACCTTGAAGGAGTACTCAAGTATCTCCCCGGGATCGATCCCTACTATGTAGAGCTCGTATATGTAGCTGAGTCCTATTACCGATACCAGGGCTGCTATCAGCCTCTCTAGCCTTGACATTGTGTTCGCGTATGCCATCAGTAGGATTACGTCTATTATGGAGATCCACACCGCGACCTGTAGGGGTACGCCCAGTAGTAGGTGAAAGCCTAGGGCTATGCCTAGGAACTCTGCCATGTCTGTGGCTAGCACCATGATGAATAGGGCTAGGAAGTAGAGGGTCCTCCAGAGCCTGGGGAGTGGTAGCCTCTCTAGCCTCGAGAAGACGTATTCTGGGACTGTTGTGCCCGTTAGGCCCACCTTGCCTGAGATGTACTGGAATAGTATGGCCATGAGGCCGGAGATCCAGACTACCCATAGCAGCTTTAGGCCGTGGTTTGAGCCCGCCGCTATGTTGGAGCCGAAGTTGCCGGGGTCTGTGTATGCAACACTGACTATCACTGCTGGCCCCAGCGCTATTAGCCTTAGTATCCTTGGCTTCAAGGATGCACCTACCCACGGCCCTATTAGGCTAACCTAAAAATATAAGCCTTGCCTAAAACATGGGGGCTACAACTCTACCCCGTGCTCCCTCAGCACATCCTTCAGGAGCCTACCCGCCAGTGCCGAGAGGCCCTCGAGCTTGTGCCTCGCCTCCTCCACCTTATCCCTCAACTCGCCCTCCAGGAGCTTCTCGGCCTGCTTTGTCCTGACTATGGCATAGGCCATAGCCTCATCGAAGTCCAAGAGCGCCTCGACATGGGCGGGGATCCTGCCCTCGAACCTCCTAGCTAGCTCCTCGTGGAGGCACTCTATGTGCGCGTAACCCTTCTCCGGTATCCAGGCGAACCTCTGACCCTCTATCACGGTGTCCCCGCATAGGAAGCAGCTCCACTTCTTATACTTCTCGGCCACCCCTAGCCACCAGCAACTATGGGGGTGGGTGTCGGGGTAATAACGGTAGCCTACTCCCGGCACTGGTACGCCAGCGCAATTACGACAGCCACGTCTATGACTAGTATGCCGTAGGCCTCACCAGCTGCGACGCTAGGCCAGCCGACGAGGGCTTCCACTGCCAGGAATACCGGGAATGCTAGCAGGGCTAGGGCCAGTCCCCAGGCGGCTGGCTTGAAGCCCCGGTTCCTCCAGAGGGAGTACATGAGTGGTATGAGGGCCATGTCGATCTGTATGAAGAACCATGTCGACACGAATACGTGGGGCCTCGTGCCGCCCGGGTAGACCCCGATGAGGGCTAGGAATATCCCAGCTACCGCCATCAGGCCGGAGGCTAGGGCCTCAGGCTTGTACTTGGCCCACCTGTAGAGGTATATGGAGTAGCCTACCAGTAGCATGCCTGTGGCTCTGAGGCCATAGTTGTAGACCCACGGGTACCTTGCCTGCCCTGGAACCCCGAGGTCGCTGAAGGCGTCGCCCCAGAAGTCGAACCATGGGTTGAGCATCCACGAGGCTCCTATGACGATCCATGCAAGGATCATGGCTGCCAGGGCTAGCATGCATCCCCGCACAGGTTGCACCCATGGGGTGTGGGGGCTCTGGGATATTATGCCGGGCCTATATATGGTATATTGATGCATGTAGAATTATATATAGTAGTATAGTGTTATATCCTGTCTTATATAGTATTGAGGCAGGGTATAAAGGAAGGATGTGTTGTGTGGGATCCGTGGAGGAGGGGGCTTGGTGCTTAAGCGGCTCGCGGCGCTGCTACTACTGGTCGCCGCATCCATGGCGCTGCTATCTTATGCCGGGCAGAGGTGGAGGCCTGAGGCTCCAGACTCTATAGTGCTCCACGGCGAGGGGTCCTCCTTCCTCTACCCACAGGTTCAGGCCTGGAGCGAGGAGGTTAGGTCCACCTACCCTTGGCTAGTGGTCAACTATAACCCGACGGGGAGCGGGGCTGGGCAGAGCGCCTTCATTAAGAGGGTTGTGGATTTTGCTGGTAGCGACCCGCCTCTGACAGGCGAGGCTTGGGAGAGGCTTAGGGGGAAGGTTGTGCAGCTCCCCGTGGTTATAGGCATGGTGGCTGTCGTCTATAATGTTCCCGGCGTTGACGGGCTTAGGCTCAACGCGGAGGTCCTCGCCCTGATCTACCGGGGGGAGATAGAGTATTGGGACGATGATGCAATAGCCAGGCTCAACCCAACCGCCAACCTGCCGCATGAGAGGATAATAGTGGTGCACAGGAGCGACTCCAGCGGGACCACCCAGGTCTTCACCCTATACCTCCACAAGGCCGCCCCCAGCCTCTGGCCCCAGGAGCTGGTGGGGAAGTCCCCCGACTGGCCGGTTGACTATACGGGTAGGGGGATAGGGGGTAAGGGCAACCAGGGCGTGACTGAGCTGGTCAAGAGGAACCCCTATAGTATAGGCTATGTGGAGTACGCCTACGCCGTTAAGGAGGGGCTGAGCATAGCCCTCCTGGAGAACAGGGAGGGCGAGTACGTGGCCCCTAGCCCTGAGGCCGCTCAGGAGGCGGCTAGGAACGCCCTCGGCAGCCTGCCCGATAGCCCTGACGGTGACTGGAGTAGGGGCTTCGACTCGGTAATATACGCCCCGGGGAGGGGTAGCTACCCCCTCACAACCTGGTCCTTCCTACTCTTCTACAAGGAGTACCCTGGGCCGGAGGCTGAGGCGGTTAGGGCCTTCATAGGGTGGATCAACACGGAGGGCCAGAAGAGGGTTGTGGAGGGTTATGTACCGATCCCGGAGGAGCTGAGGAGCCTCAACCTGAAGGCTGTCGAGATGATAGGGGTGGCTGGCGGGTGAGCGAGGCTAGGTTCAAGTTGCTGGTTGCACCCCCAGCTATAGTCTCCTCCGCTATACTGGTGCTACTCTTCATAGTACTCCTATACTACTCCCTGCCTGCCATCAGGGAGTACGGCCTTGGGCTGCTGGCCTCGCCTACGTGGAAGCCCGTGGAAGGGGCTCCGGGGGAGTATGGACTCCTGATCCCCCTAGCTGGGACCCTGGTCTCAGCCGTTATAGCGGTGCTCCTAGCCATGCCCCTGGCGCTGGCTAGCGTGGTGTTCACCGAGGAGATCCTGCCCCGGGGCCTGCACCGGTGGAGGGAGGCGTTCGTCTCGATGATAGACGTGATGACGGGGCTCCCCACAATAGTCTACGGCCTCTGGGGCGCCGCCGTGCTAGCCCCCCTCCTGGGTGACACCCTCTACAAGTGGCTCCACAGTAGCCTCTCCTTCATACCCCTCTTCTCCTGCCAGCCGACGACGGGGAATACCATACTCACCGCGGGAGTGCTCCTGGCGATCATGATCACCCCCTTTATATATGCCGTGGTGAGGGAGTCCTACAGGCAAATCCCTAGGACCTACAAGGAGGCGGCCCTATCCCTGGGCACCACTAGGTATGAGTACGTGAGGATCATGATGGGAATGGCCAAGCCAGCCATACTGGCGGGGGCTCTGATAGGCTTCGGCAGGGCCGCGGGGGAGACGGTTGCCGTAGCCCTGGTTGTTGGGAACACCTTCAACATGCCCTCCTGCCTACTGGCGCCCTCCTACACGGTATCGTCGCTCATAGCGAACCAGTTCGCCAACGCCCAGCTCTACCCTCTCATGCTTAACGTTCTCGTCTCCGGAGGCCTCATACTCCTCCTCATCGGTATAGCCTCCAATATACTCGGGATAATGTACCTTAGGAGGGTGAGGTATGTTGCCTGACTGGAGGAGGGTCAAGGACAGGCTATTCACTGCTGCCACGGTAGCCCTCGCGCTACTTGCGGTAGCACCCCTGTTCCACATACTAGCCACCGTGGTGGTTAGGGGCGGATCGGTGATACTCAGGGGCGGGGTCTCATTCTTCACCGACCCCCCAGCTTACCCTGGCTCTGGGGAGCTGGGTGGGGTGGGCCCGGCCCTCCTAGGCACCCTGTGGCTGGGGCTCGTTACCAGCCTGATAGGTGTGCCCCTTGCCCTACTCACCGCCATATACATAGTGGAGTACCGTGAGGGCAGACTGGCTAGGGTTGCTAGGGTGTTCACCTCCAGCCTCCTAGAGGTACCCACCGTACTCATCGGCATGCTAGTCTTCCTAGTGGTCGTGGTCCCCATGGGGAGGTATAGCCTGGCTGCGGGTAGCATAGCCCTGGCCATAGTCATGCTCCCCTACACTGTCTCCTACGTCGAGAGGGCCCTGGAGGGGGTACCGAGGACCTACAGGGAGGCGGGGTATAGCATAGGCATGACCCGCGCCCAGGTGGTATTCCAGGTTGTCATGGGGATAGCCTCCCGGGGCGTCGCAGCCGGGATCCTGATAGGAGTGGCCAAGGTCCTATCCGAGACCGCCCCCCTACTATTCACCATAGGGAGCGCTCGGGGTAGCTACCCCACCGGGCCCCAGAGCCTCCTGGAGCCTGGAGACGCGCTCCCCCTACTCATCTTCCAGTTCGCCCAGACACCGTACAGCAACTGGCAGGACCTAGCCTGGGGGGCAGCGCTACTACTCACCCTCATCATCCTAGCAATATTCACCCTCCTCAGGCTCCTATTCAGGGAGGTGAAGCTCTAGTGGAGCCTGTCGAGGTCAAGGTCTCGGATCTGAACGTGTGGATCGGGGGCTCCCACATACTGAAGGGTGTATCCATGAAGGCCCCTCCCGGGGCGGTCACCGCGGTCATGGGGCCCTCGGGCAGCGGGAAGAGCACCCTGATCAGGGTGATCAACAGGCTTATAGACCTCATACCCGGGGCCAGGGTGGAGGGCAAGGTCCTCCTAGGCAGCCTAGACGCCTTGAGGGCGGATCCCTACGAGGTCAGGAGGAGGACCGGGATGGTGTTCCAGGAGCCCAACCCCTTCCCCCACATGACTATATACGACAACGTTGCCATCGGGCCCAGGATCCACGGGCTAGCCCGGGGGGAGGAGCTGGATAGGCTAGTAGAGTGGGCCCTGAAGATGGCCCACCTATGGGACGAGGTCAAGGATAGGCTGAGGGACTACCCACACCAGCTCAGCGGGGGGCAGAAGCAGAGGCTCAGCCTGGCCCGGGCCCTCGCCCTGAAGCCCCGGGTCCTCCTCCTAGACGAGCCAACCGCCAATATAGACCCGGTTTCGACCGTGAAGATCGAGAGGTCCATCATGGAGTACGCGAAGACTACTATGGCAACGGTGATAATAGTGACCCACACGCCCCAGCAGGCGGCTAGGATCTCGGACCACATACTATTCATATACCAGGGCAGGGTTGTGGAATACGGCCCCACGAGGGAGGTAGTGCTCCACCCCCGCCACGATCTCACGAGGAAGTTCCTGGGAGGTGAGGTGTAGTGGGCCTCGACCTGGCTAGGAGGGACCTGGACCGCATATACTCCAGCCTGGACCGCATGTATGGCATAGTTGCTAGGCTCCTCGAAGACACGATCAGGGGCATAGGGGAGTGGAGGGAGGTCGACGGCCTGGAGGACAAGCTATACATCGTCGAGACCCTTATGGGCGTGGTGGAGGAGCAGGCCACATTCTTCATAGCAAAGTACCAGCCCCTGGGCCCAGAGCTCCTGGAGGCTAAGTCGCTGATAAGGGCCTCCTACGACCTATACAGGATAGCAAGGTACTGTAGGGAGATAAACAGGGTTATAGCCTACACCTCCAGCGGCGGCCTCAAGCACACCCCCAGCGTGGCCCAGGTAACTACCATAGTGAGGGAGATGGTGGAGGACGCCTACAGGGCCTACAGGCACGGGGACGGGGAGGCCAGGAGGAGGGTGGCGGAGAGGGACAACCAGGTAGACACGGCCTACACCAGGATGCTCGCGAGGATAGGGAGGGAGGAGACCCTGACCCGTGGCGAGGTCGTAGACCTCCTAATCCTAAGGCACCTGGAGAGGATAGCAGACCACGCAGTATACCTAAGCGGCCTCACAGGGCCTACAGCCACCTCCTAGCCCACTCTATGAAGCCCCTGGCCTGCTCCTCCAGCGGGGTCCACTGGAACCCCTCGAGGCGGCGGGAGCCATACCTACACCCATGGGCTAGTATAGAGTAGATGAGCCTCAACGGGCTCCCCCTACCCGAGGCCCTCCCAGCCAGCGAGACGAGGGGCCACACCGGGATGGTAGCGCACCTGGAGTGGCCGAGCCCCCTGCACAGGGCCCGGAACAAGTCTGCCAGATCAGGGTGCATCGGATCCACAGCGTTAACCCAGGCTCCCCGGTGCCTGCCCTCACCCGCGTCAGCAAGGATCCTGGCGAGGTCCCGGGAGTAGATGTGGGGCACTCCCCTACCCAGCCTGGGCCCCACGCGGAGCCTGGCGGCCATGTAGAGGAGCCTCCACTCAAGGTGGCCTCCCCAGGGGCCGAAGACCACCCCAGGCCTGACTATACTCCACCACCCCAGCGCCCCTCCCTTCTCGACCAGCAGCCTCTCCCCCATAGCCTTCGTCTCCATGTGTATACTGGGGTATACCCTATCCCCGGCCAGGTGCCTATCCTCCTCGTAGACCGTGCACCCCCTCCCCCACCCCCTACCCACCCCCAGCGCCGCGATGCTACTCACATACACCAGCCCCGCCCCGGTCTCAGCCACGTCACTAATAGTCTTCTCGAGTAGCTCGACATGGGCCTCGAGCATCGCCCTGTACCCCCCGGTAAGCGCGCCC
>JALWEI010000039.1 GCA_027014125.1 Acidilobaceae archaeon | reverse complement strand
GCTGGGGATCGGGGGCACCGCCTCTATACTCCTCCTGAGCCTGCCTAGGCGCATCACCCATCTACCAGGGGAAGAGGTAGGGCTCCAGCTTGCCGGTTAGCGCCATAACCGCCTCCCCGGGGGTCAGGACGGGCTTGTGGTAGTCCCAGTAGTCGTCGGTTGGCAGCCGGGGGCAGCTTGTGACGGCGAAGGCCTCATACCAGCTATCATCCACGGCGACAAGGGTCTCCCTGGAGAGGTTCTCCGAGGCCAGGAGCTTGTACTTGCCCCCCTTCTCCCTAACCAGCCTCTTGAGGCGCCCAACGAGCCAGGGCCTGTACTGACCGGTCTTCACCCCCACTATGATCCCCCACCGCCTCGCCTCCAGGGCCTCCCCAACCTTGTACATCCTCACCTTGTAGAGCCTCTTACCCTGGGGGGTTAGGTCCTCCGCCCTCCCCTCGTAGGGGTCCAGCTTGACCACGGGCTTCAGCGTGGCCAGGTATAGGCCCAGGGGGTGGAACACGCCTCCCCCCACGTAGAGGAACCCGTCCACGCTGACCCTCCTAGGGAGCCTGTAGTCGCAGCCAAGCACCTGGGCGTCGCTGAAGTACGGGGCGAACCCCCGGGGCACCACCGGCTCCAGCCCATGCTCCTCCAGCAGCTTTGCCACGTGCCTGACCCTGTGTATGTGCTGGCTCGTCGTGGCGATCCCAACCCTGGCAACCCCCCTCTCCCTGAGGAGCCTCGCTGCTTCTCCGATGAACTCGTCTCCTGGCCAGTGGAGGCTGACTGCTGGGACGTAGAGGATCCTGACTCCGATCTCCCGGGGCTCCACGCTGGGGGAGGCGAGGCCGGAGGGGTAGGGGCTGTGGCCTATATGCACTATTAGGTCTGGCCTTATCGTGGCCCACAGTTGCCCGTACTGGAGGTCGCAGGCCCCGTAGTTGTGGTCCATGTGCACCATCACCTCCGCCTCCAGCCCCCTCCTGGCCAGGTGCTCCTCGAGGCAGTCTAGTAGCTGGCTGGAGTACTGCTTGAGTCCGTCCGGCATCTGGAGCACAACCCTCCTCGCCCCAGCCTCTATGGCATCGATGATCCGGGGCAAGTCGATGTTGTACGGTATATCCCCGCAGGCCAACCCCTCCTACCACCCACAACACTAGGCCCCACGCCAGGGGATATATCGGTGCATAACAACACCACAGGCAGGAGGGGCGCGGGGGTGCGGCTGGTACTAGTAGAGCACATGGAGGAGGCCGTGACCAGGTGGGTGCTAGAGGAGTACAAGGAGGCCGAGAGGGTAGCGCGGGAGGCGGGATTCAGGCTGGTAGTAGCCGGGGTTGGGAACCCGCTCCACAGGGCCCAGCTACAGGCCCACGGGCTAGAGGTATGGGAGAGACACTCCTGGGAGGTATGTGACTATCCGAAGGCGATAGTACTCGACATGTGGACGAGCAGGGACCTACAGCCCTGGGAGGCAGAGGTGGCGGAGTGCTTCATAGTGGGGGGCATAATGGGCGACCACCCCCCAAGGAGGAGGGGGCTGATGCTAACCCGCCACTTCGACTGGGCCGCAACCAGGAGACTGGGCCCGGGGCAGCTAAGCGTTGACGGCACAGTCAAGGTCCTAGTGCAGGTTGCAGGGGGCAGGAGGCTGGAGGAGCTGGAGATGGCGGAGTCCCCCACCATAGAGGTTGAGACCCCGCTAGGCAGGATAGAGGTGACCCTACCCTTCACATACCCCACACGCGGTGGGAGGCCGTGGATAAGCAGGGGCCTAGCTAGGCTACTAGCCTCTGGGGTTGTGTGGGACGAGGACTAGGCCTCCTCTATGCCGGGCGCCTCCTCCCTCTCCGCTGTGTACTCGGCAGCCATCGCCTCCAGCTCGGTCTCGATATTCTCACCAAGGTAGGGGGCTATCAGGTATATCTTATTCTCGATGATCTTATCCTCACCAAGCATCATATTGTCGAAGCTGATGGTGAACACGGGCATCTGCCCAACAGCCTTGTCCCCCGCCCTAGCTAGGCTCCCATACTCCCTCAGCAGGTCCACCACCTCCGGCTTCAGCGGGAGCTTCAGCTCAACCTCCTTCAGGTCCTTTAGAGCTATGAAGTCGCTGCTAGACGGGTCCCACTCCTCCAGCGCCTTCTTAGCAACGCTCTTAACAACCTCCACCAGGTCGCCCTCAACGATCTCCTTCTCAGTTATCCTTCCCTTCTCACTCCTAAGCACCAGGACCTTGACCACTACACCCACCCACGATCCAGCCGCGGCCCCGAGTCTAGGACCAGGGGTTAAAATAGTAGACCCAGCACTCAAGCGGGAGATAGACTGGACGGTGAACCGGTAAATACACACGTGGCGTATACCGAACAATACAGGCAAGTAACACCACCACACCCCTAGGGCATCCAGAGGCGCGCTGATGGGCTATACCCAGGCCCGCGGATAGGGCCCCCAACGCACAAGCGGTAACACCGATAAAACCCACATCACTCTCAAGGAAGAAACTCGGACTATACACGATGATAATGCATAGAGTAACCAGGTTATCCATCATATAATCACGTAGAATTAACGTAATTAGGAATTACATACTACCAGCGAACTATAACTATTATAATTAATATAATATATTATATATATAATTTAGGATAATATGTTATGGGGCCTGGATCCACCGCTGGCGAGGGGCGGGGATGCCAGGGAAAGAGGGTTCAGCAGGGGTCGTACCTGCCTGCTCCTGAGGGGTGTCCTGGGTGTCGTATGCCCCAGATCCCGGCCCCTCCACCGCTGGACCGGCGCCCCTAGGGTATTACCATGTATACCCTACATGGTGCTCCAGGGGATTGTTCACCCGTCCCCCCGAGGCCCTGGGCTGGCCTGGGTGTTACCGCTGGTTGAGTTAAGGCCCGGTTAACTCAACCAGTAGCCATGCCCGGGTTGAGTTAACCATGATTTAACCCCGGAGGGGTTTATGCTTGTGGTTAAAACAGGCCTGGGGGCTAGGGTGCCAGGTACTTGTAGGCCTCCAGCGCCGCGTAGGTCACGATCTCCGCCACGGCCTCGGGGATCACGCCCCCGCCATCCTGGGCCCAGTCTATGTCGACTGGGTTCACCACGTATATGCCCGAGCTGGCTGGGTCTGGGTTGCATCCGGACCAGAAGCCTAGGGTACCGTACCTCTCCGGCACATAGGTCACGTTGTGGTAGAAGGTGGCGTTGGCGACCTTACAGCCTGGGGAGTAGACTGCTAGGGTGTAGGCGAACTCCGCCTCTATAGGTATCTTGAATGCCTTGTAGAGTAGCCTGGCGTAGGCCCCCTCATCCGTTATATTGAGCAGCTCCGTGCCGGTGTATACCGCTATAGCCGAGCCGCTGCCCGTGAAGGTGCTCACACTACCCCACAGCGGGTTGCCTGAGACCTGGGCGAAGACCCAGTGGTAGTTCTCCACGTAGCTCTTCAGGTCGTTGTTATCAGCACACCCCTCGGATACGGTGCTAATATCCATGTCGCCCTGGAGCCATATGATCACCGCCCTCTTGGGCGGCGTATCAGGCAGGCCACTAGTGGGGGTGCTGAATAGTAGGTCGCACAGCTCGCTGGTGCTCGTGATGACAACGTAGTCGGTAAGCCCTGCATCCTCGAGGCTCTGCCTGACCATCGATAGCAGCTCTGCCTGGGCCTGGACCCTGGCGTCAAGGACGCTTATACTGTATAGCGTGGCGTACTCGCTCTCCCCTATATTCCGTATCTTGCCTGGGTCAGGTATCGCAACTATGTATACCGGCGGGGTCGTGCTAAACAGTGGGTTGTATCTCCCATACTCGACTACAAGGTACTCTATCGCGTAGGTGAACTCCAGCGCGGTGTCATCGGATCCATCCTCCTCTATTATCCTATAGTTGTCGAAGAAGAGCACGCCCACCCTATAGGTCTTCGTGCTGTCTAGGGGGAATACGGCGGAGAACTGGTACTGCTTAGGCTTCTCGCTAGTGTAGCTGAAGTCCTTGTAGTGCCTCAGGATCCATGAGTCGGTTGAGGGGTTGTACTCCCACACCGCAACCATGAAGGTCCTCAGATCCCTGGCTGGGCTTAGGAAGGAGCCGGCCAGGGCTATCTTTGTCCAGTAGTAGTTTATCTTAACCGTTATCCTTATGAAGTCCTGCCCGCTTATATCCCTGGTCGCCATGTAGCTCCACACTATGGCATCGTCATAGGCGTTCCCAACACCATCAGCGTTGGGATTGGAGGAGTAGCCGTAGTTGGGGCCGTTCCTCAGCGTGTAGAATACAAGCTCATCTACCCCGTTAGCATCGAAGTCCGAGATCTCGTAGGTGCCAGACGGGTTTATCCTCCTTAGGCCCCTGTCGCCGAAGCAGTCTCTCCCATCGACCAGTATCTGGGTTGCGTACCCGTTTATGTATACATATTCCCTCCCGGAGGAGGTGTAGAAGTGGTATGTGCCAAGGAAGCCCTTTATCTCCACGTCGCTCCCCGACCAGGCGTAGCAGTAACCGTAGTTTGTGGCGATCCACATGCCTCCTCTCGGCTCTAGGGTGACCTTGTATAGGCCCGGGTAGTCGTCATCGTCGTAGATGAATGTGGAGTAGAATCTAGTGTCTATGGGGCTCGTCAGTATTATCCTGGGCCTGAATGCCTTGATCACGCCGTTATCCAGCAGCTCGGAGCCCACCATCTTGAATCCTGCGTATGGGTTGAACGCTCCCTTCCACGGCTCGAATTCTGTGGTCCCGCCCTGGGCTGGGGGGACTAGCTCGCCCTGGCCCTCGCCGCCGCCTGCCTGGGGGTGGAGTACTCCCTCCGAGGATAGTATCCTGACTATCACCTTCTCAGGGTTTGCCATGGCTGGGTGGGCGCTGTTGAATACTATGAAGAGGTGGTCTCCGGGCTTGAGTGTTATTGGGGTTCCAACCGGGGGTAGGGGGTCTGAGGTTGTGAATCCGGGGTCTGGGTTTAGGTACATCTCGCTTATTAGGTTGCTTGTGGTGGGCCTGCCGTTGGCCAGGTCTATCGCGGCCAGTATCCTGCCCGTCTCGATGTCGATGAGGTATAGGGTTCTCAGTGTTACCTGGACTGTGCCTGTGTTGTTTACCCATATTGCCGGCCATAGGTCGGGCCCCACGTCCTCCTGCCTCACGCCCTGTATTGTGAGCCTCTCCTTGAGCTTCAGGTCTACACGGTTCTCGACGCTCCTAGCCTGCTCCGCCAGCCTGGTTGTGTCGGTGTAGGAGTTGATCAGCATGGGCATGACTATGACTAGGAGTATCGTCAGGATTATTAGGCCTCCTATCAGCTCCGCCTGGCCCCTCCTAGCCCTCTGGCGGCTTGTTAGCCTCACTATGGATCACCGTACTGTTTAGGATAGTGTAGGAGGCGGAGGCATATATATCCTTGGTGTAACATGCAGGTGCCCTGGCTAGATCGATAATATCATATATATGCACGGGCCAATATTAGTAGCGTTAGGGCTAGACCCGGGTATGGTGGTGTAGGGTATGACGAGGCACGCCAGGAGGGGGCAGGCCACCCCCATCACGGTCGCAATAATGATAGCGGCGACCCTAGCACTCGCGCTGGGGATCTACGCTTACTTCCAGGGCAGGGCGGTCCAGGTGGAGGAGGATAGGATCCTCTCCCTTGAGATAGCTAATACCGCTTCAATGATCGACGCATCAACGATATCATGGACCAGCGACGACCTCGCATCCCCCACGGTGCTATGCTACTACGTGGACGTGATGAATATCGGGGACCAGGATAAGGTATTCTGGCTAACAGTCCTCCCCATAGCCAGGCAGGCCAGCGGCTACTACATGCCCACTGGTAGCATAGGCCTAGTACCGATGGACCAGGACACAACTGCCACCGGGACCAACCTATACTTCTACCAGTTCACAGATTCTAACGGTGATGGGGAGATGGAGATCATAGGCCAGGGAGGAGTACTCCTATACCCGGTACCACCAGCATGCGGTGACATCAGGGGTAATGCAACAACACTCAACAACGCCCTAGCAGTTAGGTGGGTCAACCCCGCCAGCATAATGCTCTCAAAGGACCCGCCAGACCTGGCGGAGCTTGCCCAGAGGGTTGCTGGCGTCACAATGGCGAAGGACATACCAATGCTCAGGCTCAGGCTGGCCCCAGGGGAGGTTACGACCCTATTCATATTCATACAGGTGGACGACTGGGACTCGCCGACGGATATAAATCCGGTGCCGGAGAGCCTCTACCTAGCGGTCTTCACCGAGTTCAATGGGAGGATGTATATGGCTATAGCGTTCGAGCTACCCACGAGCTAGCCCGGCAGGGGCGCCCAGCCTGGGGGCCTGGCTCCTATCGGCGTACTGCACAGTGTAGTGCCTGGGCTCCAGCTCCTCTACAACCAGCCTCCAGGCCTTCCAGGGGTCGGTGTGGCCCCCGCAGGTGTAGGCGTCGAAGGTGGCGTAGTCGTAGTGTGGCCATGTGTGTAGGGCTAGGTGGCTCTCGAGCACCAGGGCTATCACCGAGACCCCGCCCTTCTCCCCGGGTATGACCCAGCTCTTCACCTCCAACACCGTTGCCCCAGCGGCCTCGGCAGCCCTCACTATAAGGTCTCGCAGGTACTCCTCGTCGGTGGCCTTCTCCCTGGGTATGCCGTAGAGGCTGCCGTATACGTGCTTCCCAATGATCCTGTCCTCCACCACTGGCCCCCGAGAGGGCTTGACGTTGGCGCTTCGTACTTATTTAGTGTTTCCCGTGCCCCCTGCCCTCCAACTCCTCCACGAGGTGCTCGTGTATCTCCTCCAGTATGGAGAGGGCTGTCTTGACCGCCCCCGTGCTGCCCGGGGAAACCGCCACAAGGCTGCCGTTTACTATGAATGCTGAGGCCCTGGACATCACCGCCCGGAGGCCGATCTCCTCCATACTCAGCCTCCGGTGGGCCTCGCCGAAGCCGGGTAGCTCCCGGGAGGCTAGCTGCCTGGCTACATCCACGCTGATATCCCTGGGGCTGACCCCTGTGCCCCCGGTTACAAGCACTATCTTGGAGACGCTTGTGGCCTCTAGGATCCTCCTCCTTATCTCTCCGGGGTCGTTGGGGGCCACAGCGTAGTAGACTACCTGTAGCCTGCCCTGTGCCTCAAGCTCGGATAGGAGGCGCCTAACCTTATCGGGCTTCTCGCCCCGGTAGACCTTGTCGCTTGTCACCACGACTGCCAGCTCTAGCATATATCGCTCCCCCGCCTCATACCCCTGTGGTTTGGTGGTGCTCGAGGTGTTTATACCCAGCGCCGGGTGGGCGGCTCGGTGAAGGACCACTACTCCATCCCCCGGGCCACCCGGGCGTCGGGGCGATGGGTAGGGGCCTCCTCATAGCCGCCGCCTCCCATCCCGTCGTGTAACCGTTATTAAATAGTAACGGTTTCTGTTTAGTATACTGAGTCTACATAGTGTATACACATGTATTAGCATAAGCATTTATACTACCCAATGTAGCTTAGGATTGTTGAGGTGTGATGAGCCGTGTCAGGGCTGTACGGACACGAGGTGACCAGGGACGCTGATATGGAGCTCATAAAGAAGAAGCTCCTAGAGGCGTTCGCCGACGAGTGGGTGGCGGGCTACTACTACATGCTCACCGCCTACACCATACAGGGGCCAAACTCGGGGGAGATAGCAGAGCACTTCATGGAGGAGTCCAGGGAGGAGATAGGGAAGCACGCCAAGATGATAGCGGACAGGCTGGAGGAGCTAGGCGTCGACCTACCCAGGGACTTCCGGAAGCTCTACGAGATCTCCGGGTGCAAGTACCCACCAATACCCGAGGACCCCTTCGACATAGACGGGTGGCTCATAGCAGCGATCAAGGCCGAGATATGCGCAATAAACGCCTACAAGGAGCTATACCACATAACACACGGCAAGGACCCAGCCACCGAGGAGCTGGCAGAGGACCTGCTGAGAGACGAGGTCAGGCACAGGACAGAGCTAATGAACCTCCTATCACGGGAGGGACTGAAGAGGCTAGAGGAGGAGCTATCCCAGTAGAGTAAACCAGCCAATACACCAATCAGTACACCAGTACACTCTAAGCCTAGAACCTAACCACAATAACACCCTTTCTCCTAGCATAAGCCTCCACCTCGCTACCCACCCAAACCCCGGCAAGCATAGGCTTGACCTTCACGTTATACTTAGACCCGTAGAGATCCGCGGCCCCCAGCACCTCAGAGACATCCCTATGCTTAGGCTTAACCTTGATACTCACCACAAGCACAACATGCTCACCATTCTTTACAGCATCAACGAGAAGGTCAATATCATAGCCATCCAGCTGGTAGTTCCTAGTGTGGCCTTGGATAACGTATCCAAGGAGTAGCCTCAGTTAATGCTCCAAGCATATTGCCAATACGGTCAACTTTTGACTGAACCTCAGACATCTGCTTCTTCATATCACTCACAGTGCCTTCGATCGATAACAAGGAGCTTTCAATATCCTCGAGTCTTCCTTCAATTCTATCTACTGTTGCATTTATTTCATTTAGTTTTTTATCTATACGTTCTATTATTCTAAGGGTTTCTATAAGGGCATCGCTTATTTCACCTCTTTGAGCTGCATCCTGGAGGTTAGCTATCCTTTTTCTAATGTCAATGCCTTTGCCGGGTCTATCCTTTACTGCTGACATTGAACCACCAGGCCTAATTGAAGCTATTGGTGGTGAGGCTAAAATATTTGTTATAATGGTTTTTGTGTTATTAGTAGGGCGGCTAGTATTGAGTATAGTCCTGCTGTGATTGGGTCTGTGTTGATCCTGATCACGTGTAGCTTGATGCCCCTAGCGGCGTGGGAGGCTGTTACGTCCTTGTAGTCCTGCTCGTCTACGCTGGTCGTGTAGGCTACCGCCTCCGCTCCCCGGGGCATTGATAGCACCGCCTCTAGGGGCCTGGGGGTGCATCCTGTGGTTGCGCAGTGGTATATTGCTCCGGGCTTGGCTGCTGGGGTGTAGAGTGCTTCTAGCCCTGCATAGCTGGGGGTGGCTCCTAGGGTTTCCCTGGTCCACTCTAGGGCGCTGTCTAGCTCGCCTATCTCTGCTTCCAGCCTCCCGGCTCGGGGCCCCATCTGCTTGGGTGCCCAGTGGAGTGAGGCTAGGGCCATGGCCAGTATGGGTGGGGCCTTGCCTGGTAGCTCTACTAGTTCGACGCCTAGGCTCTCGGCCTTCTCCCTGTATGCTGGGTGCATCTGGGGGGTTACGAGGGCCACCCTCTCGCCTCCGAGTAGGCTGGCCGTCTCCGCCAGGCCCAGGCTCCTTGGGTCCCTTCCTGAGGGGCTGTAGATGAGCACGGTGTCTATGTCACGGTAGGGTACTATGTGCCTCGCCGCCTCGACGGAGTGGGCTATGAGGGCCTTGGAGCCGGAGTGGGTTAGGGCGGTGTAGAGGATCCTAGCTGGGGCCTCCGCGGCCCCGGTGTAGGCTACTAGGACCTCGCCCTCGAGCCTGGGCCTTGGGAGCCTCCTGGCCGTGCCTAGTGCCTGCCTATACGCCTCCTCGGGGCTAGATGGCCCCGTACTCGAGTGCCCTACAGCAGCTGCATGCTTCATGGCTTGGCTCCTCCGGTAGGCTTGGTATGAGCTTGTATAGGACCTCCCTAGCCCTCCTCACATTCTCCGTCATGACCCTCTCCACCTCCTCTGCGGTGACGGGCTTCTCGGCCCACACGTCGTAGTCTGTCACCATTGCCAGGGTTGCGTAGCACATCTGGGCCTCGCATGCCAGGTTAACCTCGGGCACGAGGGTCATCCCTATTATGTCGGCCTTGAAGACGTCCCTCCAGAGCCTGCTCTCCGCCCTGGTGGAGAACCTGGGGCCCTCTATGCATAGGTAGGTGCCCCTGTCGTGGACCGTGTAGCCCAGGCTCCTGGTCGCCTCTACCAGCCTCCTCCTCAGGTCCTCGCAGAAGGGGTCCGCCATGCTAACATGCACGGTCACGGGGCCATCGTAGAAGGTGTAGTCCCTCCTCTTCGTCATGTCTATGAACTGGTCCGGCACCACGAAGTCCCCGGGCTTGTACTCCCACCTAAGGCTGCCCACCGCTGAGACGCTAATCACCCACCTGGCCCCAAGAGCCTTGAGGGCGTAGATGTTTGCCCTATAGTTTATCATGTGGGGCGGGATCTTGTGGCCCCTCCCATGCCTGGGCAGGAACGCCACGGGCACACCCGAGACCCTGCCCACTATGATACTGTCACTCGGGTTGCCGTAGGGTGTAGCCACCTTAACCTCCACAGGGTCCTCGACGATACCAGGATCGTAGAGGCCCGAGCCCCCTATAATGGCGACCCTAGCACTGGCCCCTCTGGGCTTGATTATAGCCTCCATCCCCCAGCACCACTACACGCCCGGGGGCTCATGGGCCATTTTAACTTAGTTCCCCTCTAGGAGCCACCCACACTCCCGGATATCCCGGAGGCTTACGCCTAGCCTAGAGGCCAGCCCAGGCAGCTCCCTCCTGAGCCTGTACCCGCTCCAACCATGGGTCCTGCATGCTGCCCTCAGGTGCTCTAGGGCCTCACCCCTCCTCCCGAGCCCAGCCAGGATCCTGGCGGTGAGGAGCCTCGCGTTCGCCTCTATATTATGGACTCCTATCCTAACCGCCTCCTCCAGGGCAAGCCTAGCCCTCTCAAGGGCCTCGTCATGCCTGCCCTCCAGCTCGAGTATCCTAGCCCTGTACAGGTTCTTGAGTGCCTCCAGGTACCTGTAGGACCTGGGCCCGGACACACGGTCTAGCTCTCCTAGGCTCCACTTTAGCTCCTCTAGGCTCCCCTTCTCCTCGTATATATCGGCCAGGTCCACTAGCGTCTGGATTAGGAGGCTATCAAGCCCTAGGAGCCTGGCATCCCGGTATACTGCTAGGAGGATCTCCTCAGCCTCATCCAGCCTCCCGGCTATGGATAGCATACTACCCAGGTTTGACTTGGAGCTCAGTATGTAGTAGCTGTCCCCAGCCGCCTTAGCCGTCTCGAGCTGGAGCCTGGCCACCTCTATGGCCTCCCCTATCCTGCCCGTGTTTGCCAGTGCCATCGTGAGCTTGCTGTAGATGCCGAAGAGCTTCCTAGGCCCAGCCCCTATAATGCTGGCGATGGCCAGTGCCTCCTCCAGGGCGTCCAAGCCCTCCTCAACCCTACCCATCTCGCTGGCCAACGAGCCATACGCCACCAGAGCCTCCATCACAGCCCTATCATCACCGAGATCCCTAGCCCTCTCCAGCGCCCTCTCCACTAGGCTAGAAGCGGTCTCCGGATCCGCATCTATGCTATAGACGAGGTTTGAGGCCTCCACGAGCACATAGGGCTCCTCCGGGGCCCCATCTAGCAGGGGTATGAGGCTCTCGACAACCTCCTTGTAGGAGGATATGTAGGGCCAGAACGTGTAGTCAAGGCTGGCAAGCCGCCTCACAACAATCCTCGCGGCACTCCTAGGCCGATCGGCCTTAATGTAGTACCTCATAGCCTTGATCCTGGACGCCCAACCCCCCGCCTCCAGGGCCTTCGCTGCCCTCTCATAGAGGCTCCTCCGCTCGGGCACAGGCACCAGGGGCCTTATGGTGTCGTGGACCTTAAACCCCTGGCCCACGGTCTCAACCAGGCCCCTATTATAAAGCCTAATAAGGGCCGGGAGCGGGTCCCGAAGCCCTGTCACCGCCGATATAACCCTGGGCTCCAGCGCCTCGTCGAAGGCTGCGAGCCTGTGTAGGATCCTCTTCTCCGGGTCGCTCAGCTCCCTGAGGACCTCGCTCCACAGGTAGCCTAGTAGCCTGCCCCGCCCACCCTCGCTGCCCTGGGCTAGGAGCCTGACCAGTAGCGGGTGCCCCCCGGTGGCCCTGTACAGCTTCTCCGCCTCGCCCGGGCCCAGGGGCTTCTTTAGGATCGCCTCCGCCAGCCTCCTAGTGGAGCCCGGGTCCAAGCCTCCGAGCCTGATCTCGAGCACGCCCTCCTCGTGGTATGGCATGCCTCGGGGCCTCCTGCGGGAGATTATTACCAGCTTGTAGCCGCCAGCGTTCCTGGCAAGCCTCGACCTGGCGAAGGCCCCGATCCTCGTGTCCTCAACCTTGTGGTAGTCGTCCAGGACCACCACGCTCCTGGTCCTGGCCATGGCCTCAACGGCTATATCCAGGACCCCCGGGTTGGTTGAACCCAGGCTCCCGAGGGCGTCGAGCAGCTTTGCCTCGCCGAGGCTGGAGGCGTGGAGGCCCATCTTCCACAGGAGGTAGTCAAGGGTGTCCATCTCGCTGAACCTGAACCAGAAGAGGGGATCCACGTCCCCCAGTGCCGCTGCTACGAGGCTGGTCTTCCCTATCCCGCTCATGCCCCACACTATGCAGATATCGTAATCCAGCCCTCGGATCGCCTCGAGCTCCCTCTCCCTGCCGATGAATATGTCGGGTGTTGGTATGCTCTTCGCTATAGAAGCTATGGGCGGCCTGGTGCTCCTGCCCCGGGAGTCCTCCAGCACGACTCCCTGGCTGGTGAAGTCTATCCTTAGGCTCCTAGCCGTCACCTCGTACATCCTTATGTTCCTATCCTCCAGCCTCATCCAGTAGCCCCTAACCAGGTTCAGCTTCTCCAGTAGCTTGAGCCTCCTAGAGACGTCTGCCTCATCCCTGCCCAGCATCCTGGCTATCTCCCTGGTGTAGGAGGGCTTGGCCGAGAGGAGTGCTAGTATCTCCAGGTTTATCGGGTTGGCTATAGCCTTCAGCACACGGGAGATCCTTTCCTGGTCCTCCACATCCATGCCAGGCGCCCCTTGGCTGTATTAACGTGGTTGGGCGTATGCCCATACCATCAACTATATGCCGCTACCCAGGCTTATAACTGCGCACTATCCATCCTACACTCGTCATACGCAGTCCAGTCCATGTCGACCAGCTCCCTCAGGAGGCTGGTGGCGTAGGCCCCCCGGGGGAGGGCGAAGCGCAGCACGGCACCCTCGGGCGTTTCCCTAGAGCGGAGGTTGCATACGGGGTAGAGGAGGGGCCGGAAGGGGCTCCCGAGGCCCCGGAGGGCCTGCCAGGATAGCCCCTCCTCCCCAAGTATCTCCCCGACAAGCTTGGCCCACCTGCTCCTCGATGAAACTAGCCGGGGCCCGGGTAGCCTGGCTGCGGGGACCTTGTAGGTGGAGCCCATGCACTCCACAGTCACATGGTGCTCGGCGTACCCTCGAGGGTCGTGGAGGCTCCTGGATAGTGCCCGGTTGAAGATGTAGGATTGTAGGGCCTCAGCCATGATCCTCAGAATCCTGGGCCTGGGCATCCCAGCCCTAAGCCTGGCCAGCTCCCTAGCCTCATACCCCCCAGGACCGCTCCTCTCCTCCAGCGGGTACCTGAAGAGGTACTCTCGTATAACCTCGCCCATCCTGGCCTCCGCGTAGAGGAGGCCCAGGTAGTGCGTGTTTGGCCTAGAGATCCCAAACCTCTGGGGGCCATAGAAGCCGGGGACCCACTCTACCCCCGCCGCGTCCACCCTACCCCCGGCCCTAAGTGTGATCTTGAAGATGTTGTAGCGGTGGAGCCCTAGCCTGGGGGGTCCTGCCCTCCCGATAAGCCACGCCTTGAGACCAGGGACCTCTAGCCTCCCGGGGAGCCCGGTGCCCTTGAGGGCCATGTACTGGGTGGCGTAGGAGCAGGCATCCTTAAGCCCCAGCAACCCGCCACGGGTGGCACCGGTAAGCCTGGCCAGGGTCTTCAGGGCCCTCCACGAGTCCATGCCAACCCTCCTGACAAGGTACCAGCTCCATCCATCCCCCCGGGGCGGTATGGGCCTCGGCTCTATAACGTGGAACCCAGCAGGCCTTTCTACGTAGCCCCGCGGCCTCCTCCTGTTGCTGTGCAGGGACTCTATCCCCCACAGTGCCTCTAGGGACCTGTCCAGCAATGAGCTCCCCCGGGGCCTAGTAGAGCTTGAGCCTCCCTGTCACCCTATCCACAAGCTCCTCGGGGCCCGGGCCCACCGCTACAGCGGTCTTAGTCCCTGGGGGCAACTGCGTCCTCCCAGCGTCAGATACCAGGCTGGCTGGGAGGCCTAGAGCCTGAGCCTCCCCATAGACCCTGACAAGCTCGTCCTCGCTGTCTACGCGGAGGACCACCTTGACCTGGCCCCCGGCCCTCCAGGCCCTCAGCCACTCCATCCACCTCGGCTCCCTCGAGTCTAGGATGCGGAACACTGCCTCGCAGCTCGCATGGGCTGCCTGGGCGGCTGCCTTGCCTCTACCCATGCCTAGGTCTCGCCTCAGCACTATGGTCTGCTTGACTCCTGCCATCCTGAGGGGCACCCCTTCATCCAGCGCACCGGGCTAGGGCTATTTATTGTGGCGCCCCTCGGGATCCCCCAGGTTGCCTGGTGTCTAGGATTGGAGGGGGCGTTCCTCTACAAGATACTGGTATACCCCGTCAAGAGCCTCCCCCCAGTGGAGGTACTCGAGGCCAGGGTAACCAGGTATGGGACCCTGGAGTGGGACCGGCTCTACGCAATAGTTGATAGGAACGGTGTTATTGTCAACGGGAAGAGGGAAAGGAGGATACACCTTGTTAGGGCCAGGTTCGACCTGAGGGAGGGCCTCATAATACTGGCTAGGCCCGGGGATAAGAAGGAGGAGGCGTACCACCTGGATGATGAGAGGGATAAGGTTGGGGAGTGGCTAACCAGCTTCCTAGGCTACGAGGTCAAGCTAGTCAAGGACCCCAAGGGCCTGCCGGACGACACCAGGAACAACGGGCCCACCGTAGTCTCCACCAGCACCCTAGCAGAGGTCGCATCATGGTTCAAGGGCTGGGACCTAATGCAGGCCAGGCTAAGGTTCAGGCCCAACCTAGAGGTGATGGGTGTCGAGGCATTCTGGGAGGACAAGCTCTACCACGGAAATGGGAGGGGCGCAAGGTTCAGGATCGGCCCAGTAACCCTAGAGGGGAGGGGTATATCGAAGAGGTGCGTAGTCCCCTCCCGGGACCCCTGCACCGGGGTGCCCACACCAGGCTTCCAGAAGGAGCTATCAAGGAGGAGAAAGCCCATGCTAAGGGGCAAATACCCGGAGAGCGACCACGGCTATAGGCTCGTGCTAAACACAGTAGTGATCGACGGCCACGGATCCACGCTGAGAGTAGGCGACAGGGTAGAGGCCATCGGGTAACCGATAAAGCCACGAGACCACACACTATACCCTCTGGGCGCAACAACCAAAAACACCCTAGGAGGGGGTGAAGCAGAAACATGCCAGAGGCAGGAAACCTAGAGCTGCTAGGCAACATAGCAGAGGCGGCAGCGAGCGACCCAGTCCTAGCAGGAGTGATAATAGTCAACTTCCTAGTCGGCGCCGCGCTGGGCTACCTGGCAGTAAGGATAGCCAAATACCTCATAGCAGCAGTCGGCCTCATGGCGGCCACGCTGGCCCTAAACGTGTGGGCCTATGGGAGGAGCGTAGACGAGCTGGCCACTCTAAAGAAGATAGCAGCAGAGGCCGGGGCTGAGGTTAGGGAGGCACTAGTAGAGGCAGCCAAGGTCCTAGGGCTAATGACCCTATCACCCTTCACCCTAGGATTCATAGTGGGCCTCGCGGTGGGGGCAACGAGGAGCTGACATGGCATGAAGAGGCTCCACAAGGCAATACTATCCATCATACTCGCAATACTACTCCTCTACCCATTCCTACCCAAACAAGAGGATAGCGGGGCCGAGGCAGGGAGCGGAGACCTACTAGAGGACATACAACTAGCCGTCCTGCACTACAACCAGTCGACGAGGCTCCTAGCGGAGGGAAAGAGCCCGGGCAGCGGAGCCGCGGGGGAGGCCCTAGACGTGGCATCCAGGCTGGAGGACCTATCCCTACTAGGCGGCGGGGGAGGCCTCCTAGGCCTCATGTCAGAGGCGTTCAAGAGCTACGCCCACATGGCCTGGGCAGCCGCGGCTGTGTATAACGCTAGTACGATCCACAGCAGTATAACGGGTAACATAACCAGGGTGTTACTACTCCTCAACGAGTGCAGGGTAGAGGAGGCAGTGGCCGAGTGGAGCCAGATAGAGGGCCAGGTGGATGTCATCCTAGCAACGACGAGGGTAGCGCTATCCAATGCAACCCAGGTAGACCTGGCCAGCCTGCTCTCGGATGAACATAAGGAGGTCTACATGAAGGGCCTAGCAGCGGTCCAGGGCCTCTACAACGACCTAACCCTACTAAAGGCAATAATGAAGGCCGTGCAGGACGACCCGGATGCGCAGTCAAAGTGCATCCAGGGCAACATGAGCCTGGGCGTAAGCATCGATACCACTGGGTTAGGGGGCTCGCCATACTCCTACGAGCTCTACACACTCCTACAGAAGCTCCAAGAGAGCAGCCAGGAGGCTGGCGTAAACAACGGGATGGGCTCAGGTGCTGGAGGAGGACAGCCGCCCAGCGACGACTAGGGTGGATGCCATGGAGGCTGGCATAAGCCACCCCTGGATGCTGGCAGCAGGCCTACCCCTACCCCTGATACCCCTGCTCCTTGCGCAAAGGGCCGGGGCCCGGAGGCGGATCCTAATATCATACCTAGGGGGCAGGTCATCGAGGGTAGTAGCCATACTAGGCTACGCACGGGCCATAGGGATACTACTAGCAGTCCTGGCAGCCTCCGGGGTCTACATTGTAAGGGTGACATGGATCCCTGCCAGCGGAGTGAGCGGGGAGGTCCTGGCAGAGGTCCCAGCCCTCCACATCGTGCTGGTTGACGACTCTAAGAGTATAGGGCCCCATATAGGGGAGACTAGGTCCTTCGTGGAGAGCTACCTAGAAGCCCTAGGCCCCAAGGATAGGGTGGCGGTATACAAGTTCCACATGAGGGTTGAGGAGGTTTGCAGCCCCGGGCCGCCTCAGGGGTGTGTGGGGAACCTCTCAATGATAAGGGGGGCCTCGAGGTACACGGCGATAGGCACCGCCCTAGGCTATGCAGCCACCGTTGCTAGGGCCACCGGCCTGCCTATAGTGGTCGTGCTGGTGAGCGATGGGGCAAACAATATGGGTCCAGACCCTAAGACCGTGGCTAGGGGCATAGACGAGGGCAACGTGGCGGTTGCACTGGTCAAGGTGGGGGAGGATCCGAGGAGTATCCTAGAGGAGCTAGCCCAGGAGACAGGGTGGCCGCTATACAAGCTAGGCTCCAACCCGCCCCCAGGGGTTCTAGCAGACTTGGCCAGGGACCTGTACAAGGAGGCAAAGGTGGAGGCTGCATCGGTTGATGGTATGATACCTATCGAGAGGAGGGATTACACGCCCACAACGATACTACTCCTAGCCTCACTAGTACTACTGGCGTCATCCAAGGTGACGGGCCCATGAGGATAATCCTAGAGCACCCCGAGGCCGCCCTGCTTACTCCGTTACTAGTGCTACTCTACATAGCGGCAAGGGTCAGGTGGGGGAGAAGGATCTGGACAGGGCTAGTAGTGTTAAGGCACCCCCTAGCTCACCGGGTGCAACCCAGCCCCCCGAGGGGTGGAAGGCTACTCCTAGCGCTGGAGGTCCTAGCACTGGTGGCGATCCTGCTCGCACTGGCCGGGCCAGCCCTAGAGTACAAGGTCGTCGTTGAGGAGGAGGCCTCCTCCAAGTCCCAGATAAGGATCCCACCCAGGCCCGGCCTAGTCCTTGCCATCGACGTCTCGGGGAGCATGGAGGGGTGGAAGCTGGAGGCGGTCAAGAGGGCCGCGGTAAACATGGTTGAGGGCCTAGATCCTAGGATAGATGTTGGCCTCATATCCTTCAGCCATAAAGTAGAGGCTGGGATCCCGCCCACCGACGACAGGGAGAAGGTGGTGTTAGCAATACGGAACCTAACCGCCGGGGGAGGCACCATATTCTACCACCCACTCGCCACGGCGCTCGGATGGCTAAGCGTATACACGAAGCTCGGGCTACCAGCGGCTATAGTACTCCTCTCCGACGGTATCCCGGCCGATGCCCAGCAGATCCCAGATCTCGTGGAGGAGCTCAAGAGGCAGGGTATACCGGTCCACACTATATACACCGGAGACGACCCTAGCGGGGTGGAGCTGATGGAGTACATAGCAGAGGAGACGGGAGGTAAGTCCTACAGGGTAGGCTCCGAGGCCCAGCTACTGGAGGCATTCAAGGAGATCGGGGTCCACGTAAACACGACGCTAGTCGCGGAGGCAACGGCTAAGGCGAGCCTAAGGGCAGAGGTCACGGCTAGGGAGCCCCTAGCGCCATACCTGGCCTTGGTAGGTGCGCTGCTATCCACGGTGGCTAGCCTCTACCGATACCGAGCCTCCGGGCTAGCCTTCTAAGCGGGCCCGGGAGGAGATCCCCCCTCTCCCCCCGGTCGAGCCTCATTAGGGCGAGGCCTAGTATGGCTATAGAGGCCAGCCTCCATAATGCCATGGGGCTCGCCTCCAGCGTAGCCCTGACCGATATAGTGGATGACGCGGCCATAGTGTTGGCCATGGTCTCAAGGTAGTCCCTTACAAAGATCGCAGCCCTACTGGTGGGCGTCTCTAGCTCAAGTGGGTCTGAGGACCTGTTTAGAATGAAGCTGTGGATGAGGGTGCCCGGGACCACGATTGAACCGGCGTCTATACTAAGCCGTTCTGGGTCGACGAGGTGGACTATCACGGCCATCACGGGCCTCTCCTGTAGAGTCTCCTCAATGCTGCACGAGACTCCAGGCTCCTCAACGATGTACTTATGAGAGGCGTAGGACTCGACCAGCTTAATGTAGGCTTGGCCTAGTAGAGGGTCGCCGTTGAGGGGAGGCTTCCTCAGCCTAGCCAGTACATCGGGGTTCTTGAGGACCTTCTCCATGTCGCTACTGGTTAGAACGTACATCCTGCACTCCTTCATATAGTAGCCCTTGAAGGGGCCGCCATAGGTTATGCCATAGGATGATGGAACCTGTACCTGGGTCGTGACGATGGTCGCTGTGGTTCCCGTAGTGTTGGTGTAGGTGATGGTTGCAACATGGATGGGCGGCACCATCGGGGCGGGCTGGGGCCTACTCCCCTTAGGGACGGTGAAGTTATATGCGATCTTATACTTATACACGTCAGCCCTCACATCGGCTCCCGAGCTCCTGTATGCCAGGTCGGCCAGCCACACCACGACCAGGTTATCCTTGTCGGCGGTCACAAAGTAGCTCCCATAGCCGGTATAGGCTGCGAGGATGCCTGTGGTTATAGAGGGCTCTATGCCTGCCAGCGTGAAGCCTGCCAGGGTCATGCCTGTGATTAGGGATGTTATCAGGAGTAGGGCCCCGATGACTCTGAGTATCAACCCGCTACACCTCCAGGCTCCTGGCGGCGTATCTAGCCACCAGCGCTAGTAGTAGTAGGGACGATGTTAGGGAGTAGATAATGGGTGCTGTGAAGTCCAGCGTCTCCTCCTTGAGTAGGGCGATGGGGTGGAAGACGCCTATCAGGCTCTTCAGGGTGTCCGGGTTTACGTCGGTTCCGGTTATGGAGGCGTAGATTATAGCCGTGAGGACGATTACTAGCGGGCCCATGATTAGGAGCATGAGGCCTATGATGGATACTAGGTTCTTCCTCCTGAGTATGATTGCAAGCCCGGTTATGATCACCGTGTAGTAGAGTATCTCCCCCGAGACCCCCAGGGCTAGGCCCCACACGACATCCCGGGCCACCAGCCCCGGGCTCACCACGAGGAGGGGGGTGAGCAGGGAGGCTGTATAGGAGGCTATAGTAGGCAGGGCCAGGCTGGCGGTCCAGGCCAGGGTATACTGCACCCTGGATAGGGGGGTTGCGAGGTAGAGGGCTGCCTCTCCCGAGCCCAGCTCCTGGGCCATGTTGCCCGCTAGCTCTATCACGACAGCCAGGTAGACGAGCATGACTAGTATGCCGACCCACACAACCAGGTCCACGCCGGAGGGTAGTAGAGCCAGCAGTATAGAGGTGCTGTAGATCAGGCCGACAACTATTGTACTAGCCACGACGGCCTTGCTGTACCTGGAGAGTATGTAATCCACATGCCCGGCTAGCGGCCCGCCAAGCCTGGGCTTACCCGGAAACCGCGGCCTCATAGATCTCACCCAGCAACCCAGTCTCTACACGGTACTCCTCCACCAAGCCCTCCCCAGCTAGCTCCTCCAGCCTGGCCTCGAAGGCCCTGTAGTGGGTGGAGGAGACGTAGACCGTAATAGAATCCTCTCCCAGCATCACGCCATCGACATAGTGGAGGACTATGAGGTCCCTAGCGAGTAGCCTAGGGTTGGGCGTCGAGACCCTGTAGAGCATCCTGGCCCTATACCTCCTGGCCAGCTCCTCCACAGGGCCGTGATCAAGGACCTCACCCTGGCTTATTATAACAAGGTAGTCGACAACCTCCTGGAGCTCGGGGAGTATGTGGCTCGATATAACCACGGTGGCGTCGAGCATGCTACTCACATCCCTAACCAGCCTCAATATCTCGACCCGAGCCCTCGGATCCAGGTTAGCCGTCGGCTCGTCGAGGAGCAGGAGCTCGGGCTCACCCAGGAGGGCTAGTGCAAGGCCAAGCCTCTGTAGGTAGCCCCGGGAGAGGGATGAGATGGGGTACCCCATCAGCTTATCGATCCCCACCAGCCTAGCAGCCCTCTCAGCCTCCCCCAGGCTGGCCCCCTTCAGCCTGGCTATATGGTGGAGCAGTGTGCTAACCCTCGCATCCCTCGGGTATATCGGGGACTCTGGGAGGTACCCTATGCTAGCCCTAACCCCGGGCTCGCTCCAGGGGTCCTCCCCCAGGACCAGGACTGCCCCCCTGCTGGGCTTGAGGAGGCCCAGGGCCAGCTTGAGGCTTGTCGTCTTCCCACTGCCGTTGGGGCCCAGTAGCCCGGAGACCGCGCCTCGTGGTATGGCGAATGACGCGCCTCTAAGCGCCATCTTATCGTTATAGGCCTTGTAGACGTCCTCGAAGTACACCACATCGTGCATCCCAGTCATCCCCCGGGGGGCTAGGAGACGCTCTCCATGACACTCCGTAGCCCCTCCCTTATAAGCTCGACCCTAGCCGTGTAGAGGCCATACCTCTCCTCATACTCCACCAGCGCCTCAGGATCCGGAACAACCCTATGGTTGAGGACGGGGAAGACCATATCGCGCAGGCTCTCCCTGCTCACAACGTCCTCCCCCCTCAGGTACGCCAGGGCCCTGGCAGCCCTCACCAGGGCTATGCCAGCCCTGGGACTGGCGCCCAGCTGGAAGAACCTCCTAGCGGGCTCATACACCTCCGGCCTGGTGGCCCTAACTATCCTAGTAGCCTCCTCCAACACGCCATCAGGCACCCCCACCTCAAGGGCCTCCTCCTGGGCTCGGACAAGCCACCCGGGATCCACCACTGGCTCCAGGGCCTCCACAGGCTCGGCCAGGCCGCCTAGGTGGAGCCTCAGTATGCTCTTCTCCTCTTCCAGGCTTGCAGGGTAGCCTACTAGTATCCTAACGGTGAACCTGTCGAGCTGTGCCTCGGGGAGGGGGTAGGTGCCCTCCTGCTCCACAGGGTTCTGGGTGGCAACCACTAGGAACCACTTGCCCCGGGCCCTGTCCTCAAGCCTGTAGGTCCACTCCCCTATCGTTACCTGCCTCTCCTGCATCGCCTCTAGGAGGGCGCTCTGGGTCCTCGGTGTAGCCCTGTTGATCTCATCGGCAAGTACCAGGTAGGCGAAGATCGGGCCCGGGTGGGGGGTGAAGGTCCTCCTCTCCGGGTCGAAGACCAGGCTGCCAGTCACATCCCCGGGGAGGAGGTCGGGGGTGAACTGGATCCTGGAGAACCCCCTGAACCTGGTTCCCCCGAGCTCGTAGTCCCACCCGGTGGTTAGTCCCATGAGCCTTGCCAGGGCCCTGACCATCGTGGTCTTAGCTATACCTGGGACCCCCTCTAGTAGGATGTGGCCGTTGGCGATCATAGTGGCGAGTAGGATCTCCTTCTCCCAGCGCATACCCACTACAACCCTATCCAGGCCTTTCTGGAGATCCCCTATGCTATCCCAAGCCTTCAACTCCTCTAGGTCCTCCCATAGGCTCTCCGCTATACGCGGTAGGGCCTTGGTATATAAGTTGCTGGAGTGTGGCTAGGCATATCAGCATATATATTTATTAGTTTAGTTTGATCCTTGGTGTAGCCCCTGCCTTTATTACCCGTCCACGGGCACCCTATACACTGAGTAGAGAGGGGCATGGTAGATGCGTATGCCTAGAAGGACCACGCTAGTCCTGGATGATGACGTGTATGAGGCCCTAGTGCGGGAGAGCGTTAGGAAGTATGGAACGGTTAAGGCCCTATCCAGGGTCGCTAACGAGGTCCTCAGGAGGGGCCTTCTACAGTAAACTCAGGCCTCCCGTGCCCAAAGGCTATAATATGGTGCTGGGAGGCTAGGATATACTATGCTGTCTACTCTACAACCACTGCATCACCCAGGGCTAGGACCTTACTCCAGGGTATGTCTGTGAAGCCTCCCCTCCTGGGCCTGTAGACTATGAAGCCCTCCAGCAGGTCCCATGCCTCCCTTGTTAGGAGGGGCTTAACCCTCTCCAGCTCCCCAAGCGGCAGGGTTGTGTGCCTCAGGGGGTCATATACCCCTGCTAGTCTCTCGTAGAGGCCCCTATCCGTCTTCTTCAGCACATTCATGAACTTGAGCCAGCTTACATACCCCTCCTCACCCGGGCTCCGCACCGCCCTAAGCCCTGGCTCGCCGGGGCCAATCACGTAGCCCTCAGCCAGGCCTAGGAGCCCCCGCTCCACGCTGACTACAGGCTTCCCACGCACCTCCTCCAAGGGCGCCAGCCTAGGCCTCGGGGGATCCTCGGGTAGCCCCCTGTAGCGGGCTTCCCTTGGCGTGGATAGTAGTACGACCCCCATGCCAAGCTCCTCGCTATAGTCGGCTACCCATACTTCCTCAACCGGTACTAGGCCCTTGAGCATCTCAACCTCCCCCTCCATCCTCCGGTAGGGGATCCCCACGCCCCTCCTCCGAGCCTCGGCCACCAGCTCCTCCACTGGCCCCTCTATCCCGAGCCTCCTCCTCAGCATGCCCACGTCTACAACCCTGCCGCTGGCCCTGACTACTATCTCGAGGAGTAGGCTCCCGCCCTCCACCCTGACGCCCCGGAGGGTGCCGTAGGCTAGGCCTAGCTTATCGTAAACAGTTGAGCCCCTGAGCTCCTTGTCAGAGTAGAACCTAGCCACCCCATTCAACCCCCGGCCTTGTTTAATAGCCTAGCCCCGGTATAATAGCTGGGGCCGGGCTCGTGGAGGAGTATTGTAGGAATGCTAGGATCGGTGTTAGGGCCGCCCGTGCTGTCAGCAACATCTACTACCATGGCTACTCCGCCTCGTTCTTCAAGGGGAGGGGCCTCGAGTACGTGGACTTCAGGGAGTATAGTCCCGGGGACGAGCCGGGTAGGATAGACTGGAGGCTGACCGCTAGGAGCCCGGGGGAGCGGGGCTACAGGCTCATGGTTAGGGAGTACGAGGAGGAGCACATACGCAGGATCCACCTGGCCGTCGGCCTCCACGACTCCATGTTCTACGGGGCGAAGCCCAGGGTGCTGGCCTTCCTTGTGACCCTCCTAGCTAGGGCGGCTGATAGGCTTGGGGACGAGTTGTACCTGTCGATACTAGCCCAGGGTGGGGCTAGGGGGAGGCTCCTACGCCCGCCCCATGCCGCCTATACGGTGCTTAGGGAGATATGCAAGGGCCCCAGGGGCGGGGACCCGGATAAGCTACTGGAGGGTCTGCATGTGAAGAGGTGGCCCCTAGCCCTAGTTATGGACTACAACCTGGACCCGGCGGTCCTGGAGTCCCTACTAGCCAGGGCCAGGACTGCCAGGGTTCCGGTGCTCACGGCCATAGTGTATGATAGGAGGGAGGTGGAGCCCCCTCCGGTGGATGGTGTAGCCTCGATAGCCTCGCCAAGCAGGGTAGTCTATGGCAGCGTCTGGGGCCTCTACGGGGGTGTGAGGCGCCATGTGGCTAGGGTTGAGGCCGTCGCCAGGAGGGGCCTCCTTGTGAAGGCTCACAGCTCTAGCCCGGTCTTGGCGCGCAGGGTCCTAGGGCTATACCTGAGGCTGAGGGGTGGATTGTGAAAGAGGAGGGGTTAGGGGTCCTGGGATGCTTATATGAGGATTGCTGCTGTTATTATCGCTGCTATGTAGACTAGTAGGTGTGGGGGTAGCTCCCTGCCTATCCAGGTGTATGGGACCTTATCGGCGACGACGGCCCTGTAGGCTCCGTGGACCACTCCATAGGCTGATAGGAATAGTAGTGCTACTAGTGCTGTGGCCCCGGCGGGGTTGGCTATGGGGTCTACCCATAGTGCTAGTAACAGCACTGAGACTATGAGTAGGAATAGATCTACCACGGCTAGTATAACTAGTGGGAGCGGCACGTCCTTGCTCCCGACCTGCACGGTCCTCTGGCTCTTCTCCCCGCCCGGCAGGGATGTGGCGAGTAGTGCCACGTAGCCTATGGCTAGGGCTATGCCTATCAGCATCGTGGCGATGTCTGCCCATAGGGCCTCGCTGGCCCCCTGGGATCCCTTGAAGACTATCCAGGCCCCGGGAGCCAGGAAGACCAGTAGTATTATGCCGGTGAACGCTAGCACTAGGCCAGCGCCGACGGGCTCCCCGCTCCTGTGCTTGGCTAGTATGATGTAGCCCATCACTACTATTAGTAGCGGGACTAGGAAGATGAGGGCTGTCGTGGTCAGGCTGTAGTATCCTATGCTTAGCGCGCCCCATATCGTCAGCTGGACCAGGTATATGATTAGCAGGCCGCCCGCGATGGTTGGTATAGGCCTGTCAAGCGGGTGGGTTGAGTCGTGCCTGTCTATGAACGGGAATATGGCGAGCACTAGCGGGGGTAGGACCATTGCTATTATGAATATCAGCAGGGCGCTATACCCTATGGCATCGATGTAGAGGAAGTTCAGCTGGAATATCTTGAAGGCGTAAACTAGGAACCATGGGGGCATCGGCCTAGTCTTCTCGGCAGCCTCCAGGATCCACTCCGGCGGGTTGCTTACCCCAGCAGCCGCCAGCTTCTCAGGGTCGAATATCGGTAGCGGGTAGAGTAGCTGGTGCACGAACCCGGCGGCCTGGCTTATGGCGTTGAGCAGCACTATGAGGCCCCACACGCCGAGGCCTAGGAATGTCATGTAGAGGAAGTTGACAGGGAACCACGGGGCCAGGTCCTCCCTGTCCTGGGGTATCCTCTCCGGCTTCGTCTTCCAGCCAGTCTCCTCGTGGCTGGGCTGTGGGCCCTGCTGCTCGAATAGGCCGAAGTGGAGCATGAATAGTAGGCCTAGGAGGCCGGCTAGTATGATGTGCATCGCCAGCAGCCTATAGTACCTCTGGGCCTCGTCTATGTCGAAGGCCAGCGCGACGAGGACCTTGCCCCAGTAGGGCCCGAAGCTGTTAGCGACTAGGCCGCTGCCTATAGCTACAGCCTCCTCTGCTATCTTATCCCCTATCAGGCTGTACCCGAAGAAGGCGGTCTGTATCATTATGAGCCCTGTTATGATGCCCGCCAGCCAGACCAGCTCCCTAGGCTTCTTATAGGCGCCCCTGTACATATTCCTGAAGAGGTGTATTATAGCGGAGAATATCATGGCGTGCGCGGCGTATAGGTGTGTTGTCAGGAGGAACCTGCCGAAGGGCTTCTCGGTTATCAGCACGTAGTTAGCCAGGACCGGGTTGTCGGGCTTGTAGTAGAATAGCAGGAGGAGGCCAGTTATGACGAGGAGCATGAAGCTGCTAGCAACTATAGCGCCTAGCCAGAACTCCAGGGTCATGTAGCTGTAGGGGACCCTGTAGAAGGGTAGGTGGCTGAGCCTGAGCCTCTCCTCCAGCCAGCCCCAGAGCCCTCCGCCACTGCTCACGCCAATCACCCCCCTATGCTACCTGCCTGACCGTGGTCGTGTTGCCGACCATCTCCTCCGGCTGGGCACAGGTGTTGCAGAATTTGCCAGTGATCGTGGCGCCCTCAACCCTCACGGCCCAAAGCTCATCAGTATTCGGGTCCCACTCTAGGATCACGGCTGGGAGCGGGCTGGCGGCGGGGGCCTCGGTGACTATCGCACCCCTATACGGGTCATAGGCGGAGCCGTGGCATGCACAGAATATGACGCCACCCTTCGCAACAGCCTCGCTGGGCGGGTTCGGCGGCGAGACGCCGGGTGGGAAGAACTTGAGGGCCGGGTAGAAGCAGGCGAAGTGCTGGCATATCGCGCTGTAGGCCACCACGCTCTTGTGCGGGCCCACGCCGCCGGGGAACTGGTAGACACCACCCCTGCCCTCTATCTTGCCTATCTCAACCCTCCCGCCCTGGGCCTTGAAGATCGCCGCCTCGTCCTTGGTCGGGTCCATCGATATAGGGAGCTCTGCTGGAGGTATCTCAACCGGGTTCCCATTCTCATCGCCGAGGTTTAGGAGGAAGTTTGGCGTATTCACCATTGGATAGGCGAACAGGTACATCTTGTTGACCTCAAGCTCGCTGGCCTTCACAGGGGTCCCGTCCTCCCACACTAGCTTCGTCCTCGGGAACGGCTGCTGTGGCGGTATCGGCGGCATGACGTACTTTATAATGGGCGGCGCTAGGCCCCCGGCCACGCCGACGAGGCCGAAGGCCCCGAGCACCTTTAGGAAGTCTCTCCTGCTCGTCAACAGCCACACCCCATCCAGCATAATCCACGCTGTTTTTCAACAGTCGAAATAGGTATTTATATATTAAATTAGCGTCCCCCCGGTTTCAGCCATACCAAGAGGCCGCGAGTATTACGGCCCAGCGCCACGCCCTATACATCCCTATTGCCTGCCCGACGGCCCTAATAAGGCTGTTAGAGGATTATGACGCGTAGAGTATCCCCGGGGGGCTACTATTCCCCAGCAACTATTCATATAGTATCCTAACCTCACCGAAGCCTATGCTTCTGCTCTTGCCAAGGCCAAGGTACTCTGCTAGCCCCAGCAGCCTGCTGACGGCCCATTTGATCCCCTGGTCTAGAACGGCTAGCCTGATATAGCCGGTGACACCTCTGACCTTAAGCTCGTTGCCATTATCGTCCTTCCCGTAGAGCACGGTCTCCGGCCTGAGCCTATAATCTATCTCGGCCAGTAGCAGGTCCGCTATCCTGCCGAAATAGTAGTGTAGCATCGTGTCCGCGTGTATGTTGTTCACCACGCCCAGCCACTGCCTCAGTGCCTGGGCTAGTATGTAGCCTGGCGTTGGCAGTAGCCTATACATCTCCCTGGCCCCCAAGAGTAGCCTCCCGACCCTGGATCCTGGGGGGACGGGGGGCATCATTATCTTGCTGGAGATGGTCATTGGGGTGAGAATCCTTATTGTAATAGTATCATAGCTCTCCCTGCTGAGGGTTTCGAGCTTAGCTATGCTAGCCTCCACCGGATCCACCGCAACCCTACCATACCCTATATTGACCTCCTCGCCCCGGCAGGGGAGCAGGAGCGCCTCTGGGGAGTACACGGTCACCTCCATGAAGAGGGGCCTATTCCTCCTCAACTCCAGCGGCTTCCCGCCACCGTCCCTCTTGTAAAGAGGCCTCCCGCCCCTATCCCTGAGCGCCTTGAAGGTCACGGGCTTGAACCTGGACTTGCCCCGATACATCTTCCATAACGGCTTCATGCAGTCCATGTTAGCGACGATCGACTTGGTGACCCTGCCAGTGAATGGGGGCAGCAGGATATCCCCCTCGACAGGCTCAACACTAAATACAAACCTTGTCAGGTAGCCAGAGCCCGATAAGGTGTTGGCCAGGAGCCTAGCCACCGCAAATCATCCTCCACTGCTCCAATACATCTACAACCGGATCCAACAACTCTTCCAGCGGCTTATTCATGGCTTTATCGAGGTGGCTGGTAGCGTCTAGCTCCGAGAGCCAGCTCCTGGCGTAGGCCTTATCCGGCTCCTTGCACTCACCATTCTTGCAACGTTCCCTCCATGCTACTAGGATATCACTAACTATCAAGGCTCCGGATAATGCCTGCACCGAGGGCAGGACCCAGACACCATGCCCCCTGCCGCTAGCCTGCCCCCGGCTATGGCCTAGGCTCTGTAGTATTGCTCGCGACGTAGTGAGGCGTAGTGTCTTATCGACGTGGTGTGTGGAGCCACTCCCGGCTAGGCCTAAGCCCTCAACCAGGCCCCTCACCTTGCTTGGCAGAGCCTCCAGAACCCTATCCCTGGAGACTCCCGATACCGCATTCTGGAGCCTCTCTATACCCCACCTGCATGCGCCCATAACTAGCTCATCCGGGTGCCTACAATGCATGGCAGAGTGGTGCCTAGATATGACCGCTGCCACTAGTCGGAGCCCCCTAGCACATTCCAGGTTAACCCCGCCGCCTTCCCTATACATGTCTATAATCTTCAGGCCTACTAGGTGCGACGAGACGTGCTCGTGCAGGGGGTATGTGGCGTAGCCCTTATCCTCGTGGAGCCTATACACGCTTGAGGCCTTCCCCACGTCGTGTAGTAGCGCCGCTAGCACCAGGATCATCGTAGCCGGCCTAGGTCCACGTGTCTCGAATAGCCTGTTCAGCCGCCCCAGGGGGCCGTGGCTTACCTCGATCCGCCTCTGGAATAGGCTGTGGGCTATGTATGCAGTCCTTGCTAGGTGCTCCTGTAGGCTGAGGCAGTTTAGCTTGCCATTTACAAGCTCGGCGTAAGCACATATACCACTCATAGTACACCAGCCTCCTCCAGGTCGACGGTGAATCCTAGACCTCTATGGTACGCGCCTTCCCGTGCCTTGAGCACCCAGCTGAAGACGCCCTCTATCCCTGCATCCTTAGCAGCTCTTGATACAAGCTTGTTCAAGGCCGTATAGGTGTGCCTGCATCCCTTTCCCGAGTTGATGGCCTCTTTCCAATCATCCTCACTGATGCCTACCTCAATCTCGCTGTTTTGCCTCATTATAGTTATCCTAATGCCTTTGCTGGTGTCGAGGATCTTGGCCCAGTTCTTGTTTAGCCATTTCAAGTCCACTAGAACCTCGCCCCTCGTAGTGTGTATCGGGTACATTGAGGAGTCCCTGTATATACTGCACAATCCCATGTCGTTTAGTAGATCCAGCATAGCGGAGGGGCGGTCATCGCCGTTTAGATAAACCTCATACAGGTCCGCGTAAGGGGTCAGGCTGTAGGCTGTATCATCCCCGGCCTCCTCTATCAGCCTTGTATACGGCGTTGCCCCTGATTCCGGCTCCGTGCACGGCAGGCGCCAATCTATTACCCCATACTTCTCAACCGCCCCTATAGTGTAGTCTATGCTACGCCTCTCATATGGCTGGTGGCTCCGCGGCCTGACCACTACTAGCTTGCCCCCCTTACTCCGGCATTGGCCTAGAACCTTTCCCCTCCTACACGCCCTGCCAGCCCTCTGTACGAGATTCTCTATGGGGGCAGCCTCGCTGTAAACCGCTACCGCATTGACGTCAACACCAACCTCTACTACCTGCGTAGCAACAATGACGCCACGCTTCATCGAGCCTATACGCTTCTCCACCGCCACCCTGTCCCGTGATGCGAGCCTCCCGTGTACAAGCACAATATCCTCATCCTCTACACGGTCCTTCAGGCTGCTGTAGAGGCTTATAGCGGTCTTCACAGTGTTGGCGACCACCAGTACGGGGCCACTGCTGGAGTCGCTAACTATATCGTCTAGGACGCTATCCCAGCCGTCTACTATCGAGGTCCTCCACTTTAGCCGGTAGCCTCTAACCCACTCCCCGTCGCTAACACCATCAACACGGGCTCCCGGGCCAAGTGCATCCTGGAGGCGGCTCGCGTAGCAATCGAGAGTTGCTATACTAGCCTTCCTGCCTTGAAGCTCTAGCATGAGGCTAACCCAACCCAGGATGCTTGGATGCATAGTAGCAGTCTCCACCACCAGGGGAGCCTCCAGGTTGGCTAGATGCATAAGCGATGCTACGAAAGCCGCCCTACCAGGATCCTGGCCCCCGCCTCCTAGATACACGTGGGCCTCGTCGAACACCGTGAGGCTCGTGTACACGCTCGTATACACGGGGTAGTAGTGCCCCATAGTAACCCTCTTCTCCATGGCCATGAGCTCGGTTACGGGGAGCCTATACAGGTTCCACAGGAAGCTATCCACAGTGGTAACCACCAGCTCCCTAAGGAAGTAGCTACTCTTATCCCCGCCCAGGTCTATGTGGGCCTGGTACCCCGCCCTTGGGCTCGCGGGCTTGAAGATGTCACGGTATATCTTTGTGACCAGGCTCCTGAGGGGGGCGACATGGATTAGGCCGGAAGCAAGCCCGCGCCTACGGGCCTCCTCATAGAGCCAGGGGCTTGCCCTCGTCTTCCCGTAGCCTGTGGGGGCTACGATTATGGGTATATGGCCTGCCTCAACCTCCCTCCACGCCGCCTCCATTAAGGGTCTTGGGCTATGCAATACGTTCACCCACGACTATCCTAAAATACTCGTGGTGCAGGCTCTCAAGCAGCCTCCTGGCCTCCTCAGCCAGGTCACTCGTGGCCTCCTTCCCCTTGAGTGATGAGAGGGCTCCCTCTAGGGTCCTCGCACAGTCTAGTATGTAGTCGCCGTGGGGCCCCGACTGTGCCTGTAGGAATAGTTTGTTGATGCAGTTTACAGCTGCATCATTGAGGCTGCCTCCTGCATTGGTTGCTATGTTGTACAGCCTCCTGATTGTAGGTCTCGTGTATGCCTGGTAGAACGCGGGGGAGATGGGTATTCCTCCCCTTATCATAGGCCTCTGCCCTGTGCCTACCATGTAGATCCTAGCAGACCCCGCTACCAGGGCAGGGTTCAGGCCGGACAGTTTGCTCCTATACATGTCCACCATGACTGCGAATGCCAGGGATATAGCGGCCTCCAGGCTAACGCCGGTCCTGGCTAGCCTCGCGGCCCTAGCTGCCAGGTTGCCCCCCAGGCTCCCCATTGAGGCTAGCGATGCAAGGGCCCTGTACTCCCCGGAGGGCCTGTCGGGTAGGAGGTAGAACTCTATACTACCTCCTCTATCGCCGCCCTCGGAGACCCGTTGCCTCCCCAGATACGCTATGGCGCCGCCTAGTAGGGTTGTGCCTAGCTCGTGCAATGTTACCTTATAATTCCTCGTCTCCCATACGCCAGTGTATCCCCTGCTCCTGCTGAATAGCGATGACTTGGCCAGCATAGGCAGGTCGTACCTACGCTCCCCGCCGTCTACCCTACCCTCTAGCACTTTGTGGGCGTAGCTTACTGCTGCGTGGGTCCACCCCACGGTTAGGCCGGGTTTCCCCCTCCCCCTAGCCTCCTTGACTATGTGGCACTCGGCCAGCCCGGCATTCTCTAGGATCTTCTTGTCATTCGATCCTGAGGTGTATAGGGTTGGGCCACCGCTTATGCTGCAACAGTCCACGCCAGCAAGTATGGGGCCCCGGCAGTTCCTCTGGTTCGCCCTCAGGGATGCTGTTATGAATCCTAGTGCCTGCATTGCTAGTGCTTTGAGCTCTGTAGAGCTTAGCCTGGCCTCTCCGCTTAGTAGCGTGTATGATAGCCTGTCGGGGTCCCTGGCTATGGGTGATAGGGATAGTAGTGCGTATTGCATCCTCCTCCCCATGTATGCTGGTGGTAGGAGCCCTATCCTGGCCTCCACCCTGGTCACCCCCTGAAGGCTAGGCCCACGCCATCTACCGTGGCATACTTGCATGATGGCTGCGTCGTGAACGTTACAGGGTCTCCTGGGGCTAGCGCCCCCACACTGCCACGGGCTGGGACATGGTAGAGCGCCTCCACGTAGTGTATATCGTTCAGCGTAACTTCGATGGTGCCACCCATCTCCGGCGTGGCGCAGTCTGCCCTCTGGTACAGTATGGAATTGAATACGCCCTCCCCGATCCTGGGCTCACCATACACCCTAGCATCTACCACGCTAGCCAGCCCCTCACGGCTGCCCACCCTATACACGGACCAAGCCACCAGCTCGAGGATGCCCACAAGCTTCTCCTCGCCAACACCCAGGCAGGCCGAAAGCCTATCCGCATCCAGTAGCCAGGCCATCTCGATCATGGCTCCGGGCGCTATTGCGTGGCCCATAGCTTGTACAGGCATAACCTCCTGTACCCCAATATACGGTGGGCTCCTCACCGCCTTCTCATAGGAGCCCCCACCCTTGTAGGGGCCTGCCAGTATCCTCGAGGGCTCCTCTATACTAGCAACCCCTACTAGGCCGGATAGCCCAGCCCCTGCACCTAGTGTAGCTTCAAAGCTACACTTGAGGATCCTGGGCATTAGCCTGGGCCTCCTCCTGCCTCTAGGGGGGCCTCCTGCTAGCCCGGTGTAGAGCGAGTCAGGCTCCCCTACTAGCCTTGCCAGGGGGTTTGCATAGGCCCCGACCACGGTTGTTGGAGGGGGTAGGGGGTAGGCTGGCTGGGCGGCGCTGGCTCCTGGCACCCGTGTTATGAAGCCCCAGTGTAGCCTTATCTTGGAGTATAGTAGGACGGGGCGCATCCCTGCTAGGCCTCCCCTAGCCTCTCCTTTAGCCATTCTGATGCCCTTGTTATCGCCTCCTCCAGGTTCCCGGCCTCGTTACCGCTTCCCGGCTTGGCTGTTGTGGATCCTCCTCTGATGTAGTACTCTATCGTGTAGTCTCGTAGCACACCTACACTTGCCTGCACCTTTAGCCTGTTTATGGTGTCCTGCATATAGTCGCTGTAGTGGCCTGGGGTTGGTATGAATGGTGTGAGCCCTACGCCAGCGACTACTATCACACTATCCACGACCCAGTGTGGTTGGCTCCTGCTCCTCTTCGCTCCGAATGCCATGTTTCCAAGCATCGCAGCTAGGGCCTTGTAGGAGGCCTCGAATCTTTTCACCCTCTCCTCGGGTCCAAGGTCCTCCTTGTTTTCTCTGAGGGCTGGGCATGTCTCTAGCCTCGCTATCTTACTGGCCTCCAGCGTGTAGGTTAGCGTATACAGTGCGCTTCCGGTATCCACATAGTACAGGGCCTGCTCCTCCTTCCTGGCTCCAGGCGTGTACCTGGTGTGTAGCTGTGGGAGTACACCAGCGGCTCCCTTCTCCAGTGCCTCTAGCGCTGGGGCTAGGTAGGTGAAGCTAAACCTGCTAGTCCTCTTCACCCCGCCATTGGTGTAGAGGAAGCCGCCTACATCAGCTACTGTGCAGGCCCTCACTATAGCCTCCTCGCTCTCACAGGGTTTATCCTTTTTTACCTTGTCTTTAACCTCCGGGTAATGATTCTGTATTATCGAGTCTTCTGCGAACTTCATGAAGTAGCCTAGCAGGCTCATCCTTGTGACGGGCAGGCCCATGGATGCTGCTGCCATGGCCAGGTGCCTCTGGTAGTGGTGTGCCAGGGTCATCCCGCTTATCACAGGGACATACACCATCCTGTAGCCGCCATCCTCAGCCTTGACCACCACAGGCGCCTTCCTGTGCCTGGTGACGTTTCCAACACTCTCAGCCATGTTAAGGCTCTCGAGGTTCACAAGCACCCTAAGCGTGAGGGACAGGAACCCGCCCATACTCCTGAAACTCGCCACTGTCATCACCTCTTAGGACCCGGAGCCCTCATCCTTCTTGCAAGGCCTGATCCTTAGGCTAGGAGCCCTGCTCAGCGCCTTGAGGGTCATGCTCCTTATCGTCTCGAAGAAACCCTTCCCAGGCTTGTCTAGCTTGCCGAGCATCCTGTCCAGCATTTCTATGGCGTTCCTTAGGCTATCAGGGTCTATGCTCGGGCACTTGACACACTCCTCCTTGCTCTTACCTCCGCCGCAGGATACTTCGAAGTCCCTCAGTGCATCTGCTATAACAGCCTTCGCGATCTCAGGGTTAAGCGCGCCTGCTAGCGCGTCTACGTAGCCGTACCTCCTGGCTGCCGTGAAGTATGCCAGGATATCTATAATGGGATCCAGCTTGTCGCCCCTCCTAGGGGCGGTCTCGGCTAGATTCGGGCTTGAACTCAACCTTGTTTCCACCTCCTCGTTTCTAGTTCCTATATATGTTGCCGGAGGTTAATAAGTCTATTGTTTGTGTATGATTAAGGGCAATATTAGTGGTTTTAGTGGGTTATTTGGCTATAATATTGGTTCATGTATATTGGACTTTATATTATGTTGTCCACGCCCTCCTGGAGGCCCACCTTACCCCTACCCATCCTCTTGATGAGGCCGAGCTCCTCGAGTTCGCTAAGCTTGAGGTAGAAGCTGCTCTTGGGCATTCTAACCTCCTCCATGAGCCTCCCACTATCAGTGATCCCCTTAGCGATTGCGTGGAGGATCTTCTCGGACCTCTTGTCCAGCCTGTTCAGGACTAATATTTGGGATAGTCTAATGTTCAGTGTACCCGGGAAGTTCTCTCCATAAACAGTTACCGTAATCCGCCCCACTATATCCTCTCTTAGGCTTACAGCGGCTAGGAGCGTGGCAACTACGAGTATTCTGGGGCCCCCGGTGAGGAAGAGCTCTATACCTGCTTCAGGGTTCTTCAATGCAATTTCCCGTAGCTTTTCCCTCAGGTTGCCTATCATCCTGTTGCTGTAGGGTATCTTGTGGAGGCTCGACTTCACGCCGGTCTTGTCCAGGGTCATGCGTAGGAGGTTGTATGCATCCTTGATTCTGCCCCAGCTACCCTCGTCTGTCCACAGGGCTAGAATTACAACCTCGTCCACGTCAGGCATCTCCCTGTCGTATACCCTCTTGAGTATGAAGTCCATGGAGAACCCTAGGGTTGCCACGAGGATCCTGGTCATGCCCCTACACCCTCCCAAGCCTGGAGAGCATTATTCCCCACTCCGTGGGGTAGACGCCCCTCCCCCTGCCCTTCTGGATCACGAGCCCCATCTTCTTCAGGCTTGTGATGTAGTTTGCCACGGTCTTGGGCGATAGTCCTAGTGACTCTGCTATACTCCCTGGCATCGAGCCGGGGTTGGATACAATGTACGCTAGGACCTTGCCCTTCTCTCCAAGGCCCCTAAGCGCTACCCTCAGCGTCTCTATGCTTAGCCTTAGGTCGCCCTCTCCGCCAGTCTCATCCTGGACCCTTACCTCCACGCTCAGGCCGGGGGGTAATAGTAGTAGTGCGGTCATTGTAGAGACGACTGCTATCCTAGGGCCCCCGGTGAGGTCCGCGATAATCCTCTTGTACCCGTGGTTCTCCGATACCTCGCTCACCCTCTCTATAATCCCGACTATCGATGATGCAGGGCTCTCTCTTTCAACCTCCACCACTCCATGCATAGTGAATCCCATTACCTGCGATATCCCGTTCAGGTTGTTCAATGCCTTCCTAACACCCCCAACCAGGGGGTTGAGGGTGATTATAAGTACGCCATCGCCCCGGGAGGCGCCATACTTGTGGAGTGTGTTAACTAGGTATGTCTCGTTGAAGCCTAGCGTCGCGACGAATAGTCGTTCGGGCAAACTATAACCTCCAGGAGTATCTATAGGTCTATGAGGCTAAATACTTTAAGCGCAGGGCGTCAGTAGTGGGATGGGCAAACCCTCCTGTACCAGCAGTAGCTGCACTTCCTCCGGGGCTGCCTGGGCCTCGGGGGCTCCTCGCTGGCCAGCGTCTTTAGAGTCTTCTCCGCCTCCCTCCTAGCCTCCTCGAGCAGGTCAAGCGTCACCCTGGTCCTGTATACGTGGCCCTGCATGTAGAGTATGGCCTCCCTGACGGGCCCTATAGTCTCGTTCACTATGTAGGCATATAGTAGAAGCTGGATCCTGAAGTGCCTGCTCCTGTCCATCCTCCTCTTATACGCTTTAACCTCTACCACCGTGAGCCTCTTATCCCCGGCTACAATATCCACCACGCCACTCAGGGGGATGCTCACGCCCTGGACGGGTAGCTCGATCCTCCAGGGCCTCGGCAGGCCCAGCTCCCTGGCGACCTCCTCCTTGTATGAAGCGTCCACCCTAGCCGTCTCCATGCTTGGGCTCCTAGGCTCCCTGTATCCCAGGAACCTCCTTATCCAGGGTATGGCTGGGCAGTAGGCATGGTCCTTCACCAGCGTTACGGGGATTCTACTTGAGTAGAGCGGCTCCGGGTACAACGGCCTCACCCCACTGCCTCCCAATTACTCTGACCCTCCTCCAATCCTGGTCTTGGACCGGCAGTATGTGGACTATGTCGGTGCTGGGGTCCACGATGGTTTTGACTAGCCTCTCCAGGTCCTTTATCCTGGCGGGTTGGAGCACGCCTGTGAACGCGCTCCGCTGTATCCTGGATAGCCCCCACCTCTCAAGGGTTCTGGCTAGCCTGAGCCTCCTCTTGTCGTCGCTTACATCGTATACAACCATTACCCTCACCTAGCATCCCCTCCACGCCCTGTACTCTCTCCCGGTCCTGAGGCTCTTGGCGAGCTCCAATGCGTTCCCCCTGACTATGTTCTCTAGCCTCTTTCCCGCGATGCTGGATGAGAGGGTCTTGTTCACCTCCTCCGCTATCCTCCTCCTCGAAGCTGGGTCGAGCCTGCCCTCCTTGTAGCCCGGCCTCCAGCCCCTGAGCAGGAGCCGGATTAACGGGTAATCTACCAGGTGGGCCCTGAACAGCTCCACGTAGTCGAACGCCAGCACGGGCTTCCCGCTCCTGTCCGCGTGGAGGAAGCCTGCGTAGGGGTCTAGACCCGCCAGTACCAGGCTCCTCCATGCTATGCCGTATAGTATACCGTACCCATAATTCAGGGCTGCATTGACCGGGTCGGGGGCGTCCTGGTCTCTGCCGTCGAATCCGAGCTCGCTGGGTAGTACCGCAGCCACCCCGGACCAGTAGGCCCTGGCGGCTGCTGCCTCGAGGTGCATTGCCCACCTCCTGGCCTCTGTAATATCCCTCGGCGGGCTTGCCGCTAGCCTGTCTAGAGCCTCCATCATGCTTGCTAGGGAGCTGTTAATCTCCTCCGGGGAGTGGTGTCGTAGCTTGCGTAGTATGCAGCTCTGGTTCCAGGCCTTGGTGTATGCTATCTCCCTTATGATCTGTGGGGCTAGGCCGTTGTGGTGTGCCTCGTATTGGGCTCTCCTCGTCTCGGGGGTCCTCGTATAGTGGCTAGCGTATAGTATTGAGACTGGCATGCCCCTATGGTCGAGTACTACCAGTTCTACGCCGGAGTTGGCTAGCAGCCTGATCGCGTTGCTGGTCACCGACACGCCGCTGGTGGCGACTATAACCACGTCGACGTCGCTTAGCGGGATGCTCCTCCTGCCATCCCTGCCCCTAACGACTAGTGCTCCGTGGGATGCGGCTAGCGTTAGGCCATACCCATCCAGGACCAGCATCCTCACCCTTCAGCACCCCCATGGCACACGGTATAGAAGGGGCATGCAGTGCTGCACGATGATGACAGCCCGGGGTCGATTCCCGAAAGGACCACGTCTATAGCGTCATCCCTATTCTCCAGGAACCTCCTCCTCAACTCCTCGCCTATATACACGGGCTCTAGGGCCACCCTAGGCTTGCCGCCGGGTACACCGCTAACCCTAACCAAGACGCCGTAGTCGTACGGCACCTCGAAAGCTGCTTCCAGCGCTAGCGCATATCCAGCCAGCCCGATACGGTGCCTCCAGTCAGCCTGGCCATACTTCACCTCTACCACAACGCCAGAACCCTCCACAGCATCGACCCTAAGCCTATGCGACAAGCCCAGCGGAGACCCGTCAACCACATACTCGCTCAGCCATGGAAGCCAGCCAGCTCCAACCCCGCCATAGAGCAGGCTACTACCAGCACTCTCGCCAGCCCACATCGTAACCAAGGCTCTATACAGCTCCACGGCCCAGCGGGGCCAATCCCTCCCCCTACCAGCCCTGGCTAGGAGCATCTCTACAGCATCCCAAGGCTCCAGCCCCCTGCCCAGCAGCCTCTTCAAGTCGCCGGCAGCCTCATGGAAAACCCTGTGAACGACCAGCCCAACCCTGAGAGGCTCACTACTCCTGCTAGATACCCTCTTAACCCTCCTCAGCCACAAGTCCCGGAAGCTATCACAGTACCTATAAGCTACCTCGCTGACACCAAGCCCCAGATAAGCTCTAGGCCTAACAGGGGGCTCATCCCACCTCCACCCCCTAAGCTCCCCCGGCACGGGGCCTCCAGCCCCATGAACCCTCCGCAACGCCCTCCTCAGAACTGTACCAAACACACCAGTCACCGACTACAAACTACGGCAGGTAAAAGTGAAACGCATTAGAAACCCCACGAGCCACAACTCCCAGACTAGACCGGGAAACACCATAGGAACGACATAACCCCCCATATAAACCTCCCGGCCCCGGCAGGGATTTCCCAACCCAGCACGGGAAAGCTATAAGCTTTCCACGCCTAAAGGCGAATAGAAAAACTAGTATTCCTCCACCACAATGTTCCATTAAACACAACCAGGACCCATTTTCCCACAACACAGTGGGAATATATACACCACACGATGATAATATTTAATAAGGAACAACTAAACCATATACATCAGACCCCGAAAAATAAACGACAAGAGGCAAGGCACTAGGAGATAATAGAAAAATCTAAGATCTATGATAGAATAGAACCCTACAAGTGCAATGCAGAATCTAGTTCATAGAGTTGAAAGGCGTGGATGCCGCCAGCCCCGAGTATACGCGGGTGTGGGAATCTAGTTCATAGAGTTGAAAGCTGGGGCTTAGGGCCAGGCGTAGGGACGACGTGGTGAATCTAGTTCATAGAGTTGAAAGCAGCCGAGGCCGACCAACTGGGCGACAGTGTGGTCGTGCACCGGAATCTAGTTCATAGAGTTGAAAGGCTAGGGGCAAGGCTGCAAACCCCAGGCCCAGAAGGGTCCGAATCTAGTTCATAGAGTTGAAAGGCGGCTGGGTGGGGCTGGGCTATTCGCCGAGAACTTCAGGGTAAGAATCTAGTTCATAGAGTTGAAAGTTGGGTTCCTCGGCGGCGGCGCAGGGATTCTCGCTTATGTGAATCTAGTTCATAGAGTTGAAAGACGCCCCACTTGAGGACTTTATCGACCTGCACAAGATCAACGAATCTAGTTCATAGAGTTGAAAGCTTTTTCTTTACGGTGATAAAATATCGGGGATAGGTTTTTTCCTGGAATCTAGTTCATAGAGTTGAAAGGACTGCGATGCGTATCACTCGCTCAAGGCGCTCCACATCGAATCTAGTTCATAGAGTTGAAAGTGAAGTGCGACCCGCCACCCGGCTCCTCGACCAGATAGCGAATCTAGTTCATAGAGTTGAAAGTACAGGATGCCTACGGTTAATTTCGTCGAAGTTCATGAACCCGAATCTAGTTCATAGAGTTGAAAGATAGAGTAGTCAGGGTAGATAGGGGTAAGGGGAGAATACGTGATGAATCTAGTTCATAGAGTTGAAAGCTACGCACTCTAGCCTTCCGTTGTCATACGCTAATTGTGCCTCTGCTATGAATCTAGTTCATAGAGTTGAAAGTGTATAGCAATAAGGCTGGCAGGATCTTTTTTGTGTCTATGCCTAGGAATCTAGTTCATAGAGTTGAAAGCTAAGGTACGTGGAGGAGCACCAGCACCTAGCGGACATGGTGAATCTAGTTCATAGAGTTGAAAGCTAAGGATCCCTCCGGGGTTATAAGGATTGGTATAGAATCTAGTTCATAGAGTTGAAAGTGGCTGGCGTGGAACATCGCCTCCTGTAGGGCTAGGGAATCTAGTTCATAGAGTTGAAAGCTCCTCTTCCTTTATTCCACACGACACACTACACACCGAATCTAGTTCATAGAGTTGAAAGGTGTGAGGGAATAAGAGAGGGTGGTGAAGATGGATAGGATTCGGTGGGAATCTAGTTCATAGAGTTGAAAGTTACGGCAAAATTCTAGAGCCAAGCCAAGACTGCGCCGAGAATCTAGTTCATAGAGTTGAAAGGCCCAAGGCTACCCTCCACTTTCTCTCCCACCCCAACTCACGAATCTAGTTCATAGAGTTGAAAGTCGAAGCTCTAGCGCCCGTATTGGCCGACGTTGCTATCCCTGAATCTAGTTCATAGAGTTGAAAGGTTCAGCTCTATCTCTTATCTTCGCCGCCTGCTTGACATATCGAATCTAGTTCATAGAGTTGAAAGGCTGGTTGGCTAGGCGTTCCGGGGTCGCCACGGGTACCTGAATCTAGTTCATAGAGTTGAAAGGTCAGTATCAGCCTCAGCGGATCGTCGTCCCCGAGCGCTGAATCTAGTTCATAGAGTTGAAAGGTGGTGTTCAGCTTTATGTTTACGTCTAGCACAAGGTAATAACGCGAATCTAGTTCATAGAGTTGAAAGTGAAGCTGTAGCGTAGGCTCCCGGTCTTGTGATGGAAGGAATCTAGTTCATAGTCATAGAGTTGAAAGGCATTAGTTTCATGTTGTACTACACCCTTCTACTCTTAAGAATCTAGTTCATAGAGTTGAAAGGTTTTGCTGAGCTCGGCCACGTCTATCGAGCCGAAGAGTTCCGAATCTAGGAATCTAGTTCATAGAGTTGAAAGACGTATTCCAGAAGGAGACAGAGGCCTACGCTACTGAGGGAGGAGAATCTAGTTCATAGAGTTGAAAGGTCATCGGGTCGTAGACTATTCTCTCCTGTAGCAGGCTTAGGAATCTAGTTCATAGAGTTGAAAGCAGGTCACAGAGATGCTATACTACATCATACACAACGAAGAATCTAGTTCATAGAGTTGAAAGTCAAAGAACATGAGCAGAGGCGTAAAGCGCCCCACGATGCGAATCTAGTTCATAGAGTTGAAAGCTACCTCGACAACATAGACGACGGCCCCGAGTGGCGCACATTCCAAAAGAATCTAGTTCATAGAGTTGAAAGTCTTTCTTGGCGGATACGGATAGCGCCGGCAACCAGTCGCTAGCTAGCGAATCTAGTTCATAGAGTTGAAAGGTATTGCTTCCGCGTCGTTGAGTTCGGTTGAGTAGGTTCCAAGAATCTAGTTCATAGAGTTGAAAGAGCGCGCTACGGAGGCTCGCCGACAACGTCATCCACGTCATGCACATCAAGAATCTAGTTCATAGAGTTGAAAGGTCGAAATACAACCAGGCAACACAGTGTTCATCAGGATGAACGGAATCTAGTTCATAGAGTTGAAAGCGGCCGTGGCCCGTGTCAGGCCCAAGATAAAGAAGGGAGGAGGAATCTAGTTCATAGAGTTGAAAGGTGGGCTGTGGCCTTGGGGGCATTTCCGGACCCGGTCATGAATCTAGTTCATAGAGTTGAAAGCTACCTTACATTGCTCAGGTACGAGTACCACAAGCTCCAGACGAATCTAGTTCATAGAGTTGAAAGGGACTTGAGAAGAACGTTAGGAGCCTGACGTCTGATAATTGAATCTAGTTCATAGAGTTGAAAGTGTCTGGAGTGTGCCACGTGTATTGAGAGAGGTCTAGGAATCTAGTTCATAGAGTTGAAAGCGAGAGGAGGCTGGCCGAGTCCGGAATACTAGAGATAGAATCTAGTTCATAGAGTTGAAAGTTGCCAGGCCCTAGATAAACTTCGTATACTCCTCTGATTCTTGAGAATCTAGTTCATAGAGTTGAAAGGGATGACTGTTGTGGTCGTAACCCACGTTGTCGTAACGGTCTGAATCTAGTTCATAGAGTTGAAAGGAGGATGCTGTTAGGAAGCTAGTAGAGTCGCCGGGGAAGAGGTGCGAATCGAATCTAGTTCATAGAGTTGAAAGTGATCCACTACAGCCCTCTTATGGTGCTCCCTCAGGTAACGCGAATCTAGTTCATAGAGTTGAAAGCTACTTTGACCTGGTAATACTCGTATTTGTAGAGTTCATAGTGAATCTAGTTCATAGAGTTGAAAGGCCCAGCCTAGGCTAGCATTAGCCAGCCTAGTAGAGCCGCGAATCTAGTTCATAGAGTTGAAAGACGCGTACGTGAAGGGCGCAGGCGTGAGCGGCTACCACGGGAATCTAGTTCATAGAGTTGAAAGCTAACAGGGCCCCATCGCCTCCTCCGTGCACCTGTCGTGGGAATCTAGTTCATAGAGTTGAAAGGATCATCTCCGCCCCCAAGCCCGCCACCCCTGGGGCCGAATCTAGTTCATAGAGTTGAAAGGCGTGGTGTCCTCCCTCCACCCGTCGATCAGCAGTGCAGGGAATCTAGTTCATAGAGTTGAAAGTAGGGGAGGTGAGTGAGGAGTGAGGATACTGTCTCTAGCGCTTGTAGCGGTGAATCTAGTTCATAGAGTTGAAAGAAGAGCTGAGCCGCTGGGTCAGGAAAGAGCTAGCTAGGATAGACATCGAGAATCTAGTTCATAGAGTTGAAAGTGCTCATCTACCACCACCCCCGGCTAGACCTCCACCTCTGAATCTAGTTCATAGAGTTGAAAGGCTTCGAGGGGTGCAAGGTACGGCTGTGTAATGGGGATGAGTGGAATCTAGTTCATAGAGTTGAAAGACCTCAGGCGGCGCCTGAGGGGTTACCGTCAGGTCGACCGAATCTAGTTCATAGGGTTGGAAGGTCATCCTCCAAGCCCAGCCTAATGTCAAAGTATCTATGAATCTGGTTCATAGAGTTGAAAGCGACACGGTCAGGAGCCTTCCCTGCCCGTCCAGGTACACTGATTGAATCTAGTTCATAGCGAACAAGAGGCAGCTAGACGACTTCCTAAGCAACACCGTCGGTAAGGCGATCGGCGAGAAGGTAAACTCGACCGATTTCTCGGTTGTTGAGGAGGCGAAGAGGAGGGGAGGCATACTACTCGCCGCCTACGGCCCGTGGAGCATACTGCCCGAGACCCCCGGCGAGGCGGTCGTAGACCAGTTCTACACCACTATGACCAGCGAGTACCGGATAAACCTAACCGCCCAGGGCACCCTGCCCGGTAGCATCCGCCTCTATGGCACCGACGCCGACACGGCGTGGTACGCCGACAGGGGCTACGCCATACCACGCAACAAGGACGCCCCCGGCGACCCAGACAACCCCATATACCAGTCATACCCCTACCTTTACCCCGTGCCGGTGAACGACAAGCTATTCCACAGCCCCTACGGCCAACCCTACACCTCATGGTTCAAAGCCAGCCGTGTCTACGGCGAGACGGCGATCGACGGATTCACCATATACCTGAGGATAGCCCTCATACCAATCGACCAAGGATAGAACACCGGAAGCGGGAGCGGAGGCGGGGAGGCATAATATCAGACAGAGCATTTACCCACCCCCCGTTTTCCCTGGGCGAGATAACCGGCGCCGCGGTCACCCAGCCTGGCAAGGCGCTGGCCTGCTAAGCCGGTGGCCTGCCCGCGCGGGTTCAAACCCCGGCCCGCGGCGCCACCCTCCCGGGAGGAATAATATTTACGGTCCCCATGCGCTATAGTAGCGTGGGGGCGGCGGGTCAGCGTCAGCCGTCCCAATCACAGGTCAGCGGGTTGGGTCCACATCAAGCCCGCCGCCCTGACACCCTAGACAATCCTAGAAGGGTTAAATCCGGGGAGCCACCGGGGGGCCTGTATAAGATTATGATTATACTTGATATGGGCTTATTCTAATGAGGTGAAATGCTGAGATAAAAGCTTGGAGGACCCGGTGGTCTTAGAATGTTGTTTGGGACTGGTGTTGTCTAGAGTGGTTAGGGTTTAGGTATGACAAGGGTGTGTTGAAGCCCCTAGAACACTTAGAGCTTAGAGAGGCGGAGGAGGTAGGGATAGTCATCAAACCTCCACCCTCGTCCTCGAGGAGACGGCGTACAAGCTCATAGCCCTCTCCATAATCGAGTCTGAGGGCCCTGTGGGGCGCCTACAAGGGGTGAGGAAGCTATTCGAGAGGGAGCTGTGGAAGAGACCATTAGACTCAGACTAGCTGCACTCGACAGGATGGCTGGGAAGCTGAGCGTGCTTCCTCTAACCTACAGGGATTCGAGTAGAGCAAGAGGCTGGCATTAGAATGCAAGTTACTGCCAAGCGATGCTCTAATAGCAGCAACGCGAGGAGGGGAGAGATAGAGGAAATACTGGCCTTCGACAGTGGCTTCAGGCGGATACCATGGGGTGAAAGTCATACTCTATAAGCTAGAGGCTCTTGTATTTACTTCCATAGAATGTTGATAGTAGTTCTGCTACTTGTCTTATATCTTCCGTGGTTATGTCTCCCATTGTTCCTATCCTGATTATTGTGTTCTTTAGTTTGCCCATGCCGTGGGCTATTATGTATCCCCTGCGTTCTAGCTCCTCCTTTACCTTGTGGGCGTCTTGGACCTTGAGGGCTACCACGGTGTTGCTCCGTAGCTCCTCTGGGGGTAGTGGTTGGGGGCCTGCGTTGTAGAGTATCGCTGCCCTCATCCTGTGGGCTTCTATGTGGTTTCTTATGCCCTGTTGGAGTATGTGTTCTAGGGCCTTTTCTAGGGCGTAGAGCGTGTTTACTGGGGGTGTGAATGGGGTCTCCATCCTCTCCTCTAGGAAGCGCCTGTACTTGTCTAGGTCTAGTATTGGTGGCACCCCCTGTGTGCCCCTCTCTCTGAGGTCCTTTACCGCCTCCCTGCTGAGGGCTACCATGCCCACCCCTGGGGGCGCCGCTATGGCTTTGTGGCTGCACGTGGCTGCGGCGTAGATGCCCCACTCCATCGAGATGTGTTCTCCCCCTAGGCCTGATACCGTGTCTACTAGGAGCTTCACCCCCATGCCGCTGGCCTCCTCGGCGAGCCTCTTGAGCTGCCTGTACGCCACCCCGGTGCTGGTCTCGTTGTGCACCACAGCTGCGTACTCGGAGCCCTCTAGGGCCTCCAGCGCCTCCTCGACGCTTAGGGCTTGGCCCCAGGGCGCCGTGGCTAGCCTGACCCTGGCCCCCCGGGCCTGGAGGCTTTTGGCGATCCTCTCCCCGAAGTCTCCCCAGGATAGCACCGTGACCCTGGATCGTGGGGGTATGAGGCTCCATAGCATTGAGTCCACCGCGGTGGTCCCGCTGCCCGGCATTACCGCTACCATACCGTCGGCTAGGCCTAGTATCTCCGCCAGCTTCTCCTGTAGGCTCCTCATTAGCCTCCTGAACGCTGGGCTCCTGTGGCTTATCACCTGCCTGCTGGCGGCCTCGAGGACGCTCCTCCTGACCATCACCGGGCCGGGTGTTAGGAGCTTCACGGCTCCACACCTAGGACCTTGAGTGTTATCTTGGCTGCGTGTAGCGCTATCCTGTCCTGGGCCTCCCTGGTCTGGCTTCCTATGTGGGGGGTCACTATAACCCTTGGGTGGTTGAGTAGCTCCAGCTCCGGGCCGCCGGTGGGGGGCTCCTCCTGTAACACATCCAGGGCGGCAGCTGCTATCCTGCCCTCCTCTATCGCCTCTAGCAGGGCCTGGGGATCCACCACGTGGCCCCTCCCCGTGTTTACTAGTATAGCACCGGGCTTGGTGCACTTGAGGGTCTCCCTGTTGAAGAGGAGCCTGGTCTCGGGTGTTAGGGGGAGGTGTATGCTTATGAAGTCTGCCTGGGATAGGCCATTGCATAGGTCCTCCACGGGCTCTGCTAGGCTCCTCCTGGTCTTGAGTACCTCGGGTAGGTCGTAGGCTAGGGTCCTCATCCCGAAGGCCCTGGCTAGCTCCGCTACCCTTGACCCTATCCTGCCCAGCCCAGCTATGAGTAGGTTCTTCCCGGCCAGCTCCACCCCGGTGCCCTTGACCCACTTGCCCTGCCTGGCGTATAGGTTAAGCTCCACCACCCTCCTGGCCGCTGCTATCATGAGGCCTATCGCCAGCTCTGCAACGCTCTCCACTGGGGCCTCGGGCGTGTTGTAGACCCTCACCCCCAGGGCTCTGGCTGCCTCTAGGTCTATGTTGTCTAGCCCCACGCCTGCCCTGATCACGGCCCTGAGCCTCCCCCGGGCCCCGGCCTCGAGCATCTCCCTATCGACCCTAGTCCGGCTCCTAACGATCAGCACCCTAGCCCTGGGTACTAGCTCGAGCAGCTCCCCCCGGGCTAGGCCGGGCTTATAGGCAACTGGAACCCCGTGCCGTGCGAGCTCGTCGAGGAGGAGCTGTGAGACCCTGTCTGATATGAGTACCTCCACCCCGGTCACCCCCTCAGCCTGCACCTGTACCCTAGCCTGGCCACCGCGTCCCCTAGCCTAACGCCAAGCTCCCTCGCCACCGGTGGGCACTTAGCCTTGAGGGCCACGATCACCCTCTCCGGGGCGGGCCAGCACTCCTCCATGAGGGCCTCGAAGTTTGCTATACCCTTGGATATGACCACGTCGACCCCCTCGAGGGCCTCCGCGGTGGAGGGGTGTAGCTTGGAGCGGATAGGCGCTGGGTAGTCTGTGCCCGTGCCCAGGACCTCCACTGGGCCTGGGTCTAGGCCTAGGGCCTCCGCTATGTCTGCTAGGAGCCTCCTAGCCTCTGCCCGGGTCACGTCTGTCTCATACTCCATGCTCCTCGCCACCAGGACAACCCTAACGCCCTGGGAGGCCTTGGTGAGGGCGTATGCTATGTCAACCACCGCCTCCCCGGCGTTGTCCAGGAGTATCGCGATGCTGCCAGCCCTCCTGAGGAGCCTCACCGCCCCCTCGTCGACGTGGGCCCGGAACCCGGCCTCTTCCAGGGGGCCTCCCTGGAGCCAGGGCATCCTATAGTCCACGGCGTTGGCGTTGGCCATGACTGCTAGGGCGCTCCTCTCCTCTCTAAGGAGCCCGGCTATCCTTGGGAGTGCCTGGAGGGTGTGGGAGTTAAGCGTGTCCTTTATGTGGTCCACCCTCTCGCGGGCGATCCTGTATGACTCGACGAAGAGCTGGGTACGCCCCCGGCTCCCCTCGAGTAGGGCGTAGGCCTTCTCCCTGGGTAGGAGGTGCCTAGCGTGTAGGAAGCAGGCTACACACTCGCGGGGGTCGAGGAGCCGGGGGGTTATCTCGAGTCCCGCCAGTCCACCTCATGCACCCAGGCCCTCCACCACGCCCCCTGGAGGGGTTTATAAGTCTTCCCCATCCAGGCCGCCTATATATGTGACCTCGACCTCCTCAGGCCTATACAATGCGGCGTGGAGGGCCGCCAGGCTAGAGGCCAGGCCCAGGGCCAGGGTTGCGTACGCCATCCACGAGACATGCTCCATATGGTATGACGCGGCGGCTATCTCAGCCCTCGCGAGGGGGACCAGGTTCCTAGAGTCCCCCCTGCCAGCCAGCACCTCCACGCTGACCCCTGGGGTTGCCCTGGGCTTCAGCTCCTTGTAGGCTAGGTAGAAGCCCTGGGGCGGGGAGTCCTCTACCCTGACCTCCACGTCCCTGATCACGTATATCTGCCCGGCTAGGCGGTGCTCCGCTACGGTCACATCCATATACACGTTATAGTACTTCCCCTCCAGGCCGAGCGCTGTGGGGACGGAGGCGGCCAGGCCTACTAGGACTATGGCCGCGGATGCGATTACCAGGATCTGGGCCAGTGGGGAGAGGGAGGGCTGCCTCAGCTCGGCCCGGTCGATCCGGTGCCCCTTGTAGAGGCCGCGGGCGAACTGGATCCGGAGCCTAGCTATCCTGGCCCTGTCGGCCAGGTGCCTGGCCAGGGCGAGGCCGGTGAGGAGCCCGGCTAGGTGGGCCCACACCGCTATGTAGGGCACGGTGGCCAGTATGATGGTCTGTATGAGTAGCCAGATCGCGATGTAGTTGGAGGCCTTCAGCCGGAAGCAGTAGTAGAACAGGGGGATCATGGGGATTCCGAGGCAGTAGCACATGGTGGAGCCGGGGTACAGGATCAGGTATGCCCCGAGGAAGCCGCTGACCGCCGCCGAGGCGCCGACCATGAAGAGGGCGGGCTCCGTGTCCCTGAGGCTGGCTATCGCCTGCACCGCTGCCCCCGCTATGCCGGAGGCGAGGTATACCAGGAGGGCCCTGCGCCACCCCAGGGCCACCTCCACGTTGTCCCCGATAATGTAGAGGAAGATCATGTTACCAGCAAGGTGTAGGAGCCCGGCGTGGAGGAACATGGAGAGGAGCACCTGGGGCAGGCACCCCCCGGAGGCGACGCAGGCGGGGGAGGCCAGGTACTCGAAGACCCGGGGGTCCCTAAGGTGGCCCCAGAGGATCGGGTATACGAGGTCCATGGAGGCTATGAAGAGGGTCAGGTTGAGGCCTATCAGGGCGAGGGTGAGGGGCCTCCTCCCCATGGGGGAACTATCCCTGTACTCGCACTTGACCGCGTCGGTTATGAACACCAAGCCGGTCTTAGGCTCATCAGGCAACCCGCCAGCCCCGGGGGTAAGTAGTATAGGGGGCCCCGTACTATAGCATGGTGTATACCGGGGGGTTAAATACGCTGGCTGGACGTAGCCTCCACGAGCCTGGCAAGCCTAGCAGCGCCGCTAGGTATACGGGGCGGCCTCGATGCCAGGGCACCCTCCACAGCCTCAACCAGCCCATCCAGGGTGAGCCTCTCTAGGAAGCGGGCCCCTATCCTCGAGGCCACGACCCTAGCATCCTGGGGCGGGGCAGCGAGCCTCCACTCCGGGTTATACACAATCACAACCGGCTTCCCATACCCCAGCGCTGCATTGATGGCGGTGACGCCTATGTGGGTGACCACTACGCTGGCCCCGGCTATCCACCTCTCGATATCGGGGTCGAACCTGAACGCCTCAACCCCAGCCCTCTTATAGGGCCCAGGATCCACCCTCCCGGTCTGGAGTACGAGCCTCCACCTACCAGCCAGGCCCAGGATCGTGTCGAAGAGCCTCTTGAAGCCGTGGGAGCCGGTGGTCACCAACACGTACCCCCCATCCCAGGGCCTATGGGTCGGGGGCTCATACACCGGGCCAACGACGATCCCCCTACTATAGAGGCCAAGCTGCTCCCTCCAGTGGAGCGCCACCAATGTAGAGAGGGGGGAGAGGAGCCTCACACTCCTACTCCCTCCGCTAATCCTGTAGACATCCTCCAGGAGGATCAGCCTGGCGCCCCGGAGCCACGCCGCTATGCATGGGGGGATAGAGTGGTTGTGCCCAGTACACAGCGCCGCATCAACCCTGGGGAGCCTTAGCCCGTCGTAGAGGCCCCGGGCAAGGCCTATGCTCCTCCACACCGGGTCCCCGGGGCTCCTCCCCGGCCACGTCTCATACACCCTGCCCAGCCCGGCTAGCCGGCTCCTACTCCACCCATCACCCCGGCGGATCGCGAAGACTAGCTGGTGCCTCCCTGCTAGGTGGAGGGCCACGGCCCTCGCATAGCCAGTATGCCCCCCGCCGCTGGCCGTTATGAGGATCCTAGCCAGGCCTCTGGGCACCCCCTAGCCGGTGCTCTCCCTTATGGCTTCCAGGTCTTCTGGCGAGAGGCGCCAACCCATGGCGCCGAGGAGCTCCTTAACCCGATCCACCCTCTCGGTCTTGGGGATCGCCACCACCCTGGGCTGGGATATGAGGTAGTTCAGCGCCACCTGCACCGGGGTCTTCCCATACTTCCTCCCAATCCTCTCTAGCAGGGGGTCCCTGGCCACCCTACCCCTCTCCAGGGGCGTGTAGGCCTGGATCGTTATCCCAGCCTCCAGGGTGTAGGGGAGGAGCTGGTCCTCCACCTCCCTCCTATGGTAGACACTATAGTGGACTTGGTTCACGACGATATCGTGCTTCCTCGTGGCGGTGACCGCCCTCTCCAGGAGGCTCCGGTCGAAGTTGCTCACCCCAATGTACCTAGCGAGCCCCTCCATGGCCAGGGCCTCCAGGTTCCTGACCTGGACCTCCACCGGCGTGTGGTCGTCGGGCCAGTGGATCAGTATGAGGTCCACACTGTCCAGGCCCAGCCTCTCGAGGCTGGCCCTCGCCGCCTTTATCGCTGCCTCCCTGCTCCTGAACCGGTGGGGGTACAGCTTCGTTGTCACAAACACCCCGCTCCTCCCGAATCTCCTCAGCGCCTCACCCACGATCCTCTCTGCCTCCCCGCTCCCATACATCTCCGCCGTATCCACGTTATCGATCCCGTTGCTGAACGCGTAGAGCAGGGCCTCCACCATCGCCTCCCCGCTCCTTACCGCCCAGGTGCCGAGGCCGATGGCCGAGACGGTCTCCCCCGTTCTCCCCACAGGCTTCCTATCTGAGGTGTCGATCATCAATGCCGGGTCCCCATACCACCATGTAGCCTGGGGGATATAAGCTCCAGGCTCCACCCCCTCCGCTCCACGCTATAACCTAGCCTCGAGGCGACGTGCTCTATTATCCTGTGTGCGACCCATACCTTACCCTCCTTCTGGAGGCTATAGTCCTTATACCAAGCCGCCTCCCCCTCGCGGAAGCCTATGACCCTGACCCAGGGCGCCCCCAGGATCAGGGCCACCACAACCGCCCTGTCGCCGTCTGTGAAGCCCCCCACCGGGAGGGTGTACGGGTTGTCAACCTGGCTGGTATACAGGACCCCGCTCCACCCCCGGGCTAGGCTGAGCCTATAGTGGTTATCCCCATGCACGTGGACCAGCTTATACCATGACCCGTACTCGGCCATCCCCAGTAGCCTGAGGCTCATGTCTAGATCGGTGGTCAGGTAGAGGAGCCTCCTCCCCTGGGCCAGGGCATGGTGCACGGCGGGCTCAGGCCCAGCCAGGGCGGGGCACCCCTCTAGGCTGGGGGGCGTGTGGGGGCCTAGGATGCAAACCCCCCGGTTAACGCCGGCACGTATCTCCTCCAGCGCGAGGCAGGGATCCACACTCGGCCTAGGTGCAAGGGTGGATGAGAGCCTCTCCATGCTACTACTAATCCCATACCGGCCCTCGGCGTAGACCCTATACGCCTCCAACGCCGGGGCCGCCCTACCCCGGGCCAGCTCCAGGACCCTACACAACCCCACAAGCCCCAGGCTGCTAAGAGCCCCGGGGAGCGGGGTTAATAGGACACCCAGGCCCACCCAGGAGGCCCTGGAGGTGCGCGGCGTGCCCTACAGCGGCTTCCACACCACGAGGGAGGTAAGGGGTATGGAGCCCGGCTCCCGGGCAAGGGTTAGGGGCTGGGTGTACAGGCATAGGGACCTGGGGAGGAGGGTATTCATAGTCCTTAGGGACTCGGAGGGCATACTCCAGCTAGTCGCATCCGACCAGGCAAGCCCCCGGGAGGTGGTCGAGGAGGCCAGGAGGGCCACGATAGAGTCTAGCATAGTTGCTGAGGGCGTCGTAGCCAGGGACCCGAGGGCGCCCGGCGGGGTTGAGCTGAGGCTGGACAAGCTAGAGATCGTAGGGTTGGCGGGGGACTTCCCCATCAAGGGCGGGGAGAGCGTCGACTACCTACTAGACGTGAGGCACCTCTGGATCAGGAGCAGGAGGCTAACCGCGGTCATGAGGATCAGGGATACCATGTTCAGGGCGTACAGGGAGTTCTTCCAGGAGAGGGGCTTCTGGGAGGTCTCACCCCCCATGCTAACCCAGGCAGCAGTGGAGGGCGGGGCCACCCTCTTCGAGGTAAACTTCTTCGGCAAGAAGGCCTACCTAACCCAGAGCGCCCAGCTCTACCTAGAGGCACTCATATTCAGCCTAGAGAGGGTGTGGACCCTAGCCCCAAGCTTCAGGGCGGAGAGGAGCAGGACGAGGAGGCACCTCTACGAGTACTGGCACCTGGAGGCCGAGGAGGCCTGGGCGGGGATGGAGGAGGAGATGAGGCTAGTCGAGGACCTTGTCGCATACACAGTCAAGAGGGTGCTGGAGGAGAGGCTGGAGGAGCTCAGCCTCCTCAAGAGGGACACGGAGAAGCTGGAGCCAGCCACGAGGACCCCATACCCGAGGATACGCTACGAGGAGGCCATAAGGATCCTCAACCGGAGGGGGGTGGAGATAAGGTACGGGGACGACATGGGAGCGGATGAGGAGAGGATACTGACGGAGGAGTACGAGACCCCATTCTTCGTAACCCACTTCCCCCTAGAGCTGAAGAGCTTCTACATGAAGCCAGACCCCCAGAACCCCGGTGAGGCGCTGGCCTTCGACCTCCTAGCCCCCGAGGGGGTGGGGGAGATAGTTGGCGGGAGCCAGAGGGAGGACGACCTGGAGGCACTAGAGGAGGCCATAAGGAGGAGGGGCCTCAACCCCGAGGACTACCAGTGGTACCTCGACCTGAGGAGGTACGGCACCGTCCCCCACAGCGGCTTCGGGCTAGGAGTGGAGAGGCAGGTAATGTGGGTGGCGGGGCTGGACCACATAAGGGACTCGATACCCTTCCCCAGGTTCAGGGACAGGATATACCCCTAACCCGCACCCTCCCCCCTTATCCTGTGGAGGAAGACGACGGCGGGCAGCAGTATCTTAACGATGTCCTCAACCCTCATTATGGCGTGGCCCATGTCAGGTGCGATATGGGCCTCAAACGTCTTACCAGCCTCCAGCGCCTTCTCCATGAACCTCAGCACCGGCTTCAGAGGCGTCCTAGAGTCGTTCTGGGGGTGTATGATGCACAGGGGCTCCCTGAGGTTCTCGACATAGTTTATCGGGCTCCTCTCCCTCCACCTACCCCTATCCTCGCCTAGCAGGAGCTCTATAAGCTGCCTGAATGCGGGGTCGCTCAGCTCATACATACCCTCCCAATCCACAACGCTGGCCCCAGCCACCCCTGCCTTGAACACCCCGGGCTTCCTGGTCAGGGCGCACATGGTGGCGTAGCCCCCATAGCTGTAGCCCATAACCACATTGTAGCTAGCCAGCCCCTGCTCCACGGCCCACCTGGCTGCTGCCACGATGTCCTCCAGCTCCCCGCCGCAGGGGTCCCCGATGATCTTGCTCCTCCACTCATCCCCATACCCCGTGGAGCCCCTATAGTTGGGCATCACCACGTTGAACCCGGTGAGGGCCAGGGCAGCCGCTATCACGTCCCAGGCGTCAAGGTCCTCGGCGAATGGGCCACCGTGGACTAGGACCACCGTAGGCCCAGGCCTCCCGGCCCTCCTGGACTCCAGCGTGAATACCGGCACCCTCTCCCCGTCGAAGGACTCGACCCAGTGGAAGCCTGTGTCTCCTAGGGCCTCCGTGAGCCACCCCGGTGTCTCGGGGGCGAGGACCTCGCTCCACCCACCGTCGCGGAGGTGGAGGACCCTGGTGGGGGCCTTGAGGCTGGTGTAGCTAACCGCCAGGCCGTCCCTCCAGCTATACGCCGCCCCATAGGTGCCGGTGGGGCCTGGTATCTCCTTGCCGTCCACAAAAACCCTACTCCTCCCATCCCTCCTTGCGACAACTAGGACCTCGCCGCCCGGCAGGGTGGAGAGGTAGTTGGCCGCCCTAGGCCTGTACTCCTCCAGGTCCCGGTGGGGCAGGTCTAGCGGCTCCCGGGAGCCCGTGTCGGGGTCTATCCTGTAGAGCCCCAGGCCCCCGGGCTCCTCTAGGGCCACGATCAGGTCCCCGCCGCTGGTGAACCTGACGGCGGACACGCTCCCCGGGTGGCTGTGCATCCTTACCTCCCCCGTCTCGAGGTCCACGGTGAAGAGGGTTATGGTGGCGTCCTGCTGGAACACGGCCCCAGCCCCCACCCCGTTGTGGGCGTCGAGGAGGAAGGAGAGCCCCGGCAGGTCTGCAACCTTCCTCGCAGCCCCGCGGGGCTCCACCTCGTATAACGCTATACCGGTTGCCGTGACCCCGGTTAGATAGACCCGGGAGCCCTTGTCCACGATTCCGAAGAGCCTCATAGGCTCCAGGTCCTCGGTTAGGGGCTCCTCCTCCCCGGGCTTATCAACCTCAACTATGTACGCCCTATGCAGCTCCCTGCCCCTTGCCACGTCCCTGAACAATACCACCCTGCCGGCGCCGTATGGGGGCTCTGCTACCCCGCTTATAGGCTCCCTATTCAGCCTGACTAGCCTCCCCTCCTCTAGGAGGTAGAGGTTGGAGGCCCCCTCACGGAGGGCCGAGACTAGGAGCCTGTCGCCGGCGACAACACCCCGCGGAGCGTATAGATCCAGCTTGACTAATGACAGTACCTCATCTACAAGCCTTGATAGGCTCAAGCCAAATACACCCCTAGGCTATAGGGTATGGGGGCCATTTAAGTTATTTTCCTAGATTACAAGTAAAATTTAAGGTAGACCCCGGCCTGAGTGGCGTGTTTGACCCCACCAGTGGGTCTGGGATCCTCGAGCCGGCCAATATTGGTAGCCATGGTTATGATCGAGTCCCTGGGGCTCCCTTAGGAGAATGGTGTTCTGCCCTGGATATGTACTAGGATACAGTGGGGTGGTGGCCAGCGTTTTGTGTACATCACGTGTTAGCCTTGTGTTGCATTATCACCCTCGCCGCCCTCCGGCAGGTCTTAGCTCCCGGCCTTCTGTTTATCTGTTGACCTCCTGGGTTGTGTATTTACACTGCTACTCCTCCAGGCATGCCTCCCTCGCACGCTCCAGCCCCTCCCGGGTCAGTCCGTAGCTCTTGGTTCCGCCCTTCCTGTATACCAGGCCCTGCCTCTCTAGCTGCTTTATGCCCTGCCTTACGTCGCCCCTTATGGCTGGAGGGATCTTCCTTAGCACCGCCTCTAGTGGGTAGTGTGCATGGGTGCTCTCGCCGGTTAGCTTGTAGAGGGCGCATAGGATTTGGTCTAGTATCCACTCCTCCAGCCTCCTGGGAGTCAAGCCCCCCTTCTCCCCATGCCTCCTGGCGGGGGTCGCAGGCTTAAAAATCTTCTGACGGAAAAGCTGGGATGGCGGAAGATATATTACCCCGGAAACATGTACATGTGATCAGGGGTTCATGCAGTGAGCCTAGTATTCCATGTGCTACCGGCCAGGGCCAACGTGTCAAGGAAGAGGCTCAAGACGGGGGAGAAGGAGTACGTAACCTACAGGATAAACCTACCAACAAGCCTAGCCAAGAGCCTAGACCTAACAGGAGGAGACACAATACTCCTAGTAGCACTAAAACATCCACGCTGGTACCACCTATTCGATTGGAGCAACCCTGAGGTACTCAGGGAGGTGTTGCCGAGGCTGACCGAGGGGGAGAAGCTGGAGCTATGTGCAACCCTAGCCCCCCAGACAGTATGCAGGGGCAAGAGGCCACACATACTAGTAGCCAACCCAGAAGAACTAAGACAGTTGGGCCTGGACCCCTCTAGGCCAGTAACCCTAGAGGATCTAGAAGAAGCGATAAAGCGCAAGGTCCTAGCAGAGGCGCAGTCGCCTAGCCCATAGATAATGCCGGAGGAACCCGCCAGTGCAAAGGCGGGGGGTGGCGAGGCTGGCTTCATAACCTAATGCCCGGTAAGAAGCCTAGGAGGGTGGAGGTCTCATGCGCCACCCCAGGTTGCTGGTGATGAGGCACCGCCTAGTCGAGCTGACGGCTCTAGCCGAGGAATCCAGGAAGAACGGCAAGGACAGGCAGGCCGTCAGGATACTCTACAGTCTGGGCAAGGGCGAGATTACATACAGAGAAGCCCTGGCCAAGCTGGGAAATCTAGCTAAGCAGGAAATAGCACAGCCCAGGACCCCCCAAGGGTACAACGGGCCCAGCTCTGCAATCCCGAGGCTCTACAGTGATTCGATGATGTATATGGATGGCCAGGGGCCAGATACAAAGGGGGGGGGATACGTCCCCACTAATCCCATATATCCTGGCCAGCCACGAAACTAATACTTCATACCTCCGTGTATGTATGCTAATACCGTCAATGACCACCCCACTGCCCGGAGGGGATGAAGGCCCGTAGTTCCCCCCTGATTGACACTAGGACGCCCTTACAGCATAGCTACAAGGGGGAGCCGCATACTAAGCCGCACACTAATATAATCCATTATCCCCGGTTCAGGCACGGAACAGGGAGTAACCAGGTGTAGGACCTAGTCCTTGAGCATCAGGTCCACCCTATCACCGCCAGTATCCAAGCCAATTAGAACCCATGTAGGCCGTGCTCCGCTAGTCTTACCTATACTTACATAGGAGGAGATTACCTGAACCCCGTCACCCTTGCACTTTGAAACCTCTATAACCCACCTAGCAAGATCCTGTGAGAAGTCGCTCCTATCCTTATACACACCAGTAAAGTTAGACTCCAAAACAGTGCCATCCGGCAGCCTGGCATGTAGGGGGGAGTAGCTCGTCGAAGGCTTATAGTCGGCAAGTATACCTCCTGTGATCACCTTCACAGTTTCACTCACAGCGATATCCCGCTCTAAGCAACCACCTATAAATAGTGTCAGGATCAAGTTCAGCGTCCTATTGTAACTCACTATATTTGGCCCCGATATATTAGACTTGCTGGCAACATCCCGCTCTAATATAGACACGCTATACAGGGATGGAACATCATTGACTCTAACAGGCAGCAAAATAGAGGGATGCTGCACCTGCCTAGAGACCCTATAACCCAACTCTATATAATTCGCAATATAATACTCGTCATCGGGAGACAAGTACAATACGCAAATACTACTCCCACAATGATATAATACTATAGAAGAAGGCTCACGACCGAAATCTATGCTCGATAAACCAATTAGACTATAGATATTCTCTAATATTATTCCACTTACATTACGAACCAGCACTACCTTATACTTATCAACTGTATAATTTATACTATCTAGATTATAACTAGCTACACTATACACTGTAATAATCTTGTTAGCATCGCACTCCGCCTTGCTTAGTAATTCTCCAGAATCATCACTAACATTAACCTCATACATGCACGCACTAAAACGATTATTAGTAGAGGAGACGTCAGGAGACTGAGCATAATATAATAACACTAGTGCGATTAAGCTAAATACTATAAATATGAAAGCATACAAACCGTAATGTCTATCAATGGACATAATTCCACCTATCCTAGGAAATAATATAGGTTTACAGAGGGAAAAAAGTTAGCTTTATGAGATTGATTAGTTTTAAGTTATTACAGTCCACTGTACTATATAACCATAGTATCCAGAGTATTGCCAACCGCAGATGAAACAGCTCGTCCTAGCCCACTGTCCCAGAGTTTTAGTATACCAAGAATATGTTCCATGTTCTGGAAATCTAAATATGGTTCCTGGCTCTGTCAAGTACGTGTTAGATCCTACTTGCTTTGATTGATCTATATCATGTATCCATTTTGCTTGCATAATAGCAAAGTTACTTTGATCTAGAACTATCACATTAGGAATACTATAAGTCCAAGATGCAGATACTGAGACTCCAGGGCTAATTCCATCTCATCTCCTTGAACTGATACAGATAATCCTACAGTTACAGATCTAACACCATATGTTGTAGTTGGCGAGTAATCAGATAGGAAACCTGAAGTATTATAGTAGTCTGCGTCAAAGACCTCCTTAATCTCAGAGTTCTTCCAGTTACTTGCACAATTTAGTACTCCAGGTACTATTTGAGATTTAAAATGATAAGATCTCCACCAATAAGATGGATTATTATCGTTTTTATCTTCAACAATATCCCATATATTTAGTATTCCATAAGGACATGCATTATAAGTAAAGTCAGCTTGGGCTTCGGCTATACCTACACGACCAGGCATGTTTGATTCAATATATTTTTCCATATTTAAATATGTTGATACTAAATTATCCTTTAACGTGGTCTTAAGTCCATTGACGGAGAACATCTTGCCAACACCGTCACCAATAGGAATGTAGCCATAAACTATTGTTTCTAACTTTATTACAGTTGTTTCACCGTTTATTTCCATTTTCACAGCTATTGGTACTTCATACATTCTCGAGCCTAGCATTTTCATAATAGAGTTTACATCGTTTACGTTGCCTATAATTATAACTGGGGTAGAATCCTTCTTAATAATGTTACCGTGTATCAACTCGTCTACTTTAGTTAGTGTTGTGCTTCTCATATCCCTTATCTATAGTATTTTTGAATAATAATTTAATTGAAGGATCGTTACCTACATAATATATTATATACTAGTATCTGGAGATATGTACAGGTATGATGTGACAGGCTACATGGTATCTATACATGGTATCTAGTGGTGATTACTGGTCTGCAAAGCAATTAAAATACAAGAGAATATAACGGTAACAGGAGGTTTCCCGGGTCATTGCAGTGGTTTCAATTTAGAAAGATAAAATGTATCTAATATAGCTGTACGCAGTCTATGGTTTAGCAAGTGCTTAGCCCTCACCCCGCTCTCCGGGGCTAGGAGGGCTATGCTCCTCCACCTAGTCCTCCTATACACCTGGAGCTCCACCTTCTTCCTGCTGTAAGAGTCCACGTCTAGCCGGCCCCGGAAGAGGAGGTAGTCCAGCCAGAGCCCGGCCAGCTTCTCCACCCAGCTGTTGCAGGGCAGCTCAGATATCCTGAGCCCCTCCAGCTCCCGCCTAAACCTACTGTAGTAGCGCATATAGCCCTCCACGCTCTCAGGCGCCCTCCCACGCAGCCACTCCTCGAACTCCAAGCCCTCACCCCTCTACCAGAATATATGCGGGGCGGGGAGACTAGGCAGTCCCCGGTATGTGCAACCACCGTATTAACTATAAGAACAGTCGGGCGCACCCCCGGTTGCGCCTAGGACCTAGCTAGGTCCCGGCTACTCCTCCATACAGGTCTCCCTCGCCTTCTCCAGGCCCTCCCGGGTGAGGCCGTAGCTGTCTGTGCCGCCCTTTCTGTATACCAGGCCCTGCTTGATGAGCTGCTTTAGGGCCTTCCATGCTGCTCCCCTCTGGTGCTTTGGCAGGGTTCTCGTGATTGCCTCTCCGGGCACGTGGCAGCGTGTCGTCTCGCCGCATAGCCTGTATAGGCTGCATAGGACTGCTTGGAGGTGCTCCGGCTCCACTCTTGGCGTCACGTCCTCCCCAGGAGTTTAGGCTATACTCTCCGCACACTTATAAGTTTAGCCTATACAATTGGTTATAGGTTAAACATATATAGGCTAGCCTAACAATACATGGTATAGGGGGTACGGGCAGTATGGAGGACCTATGGGAGTACCACGCCAAGTGGATCACACTCGCAGGCCGCAGGTACCTGCTGATGCCCCTAACGGTAAAGGCGAAGAAGGCCGGGGCGAAGGGGAGGAGCTACACCCAGTACTACATAAGCCTCCCCAAGAGGCTAGCCAGGGAGCTGCTAGGGGAGAGGCTCCCAGAGCCGGGCAGCGAGGGCGTGCCCATAACAGTGCTAGCAACCAAGGCGCCATGGCACCACCTACTAGACTGGGCCACCCTGCCAACAGAAGACCTCCCCGAGAGGATAGCCAAGGAGATCAAAGCCCTAACCCTAGACAACCCCAACAAGCCCATAACCCTCATACCAGCAGACCCAGAAAGGCTAAGACAGCTAGGCCTAGACCCCGACAGGCCCATAACCCTCGAGGACATAGAAGAAGCGATAAAGCGCAAGGTCCTAGCAGAGGCTCCCACCCAATAGGGTGACGGGTAGGCATCCCTCTGGCTGGCATCTGGTACTAGTGTAGTGTCGGTTGGCTCATGGGGGCTACTCCGGCCCTTGCCTATGCCAGTGCTGGGCCTGGTGTTAGTCCTCCCATAGCCTTGGACAGTACTCTGCTGCTAGGTTTGCTCCCTCCCCGGGTTAGGGTCCAGCTCTCCTTTCTCCCCCGGACTTCACCGTCCTAGCGAGCCCCCTCCTCTTGAGCCCTTTGAGGGCTCACCGGATTGTTGCCGTGTCTCTGAGGCTTGGTGCCAGCTTCCTCATTATCTCGCCTATTGGCGTGTGGTGCGGCTTCCTGCCGTGTCTCTCCTCCTCGGCGAGCTCCCCCATACCCTGCCTAGGCTCATGCCGATCCCAGTAACTACTATCCCACGCATCCTATATTTATAGTTTGCGCTAACAAGTATAACAAGAGCAAACTACTTAAACCCCGCAAACCCCTATACCCTATATACGGGAGAAAAGAGGGGCCCAGGAGGACGGGGAATGACAGTGCTGAGACTCCTAACCCGGAGGCTACACCCAGTCATAGTCCCAGTATCCATAACAACCACCACAGTCAAAGGACGCAAGTACAAGAGGGCCCACGCCAAGATCCCCCTAGACATTGCAGAGGAGCTCACTGGGGGTAAGAAGAGGGCCTACGCGGTCATACTAATAGGGAAGGCCACACACCTACACGCCCAATACTGGGACACCAAGGACGACATAATCTGGAGCAGGCTAGACCCACTCATAAGAGAAGAGTTAGAAGTCCTAGGGAGCACGGAGTGGAGCCCAGACGAGGTAATCCTAATACCAGCCCGCCCCGAGGAGCTGAAGCGGCTGGGCCTGGACCCCGGGAAGCCGGTAACCCTGGATGATCTGGTGGATGCTATACGGCGAAAGGTCGTAGCGGAGGCGCGGTCCCCTAGCCCATAGAGAATAGAGAAGTAGTATAGGGACGGTGCTGGCGCTGAACGCTTGGGGATAATAATAGGGTTTATAGTATGCCGGCTCGGGATGGTTGTTCTTTGCGGCGTTTCCTAGCCCCTCTGTAGTATTATTATACCCCCGCCCATGTGGAGTGAGGCCTCTACGCCTGTGCTTGTGCAGGAGGCGGTGTATATGCCCTCCGTGTTATAGTATATCCCGGCTTCGCCCCTGCTCGTTACTGCTATAAGCCCCATTGTTCCGGGCCCCACAGTGTCCTCGACGATCCTGCCTAGGGTCTTCAGGGCCTCGTGCAGGCCCAGCCCGCTGGCTAGGAGCCCGTCGAGCCTCTGGAGGGGCATGGCCCTTATGATCGCCTCCCCGAGGCCTGTGGAGGAGCCTGCTAGGCGCTGGGTTGCTAGGAAGCCTGCCCCGGGTATGGGGGTGTCCCCTACCCTCCCGGGTAGCTTGAGCCACACCCCACCGGTGCTGGTGGCCGCTGCCAGGGCCTCGCCGTCCCAGGCGACGGCTCCTACCGTGTCCATTAGGCCTGCCTTCCTAGCCGTCTCCAGGTTGCCCCTGTAGATGGGGTATTCTCCCCGGCGGTACTCTTCCAGTAGCCTCCTGTACCTCTCCACTATCCCACGGCTTGGCGGGGGTATCTGGGGTAGCCCTAGGCCCTCCGCCAGCCTATCCGCCCCGGGGCCGGCTAGGAGCACGTGATCGGTTGCCTCCGCTACTATCCTGGCCAGCCTAACCGGGTTCCTAGGGTACCTCACCGCAGCTACTGCGCCTAGGAGGCCGGTGGATGACATGACCCCGGCGTCCATCTCCCTCTCCCCCAGGAGGTTGAGGCTGCTCCCCTGGCCTGCGTTGAATTGGCCCGAGTCCTCCATTGCCGCTACTGCCTCTACCACCATGTCTAGGGCGTTGTCTCTGCTTAGCCCGGCCTCGCAGGCGCCTCGGAGCGCCTTTAGGGCCTGGGGGCTGGGTTCCCTGATCCTCCCTGCTCCCCCGTGGATGAGTAGGGTCTTCATCCTAGAACACCTGGTCTAGAATGTCCTCGTCCTCTCTTGTCGCGGGCTCGGGTATTAGGGGTATGTCTCCCCCTCCCTTCTTGCCCTTGCACAGGTCTATCTTGGCCAGTGCGGGTAGCCTGGTCATGCTCCCTATGACTATGGCTTCGCCCGGGTTTAGGCTGGGGAGTAGGCTTGATAGGTCCTCGCTTAGCTCCTCGCTGGCGGCTTGGACGTACCTTATGTCCTGGGGCTCCACCATCCTCAGTATGATCTTGTTGTTTGTCTGGCTGAGCACGTCGGGGTCCACGTTCCTGGGCCTCTGGCTTACCAGTGCTAGGCCTAGGCCGAACTTCCTCCCCTCCCTGGCGACCCTGGCTGCCCAGTACTTGGTGAGGGTGTCCTCCCCGTTTGGTATGAGGACGTGTGCCTCCTCTACTATGGCTATCACGGGCGTGGGGTAGCCCCTCCCCTGGGACTTGTAGGCCTTCCTCTCCTGTAGGAGCCTCCTCAGGTAGTGGCTAACCACGGCGTCTGCCCCCTGCTCGTCGAGGCTGGATAGGTTGAAGACCGTGAGCCCCCCGGGCCTTATCACCCTATCCAGCTCCAGGGGGAGGTTGGGGTTTAGGACCTCGCTGTAGTAGTCTAGGAGGTCGTCAAGCTTGTTGAGCACCCCCTGGGCCTGCTCCTGCTTCACCCCGCCGGGGGGCTCCTCGAGGTCCTTGACCCCGCTCTTAAGGACGCTATTAATGGTCCTCCTACTATTCTCGGCCAGGTCCTTGACTAGGGCCCTCGCCGTCTCCAGTATCTCCGAGGACCTTATGGCCCCGGCGGTGTAGAGCTTCATAGCGGTCTTCCAGGCCCACCGGAGTATCCTCTCCTGGTTGATCGCGTTGGCAGGCATCCTGGCCAGCTGGAGGACCTCGGGGAAGCTGAGGGCGGCAGGGTTGACCGAGGCCGGGTCGTGCTCCAGCGCCCTGGGGCCGAGGCCGAGGTCCCCGTACTCCCCGTGCATATCGAATAGGACGACGGTGGCGCCCCTCGTTACCAGCTGCTTGGTTAGGACGCACACGGTGTTACTCTTACCCCCGCCCGTCACCGCTAGTATGGCCAAGTGCCTCGTCAGCCTGTTCAGGTTCACCCTGTACTCCACGCCATCGGGCTGCACCTCGCCTAGCCTGGCCCACCCGGGCGCGTTTGGGGCGAACACTGCGGTTAGGAGGGTCTTGGAAACGGTGTAGACCTCCGTTCCCGGCAGGACTGGGTGCTTGGGCGCCATTATCACGCCCCGCGCCAGGTCCTCGACCCTGGCAAGCCACCTAACACTCCCCCTCAGGTAGTACTCCGCCCTGCCCCCCATCGAGGCCCTGACGGACTCCGCCCTCAGCGGGTTGGACATGTCGCTGGGGTAGAGGAGGGACCCGGCTACGAGCCTCTCTACTATGCCGAGCACGCAGCCCTCTAGACTCATCCCGACCAGGTAGCTCCCGGCCCTCACGCTCCCCGCTGCCTCGCTGTTGAATATAACGATGCTCCTCTCGGGCGCGCTCTCCCCTATGACCAGGCCCAGCTTCCTGCCCCCACAGGTTTCCTCCCTTATAGTGGCCACCCCATCCATGCCTCTAGCCCCCGCCCCGGGTATATACGGTGGGTTGCGGCTAGAACTCGAGCATCGTCCTCTCCCTCGAGTCGACTAGCATGCCCTCGAGGGTGTTGGCCTCGTCCCTGTGGATCCTGGCCTTGTGGTGGGCTATGAAGAGGGGCGCCGGGTAGCCGTCGCCGGGTATCGCCTGGAGCCGGGATAGGGCCTCCTCCAGCCTGTGTATCGAGGCGTCCTCGGCGGGGAGGACTACGCCCACTAGGAGTATGGGGGCCCCGGGGGCTAGCCTTGCGTAGGCCTCGACCAGTGCTATCCTCTCCTCGTAGAAGTCTGCTATGCCCATTTGCTGGGGGTATAGGCTCCCGAGCCTCTCATCGCCTCCCCGGGCTATCCCGGTTATGTTGTAGGCCCCGACGACGACGCCCCCACCGGCTATGGCGTAGCCGGGCTCTGCTGGGTGGAGCTTCTTGATGTAGTAGACGTCAGGCCTCGCCTGGTCCTCGCCGCACAGGCTCCTCTGCCTGCTGGTCTTAGTTATGAAGACTGGGGTTGAGCCCGCCCTCCAGGCGGCCTCTATGGCCTCCTTGTAGAGGTACAGCTTCTCCATGACCTCGACCAGCACGATCCAGTCCCCCACCCTGGGGCCGAGCTCGTGGGCCAGCTCCGTTGAGGCGGGCCGTATCGGTGAGGAGCGTATCAGCTCCTCCAGGCAGCTTGGCGCCCCCAGGCTCCGGCACCCCCTCACCGCTAGGGCCAGGGGGCTGCTGGTCTTGGCCCACTCCTCGACTCTCCTCAGCGCCTCGCTGAGGGCCGTGCTCATCCTTGTACCCCTCCTGGTGAAGCCCGGGCGCCACCACCTTAGAACGGGCCTTATGCTCCCATCCAGAAGGAGGAGGCCCCTCCTGGGTGTGTGCCTAGCGGCTAGGGCGGCCTCTAGTATCTCTCTGTATATGCTTATCCTGTCCTCAGCGTTCTCCGGCGGCACCACGGGTCCTGCGTTGGCTATCTCCTCCTCCCCCTCGAGTGTCGGGTTGAACACTCCGGCCCACGCCTTTACAGCGTAGATTGTGGTCGTCTCGGTCTCCAGCTTCATTGAGCCCCCGTCCACCGCCACTACGGGGGGCGGCTCGGGGCTGGGGCTGGGTAGGCTCCTCCACTCTACGCTGCACTGCTCCTGGGGTGCGTGGGTTATCCTGTCCCGGGCCCTGAGGGCCGCCTCTACCAGGGTTCTAGGCTGCCTAAGCTCCTCCACTGCACTCCACCCTGCTCTGGCCCGAGGTCTTCCTCACCCTGCAAACCGTCTCCACCCTGTCCATCACGTCCTCGTGGTGTGTGACTATTATCAGCTGGCTGATCAGGCCGCCAGGCCCGGTGAGCCTGGAGACCAGGTCTACTAGGACCTGCCTCCTCTCCTGGTCCAGCTCCGAGGTCGGCTCGTCTAGGGCTAGGAAGCCTATGTTGGTCCTCATCATCCTGTTCAGGGCTAGCACGTATGCCAGGGCCACGCTGGTCCTCTCCCCGCCGCTGAGCATGGATACACTCCTCTCCCCGCCGCTCCTGGTTAGCACCCTGACGCTGAGGCCCCCGTGGTCCTCCCTTATCTCCACCCTAGCCGGGTCGAGGTTGAAGCTCTCCAGTATCTGGGCCATCTCCTCCTCCAGCGCCATCAGGCTCCTCTTGTAGAGCGTCTCCTGGAGCCTCTCTAGTATCCTCCTCGCGGCGGCCCCGGCCTTGACGATCCTGTAGAGCTTCTCCAGGTCCCTGATCCGCTCCTCCGCCTCCTCACGGGCCGCTTCTAGCCTGGCTATCTCGCCCCGGGCCTTCTGGATCTCCTCCTCCAGCCTCCTCTTCTCCCCCGCCAGCTCCTCCAGCCTCTCCTCCGCCTCTCTCAGCATCATCCGGGCCCTCCTCGCCTCCTCCAGCCTCTCCCTGGCCCTGGATAGCTCCCCTGCCAGCTCCTCTAGCTCCCTCCTCGCCTCGCTTACCTCCTCCTCGAGGGACCTTGCCTTGCCCGCCAGCTCCCTTAGCCTGCCTAGCTCGTGGATTGCATCCCTTATCCTAGACCTTGCCTCTGCCATGCTCTTGGCCCTAGTCGCCTCCAGGACCTTGGCCCTGGCCCCCTCCAGCTCCGCCTCTAGCCTCCTCCTCTCCCCTCTTACCCGTGCTAGCTTCTCCTCTACCTCCTCCAGGCTTTTGGCCTTGAGCGTGTTTACCTGGCGAAGTGCCCATATGTACCTGTCCCTGAGGGGCTCCAGCTCCTCTAGCCTCCTCCTGGCCCCGGCTATCTCCTCCCTTAGCCTCCTAGCCTCCATCCCCAGCCTCTCGTGCTCCTCCTCCAGCCGCAGGGTGTCTATGCTCCTTGCCTCCTCCTCTGCATCCCTGGCCTGCTGGAGTAGCCTCGCCAGCCTGTCCCTCGCGACCCTGAGCCTGGCTTCCTCCTCCTCTAGCCTTCTTAGCTTCTCTTTCAGCCTCCTAAGCTCCTCTTCTCCTCTCCTGAGCCTCTCGGCTATCCTAGACCTGATCTCCCTTGCATGCTCCTCCGTCAGCTCCCTCCCGCATACCGGGCACCTGGTCGTGTGCTCGTCGTGTAGGACCTCTAGGAGCCTCTTGTCCTCCTCTACCCTGGCCTGGAGTGCGCCTATCCTGTTCCTTGTCCTCGCCAGCTCCTCTCCTAGCAGGGCTAGCTTCTCCTCGATGCCCGCTAGGCCCCTGGCCAGGTCGTCTACCCCCTGGAGGGGGGTGCCTAGGATCCTCGAGGCCTCCCTCAGCGCAGCCCCCAGCCTCTCCTCCAGCCTCCTCCGCCTCTCCCTTGCCTGGGCTAGCTTGGCCTCTACCCCCGCAAGCCTGCTCCTGGCCTCCCTCTCCCTCTCGATCAACTCCTCCAGCATAGCTGTTAGCCTGCGGTGCTCGTTGTAGGCCTCCCTCGTCTTCTCCCTCTCCTCCAGCGCCTCCCTGGCGGTTGTGAGCCTCTCCTCTTCAACCCTTAGCTCGGTTGTGAGCCTCTCCAGCTCCTGTATCCTATCGAGGACCCCGCCTAGGCCCGCTAGGGCCTCGATCCTGGGCAGCTCCTCCCCCGCTCTCCTTGCCTCCTCCAGCTCCTCCTCCAGCCTCCTAATCCTGGCTCCCAGCCTGGCCCTTCTTGCCTCCAGCGCTGCTATGCGCCTCTCCAGCTCCTCTGCCTCCCCCGCTTCTGCCTCTAGCCTGGCCTTCTCCTCTAGTAGCCTGTCGATCTCTGCTTGGACCCGCTTGGCCTTCTCCTCTAGGTCCTTGAGCCTCTTTTTGGCCTCCTGTAGGCTCCTCTTGGCGGTGGCGGCCTTGTCCCTGGCCTCCTGTAGGCTCCTGGCCACCCTCTTGAGGTGCCACTCGGAGACCCCCGCCTCCTGGCTTCCCACCCTCACCCTGGCTTGGTCTAGCTTCTTGATGGCCTCCTTGTAGTCTGGTATACCTATGGCTGCCTCTATCTCCTCCCGCAGCTCCCTTCCCCGGTCCATCTTCTCCGCTATAGCCTGTAGGCCCCCCTGCCTGACTATCACCGCCCTCTCTATGAAGCTGGCGGGGTCGGTGAGGTACTGGAGGCCGAGGATCTTGTTCATCTCCCTCCTATAGGCTTCGATGCCGCTCGCAACAAGCTTGCCGCCGACCTTGAGTATGTACCTTGGCCTTCCTCCCCCTGCCTCTACCAGCGCCTCCACCGGGGGTGCTCCCTGCTCCAGGGGCTCCAGGGTCAGCTTTATGGAGAAGGAGCCGCCCCTCCTCTCGTTCACCAGTTGGGCTAGCCCCCGGGTCCTCCTCCTGTCCACCGCCAGGGCTAGCCTGACCGCCTCCAGTATGCTACTCTTCCCCGCGCCATTCTCGCCTAGGAGCGCCACAGACCCTTGGGGGACCACTATCCTGGTATCCACATGGCTCTTGAAGTTCCTCAACCTCACCTCGCCTAGCCTGTAGGGCACCCTAGAGCCACCTCCCCAGCACCTTCTCATAACCCGCCAGCTTCTCCAGCACCTCCTGCACCCTATCCTCGTCGCCCTCCAGGAGGGCTTCCTTCAGCTCGAGTATCAGGCCCGCCGCCGGTCTGGGGAGCCCCATGTCGCTGGTCAGGAGCTCGAGGGGGTCCACAGCCTCCCTGCCCATGACAACCCTCCCAGCCTCGGGGTCGACCCTCTCGGGGGCTACCCTAACAAGCACCCCCGTGCTCCTATGCACGGAGGCTGCCTCCTGGTATAGGCTCCTGAGGGGTATCCCCGGGTGGATCCTCAGCTTAACGTGCACCAGAGGCGGCTTGCCGCTGGTCCTACGCACCGCCGCCCTCCTGATGATCCTAACCGCCTCCTCCAGCCTCCGGGCCTCGCCCTCCACCTCCAGCTGGGGCCTCACCGCCACCGGTATCTCCTGTATAACCACTCCGTCACCCTCGATATCCACTAGGAGGGGGCCGTGCGTGTACTTGGCCCTAGCCTCCGCGATATTCAGGGGATCCAGGACACCAGTGTAGGCGTATGGAGGGTCGACGCCCGTCTCTATATGCCTCATATGCACGTGGCCCAGGGCTACATAGTCGACGGGCGGCAGGTCGCTGGGGGAAGCAACAGCGTCTATAGGGAAGACGGTGTCCAGGCTGAAGTGGGCTAGGAACACACTGGGCCCCTCAAGGGCCTCGGCGGCCCGTGCAAAGGCGGGGAGGAGGGCTCCCGCTACCTTCCTCCTAGTCTCCAAATCCACCTTCCTGAAGGGGTACACGAGCACATTCACGCCATTGACCCTCAGTGTCTGGCTCCTGGCGATCTCAGCCGCGCTCCCAGATCCCTGGGGTAGCGGGGCGTGGAACCCCTCAACGGCAGCCTCTAGCACCTGGAGTATGGTATTGTCCCTCCTCCCCGGGGTGTCATGCTCCCCGTGCGCCGCTACCACCGGTATGCCCCGCTCGGTGGCTATTCTTAGGACCTTAACGGCGTGCCTGACCACGCTGTTCTCCGGCTTGGGCTGGTCGAATAGGTCCCCTGCTATCACTATGACGTCAGGCCTCTCCCCCACAGCCTTCCTCATGGCGTCCTCGAACGACTCTAGTATATCCATCCAGCGCTCCTGGAAGCCGTAGGGCCGGGCACCCAGGTGTATGTCTGCCATATGGATTATCCTAGCCAATACGCGGGCCCCCACCCCTAGACTAGCGCCGGGGCCCGGGTTTAATTGGTGGAGGCCCCAGTGGAGGCGGGGGCCCTACCGGATCTAACCTGTGGACGCCGGGTGTGCCCCAGCGTCTAGAACGCTGGTAGGATCCTCCTTAACAACCCTAAACGCTATGCTGGTCAGCGTCTTCTTCACGCCGGGGTGCTTGTTGAGCCACTTTATGAACCTGTCGAGCTCGCCTATGCTCCTGAACCTGGCTATGGCCATAATGTCGAAGTCCCCAGTGACGTCGTAGACGGCTATCACGTTGGCTATCCTAGCCAGGTCCTCCTCCACCTCCTCGATCACCGAGCCGTCGACGGATATGCTAACCACAGCCGTGATATCGTATCCAAGGGCCTCAGGGTTTATGTCTATGGTGTACCTCCTGACGACCCCCCTCTCCTCCAGCTTCTTCATCCTGGCATAGACCGTGGTGTGGGGCATGCCCAGGATGGAGGCAAGCTTCCTAACGCTAAGCCTAGAGTCGCGGGCCAGCTCAACCAGTATCCTCAGATCCACGCTGTCCAATCGTATCCACCATCCCCGGCATAATATGAACGATAGTACTATTAAAAATGCTACACTATGGAATATATTCCCATTCTAGTGTGAGAATAGATATAGAGTGTATGAACAGCAACAGTAGGCCAAGCACGGTGCATACGTGTTGGCACCGCCTAAGACTGTCGGGGAGGCCCTGGAGGCCCTCTCCAGGGACGGGATAGAGTGGGTGGACCTCCAAGTAACGGATCTCGCCGGAAAGCTGCACCATGTCACGATCCACATAAGCATGGTTGACGAGGAGTCGCTATCAGAGGGATTCGGGAAGCTGGACGGGAGCAGCGTAGCGGGCTTCTCAACGATAGACGACAGCGACCTAGTCCTGAAGCCCGTAGTTGAGACATACGCAGTCCTGCCCTGGCACGAGGCAACGGCGAGGTTCCTAACCCAGGTATACTGGAACCTGGGCAGGGGCAGGTTCCCCAGGGACCCAAGGTGGGTCTCGGAGAGGGTCGAGGAGCTACTCGCAGGGGAGGGCCTCAAGGCTTATACCAGCGTGGAGCCCGAGTTCTTCATATTCGACGGGATAGAGTTCAAGGTATCCATGGGCGAGTCGTACTACAGGCTCTACTCCAGCGAGGCCACCTGGAGCCAGGACGAGTACAGGGGGATAAGGACAAGGCCCAAGAAGGGCTACTACCCGGCGCCGCCCCAGGACCAGATGATGGATATCAGGATGGAGATAGCCCAGACGCTGAGGAAGAGCTTCAACGTCCCAGCGGAGGTGCACCACCACGAGGTAGCCACAGGAGGCCAGGCCGAGGTCAACTTCCGCTACGGGACCCCAACGGTGACGGCTGACAGGCTACAGACCCTCAAGTACGTGGCCAAGATGGTGGCGTACAAGCATGGCAAGGTAGCCACATTCATGCCCAAGCCCGTGCTGAACGACAACGGGAGCGGTATGCACACCCACGTAAGCATATGGAGGGGAGACACCAACCTATTCTACGACCCCGACGACGAGTACGCGGAGGTAAGCCAGTATGCAAGGTACTTCATAGGCGGCCTACTAGAGCACGGCAGGGCCCTCTCAGCAATACTATCCCCCACTGTAAACAGCTACAGGAGGCTCGTCCCAGGCTTCGAGGCCCCAGTATACCTGGCGTGGAGCAGGGCAAACAGGAGCGCAGCGGTGAGGATCCCCGTCTACTACAAGGGCGACGCCAAGAGCAAGAGGATAGAGTACAGGCCCCCAGACCCCTCGGCCAACCCCTACCTAGCCCTAGCAGCCATAATAATGGCGGGCCTAGATGGGGTTAGGAAGAAGATAGACCCCGGAGACCACGTTGACGAGAACATATACCTCATGACCCCCGAGAAGAGGAGGAGCCTAGGCATAAAGAGCCTCCCAGGAAGCCTAGAGGAGGCCCTACAGGAGCTAGAGACAGACAACGAGTTCCTCAAGCCAGCATTCAGCGAGTCAGTGATAGAGGCGTACCTCGACCTAAAGTGGGGCGAGGTCAAGGAGGCCAGGCTACACCCAAGCCCCGTCGAGTTCCTAATGTACCACGACGTCTAGCCCTCCACAGGCCCCCCACCCAGGGTGGATAAGAGCGTAGCCAGGAGGGCCGAGGCCATAACCCCAGCCGCCAGCTGGGGGTCCATGAGGCCCCCCTTCAACCCCGCATACGCTATTATAGTCGACACGGTCAGCCTAGCAGCCATGACATTAGGGAGCCTCCACCCCCTAATCCCGGCGGCAACCCTGAGGGCCAGACCCGTTGCGAGGAGCTTAGCCGGGTAGCTCGAGAGTAGGAGCACAGCCACCACAGTCTTCAGCCTAGACAATCCAACCGGGGCAATATGGAGCCCCGCGTTGACGAAGAAGACGGGGGCCATGAAGCCGAATATCAGGGGGCCAAGCCTCTCCTCAACCCTCCTCTTAACCCTAGCCCCCGAGAGGGCGGCGCCCAGGAGGAAGGAGAACAGGATCCCATGAACCCCGACGGCCTCCGAGAAGAGGGTGACAGCCATCACCATCGCAATAATCACCCTAACCTCTGCCTCATAAGCCGTAGACGGGAGGCGGTCCAGGAGCCTCGAGGCTATAGGAGGCACAGCCAGGAGGGCTACGACGTAGATGGCCAGGAGGGGGCTAGGGTCGAGGACCATCAGGGTGAAGGCCAGTATACTGAGGACATCAGCAGCCATAGCAGAGGCTAGGAGGACCTGGCCCCTCCAGCTGGACAAGACACCGTGCCTCCTAGCTATAGAGTACACCACGGCCACGCTAGTCGTGGACACCCCGACAGCGGCTAGCAGGCTATCCCCCACCGGGTACCCCATAACATAGTGGAGCACCGTAAAGGTGGAGGCCATAGGAGCCAGGAAGCTGGTAAGCCCAACAGCGATGCTCCTCACAAGGTACCTAGAGATGATCCTCGTATCTATCTCCAGGCCAGCGGCAAACATGAGGAGGCTGCCACCGATCAGGGCGATCACATCTATAATATGGGACTCCACAGCCCCAGCAAGGCCAACTAGGAAGCCAAGAAGGATCTCGTAGATGGCAGCCACAACACCGGTAGCCTCGGCAAGGAGGGCGGAGGCCAGGAGAACGCCGCCTACAACCGTTAATACCCCGAACTCCCCCGAGCCCTCTACCCTGGCAAGCCCCAGACTGGCGGCAGCGACCAGGAGGCCTGCCAGGCCAAGCTTGGTGCGGAGCACAGACCCCCAGCCCCCAGGGGTGGGGACACGCTCCATACATATATACATAGAACAATACCTACCCCCACAATAACACCGGCCGCAATGCAGAGAGGCGCACGGTGGCATACTTGCTGGGAGGCTACAACCACAAGCTCCTCAGGATAAACCTCACCACGGGGAGGGCGAGAGAGGAGGAGCTAAGCCAGGAGGACCTAACCCTCTTCATAGGAGGCAAGGGACTGGCAACCCTAATACTCTACAGGGAGGTCCCCCCAGGCACAGACCCCCTCTCACCGGGGAACAAGCTCGTCTACGCCACCGGCCCCTTCAACGCCATAGTCCCTGGGGCAAGCAAGGTGGCGGTAGCAGCGAAGAGCCCCCTAACCAGGCTCGTACACGACTCCTACGCCGGGGAATTCTTCGCCACCCGCCTCAAGGCGGCTGGCTATGACGTCCTCGTAGTTGAGGGCGAGTCTAGGGACCCGGTGTACCTGTGGATAAACAGGGGAGAGGTGGAGATAAGAGACGCCTCCAAGCACTGGGGCCAACCAGTATCTAGAGCAACCGAGGAGATCCGGAGAGAGACGCACCCAAGGGCCTCAATAGCCGCTATAGGCCCGGCCGGGGAGAACATGGTCAAACTGGCAAGCATAATGTTCGACAGCGACAGGGCCGCCGGCAGGGGAGGCCTAGGAGCCGTAATGGGGGCCAAGAAGCTCAAGGCCATAGCGGTACACGGAGCCGGGAAGCCGAGGGTCGCAGACCCTGAGGGACTCCACACGAGGATAGCCAGGCTATACAGGGAGCTAGCCACCAGCCCCAGGTACGAGGACATGAGGAGGTACGGGACCACCAACGCCCTCATGACCAGCGCAAGCCTGGGTATGAGCCCCTCTTACAACTTCAAGAAGCCACACATACCAGAGGAGCAGGCCTCAAGGCTAGCCGGGGAGGCGATAAAGGAGGTCGAGGTCGAGCCGGAGTGGTATATAAGGTACAAGCCCTGCCCCCTACAGTGCACCAGATACGTGGAGACCAGTGCAAGGGGCAAGAGGTTCAAGGTGAAGAGCGAGTACGAGAACCTGGCAATGCTAGGAGCCGCAACCGGGGTATTCGATAGGGACACAGTACTCTACTACAACAGGCTAGTGGATGATCTGGGCATGGATACGATCAGCGTGGGGAACGCGATAGCCTGGGCCATGGAGCTCGCCGAGGAGGGGCTAATAGACAGGGCAGCCTTCCCAGACGCCCCCACAGGCTTCGGCGACGAGGATGCGGTGGAGAGGCTGATAATAAACATAGCGTACAGGAGGGGCCTAGGGGCAGTGCTCGCAGAGGGAGTAAGGGCAGCCTCAAGGATACTAGGCGTAGGCGCGGAGAAGGCGGTGGAGGTGAAGGGCCTCGAGGCACCTGCATGGGACCCCAGAGGCAGGAGGGGCTACGGTGTGAGCTATGCCACCGCTGACGTGGGGGCCAGCCACCTCAGGGGATGGCCAAGACCCCACGAGCCGCCTACAGCAGGCCCGGCTAGGGAGATGATGGAGAGCCTAGCAGAGGGGAGGGACAGGGATGCAGTCTTCGACATGACAGGCCTATGCAAATTCGTATCCTACAGTATGGAGGACATAGCAGCCCTAATGACCAGCATAACGGGGAGGAGGTACACCGTGGAGGACCTCAGGAGGGCATCCCAGAGGGTGGAGGCCCTGGCCAGGATACACAACACCCTCGACTGGGTAACCTCGCCTCTAGACGATGTGGTGCCCCCCAGGTGGATGGAGCCCATACCAGAGGGCCCCCTCAAGGGCGTCAAGGCCTTCAACGACTGGACGGACTTCGAAGAGGCCAGGAGGGAGTACTACAGGATCAGGGGGTGGCACGAGGAGCTGGGAGTGCCACTACCATCAACCATGGAGGCCCTAGGCATACCCTGGGCGGCCAGCGACGCCGAGAGGGCGCTCAGGGTTGTAAGGGCCAGGCTCGGGTTGTACTCCAGTTAATAATCCCATAAGCGTAGCCACTGGAGCCGGTGCCAGTGGTGGACGTGGAGCTGGTAGCGGCAATCATCTTCCTAGCAAGCATAGCAGCGATAGTAGCTAGGATCGTGGATGAGACGGTCGCCGCCCTAGCTGGCCTAGTGGCCATGGTACTCTTGACAGCCTACACGCCTGAGGACGCGTTCAACTATGTAGACTGGAACGTGATAGCAATACTCCTAGGCATGTGGATCATAGCAGGGTACATGATCGAGGGTGGATTCACCAGCGCAACCCTACGCCTAGTGTCGAGGTACGCCACGACCTACAGGCGGTTCCTCCTACTCATGGCGCTATTCTCAGGCTTCATATCAATGTTCATAGACAACGTCCTAGTGATACTGCTCGTAGGTAGCATAACGATAGAGGCAGCCAGGAGGGCCGGGGCTAACCCGGTACTAGCGATACTCCTCATAGGCTTCTCAGCAAACTTCATGGGCACAGCCCTACTAATGGGGGACCTCCCACCACAGCTACTCCACAGCGTAGCCGGGGCGGAGTTCATAGACTTCATATGGAGCCATGGCAGGCCCAGCAGCTTCCCCCTACTAACTGTAACCTTCATAATAACACTGGCAGCCTACTACATGGTATTCATAAGGAGGGAGCCCGATAAGCCCCTCGACAACGTGGAGACCCGGGAAGAGGCGGAGTGGGACCCGCTACTACTCCACGTCTCCCTAGCATTCTTCCTCCTCACCGTGGCCGGGATGGCGCTACGCCCCCTCCTAGGGCTCCCCCTAGGCTTCATAACGCTAGCAGGTGCAGCGTTCCTAGCACTCACCGTGGAGCTATGGAGGAGGGCCGGCGGCAGGCTGCCCAGCTTCGAGGTCGCGCTGGGCCATGTGGAGTGGAGGGCCCTCCTATTCTACGCCACCCTCTTCTCGCTGGTTGGGGGTCTAGAGGAGCTGGGCGTGCTTGAGGAGGTAGCCTCCAGCGTGGTGGGTTATATAAGCGAGCCCGGCCTGACCTCCTACACTGTGATGTACTGGATAGTCGGGCTCCTAAGCCTCTTCATAGAGCACGACGCCCTCCTACTCACATTCCTATACATAACCAGGGACGCCGCGGAGCTGGCCGGCGTGAACCCGTGGAACCTATACTGGGCAATGGCGTGGAGCGCCACCCTGGCCAGCAACGCCACCACAGCCGCGGCCCCAGCACTCTACGTAGCCGTAACCATAGCCGAGGAGAAGGGATACAGGATAAAGCCCACAACATTCCTAAGGTACAGCCTAACCTTCGCCCTCATATCACTAACCGTACACTACCTCGTAACAATACCCTTCTGGAGCCACCCACCATAAAACCCCGCAAAACGCCAGGAGCCCCACGGCGGTGCGACCGGGATGACACGTAGGTGCATAGAGAGGGGGCTCGTCGCCTGGCTAACAGGACTCCCGGGCAGCGGGAAGACCACGGTTGCAAGGCTCGTCGCTGAGAGGCTCAGGAGCGAGGGTTACAGGGTCGAGGTGATCGACGGCGACTGGGCGAGAACCACCGTTAGCGAGGGGGCAGGGTTCACCAGGGAAGAGAGGCTGAGGCACATCAAGAGGATCGCCTGGATAGCCAGGCTACTAGCCAGGAACGGGGTGATAGTGATCACCAGCCTCGTATCACCCTACAGGGAGGCGAGGAGCCTAGCCCGGGGGATAATAGAGGAGGACGCACCCTTCATGGAGGTCTACGTCAAGGCCAGCCTGGAGACCGTTATGAAGAGAGACCCCAAGGGCCTCTACAAGAAGGCACTCCAAGGCCAGGTCAAGCACATGACCGGGATAAGCGACCCCTACGAGCCCCCAGAGAACCCGGACCTCATCCTAGACACCGAGGCCGAGGAGCCCGAGGAGTCGGCCAGGAGGCTCTACGAGGCCATAAAGGCCAGGCTCCCACGGGAGGGCTAGCCTATACCCCCAGCCCCCGGGTATATATTGATATGTCCCGTCTAGCCCCGGCTATATGCCAGTACCTGCACCAGAACATGAGGCCTGGAAGGGCACACCCCTCTACCTTGGAGTAGGAGGGGTGTGCCGGGGACTTGCGCACATGGCCCTACGAGCTGAAGCCACTACTAGTATTCTGGGAGTCCACAAAGGCATGCCTACTAGAGTGTACCCACTGCCGCGCAGAAGCCATCAAGGAGCCCCTACCCGGCGAGCTCTCCACAAGCCAGGCGCTAAGCCTAATAGAGGATGTGGCAGGCTTCGGCAAGCCCTCACCCATAATGGTCTTCACCGGCGGCGACCTCCTCATGAGGAGCGACATATGGGACCTGCTGGCCTACGCTAAGAAGCTTGGAGTAAGGACCGCGGTGGCGCCCAGCGTCACTCCCCTGCTAACCACGGAGGCCATGGACAAGTTCGTCGAGCTTGGGGTGGGTGGTGTTAGCATAAGCATAGACTCCCCCTACCCTGAGGTCCACGATAAGATAAGGGGGATCGAGGGCACCTGGGAGAGGAGCATATGGGCGCTTCGAGAGCTCCTCAAGAGGCCACTCAGGGTCCAGGTCAACACGGTGGTGATGAAGAGCACCGTAGACGGCCTGGCCGACATGGTGAAGCTACTAGTAGACCTAGGTATACCCATCTGGGAGGTCTTCTACCTCATCCCAGTGGGCAGGGCGGGCTTCGCAGAGGACCTAACCCCGGGCGAGTGGGAGGATGTAAGCCTCTTCCTCTACCAGGCCAGCAAGTACGGGGTGAGGATAAGGACCACAGAGGGCCCCATGTTCAGGAGGATAGCGCTGGTAGCCTCAAGGCTGGAGGAGAAGGGGGAGAGCATAGAGGACCTAGTCAGGCCCGGGCCCCTATACAAGAGGCTGATGAACAGGCTTATCAGCCTCCTAGGAGAGCCACGCGGCCCCCCGCAGGCCCACACAGTGGGCACCATGGATGGGAGGGGCATAGTATTCATCTCATACAACGGCACCGTCTACCCCAGCGGCTTCCTGCCCCTACCAGCGGGAAACGTGAAGGTCAAGAGCCTCAGGGAGATATACAGGGAGACCATCCTCTTCAGGAAGCTACGCTCCAACCTCAAGGGTAGATGCGGCAGGTGCGAGTTCAAGGAGATCTGCGGGGGTAGCAGGGCCAGGGCCTTCGCCTACACCGGGAACCCCCTAGAGGAGGACCCGGCATGCCCCTACGAGCCGGGATCCTGGGGTGTGGCACTATGACCAGGCTAGACGCTAGGGACGTGGACCTGCTCATGGCACTCCAGTACGAGTTCCCCACCGATACAACCCGGCCCCTGGACTGGGTGGCCAGTAGGGTGGGGATGAGCCTACAGGAAGCCCTGGAGAGGGCGAGGAGGCTCAACATGGAGGGCGTGCTGAAGAGGATCGGCTACTACTACAACTATAGGGCTAGGGGCAAGGTGGCGGCCCTGGTAGCCTATGCAATGGGAAGTAGGTACAGGGAGCTGGCCAGGATAGTCAACAGGGACCCCATGGTCACGCACAACTTCCTCAGGAACCACCCCCACTACAACGTGTGGATAGTGGTGAAGAGGCCCACCAGGGAGGAGATCATAAGTTACGTGGAGGAGACCGCAAGGAAGGCCGGGGCCGCGGACTGGGTCATACTCTTCAGCAGGAGGACCCTAAAGCTCAGCGTGAAGTATGATCTGCACGAGGGCATATCGAGGGCCGGAAGGTACACATGGGTCAACCCCAACCCGCCC
>JALWEI010000038.1 GCA_027014125.1 Acidilobaceae archaeon | reverse complement strand
CCTACATCCCCGGCCCCCAGCCCTGCCTTGTACCCCCTCAGGAGCTGTGTGGGCCAGGAGGAGTATAGCCTCTCCATCTCCTCGACTCCGATCCCAGTCACCTTAAGACTTCACCTGCCCCGTCTACTTGGTGGCCCCCTACCTTTATCGTCTTAGCGTTCATCCCCTGCCAGTGCCTTGAGTGTTGTCCGGGCTAGCGCCTTGTCTAGGCACCTCCACGTGTACCCCATGCCCGTATTCCAGGCAGCGCCCCAGGCTACCAGCACCTCCTTCCCCATGCTCTGCATCCATATGAATATGACACCGTTATCCTTCTTCTCCACAACTATGTCTCCCACCGGGTACGCCCCGGGCCTTGCGGCCCGGAACCTCCTGGCGACCTCCCTCTTCAGCATTGCACACCATGATGTTGATATTAGGTACTCCCTGTCTCGGCTTCGCTGGTGCTTGCTACGCCTCAATAGGTTGCACCCTTAGAATTGCCTGGCTAATATTATAATATTGTATTTCACCATTATATGTTTTACATTATCATTTATCCGGTACTAACTAGTGTTAGAGGATTTTATAGAGTGCTTATTTATTATTACCTATTGCACCTGGATGTCGTGGCCGAAATCAGGCTCTCTAGGGTGTACTCCCTGGGCATAGCATAGCGGAGCCCGTGGGCCTCTAGGACCCTGCCAGTCTCTGGGCCTATCGCCGCGAGGCGTGCTTTGGGCTCGTGGAGTTTGGGGGCGACCAGCGTTGCCTGCATTGGGCTGGTGAAGAGAGCGTAATCCACAGTGCCACCCGCTATGAGGCTAGCCGCTACCGCGGCGTTCCCAGGCAGGGGCTCGTTCCTGTATACGGTGACCTCTACAAGCTCCACCCCACCGCTTGCCAGTACTTCCCTTAGTATAGGGGAGGCCCTGGACGCCCTCGCGGCCACCACTCTACCCGGATTCATGCTGGCCAGTGTGGATGCCAGTGCCCTAACTGTATAGCCGCTAGGGGGCATTACTATGGACCGTGGCTTCCCTAGGTGTGAGTTTAGTGATTTGAGCGTGGATGGCCCAACTACCCCGACGGTCGACCTCCTAACCAGCTCGACGATATCATTGTATATCCCCAGCTTGACCGCGTCTAGCGCTAGTATCCTGGGCGCCCTGGGGCTGGTGAAGACTATCACATCTCCAGGGCCAGCCTGGCTTAGTAGCTCGCGGGAGGATCCCTCCACTGGCTCTACCGCTATGAGTGGTATCCACACGGCCTCGTATCCAGGGCCGCGGGGAGGACTATCGGGTCCCATGAAGAGCAGCCTGCATCCTCCCTGCAACCCTAGCAGCACCCCCCAGTATTATCACGCTCGGGTTCCCATACTCCCCCCGGGCGTGGAGCCTGGCTAGCTCCTCCACTGTGCCGTGATACACCTTTTCGCCCGGCATGGCGCCCCTGTACACTACTACACCCGGGGCGCCTGGGCCTAGCATCCTGGAGGCTGTACCTAGGACCTCGCTAGCCCTCCCTGCTGCCATGAGCAGGACTAGGGTATCGCTTGCCTTGAGCAGCTCTGGGAGGGCAGGGTTCGGCCTCCCCCCGGCTAGCACTCCTGTGGTGACCGTGTAGGAGTGGGAGCCTAGCCTTGATCCCAGCGGGGCTAGCGCCCGGGAGGAGGCGTATATGTAGCTTGGCACTCCTGGGATTACCTCGCACTCTACCCCCCGGCTGGCTAGGTAGAGGCACTCCTCCTCTCCCCTGCCGAAGACCAGGGGGTCGCCGCCCTTTAGCCTAACAACGTGTAGCCCCTTCAGCGCCCTGTCTAGTAGTAGCTCGTTTATCTCCTCCTGGGTCATATGATGCCTTCCAGGCTCCTTTCCCGCATATACTAGCTCCGCCCCCTTGGGCGCCTCTTCCAGCAGCTCCCTGGCGACTAGCCTGTCGTATACTACCACGTCTGCCCTCCTGAGCTCCATTAGCCCCTTAACCGTTATCAGGCCCGGGTCCCCCGGGCCCGCGCCAACTAGTACTACTTTACCCTTCATCCTCAACCGCCTCTAGCAGCTCGGATATCATGTACCCCGCCTCCTCGCCTACCGCTCTAGCCCTCTCTATGGGGCCCCGGGCCCTAGCTACGTGTAGGCTCCCGTTAACCACTGTGGAGGCCCATACCGTTATCATCTGCCCGTGGAGCCTCGAGTACCCACCCAGGGGGGCCCTGCACCCGGACCCGGCAGAGGATAGTATGCCCCTCTCCGCCTCGGCCATGGCCCTGGACTCCTTATGGTCTATACCACGTAGGACCTCTGCAATCCTGGAGTCCTCCCTGGCAACTACGGCTAGTAGCCCCTGGCCTGGTGCTGGTGGCCAGATTAGTGGGTCTAGTCGTAGCCTGGGTACGTTGGCTCCTATCCTCTGGAGGCCTGCCTCCGCGACTATGATGTAGTCGTATCTGCCCTCCTCTAGCTTCCGTAGCCTCGTGTCTAGGTTGCCTCTTAGCGGCTCCACCTTTGCTCCGGGGTAGTGTATACTGGCTAGGCCCGCCCTTCTCAGGCTGCTAGTGCCTATCCTGGATCCGGGGGCTGGCCCTGCTTCTGGTGGTTGCGGGACTATGGAGTCCCTCGGGTCGCCGCGGGGCGGGACTAGTACTATCTCTAGTCCTGGGGGTAGGGTTGATGGCAGGTCCTTGAGGCTGTGTACTGCTATGTCCGCCCTGCCGTCTAGGACCGCCTTGTTGACCTCCTTCTCGAAGACTCCTATCCTACCTATTAGGTGAAGTGGCTTGTCCTTGACCTTGTCGCCTAGCGTGGAGACCTCTATGTGGCGTAGAGTGGCTCCTGGTATCCTGCCTCTTATGTACTCCTCTACCTCCCTGACCTGGGCCCTGCTAAGCCTGCTACTCCTCGCTGCTGCCTTTATGATCAAGGCTCTAAGGCCCTCTTCAACGCCCTAGTTGCTGCTTCCTGGAATAGCTCCGTCTCCCGGCTTGTATGGGCTGTGGAGGTGAATAGTGCCTCCATTTGGCTCGGCGCTATGAATACTCCCTGGATCCTCATGTAGTGGTGTAGCCTCTTGTAGAGCCTATGGTTTGAGGCCCTTGCCTGCTCCGCGTTCTCCACGGGGCCGCTGGTGCCCAGGAATATCTGGGCCATGCTCTCTACCCTGTTTATAGTGTACTCTATCCCTGCTCTGGATGCCGCCTCGTCTAGGGCCTCTACTACCTCCTTCATGGCCTCTGAGGCCCGGGGTAGCTCCTTCTCTAGGGCCTCGAGCGAGGCTATACCGGCAGCCATGGCTAGGGGGTGGGCGTTGAAGGTGCCGGCGTTGAATACCTTGCCGGCCGGGGATAGGTGCTCCATTATCCTCCTCTCTGCGGCGACTGCTCCTATAGGCATACCGCCTCCGATGGCCTTGCCTAGGGTGACTATGTCGGCCTCGACCCCGTAGTACTTCTGCGCGCCTCCCAGGGATATCCTGAAGCCTGTTACAACCTCGTCGAAGATTAGGAGAGCCCCGTGGCTCCTTGTTACCCTCCTTAGCCCCTCCAGGAACCCGGGTAGCGGTGGGACTACACCCATGTTGGCCGCCACGGGCTCCACTATCACCGCTGCTATCTCGTCTCCGTGCCTCCTGAAGGCCTCCTCTACGCTATGCAGGTCATTATACCTGGCCACTAGGGTTAGGCTGGCCACCTCCCTGGGGACGCCGCTGCTGCTTGGTATGCCTAGCTCCCCCGCCGCGCTTCCCGCTGCGACTAGGACCTGATCATGGCTCCCGTGGTAGTTCCCGTCGAACTTTAGTATGAGTTTTCTGCCCGTGTAGCCTCGGGCTAGCCTTATTGCTGTCATGGTTGCCTCTGTCCCTGTGTTGACGAACCTGATCATGCCCCCGGGCTTGACGTGGGCTAGTATCTTCTTTGCCAGCTCCACCTCGAGGGGCGAGGGGGCGCCGTAGAGCCAGCCTCTCCGTAGAGCTTCCCTCAGCGCCTCCTCAACCTTAGGGTGTCTGTGGCCTAGTATTAGGGGGCCGTAGCCGAGGACCATGTCAAGTAGCTTCTCCCCGTCGACTGTGTATAGATATGGGCCCTGTGCATCGGCTACGTAGAAGGGCTCGGGCTCCACGAGCGCCCTGACCGGGCTGTTGACGCCGCCTGGGAATAGCTCCTTGGCCTCCCTGTATAACTCCCTAGACCCCACTCTGGCTGCACCTCCTGCTAGAACGGGTCGAAGCCCTCCCTAGCCAGGCTGGCCGCCTCCAAGGCGTGGTATGTGATAACTATGTCAGCTCCAGCCCTGATTATGGAGTGCAGGATCTCCATCATTAGCACCCTATAGTCTGCTAGGCCGGCCTCGCTCATCAGCCTTACCATTGCATACTCTCCACTAACATTATAGGCGGCCAGGGGCGCCCAGGGGAACCTGTCCTTGACTAGCCGTATCACGTCTAGGTACGCTAGGGCTGGCTTCACCATGACTATGTCAGCACCCTCCTCCAGGTCAAGCTCCACCTCCCTAAGCGCCTCCATGCCCCTCCTGGGATCCATCTGGTAGGTCCTCCTGTCTCCGAACCTCGGCGCCGAGTCTAGGGCACCGCGGAAGGGGCCGTAGAAGGCTGAGGCGTATTTGGCAGAGTACGCCATTATGCCCACCCCGGTGTAGCCCTCCTTGTCAAGCGCCTCCCTGATGGCCGCCACCTGGCCGTCCATCATGCCCGAGGGGGCTATGAAGTCCGTACCAGCCTCGGCGTGGCTAACAGCTATCCTCGAGTAGACCCTCAGCGTCTCGTCGTTGTCGATCACGATCCTCCCGTTTACCTCCCTCGGAACCCCGCAGTGGCCGTGATCCGTGTAGCTGCATATGCATAGGTCTGTGAAGACCAGGGGCTCCCAGCCCAGCTCCCTCCTTATCGTCCTGACCGCCTCCTGTACCGGGCCCTTGCGGTTGTATGCCGGGGTTCCCATCCTGTCTTTGAGCCGTGTACTGGAGAAGAGGAGGAACGAGTTTACCCCTAGCTCCATAGCCTCCGAGATGTAGTCCACCAGCTCCGGCGAGCCTGGCCCGTACCTATAGTGGCCCGGCAGGCTCTCTATAGGCTCCCGCCCTTGCAGACCCTCTCCTATAAAGACCGGCAGGATCAGGTGTCCCGGGTCCAGGATTGCCTGGGATACCAGTCTCCTAACGGTCCTCCCGGCCCTGAGCCTCCTAGGCCTTATCCTCACCGTTGATCCTCCTCCCGTACTCCGATACAACCAGCTCTACTAGGTCCTGCCTACCCTCCAGGCTGGCCTTCCTGAGCGCCGCTAGCAGCGGGTGGAGGACCTTTCTAGCGTAGCTCTCGAATGCGGTCTCGAGGCTCTCCCTCTCGCTCCTCCCCCTCTTGAGGCTTCTCAGCGTGGCCTCGACCTCAGCCTCTATCAGCCTGTGGGCGTAGGTCATGACTAGCCTGGCGGCTTTGTCTCCCGCGCTCCTCTCTAGTATTGCCTCTAGCGCCGCGGTTTCCTCCTCTATTATCGCCTTTACCATGGGGATCCAACGTTTCCTCTTCTCTATCCTGCTCCTCGCTACTCTAGTGACCTCCTCGAACCCTACAACGTTGGGGCCTAGCGCTGCTGGAGGGTTGGATATGTCGATCACTAGCCTGGCCCTTGCCGAAGCTTCCTGTGGCAGTTTGTAGCCCGTTACCGCTACGAACATCACGTCGTACTCCTGGTCGCCGAGGCTGTGGAGGCCGCGGGCCTCTCCCCCGCAGACCCTTGCCGCCTCTACTGCTCTCTCCAGGGTTCTATTGTACACGATCACCTTGGACGGCTTGTACATGCTACACAGGGTGAGTAGTATCCCCCGGGCGGCGCTCCCTGCCCCCACCACTGCCACCGAGGCTCCATCCAGGCCGCCTAGCTTCTCCCCAGCTATATCCACCGCAACCTCCGGGTAACCCACCCTGCCCCTGCCTATGCCCGTCTCTGTCCTGGCCCTGCGGCCTGCGACCAGTGCCCTGTGGAAGGCCTGGTCTAGGAGCCACGTCGTGTAGCCCATGGACTTCGCCTCTCTCCATGCCCTCCTGACCTGTCCTAGGACCTCGTGCTCTCCCAGCAGTGCAGAGTCTAGGCCTGTTGTGACGTGCATTAGGTGTATTATAGTCCCTGCACCCCTGGTCTCCTCTATATACTGCCTGGCTTCACCGGGTAGGGCTTCCTCTAGGGCCCGCCTAGCCGCGTCTGGGTCGCCTGTATCAACGTATGCCTCGAATCGGTTGCATGTCGATACTATGACCACGCCATCTACCCGGGGGAGGAGGGCCTTGTATGCCTGGCTTGTGTAGCTCTGTAGCTTACCTACCAGGTCTTCCCCCGCTGTTTTCCACCTTATGTGGAAGCCGGCCAGCCTGTCTAGGGATGGCACCCTTCAATGCCCCCAGTTACTGGGGCCGGGCTGAGAGGGGATATCCTAGAGCAATGCCTAGTATAGTCCCCTGGGGCTTGGGCATATATTGTTACATACACTAGGCCCCTGGGTATAGCCTGGCCTGCACTCACCTAAAACACTCCCCGCATTCCCCAGGTGGCTGGGGTTGCTTGGATGGGCCTTAGCCTCTCTGGGTCTAGGATAGGGTATGGCGTCTACTCTCTAACAGGCATGTATGGAGCCGTGCCTAGGAGTGAGGCCGAGGAGCTAGTGCTAGAGGCTGTAGAGATGGGGGTTGAGATGCTTGATACAGCAGACATCTACGGGAGGGGGCTGGGAGAGGAGCTGGCGGGCCTAGCCGCTGGAAGGGTTCTTATAGCTACAAAGGTGGGCTACGACCTTTCAAGCCCTAGGCCGGTGCTGAGGATGGATGAGGAGTACCTCGTCAAGGCCGCCCGCGCGAGCAGGAGGAGGTTGCGAGTAGACTCCATAGACCTGCTACAGATCCATAATCCCCCGCTGGAGGCCCTCAAGGGAGCCGGGGTCTATAGGGCGCTGAGGAGGATCCGGGAGGAGGGTATAGCCAGGCATACCGGTATAGCCCTGGGCCCCGAGGTCGATGTGCTCCCCCACGCCGTAGAGGCCTTGGCACACGATGAAGTGGAGTCGCTCCAATTCGTTTATAATATGCTGGAGCAGGAGCCCGGGCATACAATAGCCAGGATGGCCAAGGAGGCCGGGGTTGCAACCCTGGTTAGGGTGCCCCACGCGGGCGGCGTGCTTGACGAGACACTGGAGCCCGGGGGCGAGGAGGGCCTAAGCGACCACAGGACTCTTAGGAGGAGCGGCTGGTATAGGTGGGCCCACCGGGTCTACCGTACGAGGATTAAGCCGCTTCTCGACCCTCTACCCGGCTCGCCCGGCCAGAAGGCTCTCAGATTCATACAACAGTCGATAGACCCCTCCTATATAATAGTCATAGCAACCGGCAGGGAGAGGCTCGCAGACTACCTCGCCTACAGGAGTATACCCCCGCTCCCGGAGAGTGTTGTCAGCAGGATCATCGAGGTCTACCGGGAGGAGGTGGAGTCTAGCCCTGAGAAGCCTCGACACCTTGGTAGGGCGCCGCCCTAGCCTTTACTATCGACTCCTCTATATGGGCTAGGACCTTCTCTTGGATTAGGGGGAGCAGGTGGCTTATCCTGGCCCTGGCCCCAACCTCTCCCCTGATCTTTCTAGATAGCCTCCCTGGCATTAGGACTAGAGGGACTACGCAGTCCTCGTTGCACTCGCTACAGTCGCGCCTCAGGACTACTGGAACCTCTAGGGCCGACTCCAGCCTAGCCCTGATCTCCTCTAGATCGGTCCTCTGCCTCTCCACGAACCTCTTGGCTGGCCAGTACACTAGGGCTATGCTCCTGCACCCGCCTAGTACTGTGGCTAGCGTCTCCCCGGTTATCCTGGGGGGTATGCTGCCTATGTAGAGCGCGCCAGAGGCTCTCGCAGCCTCCGCAACCACCTCCACGTGGCCTCCCCGAGCCAGGAATAGGGCGTACACCATGCTTCCCCGGGGGATCCTATATTCGCCCCTCTCCAGCTTCGAGATGGTGACTGTCTCCACTGGGACTCCAAGCCTTCTGCTGGCCTCGTTGGCTAGGGCCTCGACCATGCCGTGCCCCAGCGGGTCTCCTGGATCGTGGTATACTATCACTAGCTTCAACCCAGTAGCCACCCTCACCTATTGCATGCCAGACACGGGGGTTATCGACACGAGAACCTACATTTATATATCTAGATATACTAGGATATACGAGTTAATACCTGGTGTTACCCCCTCCTGCACGGCTTCTTGGATGATAGTAGCTGGTCTAGCCTCCTATACGCAGGCCTACAGGGCTTCAGCCTCCTATACACAACAAGCGACCTGAAGCTCGACCTGGGCTCCCCCGGGTAGTGGTACACCTCCAGCTCGTCTCCCGGAGCCACGCCAGCGTACCTGCCCGCAATGACGACCCTATACCCGCCCAGGGGGTCTATGGAGCCCTGCGATGCCATCCTAGTCAACTCCAGCCTACCTCCTACGACTGGCTCCAGGCCCTCCCTGCCCGGGCTTGGCATGAGGACCTCTGCTAGGGTGGAGAGCGACATAGCAGCCTCAGGCCCTAGGGGCTTGACCCCGATGCTAGAGAGCCCTTGGGCGTCTAGGGCCTCGGCCGCGGCTGGTAGCCTGTAGAGGGGGCCCCTTGCCTGTGATACGCCGTGGGGCACTAGGATCATGTAGATGAGGAGCAGGACTGGGTAGGGGGGCTCCTTGCCTAGCCTCCATGCAATATAGGCTAGGAGCCTGGAGGCCCTCACGGGTACCCTTCTCCTCAGCTCTATGGAGAGCTCGAGGAGCCTCTTACCGGCTGCTGGCTTTGAGGCCTCGAGTATCCTAGCCACGCTGGCGGCGGGGGATGCGTAGGGGCTGTTAGCGGTGGACGCCCCCAGTGCTATCTCACCTAGGTTTCCTCCCTTGCTGGCTGCCGGGTAGACTGCTAGCGTGTATGCAGCTAGAGCCACGGTTTCAGGCCTTAGCTTGGGTGTGAGGCTTGCTAGGGCTCTGGCTCTTGATAGGATCATGCCAGCTGCTCCGGGTGATTTGGTGGATGCATTGTAGTGTATGAGTAGCCTTACCGCCTCCCTTAGGCTGGATGCTCTTACCGTCTCTTCCCTCAGGAGACTCTTTAGGACTAGCTTGTATCCATCCCCTGCCTCGACTATCCTAGGGTGGGGCGTCCCCTCGCCTAGGTAGCCTATGGTGTGCCCGTCAGCCACTATTCTCGCTGGCTCGTCTATCCTACCGTTTAGCAGGTCCTCTACTTGGGTTGCCCCCAGCTTCTCCATGGCTGATGGCGCCTCCTGGGGGAGGATGTGCAGATACCCCCGGGCCTCTGGTTATCATATACCCTTTACTCCTCTATATGCCCTTAGGATCCTGTATGTGACGCCCCAGAGGACTAGGCCCCCGGGTAGGGGGATCCCCTCCACCTTCCCCCTTACTGGATGCTCAACCTCCCGGGCCTCACCTATAAGCTCGAGTGGGATCCATATGGCGGCATCTACCTCGGGATCCCTAGGCATCGTGTCCAGTGGGCCCTGTGGCCTGGCTACGACAACGGCTATCCTGACCCTTCCCCTTAGGGTCTGGAAGGGGCCTATTGTGCGTGTGACCTCAACGCTCTGGGGCGGCACCCATGCCTCCTCCCATGCCTCCCTTAGTGCGGCCTCTATGGGGGTCTCGCCGCTCCTTATTCTGCCCCCGGGTAGGGCTACGTCGCATGCCCATGGGCTGGGTGAGGGGCACTTCTTCCTCACCACTAGTACGTGGATTCCCCATTCTAGGAGTAGTACTGATGCCTGGACTTTATTCAATGGGTTTTCCCCGTGTAGGGGCCTAGGTCTATCCTGGCTGTCCCTATTACTAGGTGGTCTACTGGTCCATCGTATCTCGTGTATACGACAACAACCTGCCTCTGGTAGATGATCCTCTCAACAACCCCGGGATAGGCCATCTCTCCATTGACTAGCCCTGCCAGGAGGCCCTTCTCCCAGCCTAGCCTCAAGGCTCCGCGGCCCCGGGGCTCTCCTTTGACTATCCTCACCACGCCGCTGGGCGTCTCCTCCCCGTATACTGCGCCCTTGCCTGGGTCTTGTAGTGGCGTGCCGACGAATACTGGGGCTCCATATACAGGTGTCTCTCCCGCCTTGATTGGCCTGCTCTTGCCCCCGACTAGGTGTTTTGCAAGGAGCCTCTCCCTGTGCCTCCTCCTCTCCTCCCTGCTCTTCCCATGCCCCGCCCTTGCTTGTATCGCTAGCACCTCTACTCCCGAGGCGTCCTCGAGGTACCTTACATGGCTCTGGGGGAGCCCCATCGCTACTATGAGGCTTGACCCTATAGAGGATGCGAGGGCTGCCTTGAGCTCTAGCCCATCCCAGGGGGTTACCCAGCCATCGGTGTCTACTATAGTCCAGCTTGGCCTCCTGGATAGCCTCGAGGAGCATAGTAGGTACCTTGCCTCTGCCCTGGCCGGGGTGAATGAGCCTACGAAGCATGATGCCTCCACGTCGAATGCGGCTCCTGGGAGTGCTATGCCGTTGAGGGGCTTGGCTAGGGCTATGAAGCCTGGGCAGTATACCTCGTTCTGGCCTACATCTGTGGTCATTAGCCTTGCATCCCTGGAGCTGGAGGCTAGGTTGAGTGCCCATGCAGCTAGGGTGCTCTTCCCCACATCTGTCGGCCCGACTATGACCGGGTTCCTTGAGTCCTTAACCTGCCTGGCTACATCCTCGTATTCCTCATACTCCTCGGGGCTTGCCTGGGTGATCCTGTCTGGCCCGGGGGCCACGTCGACTAGTGCCCCGGGTGTTGAGGCTAGGTATGTCCTCCCTACCGGCACTGTTATGGTTGTGCCTTCCCCTAGCGTGGCTCCTAGTAGCCTTACCGTTCCCTCTACTATCCTTAGGCTCGCGGGGCCCGTTACCTTGAATGCCCCCTCGACCCTGTGCGGCACCTCCTCGTCACCGGCTTACTTGATGACCATCACTATCTTATCCACGTTCAGCTCTACAATCTTCTTTATACCCCTCTGGCCTGGCTTGTACGTCGACTTGATTATGTTCACCGACTCCAGCCTGCGGATCTGGCTGCTAACGTTTGCCTTACTCTGTCCTATAGCCTCTGCTATGTCGTCTAGGTCCATGGGGCCGGCTGCCAGCATCTCGAGTATCCTCGCCCTAGTATCGTTTGCCAGTGCATTTGCAACCTTAGCTATGTGCCTGGCCCCGACCACGTATAGGGTCCTGTCCTTCTCGTATATCCCCTCCTTCTCTGGTATCGTCTTAGAGGGCATAAGGTGCACCACCTGTACACACTGTGCTACCAAGGCCTAATAGGTTAACAATGTTTATATAAGTTTCTCACCTGGGCCTAATACGATCCACTTATAACCTAATATGATATGTGTACGCCAAACATCTAAGCCAGCCCCCAGCAGCTGGTGCGCTGTACTGTCTAATACTTAAGTCCGCTCGATCGATTAGACTTACTGGGCACCGGCCGGGAAGGGTGTGTGGTCCTATGGATATAGCCACTGCATCCAAGCTCACCAACGCCTTCCTCAGGGAGCTAGAGGCACCCTTCATCGGGAGGCACGAGGAGGCTATGGTTATCACGCTAGCACTCATGACTGGGGAGCACGCAATACTGATAGGGGAGCCTGGAACCGCCAAGAGCGCCCTGGTAAGGAGGGCCTCCGACCTGCTGAGGGCCCGCTTCTTCAAGTACCTCCTGACTAAGTACACCGAGCCGGGGGAGCTATTCGGCCCCCTAGACATAAGGGGGCTTAGGGAGGGCTACTATAGGAGGGTCACACGGGGGAAGCTACCCGAGGCTGATATAGCCTTCCTAGACGAGGTCTTCAATGCTAACAGCGCGGTGCTTAACTCCCTCTTGAGCATAATGCAGGAGAGGATACTTTACGACGGCTACATGGAGATCCGGGTCCCCCTATGGAGCATGATCGGCGCCTCGAACAAGACCCCGGACGAGGTCGAGTTGGAGGCGCTCTACGACAGGTTCCTCTTCCGCCACCACGTTAAGCCGCTGGACGTCGAGTACTGGGATAAGCTACTGGACGCAACGTGGATGATAGAGAGGGGCGAGCACCCGCCCCCGGAGCCTGTCATGGGCATAGAGGACCTCAAGGGCATAGTCAAGGCTGTCCTAAGCGTGGACCTGGCCAGGGTGAAGGCCCCCCTGATCAAGCTATTCCTAGCCCTACAGGAGAAGGGGCTCCACCTGACCGACAGGAGGAAGGGGAAGATACTAAAGGCGGTAGCGGCCCACGCGGTGCTAAGCGGGCGCTCCGTTGCTAACGAGAATGACTTGATCGTGCTCAAGTACACGGCCCCCAAGGACCTGGAGGACTTCGACAAGGTCTCGATCATACTAATGGAGGAGCTCAGAACCAAGGATAGGGTGCTCAGGGAGCTGGACGAGATAAGGGCGAACATAGAGGCAGCCAGGAGGGCGGTGGCTAGGCTCCAGTCCTTCGACCCCAAGCTGATAGACTACTATAGGAGCTTGAAGAGCGCCAGGAACAGGGTCACAAGCCTGGTCAAGGACTTCGAGGACCAGGAGGTGATCAAGGCTGCTGAGGAGATAATAGAGCTGATAGACGACATCATACAGGATATCATGGCGAAGCTAAACATGTAAAAGGGAGGCCGGAGGGGGATGACCCACAGCATAATAGCGGGCGTGGGGGAGATAGACGAGATAAGGATGTACAGGGCCCAGAAGATCATAAAGCTCGCGTCAAGGATAAGCGGCGCCCAAGGCCTGGAGGACACCATAGCCCCCGAGCTGGCGGTTGACATATTCTACAGCTTCTATCTCCCCCTACCCGTGCTGGCAGAGGATGCGGCAGAGCAGCTGGAGACCGGGGATCCCAGGGACGCACTCAGACTCTCAGTCATAACCCAGCTACTAGGCAACATAAACCTGTGGAGGGTCAAGCCATACACTGTGACGGACTCCCTTGTGAGCACGGTAGCCGCTGCCAGCTTCGTGGAGAGGCTCTACAGGGCCCTCCCCAAGGACTATACCAGGCAGAGGAGCAGTAGGCAGGGGAGGAGCGGCGGGCAGGGAATGGAGAGCATGGGGACCCGGGGGAGCGAGGACAAGATCAAGGAGGCGGTGGAGAAGGCTATGGAGGCTGCGGAGAGGGATAGTAGGACCGCCAAGAGCATAAAGCAGATGATAACTAAGGTGGGCGTTGGAAGGACCTCCGTGCTCGAGTTCGACGAGAGCGTGGAGGAGATACTGAGGCTAGCCAGGGAGACGGATGTGGAGAGGATACTAGAGAAGGTCGAGGGAATACGGGTAGCATTCTCCAAGAGCAAGGCTGGGGACAGGTTCGTCAAGGGCTGGGTAGAGGGCGTGGAGTATGGCGGCGACCTTGAGAGGCTACACGACTCCCAGCTAGCCCTGCCAGAGGAGTACTTCTACTACTCCCTAGCCAACAACAAGCTACTCCTATACAAGAAGGTCCTCCCGGCCTCCCGTGGGCCTATATACGTCCTCCTGGACAAGAGCGGCAGCATGGTTGGGACAAAGATCGACTGGGCCCGTGCTGTAGCTGTGGCGCTATTCAGGAAGGCGGTAGAGGATAACAGGCTGTTCTACGCCCGGTTCTTCGACTCCGTCGCCTACCCCCCGATCACCCTGAGGCCTAGGAGCAGGGCGGGGGAGGTCGTGAAGCTCCTGTCCTACCTGGCTAGGGTGAGGGCCGGAGGTGGCACTGATATAACCAGGGCCGCCGCGGCGGCGGTCGAGGATATACTCAGTGTCAGGCGTGCCCGGGAGATAAGCGACATAGTCCTGATAACCGATGGAGAGGACAGGCTGTCCTCCGACATACTATCGAGGCTGATGAAGAAGGGGAACCTGAGGCTCCACACAGTCATGGTACAGGGCCACAACCCCTACCTTAAGAAGGCCTCCTACAGGTACCTCGTGGTCAAGAAGCTGGAGGAGAGCGACGCCCTTAGGGTTATGGACTTCAGCTAGGGCGGCTCGACCCCGTACAGTTTTACCACGTTATCAACGTTCACCCTGTAGAGGTACTCCTCCCCCACCAGGCCCTTACTATGGAGCCTATGGACCTCCTCCGCCATCTCCCAGGGGTAGACCACTGCACCCGGCCTGGACGGGTCGTCTATGTAGTCGCTCTCCAGTATGTAGAAGGGCTCCAGCTCCCTGAAGACATGGGGTAGCAGCCTCTGCGCCCCCGGTATTGTCACTGGGTATCCGAGGCTGCTTGCATAGGAGCCAGTGCCGGGCTTTGAATGGTGGAACACAACCCTGGCCCTAGCGTCTCCCAGCCCAATCCTCTTGGCCGTATCCTCGACTAGGTCCACCGTGATCCTCCCGACATGCTCCAGGTGCATGTGTACTATGCACCCGTAATCCCTGGCATGCTCCAGGGCCCTCTCTAGGATGAGTTGGGCTATCACCGCCCTCTCGGCCCCAGTCTTGTAGTGCTGCCTACCCACCTCTCCTATACCGTCAAGGATACCCTCCCTACAGAGGCCTGCAATGTGGTCTACAACACTCCTGCCCAGCTCCAGCACCCTTGTGGGGTCCATCTTGTACCTGTCTATCAGCCTGTCCACGTCGGCCGGGTGGAAGCCGGCTAGGCAGGCTACCCTGAGCCCGGCGTCCTCGGCCTCCTTGCACTCCCTCACCACTATCTCGATCATCCTCTCATAAGACTCCAGCCCTGCCGGCTCTATGCCGTAGTTCCAGGGTGAGAGGGAGAGTAGGGCCCAGAACCAGCCCCCGGCCTCCTTGAACCTCTCAGCTATCCTGGCGGCGCCCATCCCCCTTACCGGGTTGCTGTGGCCGTGGCCGTCGGCTATTGGTATGGCTGCCATTGTTTTCATGCCTCCGCGTGTATACCTGGCTTCCCGGGTAGGGCCTGCCTTGCCTTGGGGGAGCTGCTCTCCTCCTCTACCTCTACCACCACCTCCCTCACGCCTAGCTCTCTTGCCAGGAAGCCTGCCGCCTCCTTGAGCGTCTCCAGCTCGAGGCTCCTGTCTACTAGTAGGGAGAGGACCTCTGGGTTCCTTGTTATGAGCTTAGCCGCCTCTCCTGCCTTCTTCTTGTCTGGCATCCTTGCTATTGCCTCCCTTATCGAGTCCCTCAGGTTTAGCCCCCTATCTCTGGCCTCCTTGACGTGCTTCAGCATCTCGTACTTCCACTCGGCGGCTATTATTACCCTTATCCTGTCGGCCTTCTTGACTAGGCGTAGGACCTTCTTTGCATCCTCTATTAGCTCCCTTAGTATCCTCTCAGCGGTCTCCACGTCGTCCCTTATCTTATCCTCCTCTGGCTCGGGCCAGGGTTGTAGGGATGCGTAGCCGCTCTTGCCTATCCTCTCCCACGCCTCCTCCGCGGTGTGTGGCACTATTGGGGCTATGAGCAGGGTCTGGACCTCTATGAACCTCTTCAGCAGGTCCCTCTGGGGCGTGCCTGCCCTCTTGATGTACCACTTGTAGGCTGATTGTAGGTTGTAGTAGCCCTCCACCAGCGCGGTCTTGTACATTGTCTCCTCCATTAGGCTGGTGACCCTCTTTATAGTCCTGTTTAGGACGCTCTCGAACCAGTCGTCGACCCTGACCCTCTCGCTCCTCCCGGTGCCGTACTTCTCCTCTGCGAACTTTATCCAGGAGTATAGCTCCTCCGCAGCCCTCTCGGCCACGCTGGGCTCGAAGTTGGCATCCTCTAGGCCAGGGTCTGCGCCTCCTAGGACCTCGGCCCACCTGGTCGCGTCTGCCCCCCACCTGTCTATGGCCTGTCTTAGCAGTATGAAGTTACCCAGCGTCTTCGACATCTTCTTGCCCTCTACCATGATCCACCCGTTGACTCCTATGCCCCGGGGCCACTTCTCCCTGGGGAAGATCGCTACGTGGTGGAATATGTAGAAGACTAGGTGGTTTGGTATTAGGTCCTTGCCGCTGATCCTCATGTCTACCGGGTACCAGTACTCGAACTCTCTCCTCATCTCCTCCAGCAGGCTGGCCGGTATGCTAGTGGACTTGGAGACCTCCTCCGCGCTGCCCTTGCCTAGGAATATGTAGTCGAATACCTCGGGCTTGAGCTGCTCTGCTTTTATACCATACTTCTCCGGGTGTTGCAGGTACTTTGCAACCGTGTAGTACGCCATGTAGATGGTGGAGTCGCTCAGGCTCTCTATCACCCAGTCCGGGTCCCAGGGTAGCCTTGTGCCGAGCTCGCCCTTGTGGGTGAAGGCCCAGTCCTTGTACCAGTCTATGTACTCGTGGAAGACCTTCCTGACCTGCTCCGGGAGGAACCTCATCCTCTCGACGGCCTCGTGGGCCTTCTCCTTCCAATCCTTCTTACTGTATAGTAGGAACCACTGGTCCGAGACGAGCTTCACATGAGTCCTCGCACCGCAGCGGCAGTATACCCTTGTGGGTAGGGTGTATACTCTGACTGCGTCCCCGCGGGATGCCAGCCACTCTATTATCTCCTCCTTGGCGTCGCTGACCTTCCTGCCTGCCCACCTTCCCGTCACCTCTAGTAGCACGCCGGAGTGGTACTCCTTGGAGTAGATCTCCTTGGTTGCCTTGTCTAGGAGCTCCCTGTCTTCCTGGCTCTTTACTCCTAGCCTCTCCACGGCGTCCTTGGCTGGTATCCGGGAGTATCCCTCTAGCCTTATCAGGGGTATGGGCTCTATCCCCTCGAGTATTGATGGGTCTACCCCGTACTCTCTCAGCACCTCTCCCCGGGCCTTTAGCTCCTCTAGGGCTATGTAGTCGTAGGGGGCGTGGGCGGGGACGCTCATCACCACGCCGGTGCCTATATCGGGCTCCACGAAGCTAGCGGGCAGCACGGGGACCCTGGCTCCTGTGGCTGGGTTCACTGCGATCCTGCCTATCAGCTCCCTGCCCTCTATGCTACCCTTCACCTTGACCTCGTGCCTCTGGTCTGCCAGCTCTCTGGCCATGTAGTCGCTTATGACCCAGTCCTCCCCGTCTACCTCTGCGATCAGGTACGTAGCCCTAGGGTTCACCCATATGTTGGTCACGCCGAACACTGTCTCGGGCCTGTAGGTTAGTGCCGGGTAGACTAGGCCGTCGTCGCCCCGGAACTTTATTATGACGGCCTCCTGTGGGCTTATCCCCGCGTACTCGTCAGGCCTGTCGTGGTCTCCCACGACCTTCTGCTCTTTGGGGCACCATACTACTGGGTGTTCCCCCTTGCCTACCAGCCCCTTCTCCCTCAGTTTTAGGTACTGCCACTCTATGAACTTGCTATAGTACGGGTTTAGGCTGGTTGTGTGGAACTCCCTCCTCCAGTCTATGCTCATCCCGTACCTCTCTAGGTCCCTCCTCCAGCCTCGTGTGAAGAATTTGACCCAGTAGACTGGGTCCTGGAATTTGGGTATCTCCTCCTCTGGTATACCCATGTCTCTCAGCGTCTTGATCTGCTTCTCATTACCCTCCCTGACCTTCAGGGAGGCAGCTACTATGGGGCCACCGGTCGCGTGCCAGCCCTGGGGGAATAGAACGTTATAGCCCCTCATCCTCTTGTACCTGGCGGTAATGTCCACCCTCAGTATTGTGAATGCGCTCCCTAGGTGGGGGTAGGCGTTCACGTAGGGGTAGGGGAATGTTATGAAGAACTTGGGCCTGCCCGGGTCTGGGTCCGCCTCGAATACCCTGTCCCTCCTCCAGCGCTCCTGCCACTTCTCCTCTATAGCCTTCATAGCATCCACTGGCTCGGTGTGCTCCCCCAACGTATTCACCCTTCCAGGCTCCGGCTGGTGGGTTTGGAGTGGTGCTAGCTTAATAACGCTCCCTAGCCCTCCACCAACCTGGCAAGGGTGTGTAGGGTGTCTGAGGAGGCCAAGTTTCTGAGGGGGTTCGACGGGGAGGCCCGGGTCGGCAAGGTCCTGAGGAATCTTGCCACAATAACCTTCAAGCCCGAGGACTTCAGTAGCCCCGTGGCGCTACAGATGGCTATATCTAGGATATATGAGAGTGTACTGAAGATGATGGAGGAGGGTGGCCCCAGGGCTAGGTATATCGCCGAGGTCCGGTTCACCGATGACCTTGGGAACAACGTTGTTATAGCTATAGACCTTGGGGAGGAGATGCCCCCCTTCTCCAAGGAGAAGGTGAAGGCCCGTATAGTTGTTGAGCTGTATGAGGAGGAGTAGTCTACCTTCTCCTCCTCTTCCTAGGCCTCTCCTCTGCTTCGACCACGTGAACCCTGACCCCTAGTAGTTTCTGGACTATCTCGTCTAGGAACCGTATGTATATGCCCCGTTGCCCCATCAGTGGGCCCATGTTGCCCCTGGCCACCTCAAGTTTCAGCAGTGGCCCCGCGAAGTCCGTGTCTATTATGTGCTTGTGTATCCATGCCACCGGGTGTATGGCTCTGACTAGCTCCCTGAAGTCTAGGGTTAGTGGTATGCCCCTTACGCTTAGGCCTGTATCCTCCTCCACCTGTGCTATCCTTTCTCCCCTCTGTCCTATGAGTCTGCCCATGTGCTTCTCCTTCACTATTATCAGTGCGTCGGGCGTGTGGTCGCTCTCTATCCCCCATCTCCTCTTGGGGTCTAGGAGGTTGACCACGGTGATTATATCGGCGTCTGGTGCCCTTATCCTTGCAGCCTCGTAGACGCTCTTCTCAACCTCATCGAGGCTCCTCTTCCTCATGTTCAGCTCGAGGAGTAGCCTTATGCCCCTCCTGGCCCCGGGCCTTACTATGTCCTTCACGCCTAGGTCCACTACCACCGCGTTCTCCTCTCCTAGTAGTATCTCCCTAGCCAGGCTGGCCCCGTCCTTGCCCGGCTCTGTGGTCCTCTGGAATACCGGATCCCCTGCTATGATGAGCCTGCTACCCTCTCCGAGCCTGGTTATAACCTCTACTATGGTCTCCGGGGGCACGCTCTGGGCGTCGTCCAGGACTATTATGGAGTTGTCGAAGGTCCGGCCCCGGAGGAAGTGTGGGTCTACTAGGACGATCTTACCCGACTCGTATAGCTTCTCGAGGCCCGCTGACCCTGTCTTCAGTATATCTTCTATGTATTCTGATGCTATGCTCCTGTACATCTCTGGGTCGCTGGTTATCGTTACCTCCCTACCCGTGGCTATGTCTATCACTGGCCTTGCTAGTATGAACCTGTCATACCTTCCCTGTAGAGCCGATGATACCCCGTAGGATATGGAGAATAGGCTCTTACCCGTCCCGGTGGGCCCGAAGACCCCTACTATGTCGCTACCCGACTCCAGGGCCTCCTTCAGCCTCTCCTGCCCCGGGGTCCTGGGCTCCAGCTTCTCGTATAGGCCCTCCACCGCCGTCACCATCGCGGTGGGGATCCCCTTCTAGGGTTTTAGGTGTACCACTTCTCCCCGAGACTAGGAGGGACACCTCGGCTAGGACTCCTGCCGCCGCGGGGGTTAGCTGGACTGCGTAGAAGCTGTAGAGCGTCCTGTTGCCTAGGGCGAAGACTAGGTAGTAGGTTAGTATTACGCTCATGTATAGTATGGAGGAGAAGACCATCCTCTCCCTACCCCTGTCAAGGTGGTACATTGTTACCACCAGCGCCGCTACTAGTGCTGGCAGGTGTACCAGCGTGTTCAGCCTGGCAGCGACTAGTGCCCCCGAGACACTGTAGTAGAAGGGGTTCACGTTGAATATCCACCCTGTGGGGGTGGAGGTTGGGGGCCCGTTGGCTGGCCTAGAGGTTGTGTGCCACTTCAACGCGTTTATATTCTCCTTGACTAGCTCCACCGGGCCGAAGTAGGAGGCCAATGGCACATACATTATAATGTATACCGCCGCGGATAGGAGGATTACCTTGAGTACCCACCTAACCCTCTCCCTCCTGCCCATCCAGCCCGCGTATGCTATGTACACTATCAGGGCTAGCACCGCCGCTACCCCGCTAATCTTAACGGATGCCGCTGCCCCAGCCATTATGCCTGCTATCGCTAGCCTGCCCCTGGCTGCGGCTAGTATTGTGAGCGCGGTGAAGAAGGCAAGGTGTATGTCTAACATTGCCACGGCCCCGGCTGTCCTCAGTATATAGTCGCTGCCAGCAGCCATGGCTGCCGAGGCGGCTGCCAGGATCATGGGCGGCCTCCTGCCGGTGTAGGCGAGGGCCACTATCACGGGTATGAGGCTGGCCTCTATGATGCCGGGGAGCCTCCAGCATAGTGGCTTATCCCCGCATACAACCATCGACAGCGCTATGATGTACTTGCCCAGCGGGGGATGCTCTAGGTTGTAGTAGTCCTCATTAGTCTTACCCGAGTAACTCCAATACTCCATCTCCACCTTGAATACGTTCTGGAGCATCCTCCTGGCGGTATCGACATAGTATATCTCGTCGCTGACATACTCCTTCCCGAGCTCCGTGTAGAGGCGGGCGAGGCTACTGGCTGAGTGGTATACGAATACTGCCGATGAGGAGACTGCTAGGAGTAGTATTAGGAGCCATGGGAGCCATGAACGGTCAGCGTAGCTCAGCATCCTCACCCTAGACAGTCAGCCCTGCCTTTCCTCATCCCGCCGCCTACCAAGATGGCCCCGGAAGGGATATAAGCATTGCAGGCTCCAGCATGCCTGGGTAGTGGTGGACTTATGTGAGGAGGAAGAGGAGGCACAACATCTACAATACCGATTATAATAGGATAAGCGTATACCCCTCCTACAAGAAGCCCCAGCAGAGGGAGCACATAGAGATTGGTAGCGTGATCGAGGTTCGCGTCTCCAAGACGGATGAGAACGGGGACCCGCTGGGCAGCTATAAGGGTTACACCGTCGTCATCCTGGGTGACGCGATGCCGGGGGATGTGGTTAGGGTTAGGGTTGAGAGGGTCCAGGGCTCCCGGATATGGGGCAGGCCTGTCGAGGGCTAGCTCCTCCTAGCCATATAGATTACCTGCCTCGCCGCTACTATGAAAGGTATAACCTCTAACCTACCTAGTAGCATGCCTACCGACAATAGGATCTTTATCCCGGTGGGCGCTGAGGCCGCGGTTATACCCGTACTCAATCCTATGTTGAATACGGCGCTTGCCATTTCGAATAGGATGTCATCAGCCTTGTACATGTTAGGGTAGAGCAGTATCGCTGTGACTACTAGTATTATATAAGCGAATACGAAGGCCGCGATGCCTGCCATGACCCTCCTGACCAGCCTCTCATCGACATAGTACCTGCCCATCCTCCTCCTTGGAGCGTATCCCTGGGGCTTCACTATCGTCTCCGCCTCCATTACCAGGACCTTGAGGGCAACTGCTATCCTGAGGACCTTGATCCCGCCAGCGGTGGAGAACGCGCTTCCTCCTATAGCTGATAGTACTATGAGCCATATCTTATAGTCTCCCGACGCCTCGCCTAGGGGCCCGGATTGGAATCCAACCGTCGTATACGCTGATACAGCATCGTAGAGGGCCTGGCGGAGCGTGTAGACCTCCCTTAGCAGTGCATCCCTCTCGTAGAGGAGCCAGGTGGCCGCTACTGCCAGTACGAGTATCAGGAGTTGTGCCTTGAGCTCCACGCTATGCCTCAGCCTCGACAGCCTCAGGGTTAGTATACTATCGTGGTCCGAGAAGCTCATGGCCCCCATGAAGGATACGAGTAGAGTCGTTACTAGGACCCAGTCATAGTCTAGGTAGCGGGCTATGCTCTCTGTATACGGCGTGAAGCCTGCCGTTGATATGGCCGTCATGGAGAAGTGTATCGAGTCGACTAGGGTGGCACCAGCGGCGTATATCAATGCAACGCCGATCAGTGTTAGTATAGTATATAGTATGCCGAGCCTGTACGCGCTCCTCTTCAGGCTAGCCTCCAACCTCTCGTACCTGCCCTCCGCGACGTATAGGACTGCTGCCGATATGCCGGGTCTTGCTAGGAGGGCTATCGTGAACACTATTATCCCCAAACCTCCCAGCCACTGCATTATACTCCTCCACATCTTCACGGTCTCAGGCAGCTCCCCCACGCTAGGCACGTAGCTACCATCCCAGCTACTCGGCTCCCCGCTCATTATGGTGAGGCCTGTAGTCGTCCAGCCCCCAACACTCTCGAAGTAGGCGTCTATGAATGGTATACCGAGGGTGATGACGAGGGCCACACTGGTTAAAGCTGGGACTGTGAGCCAGACTAGTATTGTCAGTAACACTCCCTCGCCCACGCTCAGGCCCCGGGCCTCCACCCTGGATAGAGCTAGGCCGACTAGGAGGTAGGCCACCCCCAGGCTGAGGAACACTAGGGCTACCTCATGCTCCATGGTAAAGCTTACACCGTATAGGCCCGCCCCTATCAGCGAGAAGCTCGATGTACCCACCGCCAGCCCTGCGTATGACACGATCTTCCTAAGCAAGCCCTGCACCCGGTAGCCAGTGGGGCCCGGGGCTCCCCCGGTAGCCTATGCCTATGCCACTGATTATAATTAAACCGCTCCGGAGGGATAGGATCCCTTGGGTGGGCGCTGGTGGAGCAGTGTAGCCCCGACAAGGACTTCCTTAGGCATATAGTCAACAGGGTGTTGGCCGACTACGCTGAGAAGGTTCCCTCTAACGTGATAGATGATGTTAGGAAGTATATAGGTAGGGCGGAGGATAAGTACAGGTTCACAATATTTGGCGGTGACCCTAGGAGGATAGTAGACTACCTGGACAGCGAGGAGTGGAGCGACCTTGCAGAGTACCTGAGGAACCTCCACATGGAGTGGATCCTCAAGGCTATCCTGGAGAAGCTAGCAGAGGAGTACAAGCAGGCATGCCCCCAGGTGGCGTCAAAGGCGCTGGAGGCTATATCCAAGCTCGAGTCGCGGGGCGAGGAGAGGAAGCTGGATAGGGATACAGTGTATAGGAGCCTCAAGTATGCAGGGTACAGGGTCGAGCTTGCCAAGGATGGGAGCATAGAGGTCGCTGAGACCAACATCAAGGCCCGGATAGAGGTGGCGAACGGCAAGATACACTACACGATATGCAAGGACGGCACCGCGACAACGCTGGATGCAGTGCTGACTAGGATCGAGAAGCTAAGAGAACTCTAGGCAGCACGCCCAGGAGCCGGGGGCTCTTAAGCCCGAGCAAGGCAAGCCTGGATATGGTGACTCTAGACTGGAAGTAGTCCCTCCAGAAATCCGGGGGCAGGCTTGCCATAACCCTCGCCCCCTCCCTGGGCCTGGACTCTACGAAGGAGAGCAGCATTCTCGAGGCTTTTACCTCCGCGATCAGCCCTGAGATCCTCCTCTTGTACTCGCCCAGAACCCCGTTAGGCCACCTAGATAGTATAGCCCCTGCCAGGGCCTCCGCAGACATTAGGGCAGGCCTGTTCCCCTCGCCTGCTGTTGAGATAACGAGGCCGGCTGCCTCTCCCACCCTGTAGGCCTCCCCGTCGTGGAGTAGTATGGGGCCCTTCACTGTGACGGGGGCCCCTCTCTCGTCTAGTACCTCGAAGCTATCTAGAATCTGGCGGGCGTACCTAAAGACGCTGGCCTTGACCTCGCCTAGCTTGGGATGCTCCTCGAACCCGCCTCCTATATTTACCGTCCTCCCCTCGGGGTCCGCTGGGAAGATCCAGTAGAAGCCCTTGCTTGCAACCCTGAAGTCTAGTAGTGCGTGGTCCCTATCCCACCTAGTCCTTGCTATGATCCTGTAGACCATTACACTGCCCTTTAGGTGCCAGGCGTAGGGGCCCCGGGCGTCTACTGTTACCTCGCCCTTCTCGCCCCTCCAGGGCCTGTAGTGGATTTTGGCCCCCTCAGCCTCTGCCATGCTACGTAGCCCGTCGACTAGCCTCCTCTTGTCTATGATCACCCAGTTCCTCCTACCCAGGTCTACGTGTGCTACCTCCCTGCCCTCCACCTTTACCGTGTACCTGCTCACCTCGCCCCGGTAGCTGCCCGTCTCCTCTACTAGCCTCTCTATGCCTGGGCGTATCGTGAGGGCGTCACCGCAGGCTTTACCGTAACTCTTCATCCTGTCGTATAGCTCAACCTTTGCTCCTCCGGATGCAAGGTGTAGGGCTAGGGAGGAGCCTGCGACTCCTCCCCCTGCTATTACTACGTGCATGCCCCTCCTCCTGGTAGTCGTGCATATCTGAGGCGATTTATCGGTTGGCCATTACCGCCCTCCTGGGATTCACCGTTCTAAGCCTGGGCTTGGCTGTTGATTGCGGGGAAGAACTTGGGCAGCCTTACCCCTCTCTGGCCCTTATACTTACCAGTGTATGGCCTCCTGGCCGGGGTCTGGAGCTTGACTAGTACGAGGTGCAGGAAGCGGTCGCCAGGGTAGAGCTTGACGGGGAATGCAGAGCCTATGACCTCTATTGTCAGCTGACCCTCGAACCCGGCGTCCACGACTGTGGCGGGGATGTAGATCCCGGTCCTCGCCCAGGTGCTGCGGAGGTTCACCAGGCCGGCTATGTCTGGGGGTAGGCGTATGTACTCGATCGTGTGGAGTAGCATGTGCTCCCTTGGTGGGACTATTATCTCATCCCCCTCGCCACACTCGTAATAGTCGCTTGGGTCGCCGGGGCTCTTGGGGTCGAACACCTTCCCGGTGGCCTTGAACCTACAGTAGCCCCTGCCGAGCCTGAGGTCAAGGCCGTTCTCCCTCACTATCTCCGGGTCTAGGGGCTCCACCTTGAGGTCGCCGGAGCGTATCAGTCTCTGTATGTCCCAGTCACCCAGGATCAATAGGCTCCACCCTTGAGCCAGCCTCCTGTATAGGTTCTATGCCCTCGACGGTGGTTGGGGTTTGAGGCCTAGTATGAACCCCGTATGCCCCTGTTACCACCGGCTAGTGGTAAGAGGCGGTGTGCGGCCCAGCCACCGGAGGATACCTATATAACCCGGATAGCCCTACGCCACCAGAACCAGGTGATTGACCAGTGATAAGGGCGCTAAAGGCTCTACTATCGGATAGGAAGGGCAGGGCCCTCCTACTCATGACCGCACTCCTAGCCATGATGATGGCCATAGGCACCGGGGTGGTAATAGCAGCGGCCCAGGAGGAGGCGCAGCAGGGCGCCGCAGCCTCGGGAGTCGGGCTTAAGGCTATTGGGGCCAGCATAGCTGTAGGCCTGGCTGGCATAGGGGGCGGCTACGCTGTAGGAGTGGCCGGCTCCGCCGCTATAAGCGCGGTGGCCGAGAAGAGGGAGCTTATGGGAGCCAGCCTACTGTTCGTCGTCCTGGGAGAGGGTATCGCCATCTACGGCCTACTGGTGGCCCTGATAATACTCTTCGTCATATAACAGGGCCGCCGCCCCAGTCCAAGCCCCCCAGGCATATTTATTGCACGTACGCCCGGATCCTCCATAATCGGGTGCCCCTCATGGTGTCAAGGGAGCGGTGGGAGTCCAACTACCCCCGATGGTTCGACTGGGTGCTGGAGGAGGCTGAGATCTACGATTATGGACGCTACCCTGTCAAGGGTATGGGCGTTTGGATGCCCTACGGGTTCCAGATTAGGAGGCGCGTGGTGGAGCTTATCCGGGACGCCCTTGATAGGAGGGGCCACGAGGAGGTCCTGTTCCCCCTCCTCATACCCGAGACCCTGCTCAGGGTTGAGAAGGAGCATATCAAGGGCTTCGAGGACGAGGTGTACTGGGTCACCCACGGCGGCCTGGAGCCCCTGGATATAAAGCTAGCCCTCAGGCCTACTAGCGAGACGAGTATAACCTTTATGGAGAACTACTGGATCAAGAGCTATAGGCAGCTCCCCAAGAAGTATTACCAGATCGTCAGCATATTCAGGTACGAGACCAAGGCTACTAGGCCCATGATAAGGCTGAGGGAGGTGACGACGTTCAAGGAGGCCCATACCGTCCACGACTCGTTTGAGGACAGCGAGAGGCAGGTCCTGGAGGCTATTGAGGCTTACAAGGAGATCTACGATAGCCTGGGCATCCCCTACCTTATATCGAAGAGGCCGGAGTGGGACAAGTTCCCCGGGGCACTGTACACTATAGCGTTCGACACGATAATGCCCGACGGTAGGGTGCTCCAGATAGGTACTGTACACAATCTGGGCCAGAACTTCACTAAGGTATTCGACTTCAAGATACAGCTATCCGATGAGAGCCACGACTACCCCTGGCAGACCAGCTACGGTATAAGCGATAGGATAGTAGCGACTCTCATAAGCGTGCATGGAGATGATAGGGGCACCGTGATGATCCCCAGCATAGCCCCCATCCAGGTGGTCATAGTGCCCATACCAGCCGGGGGCGAGGAGGATAGGAGTGCAGTGACGAGGCACGTGGCCAGGGTCGTAGAGGTCCTAGAGGGGGCCGGGCTCAGGGTGAGGGTGGACGATAGGGAGGAGGTGAGGCCCGGGGCCAAGTTCTACTACTGGGAGGCCCGCGGGGTCCCCGTTAGGCTGGAGATCGGGCCCAGAGAGGCCAGGGAGGACACGGTTACCCTGGTCAGGAGGGACACCCTTGAGAAGAGCGTAGTCCCCGTTGGGGAGCTAGCCTCAACGATCAAGAGGGTGTTCGAGGAGATCTACGAGAACCTGAAGGAGAGGGCCTGGAGCTATATGAGGAGCAGGGTCAAGAGGACCGAGAACCTGGGAGAGGCCAAGGAGTGGGTCTCGCAGAGGAGGGGGGTAGCGGAGGTGCCCTGGTGCGGGAATGATGAGTGCGCCGCCAGGATGGAGGACGAGCTCGAGGCCAAGAGCCTAGGCACACCGTGGCCCAGGGAGGACGCCACCGGCTCCAGGTGCCCCATATGCGGCAGGGATGCCGTGACCTGGATCAGGTATGCCAAGACCTATTAGCCCCCGGCCGCCATGTAATATTATTATAGTCCACCAACGCCCTCCACTGGCTGGGGAGGAAGGTAGGGATGCCCAAGAAGAGGGAGAGCAGGGGCAGGCGCAAGGGCGCCAAGGGCAAGACAGGCACTATACAGTGTGACAACTGTGGAAGGCTAGTTCCAGCGGATAAGGCCATATGCGTCACCAGGATGTACAGCCCCGTGGATCCCGGCCTAGCCGAGGAGCTGGAGAAGAAGGGCGCAATAATAATGAGGTACCCGGTCACCAAGTGCTATTGTGTATCGTGCGCGATCCACTATGGTATAGTCAAGATAAGGCCGGAGGAGCAGAGGAAGCCCAGGGGCTTCGAGCTCTAGCCCCCCGGGCCCACAACTTTCTCACAAGCCTACATGATGCAAGATTTATCCCTCCTACAGTTGAACCCCCTAGCGGGGGGTCGTGGTGGATAGGCTCAGCGATAGGGACCTGATGGTGCTCCTCATACTCTCGGGCATGTTCGGCGCTGCGCTCGTCTACGCTAACATATCGGCTGGGATCAAGTTTATCCAGATCCTATGGTTCGTTGTACCGGCTGGCACTATAGCGTATGCCATAACATTCACGATAACCGACGTGGTGGACGAGATCTATGGTAGGAAGGGCGCGCTCTTCATAGTATGGGGCGGCCTGGCAGCTGAGCTGGTGATGCTCCTGCTAATCGGAGTCGACAAGCTCCTACCCCCAGCGGCTATACCCAACGCGCCTCCGCCGAGCCTATACGACCAGGTATTCACCCCACAGTTCAGGATCGTGGCGGCCAGCATCATAGCCTACCTAGTCAGCCAGCACCACGACGTGTGGGCCTTCCTAAAGCTGAAGGAGCTCACGGGGGGCAGGCACCTGTGGATAAGGAATAATGCATCCACGATAGTAAGCCAGCTCATTGACTCTGCGATCTTCATAACCCTAGCCTTCGGCAGCCTAGACGCGATAGGGGCGACCGTTAATATGATAGTGAGCATGTGGCTTGCCAAGGTCCTCATAGCTGCCCTCGATACTCCACTAGTCTACGCGGGGGTGAGCCTGGTCTCAAGGTTTACCGGCAGGCTTGGGGCTGGTGGAAGGGTCACCACCACCCTGCCTCCCCCCGTTAATGGCTCCTCGTAGGTGCTCGTCGAACCAGCTCCATATGGCCTCCAGCCTCTTCCTCCTATGCCTCGGCTCCCCTAGTATACTGTGTCCATGCCCACCCTTCTTGAAGACTATGAGCCTCGACTTCTTCCCTCTAACCCTGAGGGAGACGTGCATTGCTAGTGCCTGGTCTATAAAGCACCTGTAGTCCTCCATTGAGTGTATTAGTAGGAGTGGCGTCTCAACGTTGTCTACGTGGAATGCTGGGCTCCTGGATATGTATGTCTCTAGGCTTGTCTGTGGTGTGCCTCCTATCTGGTCTGGGTCGAACCAGTATCCTATGTCGCTAGCCCAGTAGTCGGAGATCCAGTCTGCTATCCCGTTCTCGCTGACAGCCGCCTTGAACCTGGATGTCCTGGTTACTATCCAGTTGGTCATGTAGCCCCCGTAGCTTATACCAGTAACCCCCAGCCTCTCCGGGTCGAGGCTGAACCTCTCCAGTGCAACATCGAGGACCTTCATGAGCTGCCTGTAATCCTCCTCTCCGTATCTACCCCTCACATCGGCGAATTCCTCGCTATAGCCGTCACTACCCCGGGGGTTGGAGTATACCACCGCGTAGCCCCTGGAGGCGGCTAGCTGCATCTCCGGGTGGAACCTGTAGCCATACATTCCCTTCGGGCCGCCGTGGATGTATAGTATGGCCGGGTACGGTGGCTCCCCGCTGGGCGGGAGCATCACCCAGGCGTCTACCGTGTCTCCCTCCGCCTCTACTGTGAAGTGGATGGGCTCGACGAGGGCAACCTCCCTCGCTAGCCACTGGTTTACTCTGCTTATCCTAGCCCGGGAGCCCGCCATGTCTGCGTATACTTCAGGTGGGGATGTTGTCGTGGATAGGATGTACGCTGCTATCCCCTTGTATACGTGGGCTGCATGCACATATTCCCTCTCGCCTGTTATAGGCCTAGCATCGGCTCCGCTCATCTGGGCCAGTATGCTTGCTCCCCTTTGTAGGTACACTATGACCGGCTCCCCGTCGCGGAACCCTGCTATGGATGCTATGTTCCACTTGAAGCCGCAGGAGGTGCACGAGGCTTCCCCCTCCTCCAGCGTGTAGAGCCTGTAATGGCTTGATATCCCGATTGGCCTCGTGTGTGCTAGCATGTATAGCTTATCGTCGCTGGAGCTTAGCTGTCCTATAGTATAGCCCTCGAGCACCTCCTCCTTCCTGCCAGCCTCTATCTTTACTAGCCTGTGGCTGAGCGGGTCCCTGGGGTCGGGGGCGTGGTAGTAGTAGAGGGAGCCCTTGTGGTACTCGTAGCCGAGTATGTCTGTATTCTCAGCGGCCACCTCCGCGGTGTAGCCCGAGCCTGGGTCTATGGAGAGTATCACCCTCTTGAGACCCGCTACTAGCCCCTCTCCGTCCCTCCATAGTGGTATGCTGCTCGTGGCGACGTAGTCCCCATCCTTATCATAGTCCCCCTCTACCTCTGTGTAGGCGAGTACTAGGATCCTGTCCTCTAGGGGCCACGAAAGCTGGGAGGCCCCATGCTTGAACCAGGTAAGTAGTCTCGGTTCTCCCTTGCCTGTCCATATGTACAGGCCCACCCCCTCCTTCCTGTCCTCCCTGGTCTTCCTGCCTAGGAAGGCCAGGCTTGACCCCGTTGGGCTCCATGCTATCGATGATATGGATTCTGCCTCAAGGTAGTACTCGTCGCCGCTGGGCCTCCATATGGTTAGGTAGCTTCTATACTTGTTAGCCTCTAGGTCGGGCCTTGCTACTATGTATCCTACCTCCCCCTTGGGTGATACCCTCACCCCATATATCCTGGCTATCCTTACAACGTCGTCTATTGTCATGCTCCTCATACTGTGCACCCGCGTTTAGAGCGTTGGGTGCAGTAATATATAGGAGGGTGTATTATCCTACCTCCAGAGCGGGCTATAGCGTCAAGGGTGGTTTAGATGGTGAGGCTATACACACGTGCCGGGGACTCCGGGGAGACCACGTGCATGCTACTCCGCCGTAGGATAAGGAAGGATCACCCCCTCATAGAGGCCCTTGGTACGATAGATGAGGCCAACAGCTTCATAGGCCTAGCTAGGGCCACTGCTAGGGAGGAGCTGGAGAAGGGCCTGGCTGAGAGGCTTGTGAGTGACCTGGAGTACCTACAGCGGCTCCTATTCAGGGTTGGGTTCACCTTCTCCGGGAAGAGTGGGCTCGTGGGGGAGGATGACGTGGCTAGGCTTGAGGAGATGGCGGACTCCTACATGGAGGGGGTAGACCTCAGGCTCTTCATACTGCCCTCGGGGACTAGGACCTCGGCATCGCTGCACGTTGCGAGGAGCGTGGTTAGGAGGGCTGAGAGGGCTATCATAAGGGCTTTCTCAACGCCGGAGGGCCAGGAGGTTCCTGATAGGGAGGCTATACTCAGGGTCGTGAATAGGATGAGTGACGCTCTCTTCGCTATGGCGGCCCATGTAACGGTTAAAACCGTCGGCCTCGAATATGTTAGTATATAAACAGGGGTAGCAGGGTTCATGCAGGATAAGCTCAAGAGGATCCTCGACGGGTGGATGTCGAGGGCTGTGGAGGAGCGTGGGGACGATATAGTACTACGCCTCTACTCTGGAGGCTGGGTTCCCGGCGAGCCCGCGCACGCCTTCAAGGAGCCCTATACTGGCGAGAGGCTCTACTACATCCCCCGCCATGAGGGGGCTAGTGTAAAGGAGGCCGCCTCCAGGCTGGCCGAGTCGTCGAAGGTCCCCTACATGAATATTCAGGATAGGATCGAGGCCCTGAGGTCTGTGGGGGAGGTGATCGAGGAGAAGTCGCAGCAGGTAACCAGTATCGTAGCCATGGTCACTGGGAAGCCCCTAAAAGAGGCGGAGGCAGAGGTGGAGGATGCCGTAGAGATCCTCAACTCAGCGGCGTCGGTCTACGATCTCTACTCCCGTGACCTAGCCTACTCCTGGAGGGGGGACGGTGCTATAAGGTGGCCCTGGAGGAGGGCTCCCATGCTTATCTACGGGGCTGCCCCAGCCCCCCTCTATACGGCGGCCCACGGGCTTACACACTCCATAGTGCTCGGGATGCCCGCTATAGTGAAGCCCCCGCTGGCATCGATGCTCCCCGCGGCGCTCCTAGTAGCGGCTGCCGAGGAGGCTGGGCTGGGTGATAGTGTGGCGCTGGTCGCCGGTAGCGGCCCCTCTGTACTGGATCAGGCTAGCAAGGCTGGCCTCCTAGACGCTGTGGCCTCCGCGGGCTCCAGGTCGACTGTAGCCTCGATCATATCAAGGGCGCCTATGGCTTACCATGTGAGCCTTGCAGCCGATAACTCCGTGGCTATAGTTTGTAGCGGGGCCAATATCGCCGTGGCTGCTAGGAGCATAATAGAGTCGAGGGTGCAGGCCGCTGGCCGGGGATGCCTGGCCACCAAGGCGGTTATAGCGGAGGCTAGCATTGCTGGGGACCTTGTGGATGCCCTGATTAGCTACGCCGAGACGTTGAGGCCGGGGAACCCGTTGGAGGCTGGTACTAGCCTTGGCCCGATGAATGGTAAGAGGCGTGTGAGCCACATGGAGGCTATGATCGAGGACGCTGTCGGCAGGGGGGCGCGGGTGCTCTACGGCGGCAGAGTATCCAGGACCCTCTATAGGCCGGTGGTCCTTGACCACGTGGATAAGTCCTCCAAGATGCTGTGGGAGAAGAGCAATGTCCCCGTGATCCCAGTGGTCAGGGTCTCCAGCTGCGGCGAGGCGCTGGCTCTAGCCAAGGCCCTACCCCACGTTGACGCACTCCTAATCTACGCTGACCCGTGGCATAGGGTTGCCGACGAGGCCGCGCGCTCCGGATTCAAGATCGTGTATGTCAACCAGGACCTGGAGAGGCCCCGAGTCTTCCACGAGTGCCATCACCCGGTGGGTAGCCCCCTGCTCTCCTACCCGCCAGGCAGGCTGCTAGCCTCAAGGATAGTATATACCGGCACCCCGCTAGAGAGTGTGGAGGCGGAGCCCTACAGGTGAGCCCGGGGTGCCCGTGAAGAGCCTCGTGGTTAGGGTATACGTGCATGCAACCGAGGATGAGGCTAAGGTCTTGGAGGCCCTGAGGAACGTTGCCCCCCTGGACCATATCGAAGAGGCTGAGGTAGAGGTTGAGGAGTACGAGGGCCACTATGGGAACCCGATAAAGGTTTACACATTCAAGCTACGGGGCCAAGCTGCTAGGAGGGTGGCCCAAGAGATCATATCCAAGATGAGCAGCCTGGATAGGAGCCAGGTAGCCTCCAGCCTGGAGGAGAGGGTTGACAGGTCGGGCACCCTCCACATAAGGTTGAGCAAGCAGGAGGCCCTACATGGAAGGGTGATCCTCTATGAGTCTGATGACGTGATAAAAGTGGAGATAGGATATACTGGTGGTAGGAGGAGGGCCGTTGAGGAGTACAGGGAGATGCTAAAGGGTGATACACAACGTTCGTCGACCTCTCGGTAGCCCCCATAAGGGGGGAGGAAGAGGCAACGTTCAGGACCCTCAAGAGGATGGGCTATAAGGCCGTGGGGGCCCCCGAGGGAGAGGTTGGTAGGCTCAAGAGTGTGGCGGCAAGGTACGGGATAGAGGTTATCCCCAGGGTACACGTGGTTGCAGACACGGCTCGGGACCTGGCCAGGATAAGGGGCAGGGGGCTTGTCGTCGTGGAGCCCACTAGCCTAGAGGCTGCCAGGAAGGCTGCTATAATGAGGAGCGTGCGGGTGATAAGGGTGAGGCCAGGGATGCAGAGGATAGTAGACCGGAGTACCGCCAGGCTGCTCCGCTCCAGGGGCGGCGGGGCGATAGAGCTGAGCCTGGCAAGCCTGTCCAGGGGCGGGGTAGGGTCGTGGAGGTGGTTCACCGTGTCCCTGAGGAGGGCCTTTGCCTATGGTATAGACGTTGTCCTCGTCTCCGACTCCGAGACTAGGTGGGATGTCTGGCACCCTCGCCACATAGAGGGCCTGGCATCGCTTGCAGGTATACCCCACGAGCTGGGCTTATCATGGATATCAAACACGCCCCGCTCACTGCTTATGGAGGTTGGTGGTAGTGGTTAGGCACCCAGCCCTCGTGCCAGATCCTCTAGAGTACCTCAGGAGGGCGACCGGCTACGGGAACCCCCTGAAGATATTTACATTAGACGATGACGCCCGGAGCCTAGCTAAGGCCAGGCTAAGGGCTAGGCTTGCTGGCGGCGAGCTGGGGGAGGCGCCGGGGTTTGAGTACGAGGTTGCATCCCTGCTCCTAGCCTTGGCGGGTGCAGCCTCGTCTAAGCTAGCCCTTTCAAGGCTGGTTGAGGCTGAGGTGTATGATGCCTCTAGGCTCCTTGAGGAGGCTGATGTCGAGGACCTTATCAGCGTGGCCCGGGGCCTGGGTTTGAGGGTAGAGCGGGGGAGCCCTGTCTCTATCCCCTGGCTCGTCTCCCGGGGCAGGGTGTATTATAGGAGGCTAGACCTATCGGCTCCTTTCACCGACGTCCTTGAGAATGCAGAGGTTGAGAGTGTATCCAGCTTGTTCATGCTGGGAGGCAGGGTGTACCTGGATAGGAGGCTGCTGATCCTGATGATCACGGGGACCGCGAGGAGGAGGCTTCTGGAGCTCGCTGGTAGGGTCCGCGAGTTGATCCCGGAGGGCCTGGAGGATCTGGAGGAGGAAGCCAAGTCGCTGGCTGAGGGGGCTAGGGAGCCTAGGGGGCTGGTGGAGGAGGCGCTTCCTAGCTGTATTAAATCGATGCTTGCTAGGGCCCGGGCAGGCGAGAGGCTTAGGGATGAGGAGGTCTACTTGCTGTCGACGTTCATGGCTAGGATAGGGGCTGGGAGCAGGGTTCTAGAGGAGGTTCTGTCTAAGAGTGGCTTGGTGCCTCCGGGGCTGGCGCCGCTGGTGGCTTCCGTCCTGTATGAGGAGGCTTCGAGGTTTTCACCCTATAATTGTAGGGCTCTTGAGAAGATGGGTTTATGCAGGTGTCGTGGGAGTCTGCTGGGGGAGTATGCATCTAACCTGCGCAGGGTCCGGGGTTGACTGATAGCTTCCTTACTGCCTCCTTGAAGCCTGTCCTGGCCTCCTCTATGTAGTCGTATAGCTTCTGGGCTAGGTCCTCCGCTAGGCTGGGTTCCATTATGTCTTTGCCTCCTATCCGTATGGGGGCTGTTATGTCTACTCCGCTCATCACCTCCACTGTGTAGCCTCTCCTGGGGTCTAGTGATATGATCCCGCTGTGCTTGAAGCCGTGGGGCCTGAACGTGTCTAGCATGTGTGATGCACAGTCCTGGCTGGGGGTTCTAGCGTGGAGTATGGGGCCTGTAGCCTTTATCCATAGGTCCTTGAAGCCCCTGGAGGCTACTCTCGTGATCCTGCCCCTGGCTGGCCTTGTGTGGGTTTTGTATGCTATCAGTGCTTCAGACCTGCTCCAGGGCCTGGGGCCTGCGATTAGTGTTATCCTTCCTATACAGCTACTCGTTGTTGCTATGAGTGGGATCTTGTTTAGCTCCTCCAGTATCCATGCTATGCCTGGGTCTAGGTAGCCTATTGTCCTGTCCTCCATTATCATGTGTTGCACCATCCTCTTCAGGGTTTCCCAGCTCCTCCTTCTAGCCACTATGTCTCACCTCGACGTCTAGGACTACCTGTAGTGTGCGGGGGCCCACTGGCCTGACCCGGCGGGCTTGTAGTAGCCTAGAGCCTGGGGGTAGGCGTGTCTTTGCCTTCCTCCATGCCTCCTCTAGTGGGTTTACCCCCTTTGGGGTGTGTATGTGGAGGTAGATGTGGATCACGCCTCCTTGGGGTTTTAGGGCTTTGAGCGCGTGTGGTAGGTATTGTAGTGCTAGGTCTGGCAGGGGCATTAGTACCCTGTCTGCTACCTGCTGTAGCCTCTCCTCTACCACTCTGGCCGCGTCGCCGTGGATTGGTTCTACTATGTCTTCTACCCTGTTTAGCCTCGCGTTCTCTATCATAAGCTTGTAGGCGTGCTCGTTTATGTCGATGCTGTAGACCTTGCGGGGCTTCGACTTGCATGCTATTATTATCGAGAATAGGCCTGCGCCGGCGAACATGTTGACTACGACCTCTCCTGGCCTGACCTGTCTAGCTACCCTTATGTGCTCGTTGTTCAGCCTCGGGGTGATGAATACCTTTGTTATGTCGACCTTGAACCTGCACCCGTGCTCCTTGTATATCGTCCAGCTCCTCTCCTCCCCTGCTAGATGGGTGAAGGTCCTCAGCTTGTACTCGCCCCTGACTGGGGTTGAGGCTGCCCACACCGAGCGTATGTACGGCACTTCCCTGAGCAGGGCTTTGGCTAGCCTCTCCAGGTCCCCCCTATCTAGGCCGCCGTGGATAGGCTCCTTGATTACTGCTATATCCCCGACTATGTCTATCCTGGACCAAGCTAGCCTGGCCTTCTCCGGCCCCAGGGTCTCCTCTGCTATCCTCCTCAGTAGCTTTAAGGGCCCTACACCCCGCTGTTATCCCCATGGGTGGCTTCTAGGGTGGAGGATTGTATGTATGAGGCCTCTAAGATTTTATCCAGGGCTGAGAGGCTCCGGGGCGAGGCTAGGATCGTGTTCCAATACTTTCTAGATAATATATCGGTTGGAGACCTGAGGGCTATCCAGGAGCTTAAGAGGAAGGGTGTTGAGGACCCATTGAGGGTGATGATCCGCCTGGTCTTGGATGGCCTTCTCGAGAAGAGGGGGGATGTGTTTAACCTGCCTAGGCCGGTTAGATGTCTTATAGAGGAGAAGGGCCCCATAAGGCTTAAACCTTGACGTGGTCGTCCTCAAACACTGTTCTGCCTAGGCTGCTCCACACTACTCTTACTGTCAGGGTTGATGGCCTCACCGGTGCCTTGTCTAGGCTAGCCTCTAGCGTGAATTCCCTGGACTCGCCCGGTGCTATCATGTCCTCCAGCTGTCTTGACGCCAGCCTTATGCCCATGCCTAGTACTATGATCATCGGCCTTGAAGCCGGGCCCATGCCGGTATTCTCGACAACCCCGCTTAGCCTGACTTTGCCGTTCTCCTCTTCTAGCCCTGTCACCTTGACACGTAGCCTGGGCTCTGGGTAGACCTGGTCGTATACTAGTACGTCTGAGACTACAGCTATCCTGGGGTAGAACTTCTCACCGGGGTCCAGGTACTTGACGGCTACCGGTACCATGCCGCCCTTGTAGGGGATTCTTACCCTTACCCTCTTGAATCCTGGGCCTGCAACCTCTACCGGCTCTGAGCCTCCTGCTATGATCCTGACCACGCTGGACGCTGATGGCAGGTGGAGTGTGACTATTGCAGTCCTATGCCCTATCCACCCTCCTAGGTTTGCATCTACTTTCACCTGCTCCCCGGGCTCAAGGGACACGGCGCCCGTGTGGTAGGAGTAGGTGTATCTCCCGTCTCCGCTGAATGCTGCTATTAGCGAGGCGTCGGCTAGGCTTATCGGCTGGTACGAGTCGTAGAGGGCGACTAGCCTATGGCTGGTCCTCTCTGTTAACCTCCTAGCTAGTAGCGGCTTCACGTCGTACACTGCCTTCATGTATACTCCCCGGTCGATCTCTGCTTGGAATTGCGGCTTGAACTCTCTCGTCACCGTTGCACCGTCTATCGTGACTTTCCACCTGAAGGGGCTCCTTGCTTCCCTTGCCCTTACACCCAGCGCTAGTAGAGCGCTCCTTGGCTCTGAGCCCTCTGGCCTTGCTAGGAATAGGGACATGAAGGTCCTCCTGACGGAGCCGGGCGAGGAGCCAAGCTGTGCTCCCGAGTACTCTGAAGTGTATGATACGTACCCCTCGCCCTGGCCCCTGGCTAGCTCTACTATCTTCCCATTCACCATACCTTCCCCGCTCCCGGTTGCTCTACTCTGTGGGTTGCCTCGTTAAAACGGGTTCCGGGGGTCTGCTACTCCTCTAGTGGCCCCCATAGGCCCGGTATGTCCCTCGCCTCCCTGCATACCCTGTTAACGGGGTTCCAGACTGTCCCTGTCTCTATGTAGTGCAGGACTTGCCTAGCTGCTAGAAGCGCCGTCTCCCTCAGGGATCTATCCGTTCCTCCGGCGTGGTGTGGTGTTAGGATTATCCTTCCTGTGTGGGCCAGCTCGGCTAGGGGGTGGTCTGGGGGTAGGGGCTCCTCTGGGTGGACGTCTAGGGCTACCCTTACGTCGCTCCTCTCTCTTATTATCCTAGCTAGGTCCTCCGTGTTCACTAGGCTTCCCCTGCCTACGTTGACTAGCAAGGCCCCCTCCTTCATTGTCGATAGTAGCTTGTAGTCTACCAGCCCGGCGGTCTCTCTGGTGTGGGGTAGTGCTGCTATGATCACGTCTGACTCCCTGAATATCCTCTCTAGGCTGGCCGGCTCTGCGTGGAGGAGCTGCTCTACTTCCTTCTTCCTCCTCCTGCTATAGTATAATATCCTCCTTGCCCCCAGGGCTCTTAGCTTCCACGCCGCTAGCACTCCTATCCTGCCCATGCCCAGTATACCTATAGTCTTGCCCCTTACTGTTACTCCACGCAGGAAGCCCTTCTCCGATGCCCACCTCCCTGTTATGGTGTAGCTGTGGCCCTCTACTATCCTCCTGAGCGATGCTATCACCAGGCCCACTACGTGCTCTGATACCGCCTCTGCTATGGCTTCTGGCTGGTTTGCTACGCATATTCCCCTCTTCTCCGCCTCCTCTACATCTATGTGATCGACCCCGCTACTCCTGGATACGATTAGTCTTAGCCTCTGGGCCCGGTCTAGTAGGCTTGAGTCTATTCTCATGAACCCGGCTATGAGGATCTCGGCTTCCCCGATCAGCTCGCTCACCCTCTCCCTGGATCCTTGGGCATCTACGAGCCCAACTCTGCCCTTGAGTAGGTCTTGCGCCTCTCTGGGTAGTGTATGTGTTGTTAACACTTTCATCCTCTGCCAGCCCCAGTGGTGTTGTGGAGGTGCGGGGGTATATTATGGTACCCGATACATGCATAGGGCCACCGCTATTATGTAGGAGGCAACTATGACTAGGACTGTTAGCTTTAGCGCCAGCCTGACCTCCATGGCCCCGGGTAGCCTTCCCTCTCCTAGTGTATAGCTACCGGGCTTCTCCAGCCTGACTCCTAGGGCCCCCGCGTAGGCCGACATGATGTGCCCAGCATTCAGGCTCGCCGTCTTACCATGGAACCTGGCCCATGCCTTGAGTGCGCCCTCCATGCTGAGGCCTGCGAGGGGCGACAGTACTATGGCTAGTAGTGTGGTTAGCCTGGCTGGGATTAGGTTCATAATCGTGTCCAGCTTGGCCGAGGCCCACCCTGGATCCCTGTACTCTGGCGTCTTGAAGCCTAGGGCACCATCGAGTGTATTAGCGATCCTCTGTGCCAGGGCTCCTAGTGGCCCTGCTAGCGTGTACCATAGTAGGGGTGAGGTTACCCCGTCTACCAGGCTCTCCGATAAGCTCTCTATCGCGGCTGACGCCACATGGCCCGGCCCCAAGCTGTTGGTCTGCCTTCTGACTATCCCCTGAACCGTGGCCCTCGCCTCGTCGAGCTTGCCCTCCTCTAGGCTCCTGCCAACCCTGGCTACAGTGTCTAGTAGAAGCCTGACAGGGATGGATAGCTTCACTATCAGCCCCGCTACTAGGAGCCATGCAATGGGGCCTATCATGGAAGCTATGTAGAGCGCGAGGCCTGCTGGCGCTAGTATCGTAGCCATGACTAGTACCACGGCGGCTATGCCACGTGCTTTAGACGAGTATGGTGGAGCCAGCCTCTTGGCCAGGCTGAATGCTATGACAACCGGGTGAAGCCTCAAGAGCATGCCCCTGTGCTCCGGGTATGCTAGGTCTAGGGCAAGCCCTAGGATGAGGGCCCCACAAGCCAGTACAGGATCCTCGGGAAGGAGCCAGTTAGGCAAAGGGGACACCCACGGCCAATGCCAGGGTCAGCGTTACCTCGTAGCTGAAGCCAGCCGCGTCACCAGAGGGCCTCCCCAGCCTAGATGCAGAGTCCCACGCAACCGGTACGCCCACTAGTGGGGCCAGGTACACTATTGGGCTAACCCCAGCCACGAAGCCCGGCAGTATAGCGGACAGATACACCACCAGGTTAATAACAGGCCTCCGCTCTAGGGTGGACTCCTTGAAGGTAGCAGCTAGCCCACTACCCCAGCCCTTGGAGGCGTATATGTAGATGTACATCGCCTCAGCCGCAGCGGTGTACGCTGCTACAACCAACCATGGCTCATCCACAGCTTCTAGGAGAAGGGCGTACCTGACTATGATCAGTACAGTCGTATATGCTATCGCGAACCCTCCCTTCCTCGGATCCTTTATTATCCTCTCCGCTTCCTCCCCACGAGCTCTGGCTGCCACTGCCTCCACGTAGTCGGTGAAGCCGTCCATGTGGAGGCCCCCGGTTAGTACTAGGTGGAGTAGCAGGGCTACGGCCACGGTTGCTGGGGGCTGGTAGACCCATCCCAGGAGCGTTAGGGCTCCTGCGATTACTAGTCCCTCTAGCAGGCCGACTAGCGGTGCTAGGTGTAGGCTCCTAGCCGCCTCTTCTAGGCTACCCCGACCCACAGGTATGGTTGTTAGGAATGCTATGAGGCTACGCAGCCCCATCTTTACCCCCCAGGAGCTGTGCCATTACCCTAGCTAGGACATCGTTCTCCTCTGGACTCCTGATACTGATCCTGCTGTGGTGCTCGTCTAGGCCGTGGAACGTGCTGGCGTCCCTCACGTATACGCCCCTTCTAGCCAGCTCTATACCTAGCCTGGGGTGGGGTATACTGTGCCATACCAGTATGTATGCGGTAGTAGTGGGGTAGGTCCTGGCGCCAGCCCTGGTTAACATAGCGGCTAGGTCCTGGCCCCATTCCAGCGCGGCCCTCCTGCCTTGGTCTATGTAACTCCTAACCTCACCGGGCATTTCTCTTAGTAGCCTTGTATAGGTGCAGTATGTTATCGAGTCTAGGGGCCATGGTTGCCTGGCTTGTTCCATCTTCTTGTGGATGTCCTCGTCCTTTGTGTGCATGTAGCCTAGCCTGAGGCCAGGGGCTGCCATTGCCTTGGTTAGGCTCCTTAGTATGACTGTTCTGTGCCCTCTGGGTTTCCATGGTTGGAGGCTTGATAGGGGCTGAAACGCTTCGTCGACGACCAGCACTCCACTGTTTTCCTCCGCGTAGTCCTCCAGCGCTCTTAGGTCGCTTGGATCTATCTCCATTCCCGTGGGGTTGTTTGGCCTCGATACGATGATGAGGGGGTTTCTAGCCCTTTCTAGCCTCCCCGTGTCTACCCTTAGCTTGTTTCCCGTTATCCTAGCCTTAATCCTGTGGAGCGGGATCTGTAGTGCTGGTGCCTGTATGTGGTGATCCCCGAAGTTGGGCTCGACCACGATCATCGTGGTTGGCTTGAGTACTGCTGGGAGGTTGGCTAGTATCGATGCCGATCCGTTCCCTACGTGGATCTCCCCCTTGATCCCTTCCAGCTTGGCTATGAGGTCCTTGAGCTCGCTGAGCTCTGGGTCGTAGTACCTCCTGTATGCTTCCTCCTCAACGCAGCTTCTAACAGTTTTGCCCAACCATGATGGCGGGGGTAAGGGGTTCATGGGGCTGCTGAAGTCTATTGTTCCTGGTGGAGGCGTGCCTCCGTGTCTACGCATCTCCTCCTCGCCTCCTCTAGGTCCTTCCACGTGTTTACGTTGACGTGCGTGCATTGTGCCTCTAGGTTGGCCCATGTGGGGCCGTTGCCCTTTACTATTGATACTCCCTGTGGTTCTCCCCTGCATGTCATTGTTGCTATGTCCTCTTCTATGTCTTGGGCCGCCTCTACTAGGTCCTTGAGGACCTTCCCGTCTATGTGTGCTAGGTCTGCTGGGAGGACTAGTAGTGGCCTGTATGTTATTGCTCTTAGTAGTAGGGATAGGTCCTCTGCGTACCCTGCTCCGGGGGTTTTGATGCATTCCATTGTGGAGCAGTACATCTTTAAGGGGTCGATTGTGTGTGGGCTTAGGGCTAGGACCTTGAGCCTCGCTACCTTTCCGGCCGCCCTGGCTACGTGGAGGAGTAGTGGGGATCCGCACACGTCTAGCAGGGGCTTCACTATACCTCCCATGCGGGTGGCCCTGCCCCCCGCCATTATGACTGCTATCAATGCTCCCAGCCCTGGAGTAGCTTGTCGTATATCCTGGATAGTGTGGATCCGATTAGCGCGGCTGCCATGTCGTCTAGTAGCCCGGGGAGGCTGGCGATGCTGAGCCTCTTCGCGTCCTTCGTCCTATCGACCCAGTAGGTGGCCATTAGCCCCTTCCACCCCTGGAGGTATAATGCCGCTCCGGCCGCTAGGATCTCGTCTGCTATCAGGCCCCTCGTGTCACTTAGGTACTCCTCCCTGCTGAGGCCTGGTATGCTCCCAGCCCTAGCGTGTAGGTCCGCCTCCCTGGCTGCTATTAGGAGGGTCCATAGGTTCGGGTCTCTGAGGACCTTGGCCAGCTCTCTCCTGAGCATTCTCTCCGCTTCTTCTGGGGACGTGCCTGGTACGGGCGCTTCTTTGTAGAGTCTTACCGCGTCTTCGACTAGCTCATCTATACCCACCCCTAGTACGCCCTTAATCCTCTCCTCTAAACTACGATCGTCTCCCTTGATTACAGCCCTCCAGACCAGCCTGGCCGCCTCGTTGCCGTGGATTGTTGCTAGCCCGCTCCATGCTAGTCCCCCTCCTCCAGGTGGTGAGGCTACTGTTATAGCATCGCTGCTAGTCCCTATGGGCCTGCTGGTGCACCATGGTAGTATGTCGCTTACTGCCGCTGCCTTGGCCTCTGCTGCAACCCTTAGGAGGTCTAGGAGGGCTTGGTCTGTGAGTGGGTGTAGTGATACTACTATTAGGTTTATCGTTGAGGATGGCGGGGCCTTGTATAGTTCCTCCATTTCTGTGCATGCTGGGTTTGTTAGGCCTACTGTTGCTAGTACCCACGTGTGGTCTCCCTCCTCGACGATCCTCTTAGCCACATCTACTGCTGTTAGCATGACTATGGTTTGGCTTGGCAGGTTGCTGCTCTTGAGCAGGTTCCTAGTGTATGCGTCATAGTCATCTAGGTTGAAGTCCTTCTCAACGGTCTTCACGAGTATGTACCGGGCCCACTTGAGGCCTCCGTTGACGGCTGTGGATGCTACCTTATACTCTCTTCCGAGGTCTACTACTACCATGTCTCCCCTGTCATCTATTCTTGGGTACAAGGCTGAGTAGCCTCCTGTACTCCTTGTAGATTGCCTCCTTGACCTCCCCTGGCGTGGCCCCCTTGGCTAGTGCTAGGGCCATCATGCCCCCTGCTGCTACTCCCTCCTTCACGTATCCCTCCTCATACATCCTTAGCCCGCTCCAGGGTGCGTCGCTAAAGCTCATGGCGGCGACCACTAGGCCGGAGTTGAACCTCTCCGTTATTCCCACTATGTCGCTGCTATTATCCTCTAGTATCCACCTTGTGGTTACAACTGTAGCCTTGGACGTGTCGTAGCCTAGAGCGTTTAGTATTGCTAGGACTGCCCCCATCTGGGTGCCGCCGGCTAGAGCGACCTCTGCCCCGGCCTCCATGGCGCCAGCTGCTATCCCCGCTATAGCAGTGTGTACTGGGTCACCTACCTCCTCTATAATGCAGTAGGTGCTGCTACATCTTCTAGCCCTCTCTACGGCCTTCTCCACGACTCTCCTCTTGAGGTCCTTTGGGTTCCTGTTAGAGCTGCTGCTGACAACCTCTACTCCGCGCCCGGCTAGTGCCTCCATTATGGCGGCCGCCGTGGTTGTGCCCCCGGGTATCGTCTCGCCTATCATTATCCCGATTACGCCGCGGGCCAGGTTCCTGCCGAGTATCTTGGCTTCATCTATGATCCTCTCTGCTGCTCCCCTGGGGAGGCCGGGCTCCTCGTCTATCCTTCCTCCCACCACTGCCGAGGGTATGGCTATGTGTGGGGCCTTGATGCCATGGGCTGTTCCGGAGTCTACTGCTAGGAGTGATGCCCTTGTTAGGTCTACTAGGGCCCTTGATATTAGGGCCGGTGTTGGTAGGCCCTCTGGTGACACTGGGACTACGGGGAGTGTTATCGGCCTGCCTGTGACTAGGTATTCGAGGTCTAGCGTGGGCGTGTATAGTGTGCCCTCGGGGCTGGGGCCTGCTATGCTTATACCGGGTATGGTGGAGGTCTTTGTGGATCCTCCCACTACAGCTACGACCTGGATCCTGTCCAGCCGGGGGTTCCCCCTGACTATCGACAACGCCACGCTGGACACCGTGTACAGGTCCACGGGGACCGGTATTATAGCGGTTATAGCCCCTCACATCCCACCCAGTGATGAGGGGGTGCACTACTAGCCTTGGACATGGGTATAGAGGACCTACTCTCAGCTCCCGGCGCCCCGCTCCTCAGAGATCCCGGGGATGAGAGAATCGGTGGCCTAGGCGAGTGTGCTGGTTCAGCCCTCGTAGGGGTTCCATGGGACTGGAGCGTCACTGGCAGGCCTGGGCCCCGGCTTGCTCCACAGAAGATACGGAGCTACCTCTACGGGCTTACCCCATTCAGCCCTACCCATGGCCCTATAAAGTGCAGACCCCGGGATCTGGGGGATATCAGGGTTGCCCCGGGAGAGTGGGGCACGACGCGGGCTAGGATAGCCTCGGCCTCCAGGATCCTCCTAGGCGGCTATGAGAGGGTATACCTTGTAGGTGGCGATCATTCTATAGCTGGGCCGGCCCTCGAGGCCCTGGCAAGTGTGGAGGGTAGAGCCTCGCTGGTCATGCTGGATCACCATTACGATCTCAGGAGTACGAGTGAGGGGCTGACGAGCGGCTCTTGGCTCTATGAGGTCCTCTCCAAGGCTCCTGGCAGGGTTGATGCACTTGTTGTTGGTGTGGGTGATTACTCTAATCCCTCTTACCTCGCTGAGAGGGCTAAGAGGCTAGGTGTCAAGGTTATACCCAGGCTTTCCCTACTCAAGGGCGAGGGCCTAGACGCTGTTAGGAGTATCATTGACTCCCTAGAGGAGCCCATCTACCTTAGTATAGATATGGATCACCTAGACCAGGCGTATGCGCCCGGCGTCAACGCCCCTGGGGTTATGGGCATGGATCCCCGGGAGACGCTTCTGATCCTCCGTAGCCTATCGGGTAGGAGGGTGAGGGTGGTGGACCTCGTGGAGGTTAACCCTCTGGTGGATGTTGCCGACTCTACTTCCAGGCTGGCCGCCAAGATCCTGGCTTACCTGTTCAACTTGTTGGAGGCTGGCGGGGATGCCTAGGGCGGATCTCATAGTATATAATATAGGGAGGCTCCTCACGTTTAGCGATACGCCTCTGGGGAGGGTTAATTGGAATAGGGCTGTGATACTCTCCGATGCCGGGGTTGCTGTTAGGGATGGAGTCATAGTTGAGGTCGGGTCCAGCGCCTGGATCAGGTCTAGATATGATGCCCGTGATGCTATAGACGCTAGTGGCAGGCTTGTTACACCCGGCTTGATAGACATACACACCCATCCACTCTTCTACGGGTCAAGGGCTGACGAGCTGGAGATGAAGCTGCTAGGCTATAGCTACGGTGAGATACTGGCTCGGGGCGGCGGCATCTATAGGACCGTTGAGGCGACTAGGAGGGCTAGTGACAGGGAGCTCCTCGATAGGCTGCTCAGTACCTTCGATGTGATGCTTGAGGGGGGCACGACTACGGTGGAGGTTAAGACTGGTTATGGCCTGGATCCCGGGGAGGAGTGGAGGCACCTTAGGCTGCTGGGCGAGGCGGCCTCTAGGACTAGGATAGGCCTGGTTAGGACCCTGCTGGCCCATGTCCCTCCCAGGGATGGGGATAGGGGCGTGTATGTGGAGGAGATGGCTAGGCTCGCTTCTAGGGCCGGGGCTGAGGGTGCCGCCGAGTATATTGATGTCTTCTGCGATAAGGGTGCCTTCACTGTGGAGGAGTCCAGGGCCATACTCCTAGCTGGCTTGAGGGCTGGGCTGAGGGCTAGGCTGCATGCAGACCAGTTATCGTATATCGGGTGCAGCCTCCTAGCGGGGGAGTTATCCATAGACTCGGTGGAGCACCTGGAGAACATGCCTCCCAGCAACGCTGGCGTGCTGGCTAGGGCCGGAAGCGTGGCTGGGTTGCTCCCTACTAGCATCATGGCTATGATGCAGAAGGAGAGGCCCCCGGTTGACGCTCTTCGTAGTGCGGGTGTGCCCATAGCGCTGGGTAGCGATTATAATGCTAACAATATGACGCCTCTGGTCCAGACCAGTGTGCAGGTGGCTCCCTATATTCTAGGCCTGACCCAGCTTGAGGCTCTGGCTGGGGCCACGTATGTCGCCGCCAGGAGCCTGGGGCTAGGTGATAGGGGTAGGATTAGGCCCGGGATGAGGGGAGACCTGGCATTGTGGAGTGTGGAGGATCCTCGTGAGATAGGGTATGTGTGGGGGCTTAACCTCGTTGAGGCTGTTGTTGTGGGTGGTGTCGTGGTAAAGAGGAGGGTGGGGTGCTAGGTTTTTCCCCTACCTGCCCTTGAACTTTGGCTTTCTCTTCTCTAGGAAGGCTGTTACGCCCTCTATGACGTCCTCGGTTGAGAATAGTAGTGCGAATAGGCTGGCCTCCAGCTCTAGCCCTGTCCATATGTTTGTCTCCATGCCCATCTCTATAGCGTACTTAGCCGCTGCCAGTGCTAGCGGGGGCTTCTCTGCTAGCTTCAGTGCTAGGGCCCTTGCCTCCTGGTCTAGCCTCTCCGGGGGCACAACCCTGTCTACTATTCCTAGCCTGTGGGCCTCTCCTGCTGGTATCATGTCGCCGGTGAATATCAGCTCTTTGGCCCTGCTCCTGCCGGCTAGCCTTGGTAGCCTCTGTGTCCCCCCGGCTCCTGGTATGAAGCCTAGGTTGATCTCTGGCTGGCCTAGCATTGCGTCCTCGCTAGCGATCCTTATGTCTCCGCTCATCGCTATCTCTAGGCCGCCTCCTAGTGCGTAGCCGTGTATTGCCACTATGATGGGCTTTGTCAGGAACTGCATTTTGAGGGTTAGCTCTTGGAAGCGGCGGGAGAATCTTAGTATGTCCATTGGTGTGACTCCCGCGAACGCCGTGACGTCGGCGCCAGCGCTGAAGGCCCTACCGGCTCCCTTGAGTATTATTACTCTTACCTCCTCGTTCTCCTCTAGCTCGTCTAGCGCCTCGCCTAGCTCCTTGAGTAGCTTGGGGCTTAGTGCGTTGAGCTTCTTGGGCCTGTTTAGTATTATCCATGCTATCGGCTTCTCTATCCTGATTAGTATCGTCTCCTTCTCTATCTCCTTGACCTCCTGGTACTCGTAGAACCCCTTGCCCGTCTTCCTGCCTAGTTTGCCCTCCTCTACCATCTTTAGGAGTAGTGGGTCTGGCTCTAGCTCCTCTGCCCCCGTCTCCTCCTTTAGCTTCTTGAGCGCCTCCACTATGGCGTCGATTCCATACTCGTCGGCGTACTCCAGCACACCCTTGGGCCAGTTTAGGCCTAGCTTCACCGCCTTGTCTATGTCCTCCTTTGTGGCCACCTCGTTCCTGAGCAGCCATGCTGCCTCGTTGACTGCGGGGGCTACTAGCTTAACTGGGTCGAACTTGCCTGCCAGGTCCTTGGGTATGTTGGGCCTCTGGTACTTGCCTGGGGCTGGGTAGTCGTAGAAGCCCTTGCCAGCCTTTACCCCGTAATGGCCGGCCTCGTACTTCTCCTTTATTAGGTTGCATGGCGTTGTCTTCATCCCCCTCTCCTTCATGGCTGTGAATACTAGGTAGAAGACGTCGATCCCGCTATAGTCTGCGAGCTCGAAGACTCCCATCGGGAGGCCTAGTATGTACTTTGCTGTTGCATCAACCTCCTCCTTCGACGCTAGGCCCTTCTCCACCACTAGGCATGCCGTGTTCATGAACCTTCCTAGTATCCTGTTTACTATGAAGCCTGGCACATCCTTCTTTACTACCACGGTCTGCTTGCCGAACCTCTTTGCCAGGGCCACGGTTGTCTCCACTGTTGCGTCGCTGGTCTTCTCCCCCTTGATGACCTCGACTAGTGGCATTAGGACTGGCGGGTTGAAGAAGTGCATCCCTACTACTCTCTCCGGCCTGCTCGTGGCTGCTGCTATCTCGGTTATTGGCAGGCTGCTGGTGTTTGTGGCTAGTATAGCGTGGCTTGGCGTCTTCTCATCTGCGTACTTGAATAGCTTCTGCTTTAGCTCCAGCTTCTCGGGTATTGCCTCTATCATGAAGTCGGTCTCCTCTAGTGCGCGGCCGAACTCCTCGGTGTAGCCACCGTCCTCTGCTAGGTTGACTACTGGGGTTATCCTTGAGAGCACCGTCTCAACCGTCTCCCTGAGCATGCCCTTCTCGTAGAGCTTCTTGAGGCTCCACTCGATCTTCTGCAACGCATTGTCTAGGAACTCCTTCTTGATGTCTGCAAGGTATACCTTGTACCCTGCTATTGCCGCGACCTCCGCTATGCCGTGGCCCATGGTCCCGGCTCCTACCACGGTTATGGTTCTTATACTATCCACTGGCGCCATCCCGCTCTACACCATAATAGTGGGGGCGCCTCCCTGGGGTTTAAACGTTGTACACTTCACGTACTATACCAGCACCCCGGGGTTATATTTAAAAGGACGCCCGGGGCGCACCCTAGCCTTGGTGGATAAGGGATGTCCGACTATATGGATCAGGTGAAGAGCCTAGTCAAGCCCGAGCTTGCTAAGTACGGCCTAAAGATCCTACCCAGGGGTAAGAGCAGCTTTAGCATAATGAAGGGTTCGGAGATATTCATGACTATAAGGGATACCGGAGACAACGTGGAGATCTCGTTCAAGGGCAAGAAGTACATGTATGACAAGTGGTATACGAAGCCGGAGCACCTCGCCCAGGTGGTCTTCAACGTCCTCGAGGCGGAGCTAGCCCCCAAGAAGGAGGGCTAGCCCTCCCATACAAGCTAGGCTCTAGGCCTAGCCTAGACCGTTCTCTATAATTATTAATATTGTAATTCCAATGTGGATTCTAGTATTGTCTCTATAAAAACGGGGGTTATGGGCTCCTCTTCTCGTACAGCCAGCACGCAGCGTAGTGGCCGGGTCTTTCCTCTATGAGGCCGGGCTCCTCGGCCTCGCACCTGGGCTGGATGTGGGGGTTCTCATCGTAGGCTACACATCTAGGCCTGAACCTGCACCCTTTTGGCAGGTTTACTGCGCTTGTGACCTCTCCCTTTATTCTGAGTTTCCTTATCTTCTTCCTGTTCTCTGGTTCTGGCTCTGGTATTGCGTTTATCAGTGCCTGGGTGTAGGGGTGGAGTGGGTTCTGTATTATATCGTCTGCGCCTCCCAGCTCTACTATCTTGCCTAGGTACATGACTGCTATCCTGTCGCATACATACCTAGCGAGGGCTAGGTCGTGGGTTATGAATAGTATGGCCATCTTCATCTTGTCCCTGAGCTCGTTGAGGACCTCTAGGACCTCTGCTCTTATGGAGACGTCTAGCATCGACACGGGCTCGTCTGCTGCTAGTATCTTTGGGTTTAGGACTAGTGCCCTTGCTATAGCTACCCTCTGCCTTTGGCCCCCGCTGAGCTGGTGGGGGAACCTGGGTAGGAATTCTTCGGGGGGTGTTAGCTTTACTGTCTCTAGCACCTTTGATACTATTTCTAGCCTCTCTTCCTTGTCCCCTATCTTGTGTACTATGAGTGGCTCCTCTAGTATGTCTAGTATTCTGAATCTTGGGTTTAGGCTGGCGAAGGGGTCTTGGAAGATCATCTGGGTCTCTCTCCTTACTCCTAGGAGGGCTTTGCCCTTGAGCTTGTACATGTCAACGTAGCCTTCCTCTGCCACCGCGTCTGGTTGGATCTTCTTTACTTCCTCCAGTACGTCCTCGCTGGGTTTTAGGAGGATCCTGCCCCCCGCTATGTTCTCCTTGTCTATTAGCCTTACTATCGCCCTGGCGGTGGTTGTCTTGCCGCACCCAGACTCTCCTACGAGGCAGAGCGTCTCTCCCCTATAGATCTCGAATGTGACCCCGTCTACTGCGTGGACGTAGAGTTGGGGCCTCCTTGCTAGGAGGTCTACTATGCTCCTCCTTACTGGGAACCAGACCTTGAGGTCCTCAACCCTTATCAGCGCCTCTCCCTTCATCCTGATCACCTCCTCCTGAGCCTGGGCTCTACTATGGTCTCAATGGCCAGTCCGAGGAGGACGAATGCCAGGCCTGTTATGGCTAGCATTAGGCCTGGCGGGAGGATCCACCACCACATCTTGTAGGCTATGCCCCTGTTGGCCTGTGCGTCTGCCAGGATCTTACCCCATGTTGGCAGGCCGTGCTCTATGCCGAGCACGCTGAGGCCTGCCTCTGTTATTATCGCTCCTGGCACGCTGAATACTAGACTTGCCATTGCGTAGGGGAGGATCTGTGGTATTATGTGCCTGAATATTATCCTGGCGTTGGAAGCTCCTATTGCCTTGGCTGCGTCTATGTATGGCTCGGCCTTTATGCTTAGCGTCATGCTCCTGACTATTATGGCGGTGCCTCCCCATCCCAGGATTACTAGGAATCCTATTATTATGAAGAGCTTCTCCCAGGGGCCTACTCCCGGCTTCTCCTGTAGGATCACACCTATGAGGATTAGTATTGGGAGTATTGGTATGTTTGATAGGACGTCGATAAACCTCTGTATGACCTCGTCCACCAGGCCTCCATAGTAACCGCTGATTACGCCTATAACTAGGCCTATTATTACCGAGGCTACCGCTGCGAATAGGCCTACAGCTAGGGCGACGGGGAAGCCGTAGAGTATGGCTAGCCAGAGGTCCCTGCCCATGTTATCCGTGCCAGATATCCCGTAGGCGTTACCCTTGACCACTATCTTTATCTTCTCGAATCCTAGCTGGCCGGCTGTTATGGCTTGCTGTATAGCGTTGGGGTGGGCCCCTGCGTATACTATGATTAGGTGTAGCCTGTAGGTCCCGGTTAGGGGCTCGAACTCTTTGCCGCCGAGGGGCTTGCCGAAGATCATCTGGGTGGCGAATCCCCTTGCATCTGTCTCGGTCATGTTTATAGTTACACCCTGCTGGGCGAAGTAGTCTATGTACTGCCTCCAGAAGAGGTCGGCAGTTACACTCATGTTCTTGAACGCCAGGTCGGTGATCTTCAGCGCTGACGACTCCTGGGCCACTACTATGCTCAACCCGTCGGGCCTCTGAACCACGAGTATGGGTAGAACCTGGACTTGCCTCTCTACACCGTTGACGATGACTACGGAGTTGTTTATTGGGGTGAAGAGCGTTAGGATCCCGGTGGGGAACGCCGGGTCGTTGAGCCTGTATTCCACGCTATAGACTTGCACGTACCCAACTATGGTCTGCTTTAGGCCCAACGCGTTTGCATAGTAGGGTAATGCCCCTTGTATGTTCTGGGGGGTTACAATGCCGCTATAACTGGTCTGGGGGTTTATATAGATCTTGTGCTCCGCGACCGGGACCCCGAAGTATCTCACCCATTCCGGCGGGACCGAGGTTGGGTACTCGCTCCATGCCAGCCTGTTCTTCCACTTGTCCGGTAGACCCGGGGGCAGGGTTGCCAGGGCGTATATAGATATTATTACTATGAACACTATAATTATTAGCCCTGCCTTGCCCATGTTATTCCTCCATACCTCTCCTACTCCCGCCTTGAGGGATGAGGCTATCTTTGAGGCCAGGCTTTCCCTAACCTGCTTCTTCCCAGACATCACATCTTCACCCTCGGGTCTAGTATTACATATAGTATCTCTAGGATGTACCTGCCCAGGACGTATACAAGGGTTGTCACGTATATGAGCCCGAGGATCGTGGGTGCGTCGCCGGATAGTATGGCCTGGTAGTATAGGGATCCCATGCCAGGCCAGTCGAAGACAGTCTCCGTTATAATGAACCCTTGTATACTGCTTGCAAGTCCTAGGATGATGAATGTTACTACTGGGCCTGCTATCACCCTGAGTATGTACTTTCTGACAACCATCCTCTCAGGCAATCCCTTGGCCTTGGCTACGACCACGTAGTCCTCCGCTACGACTCTTATGGCTACGGCCCTGACCGAGTATAGCCATCCTCCCAGGAAGGCGAACACCGTGACTAGTATTGGTAGGTAGGCGAAGTATAGGACGTGGTATAGCGTTTCTAGGGGGGCGGCGGTGAACTGGTCCCACTTCAGGTATGATAGTATCTGCCTGTATTGTGTGGGTGCTATCCCTGCCTTGAAGCCGAAGAGGTATATGGCGATCATGGCGAGCCACCATAGGGGGGCGGCGTTGGTTATTGCAGCGTAGGTGACAACACCCTTGTCCAGGAGGCTACCGCGCTTATACGCTATGTAGGGAGCCAATGGTAATGCTATTGCCATGGCTATGATCTCTGCCACCGTGATCATGATAATGGTTCTCGGTAGGGCCGCCCTTATAGCGTCACCTACCGAGACCGGGATCCTTAGGCCAGCCACGTTTGCCACGTCGTCGGAGGTCACATTTAGGTCAAGCTTGAAGGTCCTGATAGTCATGGGAATTAATCGTTGATACCATGGCTTGTCCAACCCATATATCTCCCGGAGTCTCTGCCTCTCATTCTCGATGATCTGTTGAATTTGCTCAGCTGTTATACCCTCCCTCTGCTGGAGGGATTGCTTCAACGCCTGAAGCCTCTGCTCTATAAGTGCATTCAGTATCTTAGTATCATAACCGGTGGCACCTATTATAACCGCTGTCATGAATACTATTATGATGAGGGATCCTCCTAGGGTGATTCCACGCTTGAACGCGACGTTGAGTATCCTACGATCCACTGGCATGAAAGTCCACCAAGCACACGCCAGCCAAGCCAGATTAATGGATAGCACACATACCATTTATACCTTTATCATACAGCAAGTGGGAGGGCCCTAGCCCATCTAGCCTTATACCCTGCCCTAGAGGATTAGGATATCATCTACTTGAGTATGTATAGCTTCATCCTGGCCTGCTACTGGCTAGGCAGCTAAACTGGCCTAGTAAAATTATTGTGTGCGAGTTGATGGATAGTATATAAGATATCAAAAATATAAAAGAATGTTTGGAAGTGTTAATCTATTGTTGGCCTTGGGGTTACCTCCTTAGTATTAGTGCGGCTACTGCTAGTAGTATTATCAGGTTTATGACTGATATTATCATTGTGGTCCTTGCTGTTGACTGTGCGGCCTCAGCCGCTGCCTTGGCGTCGCTTACTGACTGGCTCAGGGCGTTGACCTGCTGGTTGAGCTGTGTTACCTGGTTGTTTAGGTTGTCCACGGTCTGTGCTAGGGTGTTGACCTGGGTGTTCAGGTCACCCACGGTCTTGCCTAGGTTGTCTCCTAGCTGCTGTATTGATGTTGTCAGTGTGTCCGATAGGGTGTTGATTGACTGCGTTAGGGCCTCGTTTAGGTTGGTGCCTAGTGTTGCTATTGAGTCGCTTAGGCCCTGTAGTGCCTGGCTCAGCTGGCCTCCTAGGGCCTGCTGTAGCTGCTCTAGCTGCTGCTGGAACTGCTCCTGTACCTGCTGTAGCTGGCCTGTGAACTGCTCCTGTATCTGCTGTAGCTGCTCCTGGGTCTGCTCTGTTAGCTGGTTTATCTGCTCCTGTAGCCCTGCGGTGACGTTCTTGATTATCTCGCCCGCAGCCTCTATTGTCTGTAGTGGTACTACCTTCTCTGCTGGTAGGGCTATCTCCTCTGAGTATGCTATCACTGTCAGCTCATAGACTGAGTATGGCTGTAGCTGTGATGTCACCTCGGCTGGTAGTATTATCTGGAAGCCAGCGCCTGCGGGCTCGGCCTCACCGGTTGTCACTATCTGGCCTGTCAGTGGATCCCTTAGTAGGTACTTGACGTGTAGTGGTGGCACTCCGGTTACCTGGACTACTATGGTGGTGTCCTTGCCTGGGGCTACTAGTGGAGCGTATACCTGGGTTATTGTTGTTGGCCTAGGCTCTCCGAATACCCAGTCTGTGGGGCCGAATGGGTATGTTGGGTCCCTGAATGCCTCTAGCTCTAGCTTCTGGGCGTCCTTATCGAAGAATACTAGTTTGAATGGTCCATCGCTTATCCATGCTATGCCGTACTCGTCTATCCAGTCTACTACTGCCTGTAGCCTGGCGTTCCACTCGTCCTGGGTCATGAGGACGGTGCCGTCTGGCAGAGTGAAGTAGCTCTTGTACATGTCATAGGCGTTCTGGAAGTCGCCCTGGAAGTGGGTCTTTACTAGCTGTGCGTCATCTGCTAGTACTAGGCTTAGCTGTGGTATACCCTCGTCCTTGCTCCTGGTGTCTGAGAGGGCCCTCTCCTTGGTCACGAAGGCAACGTAGTCGTGGAATAGTGCTAGCTCTACTGGCAGCTGTACGGTGCCTAGTACTGCCTGCTGGCCTATGTAGTTGGGGTCGAAGTGCCAGTAGTTGAGGTACACCTCTAGCGTGGTGTCATCTACTACCCTGAAGGCCACGTACTGATCGTACTGTGGCCTTAGCGGCTCGGCTACGGAGGACTCTAGGCTGCTCTTCTCCTGGTCGTATACTAGGTCTAGTAGCTGTGCCCAGTAGCCTATTACGTCGGCCATTGTTATGGTCTGGCCGTCGTGCCACTTGGAGCCTACCAGCTTTGACAGGTCTAGCACTACCTTGCTGGTCGCAGTACTCCTACCGTCGAACTCTGTCACGTACTTCCACTGGTCAGCGGCGGGGTCCCACCACATTGCGTCGTCGGGCACCTGTATGGTGCCGTCTGGCCCGGCTGTCTCCACTGTGAAGTCAACCCTGAAGGGTATGGGCCTGCCGTTGAATGGGTGTGACCATGTGAATGGGTCGAAGGTGCACCTTGCCGGGTCGACGCTGTAGACGTCGTCGAAGCCGCCTATTATGTTCCATACGCTCCTGGTTGTCCATACCCATAGGTGGCCTACCCTTACTGTGTCCTCGCCTGGTATGTAGATGCCCCTACAGTTGTAGAGGCTCCTTAGGCCTGCTCCCTGGTCTACTGTTATGCCCTGTACCGCCTCCTTTGCTGGGAAGGCGTCTAGTGTTGCCACTACCCAGATCCTTATTGCCTCTAGTGTTCCTAGCTCGGTGCCCTTCCTTAGCATCTCGATCCACTGCTCCTTGCTGCTTATGCCCTCCATTAGCGCGGTTGCCATGCTGTAGTCGTCCACGGTCTTGCCCTCCTCGTCAACTACCTCGGGCTTGTAGTTCCAGTAGTCAGTCTCACCCCATCCTGGGGCCCAGCCTAGCCAGGTTGCTCCGAACTGTGCTAGGTTCCATGGGTCCCACTTGTCTATGGCTCCCTTGCCCCAGCCCTCTGTGTAGAAGCTCCACTCGAAGTCTATGGGGTTGGTGAAGTATACCTTCAGTATCGCCTCGAAGAAGGTTAGCTCCTGGACCTGGACGTTGAAGCCTAGGTTCTTTAGCTCCCTAGCGAATATGTGGCCTAGCTGGAACCTCTGGTCCTCGACCCTAACTATGCCTATTATTGTGACTGGCTTGCCCTTGTAGGTCCAGACGCCTCCCTCCTTGACCGCGCCTACCCTGGTCATTATGTCGTTGACTATGTTCTGGACCATCTGTGGCTGGTAGGTGAACTTGTACTTGGCTATTACGTCAACTAGCTCGGTGTATACCGGGTCGTCGGGGCCGTAGAAGGTGTACTTTGGTATCGCGTAGCCCTTGAAGACCTCCTTGACTATGGCCTCCCTGTCGATTAGGTAGTTCATAGCGAACCTTATGTCCCTGAAGCAGAACGGGTTCAGGTTGAGCTTGTCGCTTACGAAGTCGACTGTGGTGCCTGCGGGTAGGTTGTCTTGGACGGCGCAGAACTCTACCTGGGTGGTCCCTGCTTCCTCGTTTGGCTCAATGTACCTTATCACTACTGGGTCTACGCCGAAGAAGTTGGCTGCCTCCTCCTTACTGTTGAACACTTGGTTTACAGTCACTATCTGGACTGGCGCTGGGTTGAGGCCGAAGTCGTTTAGGCCTGCTGGTGCTGTGTAGAGCTTGACTCCTGGCGTCTGTGATAGCTCCTGGGCCTGGTCGGGGCCTAGCCCGAAGAGGTACACGTCTACCTTGTCCGTCTTGAATGCATCGGTTATCTCGTCCAGGGTGAACCTGGTCCACACGATCTTGTCGGTCGCGGGGCCCGTCTGCTGTGCGCTCGTTACTGCTGCTCCCATGGGGAGCGTCATTAGCACGATCATTATTGCCGCGATTAGGACCTTTCTATCCATTGATCCGCTCACCCTTCCCACTAAAGTGAGCCTCGTTTTGATTAGATGTATGGTGTTAAGGTATTTAAAAATGACGGATTCACAGTTGCGTGCACCACATATTTTAACTATACGAATTATACATATATACTATTACTTATACACGATCACCATCCACTGTATAAAATATTGCGTCCTGGTGAGGCGGGCCCTTCTAGCCCCGGCGCTGCCTCATGTAGATGTACGCCGCGGATAGTGCCCCTAGTAGCCCTGGTATCAAGGCTGTTGGGGCCCTACTCTTGGCTAGGTATACGTTGAGTGATGTAGCGTATGAGGGCGGGCTTGCCTCCACGCTACAGGGTGGCTTGCATGAGTGGTCCTCGTATTTGTTGCCTGTCTCTGTGATCCACTCCAGCCTCAGTTTCCCCGCCAGGCTGGTGTTGTAGACCTCTATCTGGGCTTTTTGTATTCCGAATTCTAGTCTAGCTAGCCCGGTGATTGTTGGGTATGTGAATGCTACTTCGAGGACCCCAGGCTTCTTTGCTTCAAGCCTTGTGGGTGGTAGGTAGTCTACTAGTAGCTCCTGGTTGGCTGCGTAGATCCGGCATACACTCTCTCCGGGTTCTAGGTCTACTTGGCCCGTCCTGCCCGGGCCTAGTATTACCTCTCTGCCTGTTTGGTTGCAATCCATCGCTATATCCAAGACGATTTTTGTCCCATCTGGCCTGGCGTCTAGTATGACATATTGGATCGTGTAGTCGATTTCCACGTCTACCCCCTCTACTACCGGCTTAGTGTAGTTGACTAGTTGCACCGTAGCCCCCGTGGGGCCTAGGAGCATCACCGCTGACAATGCTAGTCCTAGGATGAGGGCTATTACTGGGGCTAGGCGCCTCATGCCTCTATGTTTCATCACTCCGCCGCCGCGTTGAATAGTGTATGGGCATCTACTTAAGCGGGCACTTGACCCCTATGGCTACTGTAGGGACCGCAGCTTGGCCGGGCCGAAGACTCTGATGCTAGTGGGGGCGATCCTACTAGTCCTAGGCCTAGTATCGTCCCTAGCCGCTACTAGGAGTAGTGTTGAGGAGGCAGGGGGCAGAGGCGTCGTGTATAGCGGCGAGGTCCTCACCCTCGAGTCCATAGTAGGGATTCCTCGGGGCTACTATATCGTGAATGGGAGCATAGTGCTCAGGAACCTGGGCAACGCCACCGCCATAGCACTCGTGGGCACGCTGGCCGAGCCAGTGGTGGTTGAGATACCAACCGGCTCTTCGACGAGCCTCGATGTTGGGCCCGGCTACAGTATATCCCTCCATGGTAGGGATGGGGACACAGTTGTCGAGGTGGAGTTTAGGGGGTGGATCGAGAAGCAGCCGGGAGTCGCACCGATAATACTCACCCTGGTCCTCTTCGCGGCTGGCAGCATAGCGTCTACCCTCGGCGTGGTGACGTACATACTCTACCATATGGAGAGGGGAGGGAAGCCCTGATTAGGCCAGCATGCATCATCTAGGCGTGGTGCCGGTATATTGCTCTTCAGGAAGAGGAGGGAGCCACTCTTCAGCAGCTCCGGCTGGCTAGTGAGGTTCAGGGGGAGGGAGGGGAGTCTGTGCATTGAGACGGGCCTAGCACCTATGATAGGCGAGGATTATAGGACGGTGCTCCTGGTATACCCTCCAGAGGTGTGCTCCGCCTCCGCTGAGTCTCCTAGGAAGCTGGAGGGGCCCAGGCTGGAGGAGGTTCTGGAGCGCATGCTGGAGGGGTGCAGGAAGGCTAGGCGCCTGGTCGAGGAGCTGGCGGGGTATGCGAGGCCCCAGGTACGGGAGCTGGCCCTTATGAGGGCTCCCCGGGAGGAGGAGGTCCTGTATACTGAGGCTAGGAATGCCCTTATGCTGTGTGAGCATATCTTTGGGGAGGACCTTAGCGTGGAGGTGGAGTGGTCCAGGCCCTCCTATATTAATTATAGGAGGAGTGGGGTAACGTGGAAGAGGCTTAGGGGGCTGGCCCGCCTGGAGCCCGGTGTTAGGGAGCTGCTCGGCGAGGCTTAGCCTTTGTCTTGCCCTTCTCCTCCTTCACCGCGTATATCCCGACTATTACCCCGTTGAGGCACTCGTCTACCTGCTTGCCTATATAGTCGCCCTCCTTGAAGTCCCTCTCCTTCCTATCCTCGCCGCAGTCTATCAGGGTTATGATCCTCTCCTTAGAGCCCGTACCTTCCTGGAGCTTCTTGAGGTCTCTTGCCTGTTTTAGTGTTAGCATTATCACGGTTCCTAGGGCTATCATTAGGAGTAGGGGCTGGATCCAGGTTACATCCTCCGCCACTACGTCTCCCCCTACTGGCCTACTCCTATGGTGTTTCCTACCCCTATAACGACGACCGTGTCTCCCTCCCTTGTCTCCTCTCGTATAAGCTGTCTCACCCTCTCCTCGGCCTTGAGTGAACCCTCGTATATGCTCTTGGCCATTGCCTGGATCGCCTCTTCTAGCCCCATCTTTATGATCACGGCCTTCAGGGGTATGCCGTGCTTGACTGCTATCCTCTCGAACCTTATCTTCTCCGGGCCTGGGTCTCCTATGGCTGCCCCGACTCCCTCTGCGACCGACCCGGTTTCCTCTCCCTCTAGCTTGAGGGCTGCGTCCACCGTGATCATGAGGCTGGGCTTCTCTCCACGTGCGACGAGCTCTTCTATTAGCTTCTCTGTGGCGGCTCCTGGCTTGCCCACGCTGGATCCGGGTCCGCGTGCCTTGACTATGTATACTTTCCTCCCCTCTATCACCGTGCTCGTTGCAACGGTTTCTTCCTCTATTTCCCTCCACTCGCTTCCCTGTCCTGCCAGTCTTAGGGCTACTATGGGTCCTGCCGAGTCTCCTATTGGGGTTCCCTTTATGAAGTCGTTTAGAGCCTTCTTGTAGGCCTCGGCGATTTTTAGGATCTGTGGCATTATTAGTTGGAGCTGCATTATGAGTATCCAGTTCTTGGTCTTCTCCCCTGTTAGGAGGAGGTGTCTTACCACCTTGTATATCCAGTTGAGTGCCGATGCTATCTCCGCGGCCGTCTCTGCCCTGCTCCTAGCGACCTCGTCTGCCTCGGGCATGGCTTTCTCGAACTCGCGCCTGAAGACGGCCCTCCTTATGGTGAAGAGGTGGTCCATCCTCTTTATTATGTCTATTGGCTCTATGGATACGGGTTCTATTAGGAAGAAGTCCTTCACCTTTGCTAGTATCCCCTTGGGGTCCCTGGCGTTGTGCCTCAGCATGTACTCTACCGCCTTGGTCTCCGACTCCTTAGCCATGTTCTCTAGCACGAGCAGCTTGGCCTTGATGTCCCTGCTCCACATGTATATCTGGAACCTCTGGTTTACCCCGAGGAATAGCATTAGGAAGATCAGTAGGAAGGCCAGCTGGCTTATCGCCGATATCCAGTCTGGCAGGCTTGCCTGCGCCATACCCTACATGCACCCTCCTATTCCGCCATGACGTTGGCGTGGATGCGAGTTATATTCCTGCGCTCTAGCCCTGGCAGCCCTTGCACGTGGTGACTAGCACCCTGTCCTTGAGCACTACAATCGTGTGCTCGTGCTGTGAGACTAGCCCTTTCCCCGCCTCGACTAGTATGGGGTAGTCGTGTAGCACCCCTTTGGCTACTAGCGACTTGACTGTCTGCTCTAGCCTGCTCGGCTCCATCACGTCTACTAGCCAGCGTGGCGTGAATGGTAGGGTTAGGAACCTATCTATTATAGTGTCTAGAAGCCTCTTCTCCTCCTCGTTTAGTCCTCTCCTAGGCCTCCTGCCCGTGTACGCGTAGATGTTCGTGACCCCGCCCTCGACAACCATGCCCCTTCCGTTGGTTGCGAATGGCTCTATTGCGGCCTGGGTGCCGGGTTGGAGCCTCTTGTAGAACACTGTCCTATCGGGGTAGTTTGGTATGCTGAGGCCTGCGTGGATCATGTGCCTGGCTATTGTGTGCCCCGTCAGGTTCCTGACTACCTTGAAGCCCCTCCTCCTTATCCTAGACTCGACTGTCTTACCTATCTCGTAGAGGCTAATACCGGGACGTAGCCTCTCTATCACCGCCTCCAGCGCCTCCCGGGATGCATCTAGGAGATCCTGGTGCCTACCAGATAGGTCTACTGTGAGCGCGGTGTCAGCTATGTAGCCGTCTACCGAGACCCCTATATCCAGCTTGACCACCGATGTGGGTGTTAGCTTCACATCATCGCTTATCCCGGGGGTGTAGTGCGCAGCGACGTGGTCTACTGATAGGTTGCAGGGGAATGCTGGGGAGCCTCCCTGGCCCCTTATATAGTCCTCCACCTCCTCGCATACTTCCCGGGCCGTCGCGCCGGGTTTGATGAGGCTCCTCCCATACTCTAGCGTCCTCCTAGCTATATCCCCTGCCCTGACGAGCTTCTCCAGAGCCTCGTCATCAATCGGTGGCTGTGGCACCTCCTGCACCTTGCCATCCCCGTTGAGGGCGTGGCTAAATTATTTTATACTGACCCGACGACGATATCCATGGGTGGTCCTGGTGGCCAAGCTCACATACCTAGGCCATGCCGCATTCATGCTCGAGCTTGACGGGAAGAGGATACTGATAGACCCGTGGCTGTCCAACCCGCTCTCCCCGATGAAGCCGGAGGAGGCCAAGGAGATAGACCTGGTCGTGGTAACCCATGGTCACTTCGACCACATAGGCGACGCACCAAAGATACTGAAGAACAACCCCCAGGCTAAGGTTGTAGCCGTCTACGAGCTCGCCAGCCACATCGCCAAGGAGGCTGGGATCGGGGATGACAGGGTGGTAGGAGGCAATATAGGGGGCCCCATGAAGGTTGACGGCCTCGACATAGCCCTCACCCCCGCCACGCACAGTAGCAGCGGGATTGGGGTGGCCACTGGCGTCGTTATCAGGGGCAAGGAGGCCACGGTATACCACGCTGGGGACACCGGCGTATTCACGGATATGAGGCTCATAGGGGAGATTTACAAGCCCCACGTCGCCCTGCTCCCGATAGGAGGCCACTTCACAATGGACCCGGTGGAGGCTGCTAAGGCGGTGGAGCTAATTAGGCCCAGGGTTGCGATACCGATGCACTACGCCACCTTCCCCCTCCTCTACGGGAAGCCCGACGAGTTCAAGAGACTCGTCGACTCGAAGTGCCTGCCGACGGAGGTTAAGGTCCTCAATCCCGGGGAGTCCTACGAGTTCAGCTTCAAGAAGTAGCGCTATCCGGCCTCCATCTTTTAACCTCTCCCCCGAGGCCCACCATCTCCTGGTGGCTGGGGTTTGAAGGTTAGGCTAGCTGTAATAGACTATGAGACTTGTAAGCCCAGGAAGTGTAGCTACGAGTGCATCAACGTGTGCCCCGTGAATAAGACGGGTAAGGCTATAGCTATAGAGGCGAGGCCCGAGCTTAAGGGGCAGCCGGTTATATATGAGGACGCCTGCATAGGCTGCGCCCTATGCGTTAAGGCCTGCCCCTTCGACGCTGTCTTCATAGTTAACCTGCCCACCGAGCTTGAGGAGGATGCTGTGCACAGGTATGGGGTCAACTCGTTCAAGCTCTATAGGCTTCCAGTGCCCAAGCCTGGCCAGGTTGTCGGTATTATAGGTAGAAATGGTACTGGCAAGACCACTGCTATAAGGATCCTGGCGGGGGAGCTTAAGCCTAACCTAGGCGATCCCGGGGCTGACCCGGACTGGAGCGAGATCATTAGGAGGTTCCGTGGAAGCGAGCTCCAAACCTATTTCCAGAAGCTCTCCTCGAAGTCCCTTAGGCCGGCTCATAAGATACAGTACGTAGACCTGGTGCCGAGGTATGTTAAGGGCACCGTGGGAGAACTCCTCTCAAGGGCTGATGAGAGGGGGGTCGCTAGGGACCTGGCCGGGGAGCTCGGCCTTGACAAGCTCTGGGATAGGGATATAAGGCACCTCAGCGGGGGAGAGCTACAGAAGCTCCTTATAGCTGCCACCCTCAGCAAGGAGGCCGACATATACATATTCGACGAGCCTAGTAGCTACCTCGATGTCAGGGAGAGGATGAGGGTTGCTAGGCTCATACGCTCCGAGGTTAAGGGGGACAAGTACTTCCTGGTGGTCGAGCACGACCTGGCTGTTCTAGACTACCTTAGCGACATAGTCCACATAATATACGGAGACCCCGGGGTGTATGGGATCGTCTCCAAGCCATACGGCGTCAGGACCGGGATAAACGCCTTCCTAGACGGGTACCTACCCGCCGAGAATATGAGGCTGAGGAAGGAGCCCATAATCTTCAGGAAGGCCTACGAGGCAGGGGAGGCGGTTGAGGGCCAGGCATCTAGGAGCCGCTACCTGGCCTGGACGAGCCTAGAGGTTGCTGTGGGCGATTTCACGCTAACGGTCGAGGAGGGCGAGGTGTGGAGCGGGGAGGTCATAGGTATAGTTGGCCCTAATGGTATAGGTAAGACTACTCTGATCAGGACTATAGCCGGCCAGGTGAAGCCCCGTAGCGGCGTTGTGTATACAGAGGGGGAGGTGTCGATAAGCTATAAGCCGCAGTACATTAGCCCGGAGATGTTCCCCGACGCCACCGTGGGAGACGTGCTCAGGATGGCGAACCCCGAGGCCGTCGTCCCTGGCTCGTGGCTGTACCAGGAGCTTGTGAAGAAGATGAGGCTTGACAGGCTGTGGGATAGGAGCGCTAGGAAGCTTAGCGGCGGCGAGATGCAGAAGCTGGCTATAGCCGTTGCCCTCTCCAGGGAGGCTGATGTCTATCTTCTGGACGAGCCCTCGGCATACCTAGACGTTGAGGAGAGGCTTGGCGTCGCGAGGATAATTAGGAGGCTGACCGAGACCCGTGGAGCCGCCGCGTTCGTGGTCGAGCACGACGTCATGCTACAGGACTTCATAAGTGATAGGCTGATCGTCGTCCTAGGCGAGCCGGGGTTCAGGGGCCACGCTTACAGGCCGATGAGCCTGAGGGAGGGTATGAACATCTTCCTCAGGGAGCTTGGCGTGACCTTTAGGAGGGATAAGCAGAGTGGCAGGCCTAGGGTAAACAAGGAGGGGAGCTACCTGGATAGGATGCAGAAGGCCAGGGGCCAGTACTACTACGTGGAGTAGCCCCCCGCCTACTTCCTCCTTATTACTATCCTTGTCGGTATCGGGAACTTGTCGCCGCCCCTCCTCAGGGCCTCTTTCACATGCTCCTCTACATTGTTCTTACTCGTCCAGACCTCTAGTATCACGTGGCCCGGGTAGACCCTTGCTGCTGTGCCTATGGGCTTGCCGAAGGCCTGCCTCATACCGTCCTGAAGCCTGTCTGCACCGGCGAATGCCATTAGCTTGTTCTCCCTGAGGACGTGGTGCGGGTAGACCCTTATCCTGAAGTAGAAGTACTGGTCGCCTATCGTGCCTGCGAGGTACTTGTTAACGGCTATACGTGCGGCTTCCAGGGCGTTGTGCCTTATCTGCCCAGCCTCGATCGCTATCAGCTCACCCTTGAGCACGTAGTTCTCCATGACCTTGTGGTTTCCCATCTCGAACTTTGTTATCTTTGGCTGTGGGACGCCGTGTATGTACTCCCTCCTAGTGTAGGGCGGGCCGCTGAACTTGGTGTAGCACCTGGCTGGCCTGAGTGGCATAGCCTACCCCCACCTTGCCCTCCTGGAGCGGGCTGGGTATTTATAGTGTGCTATCCCCGCTTCTCGAGGACTAGTATCGAGGCCCAGAGGTCGCCGTGCCTGACCTTCCTGGCGTGGGCGAGCCTAAGCCCCTCCGCCCTTGCTACTTTCTCCATGTAGCTTGACTCTGTGGTTATGATCGCTGCCCTGCCTCCGGGGGTGAGAGCGTATGCTAGGCCCCGTGCTAGGCCCTTGTATACGCGCCTAACCATCCTGGGGTCCCCCATCCTGATCCCGTAGGGCGGGTTGCTCGCCACTACATCTACGCTATCCGGGTCCACTAGCTCCTCCAGCCTAGTGGAGTCTCCTGTTATGAATGTTATCCTCTCGTATACCCGGGCCGCTAGGGCATTCTCGATCGCGCCCCTTATATACGAGGGGTTCTTGTCTATGCATAGTATCCTGGAGTCTTCGAGGAGTGTTGCCGCCTCTATCGCTACTGTGCCGCCACCGCACATGGGGTCCATGATGGTGTCTCCATCCCTGGCCCCTGCCAGCCTTAGCATCGAGTATGCTATGGAGGGCTTGAGCGCTGCTGGGTGGTCGTAGACCCTGTACCCCCTCCTGTGGAGGGATCTCTCTCCCGTGAGTAGTATCCCCATGCTGAATAGGTCCTCGTCGACCTCCGAGTATACTATGATGGTTGGACTGTTCAGCCTGACCCCTATACTCTTGCCCGAGGACCTCGCCGCGTCGATCACCGCCTGGCCGACCACTCTAGATAGGTCCATGCTTGTGTACTCGTGTCCTTCGCCTATCCTCATACTCTCCACCGCGAAGTTAGACCCCTCTGGTATGTAGCTGACTGCGCCCGAGGATAGCGCCACCCTGTAGACCTCTTCCAGTGCGTCCCTGGTTTTCGGGACCCTGGTGCTTGCTAGGAGTAGTATGGCTGCGTGGAGGGACCTCATGGATGAGGTCCTTGAGTAGATCCACTCTAGGCTTCCTTGGGCCTCCGCTATGATCCGGCCCCTGCCGGTCCTGACCTCTACTGGGTTACACCTGGCCTCCCATGTGCACTCCTCTAGCGCCACGTCCTCTAGGCCTGGGTTTACCTTGAGTAGTAGCCTCACCCTGCGCTTCACCCTCTCCAGCTGGCCCCTGGGGCCCGGGGTGCTATAATTAACCGGGTTTATCCTGGCTGCATCCCGGTATTCTTCTACAGGCTTTTGATAGTAGGTAGAGTAGGTGTTCTACTTCCCTTCTTGACCCTGACTTGGCTGCTATCCTCTTGACGGCTGTCACTATATCGTTCCTCCTCTTAGTATCCTCTACTACCGCCGATACTAGTGCCCTGGTGTACTTTTCTATGAGGCCTAGTAGCCTCTCGTCTGGCGGGTCTAGCTGTATCTTCTTGCCTCTACCCTTGTAGATCTCGTAGAGGTATATCGCTATCGATGTTGCCAGGTTGAGCGTTGGGTACTCCGGGTTTGCTGGTATGGTGGATAGAAGGCTGCACTGCTCTATCTCGCTCCTTGTTAGGCCGACGCTCTCCCTCCCGAAGACGAGGGCTACGGTGCCCTGGGATGATACTGCTATCTCCGCCGCCCTCTCGGGCGGCACGGGGTTGCGGAGTACATCCCTCTCCCTTGCTATCGCTGTTGTGCATATTGACAGTGATGCCCCCTCTAGTGCCTCCTCTAGGGTCTCCACGATCCTGGCCCTTGCCAGGACCTCTGCCCCACGGGCGCTGTACTCCATTGCCTCCTCCACGCTGGTCTTCGGCGAGACTATGTATAGCTCGTCCACCTCGAAGTTTCTGGCTAGCCTTGCTGCTACTCCCAGGTTCATCGCGCCCTCTGTGCCAACAAGTACTAGTCTTAGCCTGTCCAAGCCGTTAGCCCCCTCCCCACTAGGACTACTGCCTTGATCGTCTCCATAAAGAACCTCTTCTCCACCCTGACTAGGGGCTTGTAGCCGTGCCGTGTAAGCTCCCTCTCGGGATCTATCGGTGATAGGGTCGAGTACACTATGAGTACGGCCCTGGCTAGGCCGGGTGCAGCTGCCACTATATCCTCGAGGAGGCTACTGGGGCCCCAGCTGGTGTAGAGCCACTCCTCACAATCGTCCTGGGCTAGCTCCCTGTCGTCGACCTCCAGATAGGGCGGGTTGGATATAGCCAAGTCGAAGCTTCCCGTTATACATGAGGCCCCGCTGCACCTCGCCACCAATGCCTGGGGTATTGTTGATAGGGTGCACCTGGCAGTCTTTACTGCGTAGGGGCTATGGTCGACGGCTAGTATCCTAGCAGGCTCTAGGATCTTATGGGCGGCTAGGGCTAGTATACCCGTGCCGGTGCCTAGGTCTACCACGCTCTCAGCCCTGAGCCCTAGGCTTGCGGCTCTGGCTAGCGCTTCTACCGCTGCTAGTGTGTCGTCTGAGGGTTGGTAGACGCATGGGTGTGTGCATACCCTGAGCTTTAGGCCCCCGGCCTCGACTATTCTAGTTTCCACATTTGACCATCTCCTCTACATCCTCGGGGTATAGCTGGTAGACTCTCTTATCCCCTAGCCCTCTGGAGCATAGTTCTATCCCCAGCCTCCTGCTGCACTCCCTGGCCATTTTTGATGCTAGCCTTCTTCTCCCTGTGAATAGGCATTTGGCTACCTCCTCTAGTACCTCGTCCCCGCTGGACCATTTCCTGGTTCTTTCTAGCGTGACTATTGCCCCGTTAACACGTGGTTGGGGGTAGTAGTAGCTCCTGGGTAGTACCGCTACCATCCTTGCCCTGAAGTATCTCCTGGCTAGGATCGTTATCCTGCCGTAGTCAGCGGTACCGGGCTCTGCAAGTATCCTCCTTGCAACTTCGAGTTGCATGCCTAGGATCATCGCCTTGACGCTGTTGTTCCTCGCGGCTCCTGCTATTAGCCTGGTGGTTATGTTGTATGGCGTGTTCGACACTATTAGGGGCGCTCTCCATGCCTGGGCCGCCTGGACCCCGTCTCCCCTGAGTATTGTAGCTGCTGGCATGCACTCTGCTGCTACGGCTGAGCATGCCCAGGCTAGGCCGTGGTCTATCTCCACGGCGGCTAGCCTTGGGGTGACCCTGTAGAGCCTGTAGGTTAGTATACACGCGCCGGGGCCTACTTCTAGTAAGGGGCTCATGGCCAGCTCTTCTGCCTGCCTAGCGAATGCTTCTACCCCCCGCGGGTCTACTAGGAAGTTTTGGCCTAGCCTATCTAGGGCCTTGAGCCCGTGGCTACTGAGGAGGCCCTTGAGCCAGGAGAGGAGTGCGCTCTTGCCTAGGCCTACTGGTGGGCATGGCTGCGTATTCACCGCTGCCTCTTCTCCCCCCTCATCTGGGGTAGGTAGTCGAAGAATGGGTACTTGGGGTCTGGGGGTGGTATGAAGAGGTAGTATTTCGCCTCTCCCCTGATCTCCTCTGCTATCTTCTCCGCTAACGCCTCTACGGGGTCGATCTTGAGTACCTTCTTTACCTCCTCGAAGCTTGTGAATGGCTTCTTCTCCCTCTGCTTTATTGCCTGCTTGACAGTCCTCTTCCCTACCCCTTTCAGGAGCTCTAGGGCGTGTTGCCTTATACTGATCAGGCCTGCCACGTTGAAGAACCTTACGAAGAACTCCTCGTTTGAGGCTATTATCCTCTTGATCGCCTCCACTAGGTTGCTCCTTGCAAGGTTCGTCAGGTTCTCGTATGTTATGGGTGTTCTGGGTACTACTAGGATCTTTGGTGATAGCCCCTTGGCCTCCGCCGCCTTTGCGAGGTCCTCCAGGCCTACGACCCTCACCCTTGGGGTGTCTGACTCTATAGCCTCTACTAGGGCCTGGTGGACATCGTCTTGGAGGTGCTTAAGGGGTGCGCAGTAGATTATGCTCTCGGGGCCTGGCAGGCAGCCTAGGGTTATGGTCATCCTCCTTACGCCGCGTGGCGTTGGTACTGGTATTGTCTTCCCTATCTCCCTAGCCAGTGTGACCCTGTCGAATAGGTCTATGTCCCCCACGGGTGTGCCGTCTAGGAGTGTGAATCTCTTGACCCCTATTGCCTGGGCTACGGGGCCGTCTCTGTGCTCCCTGTGGGGGTCATTGTATAGCCCGTGCGGGATCACGTCTAGGACTAGGGCCTCTACCTCTACCGCTGCTGGGTGGGGCTGGGCCCTGTCCTGTTGTCCTCTCCTGTGCCGCGGCCCCTGCATGTCTAACCAACTCTACCCATTCCTAGGGTGCCACTGGGTATAAGGATACTTAGGTATATTATTAATTACCGTTGCCTGGGTTCTAATGCTCCCTACACTCTCTTATTATCTCTAGTATTCTAGATACCAGCTCCTCGTCGTAGACGATCTCCTTGTCCATGCCTAGGACTAGCCTAACCTCGCCCGGGGTCTTGGGGCATATGTTGACTAGGTTAACCGCTATCTCCTGGCGCAGGCCTAGCTCGGATAGCTTTTCTATTGCCACCCTCTCCTTCTCCGGGTCCTTGTCACCCACTAGCTTGAGGTACTCCCATGTCCTCTCCTGCTCTGGTAGTATAGGCGGCTCTGTATCCTTTATCCTGGACTCCATTATACTCCTTGCCTCTGACCATGAGACTAGTTGCTTGCTGATAACTCTCCTCTTCAACTACGAGCCCCCTCACCTGGGCTACCCGTTTAGCGGCCTTAGGTGCTCTGGCGTCACGAAGAGCGTCTTCTCCTTCCTGCCCAGGTTGACCTTTACTATGTAGGCTCTGCCCCTTGTTCCTACTACCGTTCCAGTTAGCCCGTGGAACCTCCTGTGGGGCATGGCGTAGTGGAATGATGGGTCTATCTTGATCACAACCTTCTCCCCGACGCTGTACTTCCTGAGGACTACGCTTAGCCTGGGCACGCCTCCCTTCTCCCGTACCTTCTTCCTGAGTAGCTTCCTGGTCCTGTGCCTGTAGCCCCTTGGAGCCTTTACCATCCCTGCTACCCCTCCAGGCCCCTGTGCCTCTATGTGGATTATTTATTTTGATCCGCGCTCCTCCAGCAGCTCTATATCTGGGGCCTCCACTCCTAGCACGTCCAGCTCTACGCATGTGGCCCCTACTCCTAGGGCCTCTGATAGGCTTGGGCTCGTCCTGCCCTCATCCCCGGATATCAGCTCCTTCACGTATAGTCCTCCCTCTGTCCTGATAATGCACTCGGCAAGGTTACTGTGTAGTAGTGTGCAGTCCATGTCTAGGACCTTCTTCCTCCTTAGCAGGTTCCTCCTCCTATGTAGCACCCTCCTGGGGGTCCACTGGCTTATCGTTGCACCCTTGAGCGTGTCTACCGCGGCCTTCAGCCTATCCCTGTCCACAGGCTCCTCTAGGAGTACTAGCGCCTTGTAGACCTTGGCCTTGCCCTGTGCCTCCTCCTTGTAGATCTGGATGTCCCTCCTCGACGCTCTCCCGGTGAAGCGGAACTCTACCAGGCCTGGGGCCCCCTTGTTGGCCGCCTCCTCCAGCTCCCCTAGGCTGATGTATCTTCTCCTCGGGTTCTTTATCTCCAGTATCATGGGCCTCCCCGTGCCTAGCATCCTTGCATCCACGTCCTCCCTGCCGGCTGCGTGTAGGATTACCGTCTCTCCCCCGGTTAGCTGGAGGAGGCTCCAGGCTGCCTGTTCTATGCTGTAGTATTTGGGGCCTGAGGGTGTGGGCCAGTATGCCTGGCTGATCATCCTTCCCCTCTTCCAGTATCTACCCCTGAGTAGGAGGCTGTTGTTCTGGATCTCTACGGTTAGGCTTGGGAAGCCTACTATCACCATGGCGTCTGGCTCGTCGAAGTCTATTGTGTAGCCGTGCTTGTCCCTGAGCAGCTTGCCTACCTCTCTCCTTATCTCGGCCTTGATCGATTCCCCATACTTGATCCCATACCTAGCCTTGACCTCGTCCTCGGCTTCTAGTATCTCCTGGCTAACCCTGGCCCCCACTACAATCTTCCTAGCGTCATAGAGCCTGAGTACCTTAGCAGCCTCCTCGGCCAGCTCTCCTATAGCCTTGTCTAGCATGGACCCGCAGATCCTGCACCTGGCCTCCCCGGGGTCCTCGCCGTAGAGGTGCTTGTATAGCTCCCTACCAACCTCTCCCGCGTTGCTAGCCACTATCCTAAACCTCTTCTTTGCATCCACGCTACCCTCAGCCGCCTCCCTGTGGAGCCACATTATAACCGACATCTTCAGGGCCCTACCCCTGTCCTTGTTGTTCCAGCCCCTACCCAGCCTGGCGTATAGCCTGCCTAGGCACCTATCGCATAGGGGTTGCTCCTCTAGCAGCTTAGCCGCTTCTTCAAGCACTCCCCCTGCCCACCCGGGGGCCTGGTGGGTGGTGCTGCTACACTATATAACCGGGCTTGATGCCCGCTATTCCATGCCTAGGGTAGGGGTTATGCGGGTAACGGTGGTTGGAGAGGAGTCGCCGCTTGCTAGGTGGATCCTTGCTCTCCTCCGCGACAAGTCGACTCCCCGCTACAGGTTTAGGGCCGTGATGGAGGCTGCCGGGTCCCTGTTGGCCCCTCACGTCTCCAGGTCTATGGAGTGGGTGGAGAGGAGGGTCGAGACGCCCCTGGGTGTGGCGGTTGAGCTTTGGTCTAGCGAGGAGCCTCTGGTTGTCGGCATACTGGGGGCGGCGGTGCCCCTTGTTGAGGGCTTCACCAGGCTCCTGCCTGAGGCTAGGATCGGGTTTGTAGCTGCTAGGCGGGTTGAGGCTCCTGGTAGCGTGAGGGTTGAGGTCTACTATGACAGGCTCCCCTCGAGGGCTCCTAGGCTGAATAACGTTATACTCGACCCCATGCTGGCTACCGGGTCCACCATGAGCATAGCCATGGAGATGCTGGCCCGGCGGGGCGCGGAGAGGGTGATCCTAGGAACTGTCATAGCCTCCAATAAGGGGATTGAAACTGTGGGGGACACCGCCTCTAGGCTGGGCCTCGAGGCGCACGTCTACACCCTTGGCCTGGATCCCAGCCTCGATGACAGGTTCTTCATAGTCCCCGGGCTGGGCGATGCGGGGGATAGGGCTCTGGGCTGAGCTAATAGTTCATGTAACTCTAATAAGCCTGAACCCGTCTTGCGCCCCCTCCTAGGGGCTGGCGGGTGATACGGGTAGCCAAGTTCGGGGGCAGCATACTGACTAGCGGGGGCGACTATCTCAGGGCCGCCGAGGAGGTTAGGAAGCTCCACGAGCATGGGGGGGTTATCGTAGTCGTCTCCGCCATGAAGGGGGTCACGGATAAGCTTATCGAGGCTGCCTCCAGCCCCGGCTCAGCTGAGAGGATCATAGAGGAGGTTTATGAATCCTATAGCCGGGCCCTCGAGGAGGTGGGCGGAGCTCCTAGGTTCAGCGAGGACCTTTACAGGGAGTATACCAACCTGGCGTCAGCCCTGTGGGCTGTGAGGGTACTGGGTGAGGTGTCCCCCAGGGCTAGGGACTATATAGTGTCGTTCGGCGAGAGGTTTAGCAGCATAGTCATGGCCGCAGCCCTGGAGTCCCTGGGCCTCAAGGCGGTTAGCCTGACCGGTAGGGAGGCTGGTATAGTTACTGATGACAGGTTTGGGGAGGCTAATCCCATATACAGGGTCTCTAGGGACCTTACTAGGAAGACCCTCCTCCCCCTCCTAGGGGATGGTGTAGTACCTGTGGTTACAGGCTTTATCGGCGGCACCCTCGATGGGGCTGTGACACTGCTGGGCCGGGGTGGTAGCGACTTCTCTGCCACCCTCCTAGCCTCGTACCTCGATGCCGGAGAGGTCCTCATCTACACGGTTACCGGGGCGGTTATGAGCGGGGATCCTAGGAAGATCCCGTATGCCAGGCCGGTGGATAGGATGAACTTCTCCGAGGCGGCCGAGGTGGCTAGGCTGGGGCTGAGGAAGTTCCATCCTAGGACATTCGAGCCCCTGATAGGGAGTGGTGTTAGGGTTAGGATCACCCGTGTAGGCGGCGGCTCAGAGACTGTTATAGACGGGGTTGGCGGGCCTCCCCCTGTGAAGGCCGTAACCGTATACGAGGACCTTGCCATGGTTGTGGTTGAGGGTAAAACCCTGCCTGGGAGGATAGGGGCGCTAGCCAAGGCTGCCGGCCTCCTGGCTGGTAGGGGCGTGAACATTGTCTCGATAGTCCAGCCGCCCAGCGAGACTAGTATGGTGTTCGTGGTTGAGTCTGGCCAGGCCGAGGAGGCGCTGGAAGCCCTTGAGGGCCTCAGGAGGGAGGGCTACGCTAGCAACGTGTACAAGGAGGGCCACGTCTCCTCTGTGAGTGTTGTGGGGGAGGGCGTTATAAGCCCGGGCATGATGTCGAGGGTGCATGAGATAGCCCTTGGGGAGGGGGCTAAGGTGGTCGTGTGGAGCCCGGCCAGCCCCTCTATATCTGTCCTTGTGGAGCCCAGGCTGACCTGGAAGGTTGCTAACCTGCTCCATGATGAGGTGGTTCTGGGTGGATAGGGTTAGGGCCGCGGTTCTCGGGGGGACCGGTCTTGTGGGCCAGAGGTTTATCCAGCTCCTGGACGGGCACCCCTTCATAGAGGTTACCCACATAACTGGTAGGAGCAGTGTGGGCAGGCTCTACGGGGAGGCTGTTGACTGGAGGGTGGAGGTTAGCATACCGGAGTGGGCCAGGGAGATTAAGGTCTCCCCAAGCGACCCGGAGCTGCTAGCCAGGGAGGGTGTCGAGGTGGCGTTCAGCGCCCTTCCTGCATCCATAGCGGCTGATATAGAGGTTGGGCTCGCCAAGAGGGGGATAGATGTAGCGTCCAACGCTAGGCCGATGAGGATGGACCCCGATGTTCCCCTCCTTAACGGGGAGGTCAATCATAGCCATGTTAAGCTCGTGAAACTCCAGCGGGAGACTAGGGGTTGGAAGGGTGTTATACTGAAGAACCCGAACTGTAGCACCGCCATTCTCACACTCTACCTCAAACCACTCCTGGACGAGTATGGCCTTGAGAGGGTTATGGTCACTACCCTCCAGGCTATAAGCGGCGCAGGCCTGCGGGGCCTGCCGGCAATGTATATGGTGGATAACCTGGTTCCCTACATATCCGGGGAGGAGTGGAAGATAGAGAACGAGTCTAGGAAGATACTAGGCAGCCTAGCCGGGGACGAGGTGGAGCATCTGGACCTAGAGATAACCTCTACCGCCACCAGGGTGCCCGTGATCGATGGCCACACGGAGGTAGTCTACGCCAAGCTATCACGCAGGCCAGAGGATATAGGGGAGGTGGCAAGGGTGCTAGGAGGGTTCAGGAGCGCCCCCCAGGAGTGGAGCCTACCCACAGCCCCTGAAAAGCCTCTAGTGGTGAGGGACGGGGAGGACAGGCCCCAGCCCAGGCTAGATAGGCTGGAGGGTGATGGTATGAGCGTTGTGGTAGGGAGGCTGAGCCTCATCGACTCTAGGGATGGGCCCTGGCTCAGGTCGGTGATCCTGGGGCACAATACTATCAGGGGCGCTGCTGGGGCTGCTATACTAGCCTATGAGGTGTATAGGGCGTATCAGGATAAGGGTCTCCTATAGAGAAAGGGTGTTGGGGGCTAGGGCGTTGCCCTGCCCTCCCTGATCATCTTCTTTGCCTGCTCGTCCTCCACCTTATCCTCTAGCACATCCTCGAATATCTCCTCGAAGTTTACGGTCCTTGAGGGCTTCTCCGGTATGATGCCCTGAGGCCTCATGTAGAGCATCAGTATAATCACTAGGCCTAGGCCTATCTGGTAGAGCCATACCGGGTCGAAGGGCACAACGGGGGCTAGCATGGGCTTCACTATATCCACAAACTTCTGTAGAATCATTATTATCGCCACGCCTACCACCACCCCGGAGTTGTTAGCCACGCCCCCAACGATCATCATGGCCCAAGGGATGAATGTCCATGAGAACCTCTGGTAGTGTGTTGATACCACTGAGCCCGTGTGTATTGCTATTAGTGCCCCTGCTAGTGCTGCCATGGCGGAGCTGATTATGATCACGTCCCTCCTCACCTTTGCTATGTCCTTGCCTAGGCTTGCGGCAGCCAGCTCGTCATCCCTGACCGCTCTCATCATCCTGCCCGCTGGGGAGTTTGCTATCCTCTGGGCGTAGAGGTACATCGCCACCGCCGCCAGTATGAGGAGCACCGTGACTCCTAGGATCACTTTCTGCCCAAATACTGCTAGGTACCTTGGCAGGAAGAGGCCGGTGGTGCCTCCTACCAGAGGCTTCCAGTAGTATCCTATAGCCATTACAACCATCTCGGCTGCCGCTAGTAGTAGTATTGCCAGGTATTCTCCCCTGAGCCTTAGGGCTGGGTATGATATTAGCAGGCCTAGTAGCCCTCCTATCGCGACTGCGAGTATTAGTATCAGTATGAATAGGAGTATGCCCAGCTCGGGGTGCTGGGCGAAGAACTTGTCCATTATCCTGTCCAGGTCCCTGTTGCCCAGGGGGTCTGCGTACATGCTCCACAGACTGCCTATATCTGCCTCCGTGATCCTCTTGGATAGCAGGGGGTCCTCTTGTATTAGCTTTAGTATCTCGTCCTTGTAGAGGACTGATACTATGTAGGCGCTGAGCCTGTTACCTATACTGGCTACTACGAACGCCCCGGCTGCGACGAAGAGGTGTTTACCGAAGTTGGGGATCCCCGTGAAGCCTGCCTCTAGGTTGAGGCTCAGGGTTACTATTGTATACGCGGCTATGAAGTATGCGAGGCTTTGGGCCAGGGTTCCTATATCCAGCTCTATGGGCACCATTCATCACCTCCTGAGGCCCAGCCTGGATAGTATCTTACCCCAGTTCAGGGATGCGAGCCCCTGAGGAGCGACTAGAAGCATGACTACTATCGCGCCTAGTGAGAAGACCTGCCTGTAGTTGCCCAGGCTAACCGTCTCCCCGGTTAATGCGCCTAGTATTATCTGCGTGTAGTAGACTCCGAATTGCTCTAGGAAGCCTATTAGAAGGCCTCCAACGGCGCCCCAGAACAGGCTACCTAGGCCTCCTACTATGCTCCCGGCGAATACGCTCACGATCAGGAGCCATCCCATGGTGGGGTTCAGCTTCGTAGTCATCACCATTATTACCCCTGCTATGCCTGCCAGCCCCCCTGCTATGAACCATGAGATTGAATAGACGAGGTTGACGTTTATTCCTAGGGTTTCGGCTAGCTGCGGGTTCTCTATCGCTGCCCTCATGGCGGTGCCGAACTTTGTCCTTGTCAGGAATAGGTAGAAGCCTACTGTTGAGACTACTAGTAGTAGGGGGCCTAGTATTGATGATGCTGTTACCCCCATTATTGTCGGCTCGTAGCTGGATAGGTATCCTGACCTTGGGTACGTCACTAGTTTCCTGAGATCCTTGTCTGGTGACTGCTGGAATATCTCCTCTAGAAAGTCTGCTGATATGTTTAGGAGCCCGACTAGTATTATGTCTATGCCTAGAGTGGCGATCATCAGCCCATCTATGCTTATACCCTTCTTGGCTAGGGGCCTAAGGACTATAAGGTATTGTAGTAGGGCCACGGCTCCTACTACTATGAAGGATAGGGGTAGGGATGCGTAGTAGACGCCCCATGAGGGCCCAGTCTTATAGATGCCCAAGAGCCATACTACTATGAGTACCATGTATGAGCCTATGGCTGCGAATGTTGCATGGGCGAAGTTTGGTACCCTGCTAACTATGTAAGTTAGGGTTAGGCTCATACTCAGGAGGCCTAGCACGCTGGCGTAGGCCATCGTGTCCAGGAATAACTGTACGTTCAACACCATCCCCGGCCACCCCCTACTTCTTCAAGCCCAGGTATAGGGCACCCAGCTCTGGGTGCTCGAGCAACTCCTTCGCGCCGCCCCTATACATGACCCTGCCTCCTACTAGGAGCAGGGCCTTGTCACCCATCTGTAGGGCCTTCTTCGCATTCTGCTCCACCAGTATAATCGTTATCCCGAGCTCGTCCCTGAGCTTGATTATCTCGTCCAGTATCTCGGCAGCTAGCTTCGGCGCCAATGCCGCTGTCGGCTCGTCGAATAGCATTAGCTTTGGCTTCCTTATGAGTGACATTGCCATGGCTAGTATCTGCCTCTGGCCCCCGCTGAGGGTCATTGCCTTGTCCTTTAGCCTGGCCTTTAGGAGTGGGAATCTCTCTAGGACCTCGCTTATCCTCTCCTGGGCTAGGTCTGGTGGGAGCGTGTATGCCGCCATCTTGAGGTTCTCAGCTACTGTTAACTGGGCGAAGACGTTGTCTGTCTGGGGTAGGTATGCTATACCTGTCTTTGCTATGTCGTGTGGGGGCTTCCCCGTTATCTCCTCACCGTTGAACCTTATGCTCCCCTTGTATATCCTTGTTAGGCCGAAGATCGTCTTGAGCAGGGTGCTCTTGCCGCTACCGTTGGGGCCTACTATGACGAATATGTCCTTGGGCTCTACCTCCATGGATACGTTGAAGAGTATCTGTAGCTTGCCGTACCCTGCGTCTACCCCCTTCACCTCTAGTATGGGCGCCATGTTGCTACCCCTCCAGGTAGCTCTTCACCACTACCGGGTCTGTCATCACCTCGTTTGGCTTGCCCTCGCTTATCACCTTACCCCTGGCCATAGCTATCACGTAGTCAGCGTACTCCGCCGCGATCTCTAGCCTGTGCTCTACTATGAGGAATGTTATCCCGAGGCCCCGGGTCATCTCCTTGAGCATCGCGAAGATCTGGTGGGCTAGGGTTGGGTTCACGCCGGCAGCGGGCTCGTCCATGAGGACTAGCCTGGCCCCTGCCATTAGGCTCCTGCCTATCTCTACTAGCTTCATCTGGCCGCCGCTGAGCTCGCTTGACTTCCTGTTCCACATGTGGAGTATCTTGAGTTTTAGCTCTGTTATCATTGACTCCCTGATAGTCTTTGTCTCGAAGTCTATCCACCTGCTCTTTAGGGGGGCTAGGTACACGTTCTCCCCGGGGTTGCCTCTCTTGGCTGTTGCCAGGTTCTCTGTGACTATTAGGTTCTTGAAGAGTCTGGGTATCTGGAAGGTCCTCACAATGCCCTTATGGTATATCTCGTGTGGGGGGAGGCCTGTTATGTCCTCGCCCTCGTAGATCACCTGGCCTGCGTCGGGCTTGTAGACCCCGCCTATAACGTTGATGAGCGTTGTCTTACCGCTACCGTTGGGGCCTATGAGGAGTGTGAGGCTGCCCCTCTGGACCTTGATGTCTACCCCGTCTAGTGCTCGTAGGCCGCCGAAGGTCTTTACTATGCCCCTTGTCTCTATGATGTGGTTGCTCTGCATCCCACTTTTACCCCCCGTTATTCCTGGGTTGATAAGCCGTGGGTACCCCCTTTTAAAGAAAGTTATACCCGTTGAAACCCAATAGGCACGATTGACTCCTTTACGGTAAGAAAGTGTGGGGTGAGGCCCCGTGGAGGGGCCTGGGTTAGGGTTATCCTGTGTACCACTCTATTGAGTTGCTCGCGTACTTGTACATTCCGACGTTGACCCACTCGTACTGGCCTGGACTGGTCTCTACGACCTCCCAGAGGGCGTAGTCTGCGAAGGCCCTGTCTCCCGCCTCGTTTAGGACTATCTCGCCGGTGGTTCCGTAGAAGATCCTGGCTGTTGTTGGCAGTATCTCCTTGACCTTTACTGAGTCATAGTCTCCTACCGCCATTAGGGCTAGGGTTACTACCCATGCTGCATCGTATACTGCGAAGGCGTAGGTGTCTGGTACCCTGCCTAGCTCCTCTGTTAGCCTCTTGTTCACGTCCTCGTACTTGTTGCTCTTGGCTGCTGCGAATATTGGGTTGATGAACTTGACCTGGGCTGCGAACTTCCCGGCTACGGGGTCGTTTACTATCTCTGATAGTAGTGCGGTGCCATCGCTACCATACCACCTTACCTGCTTGAGGGTGTCGTACTGGTCTGCCTGCTGGAATACCTGGACTGCCTCGTTGAATGAGATTAGTAGGACGCCTACCTTCTTACCCTCTCCCATGTACTTGGTTACTAGGTCGTTTAGCTGTGCTACCTGCTGGGCGAAGTTGGGGTTCTTGGGGTCGTACTCTATAACCTCGACTACGCCGTTGGGCACCATCTCTAGGAAGGCCTCCTTGCTTGACTCTATCAGGCCCCTGCCCCAGTCGTCGGCCCTGACTAGTGCTACCACCACCTCGACGCCGTCAGCCTGCATCACCTTAGCTATTGCTGGGCCCTGGATTAGGTCTGTTGGGCAGAACCTGAATACGAAGTCGTCGGGTATGGCCAGCTGTGGGGCGGTGCTTGAGGGGCTTATGAGTAGTATCTGCTGGGTGTCAGCCCTCTCCTTTAGGGCTGAGACCTCTGCGCTGGTCATGGGGCCTAGCATGAACTTTATGCCCTGGGCTGCTAGCGTGTCGAACTTCTGCTGTGCCACTGTGGGGTCGGTCTGGGTGTCCTCGATGACCATCTTGACGGTGAAGGGTGCTCCTGCCGCCTGGAGCCAGGCGTTTATGTCCTGCTCTGCGAGTAGGGCTGCCGCCCTGGCCGCCTCGCCGTAGCTTGCTAGGTCTCCGGTTAGTGGAAGTAGTACTCCTATCTTGACCTCTCCGCTTAGCCCTGCGGCTGGGGCCTGGCCCTGGACTGTCTGGGTCTGAGTGACGGTTGTCGTTACTGGGAGTGTCTTTGTGACGGTTACTACTTCTCCCTCGCCTGCTACTACTGTGGTTGTAACTGTCTGTATCTGGGTCTCTGTCTGCACCTGGGTCTGGGTGACGGTTGTTGTAGTAACGTTGCCTGCCCCGGCGAAGTATCCTATGGCTATGCCTATGATGAGTGCAACCACTGCCATCGCGTAGAGTGTTGACTGGCCAGCCATGCCTTCCCACCCAACTCCTACCTATGGCTACTGGTATTAAGAGGTTCATGGGAATGCCTATTTAAACTCTATGGTGTCCGGTATATCAAGGTTATTGAATAATAGTACAAGAGTCCCACTAGGTCCCACCGCGGGGTGGCTCGCTATGAGGATCCTGGGGCCCGAGCTTGTAGATAGCCTAGTGGACCCAAGGCTCATGGTGGAGGAGATCAGGAGGATCCTCCTAGACGAGGGCGCCGTGGAGGCTCCTAGGGCCTCGCTGGAGCACGGGGGCTCGTGGTTCGGGGTAATGCCAGCGGCTGGCAGGGGCTTCTACTCCCTGAAGCTCGTCGGAGTATACCCGGACAACCCGGGCCGGGGCCTACCCCTGGTCAGGGGCAGGCTCCTCCTAGTCGACGCCCGGACTGGGGAGGTGCTTCTTGACGCCGACGCTGGCCCCGCTACAGGGTGGAGGACGGCGGCAGCCACCGCCCTGGCGTTGGAGCTGCTAGGGGGGACCCGTGGCGTGCTTGGCGTGATCGGGGCTGGGGTGCAGGCTAGGTACCACCTGGAGGTTCTGACCCGCCTCTACGCTTACACCCGGATCCTCGTGTACTCCAGGGGTAGGGCTAGGGCTGAGGGCCTTGCACGCCGCTACAACGGCTCCTTTGCCAGCCTGGGCGAGGTGCTTAGGGGGTCGGATGTGATTGTAGCAGCTACAACTGCCACCGAGCCCGTGGTTCACGGCTCTATGCTTGGCGACGACGTGGTTGTGGCTAGTGTTGGGGCCCCCAGGCCTGTTAGGGAGCTGGATAGGGAGACTCTATCGAGGGCCTCGTGCATCCTCATCGATACCCCTATGGTCCTGGAGGAGAGTGGGGATGTGACGCCTGAGACGGCGCCTAGCCACAAGTTGGCCGAGCTGAGGGGCCTGCTGAAGGGTGGGGAGAAATGCCCGGGGGGTGGGGTGAGGGTTTACAAGAGCGTCGGTCGCCCCCTCTTCGACCTGGCAGCCGCTATACTCCTCCATGACAGGCTAGAGCATGTTCCTTAGCACATCCCTAGCGCTGACCATGCCCAGTGGGGCCCCGCTATCGTCCACGACGGGCACGTGCCTTATATTATGCTCCACCATCTTGCATACAGCCTTAACCACCGGGTCCTCGGGCTTCACGGTGACAACGTTCCTGGTCATCACATCCCCCAGCTTCTTGTCAAGCCCAGCCCCGCCTGCCACCATGGCTAGGAGGTCCCTCTCCGTGAATATGCCCACGAGCTTGCCCGCGTCGACCACAAGAACGCTGCCTATGTTGTTCTCCTTCATGATCCTAACCGCGGTCTCAACCGTCTCCCCCGGGGAGAGGGTTACAAGGCTGGTCCTCATTATGTCCCTCACGAGCGCCACTACACGGCACCCCCAACGATAATAAATATAATATAAGAATATATACGCTATACGGCTGTAT
>JALWEI010000037.1 GCA_027014125.1 Acidilobaceae archaeon | reverse complement strand
ATCTTAGGGGCCCTGGGGGCGGGCTGGGTATCTCCAGCCCTAAGGGGCTGAGGGCCACCCTCTACCCTGGGAGGGTGGAGGTTGAGGCTGAGAGCCTAACCCTTGTTGCCGGGTCTGAGAGCCTCGCCTATAGGGCGTTGCTGGAGCAGACAGTGGCTTGGAGGCCCGTTGAGGCCCCCTCCACCGGGCTGGGCCACCTTAGGCCTGGCCCCGGGGCCCCGCTACTCCTGGAGTCTTGTGGAGGCGAGCTCGTCTTCCTCGTGCAGAATCCGTCGCTTAGGGATGGGGTTTTCGAGGCTAGGATTAGGGCTCCCGTCTCTGGGGTTGATGTGCGGAGCCCCTTGGGGTCTATGGAGGTCCCGGCTCCCGGGGGGTTGTTCAGGGTTCCGGCTCCCCGTGGGTATGTGGGTGTTGCCCGGGTTAGGCTTGGGCGTGGGCTTCTTGTTAGGCTCAGGAAAAGTGGGGGGCCGGGCCGCCTCATCCGTCCCGTGTGACTCACGGGTGTATGCGGCCCTGGCTTGCCCTGGCCATCTTATTATTGCTGGCCTGTGTGGGGTTATATCGTGTGTGGTTAGATGCCGGTGGCGTCTCCCATGTCTATGGGTGCTACTTCTTGTAGCCTGCCCTCCGCCGCGGCCTTCACGTACTCTAGGAAGTCCTCCTCGTATGGCACACCTACGAAGGTCATCTTGCCGTTTATCGCTATTGCCGGCACACTCATGACCCCGTACTTGTCAGCTATATCCGGGTTCTCGTAGGCCTCTACGGTGTCTGAGATTATGTTCTTGACTCCCTGCTTGTAGGCCTCGTAGGCGAACATGTTGGCTAGTAGCACTGCGTAGGGGCAGTAGGGGCATGAGGGGGTTACTATGGTCTCTATGTATACCCTGCCCTTTATGTCAGCTAGGGCCTCCTTGGTGGAGTCCTCTAGGCCCGAGTCGCCCTCGCTTATCCTCATTATTGTCTCTATTAGGCCTCTGATCTCCTCCCCCGCTGGGATGCCTGTGTAGCGTATGTAGCCGTCTATGAGGGTGACGCTGGGTATCCTCTCTATGCCCTGCGCCTTGAATGCCTCCTGGTCCTCGGGCTTGCTCTTGTCGTGTATCCTCAGGTCTATGAGCCTCTTGCCGTCTCTAACCGGGCTGGCCTCCTCTATGGCCTTCATTAGCTTGACCGTGTCGTCGCAGGTCTGGCAGTTGGGGCCTATGAAGACGTCTATCCTTACCGGGTCTATCATCTCTGCTAGAGTCTCCTTTAGCTCCTCCATGAAGTCCGGCGTCAGCTCCAGGCTGTAAAACCCAGCCATCCTACCTACACCACTTTGACAGTGTCGAACTCCCCAGGGCTTTTTAAGGATTGTATAGAGTCACCAATTTAACAGTTGTCATCAAATCTAATCTACTAGGCGGTGTGTAGAGTCTTGGCTAGGCAGAAGAATGGGCTACTACTGCCATGCGAACACGCCGTTAAGGCAGTGATACCATCTATACGCGCCTCCATAGCTAGGGTTCTCGTGGAGGACTTCAACCTGTCTAGGTACTCCGCTGCTAAGGTTCTCAGGACCACGCCGGCAGCTATAACCAACTACCTGGAGAAGAGGAGGGGTGACAGGTACGTTGACACGATCATGGGGTCCCCCCAGCTCAGGAGCCTGGTGGTGAAGTCCGCTCAGGTCCTGCTCTCTATAAATGAGAGGGAGGATAAGGAGGCGTATAAGGAGTACCAGAGGGCTATATGCATGGTCTGTAGCAGGGTCAACGAGGTTGCCCTCGAGATAGGCTGCCCGGCCACCATGCATGCGGGTAGCAGGGAGTAGGGCTAAACATTATTACCCCTTAAATACCCACTCCCCATCATAGTAGCGGGCTTTGGGCCTCCGCGTGGCTGCGGTGTATATGATGGCCGGGATACACGTTAGGGAGTACTTCTATAGGGTGCTCTCCACCCTATACAGGTATGCGAGCGAGCTGGCGGTGCTGGAGTATCCACGTAGCATCGAGAAGAGGAGCCTAGACGTTGCCCTCAGGCTGAGGGACGGGACCGTTATGCTGGTGAAGGTGATCGAGGACCTTGATATGCTTAGCAAGAGGGAGGCCGGGGAGCTGGCACTCATAGCCTCAACCCTCGGCGTGCCCGCTGTAATAGTTGCGGAGAAGCGTGGCGGCGTGGACCTGGTGGACGGGGTCGTCTTCGAGAAGCACGGGGTCAGGGTAGTCACCCTGAAGACCCTAGAGGACTACCTGAGCGGTAGCGAGAAGCCCTTCATATACCAGAGCAAGGACATGTTCAAGGTCAGGATAGACCCGGGGAAGATGAGGGAGAGGAGGCTCGAGATGGGCCTTAGCCTGGGGGACCTAGCCCTGTTCCTAGGCACCTCCAGGAGGGCTGTGTACGAGTATGAGAGGGGCGGGATAGAGCCCACGGTCGAGAAGGGCGAGAAGCTGGTGGAGATGCTAGGCGAGGATATACTAAGGCCGATAGAGCTGACCGAGCCCCTGAAGGCCCCCAAGAGGAGCCTGGACTACGATACCGAGCTGGAGAGGAGCATAGCGGAGAGGCTGGCCGAGATGGGCTATAAGGTGTACCACGCCAAGAGGACGGTGAGCGACATAGGAGGCTCCCGGGGCGACGAGGCTAGGATAATGATAGCGGTCAGGCACAAGAGGGAGAGCGACGCCAGGATGGTGGAGAAGGCATCATACCTAGAGAGGCTATGCAGCGTGACAGAGGCGGAGGCAGCCGTCATAGTAGAGGACTCCAGGACCGCTAAGAAGATGGAGAGCGAAGGCTTAAGAGCATACACCCTAAACGACTTCATAGAAGCGGTTAAGCAGCGTGAGAAGGAGAGGAGGTAGCGGGTACTTCCTAACCGGCAGCCCCGGCGTGGGGAAGAGCACTATATTCAAGGCCATAGTCGGGGAGCTGTCCAGGCTGGGGTGCAGGGTAGGGGGCATAGCAGCCCCGGAGGTCAGGGAGCGGGGCAGGAGGGTCGGGTTCAAGCTCGTAGACCTTATGACGGGGGAGGAGGCCTGGCTAGCCCAGGCGGGGCACCCCTCCCCGGTGAGGGTCGGCCGGTATGGGGTGCTGGTTGGCGAGGCCGAGAGGCTAGGGGCGGGGGCCCTGAGGAGGGCGGTGGAGGAAGCCCATGTTATTGGGATAGACGAGATCGGGCCCATGGAGCTCCTCGCCCCGGGGCTGAGGGAGGCGATCAGGCGGGCCCTCCTGTCGGGGAAGCCTATTGTCGGGGTGGTGCATAGGAGGCTGAGGCAGAGGGATCCCGAGATCTATAAGCTCGTTGTCAAGGCTGGGCCAGTGGTGGAGGTTACACTTGAGAATAGGGATACGCTACTAGCCAGGGCTCCCGAGGTGGCTTCCAGTGTCGCGGCTAGGGCAGGCTGTGGTGAGGGAGGGCAGGGCTCTGATACACGTTGACGGTATCGAGGAGGCCTACGCTGGTGGGAGGCTGGAGCCGGCTTGGATGCCGGTCTTCTACAACCCGGCCATGATCCTCAACAGGGATGTGAGCGTGGCCGCCATCCAGGCCTACATAGACGAGTACGCGCCCCACCGGCCGGTGAATATAGTGGAGCCCCTCACTGCTACCGGTGTTAGGAGCGTCAGGTATGCCCTGGAGCTGCGTGGGGTTGGGCGTGTTATAGCTGGCGACATTGATCCACGGGCCGTCGAGCTGGCCCGGGTCAATGCAGAGGCTAACGGGGTCGACGTGGAGGTTGTGGGTGGGGATGCGAGGTGCATACTATACAGCCTCAGGGGCACGCCCGTGCTCGTCGTAGACATAGACCCCTTCGGCAGCCCCGCCCCCTTCATGGAGGCTGCCCTCACTGCAATAGGCAGGGGTGGCATGCTGGCGGTGACCGCCACGGACCTGGCCGTGCTGGAGGGCTCCAAGCAGAGGGCGGCGCTGAGGAGGTACATGGCTAGGCTCGAGAGGATACCCCACTCCAAGGAGGTCGCTGTCAGGGCCCTCATAGGGTATATAGCCAGGGTCGCCGCGGGCCTCGACAAGGCGGTGGAGCCACTACTCTCCTACTACCAGGGCCACTATGTGAGGCTGTACCTGAGGGTTGAGAGGGGCGCCAGGAGGGCTGACTTGATGCTGGAGAAGCATCTCGGCTACCTGTACTATTGCCCGGGGGATGGGACTGCATGGCTAGGGGAGCCTGGCTGCGATAGCCCCCGTAGGCTGGGGCCCCTCTGGGTGGGGAGCCTCTGGGATCCTAGGTTCGTGGAGCTGACGCTGAGGGAGGTTGAGGCTAGGGCCTACTTGCAGAGTAGGCGGGAGGCCCTCAGGCTGCTGGGCATTGTTAGGGGGGAGGCTGGCCTGGGCGTTGTGGTGCACCAGAGGATAGACTCGATAGCGTCTAGCCTGAGGGTTAGCATGCCTAGGAGGAGGGCTGTGTTGGAGGAGTTGTCTAGGATGGGGTATAGGGCTGTGGAGACTCATTTCAGCCCTGTGGGTGTTAGGAGCGACGCCGATCCGGGGGTTGTTGCTGGCGTGGTTAGAAGGCTCTCTGGGGGGTCCTGAGCCTTAGCCTCCCGGTCTTCTCCTCTAGCCATGAGTCTAGCCATGCGCATGTTGCAGGGTCGTAGAAGTTGCCGGGGCCGCACTGGGCTATGTAGGGGCAGGTCGTGCATGGCACGTCCATGACCGTCTTTAGGTCTACTGTTAGGCTTGGCGCCGTCTTTGCGGTCTGCTCTACTACGAATAGCCTGTAGGTCTTCCTCCCGTTTATCGAGACTGTCTCCCTCTTTACTAGCCCCTTCTTGACTAGTCTTATGACTAGCCTTGAGCCTTCCCTGCTGTCTAGGCCTAGCTCCTTCCAGAGGTCGCTCTGGAGTATGCTCCCGTTCCTGCTCCTGATCAGGTCGAGGGCTGCCTTCTCCAGGTCTCCTATCTGCCTTGCCACATGTATGCACCCTTCCAACACATGGTCTAGCGTGTTTGCTAGTGATGGAGCCTAGCTGGCCCCGTCTTGTAGATATATGTGTACCTAGCAAATATATAAGTTAGTGTCTCTAGTCGTGTGGGAAGATGCTCCCATAAAAACGGTGTGTCTACTCTCGGGGGTCCGAGAAGACTACGAGTACCACCATATCGTCTATGAGGTACCTGTAGATCTTCCTCACGTTGCTGTCCTTCACATCCACTACCTGCGCCACCGCCTTCTGCGTGACGTTCTCGTACCCGTACAGCCTCGCCACCAGGTAGACGCTGGCCGCCGCCACTATCTCCGGCTTCTTCCCTACTAAGCTCTTCTTGTTCTCCATGACTGTCCTCACGAACTCCAGTGCGGTCGTGTAGACGATCTGGGGCAGGTTGAGCTCGCTCACGATCCTGGAGATGAACGTTGCCACCCTGCCCAGCTGCCTCTGCATGCCGTCCCCGCTGGGTATCCGGGCTAGGGCCATTGCCCCGGACTTGTTTAGCTTCTTCTTTGCGCGCCACATATCCTTCTCGGATACCTCTAGCACCTCTAGGATGCGGTTGGTTGGTATGCTCAGGTTGTGCACGACCACGGCCCTGTGGATAGCTGCCGCGACGAGCGCGTTCTTCTCCTTCTCGCTGGACGGCTTATGGTCTTTTAGGTAGAATCTTATCACTGTTGATGCCGTCTCGTGGGCGGTGTGCGGGATCTCGAGGATCTCTACCGCCCTCTGGAGCCTGGTGAGCATGTCTATGATCCGCCTATCCCTCTTGGTCGCCCTGGACACCCTGAGCCCGCCAGCGACCCTGCCTGGCGTGCGCCTCCTGTGGAGGTATGGCCTCCCCCTCCTGACGTAGGTTACGTGCGTCCCCTGGTGGTGCGTCGTGTGGGTGACCCTACCGCCAGCCCTCTGGAGTCCTTTTACGCCCTTCTCCTCGAAGCTCCTCCACTCTGGCCTGCTAGTTATTATCTGCTCCCTAACCACCTCGCCGGTTTCCCTGCATACAACCTTCCCGTCCTCGTTGATTACAAGGTCCCCCTCGTCGCATGGCAGCCCTAGATTGTCTCCTCCCATGCTCGGGCCGAGGAATGGATAGGCCACGCTAGCCACGTGATCCCGTGCCTCCTCTATGCCTGGGCTGCCTGCTTCCACGCACTCTGGGCTTACCTCTCCGCCTACCGCCTGTCCCTCTCCTCCGCACGGCTCTGGAGCCACTCCTACCATGCCTCCCCCTACCACGGGCCTTGCGTCTCCTGGGCACCCTCTCCTCCACGATCACCTCGGCCCCAACAATATCATCGCCGTCGGAGTCGTCGAGGCGGATGACGAGGTAGGGGGAGTCCACGGGGCCGATCACATCCACTACCCTCCCACGGGCGCCCCGGATCGTGACCCTAGCCCCGATCCTGGGGGGCTCCCCCCGGGCCTTCGCCACGACCAGCTTCATGGGTGTTACCGCCTCGACGACCCCAACTACCCTAGCCTTCACTACCTGGCACACCGGGGGCCGAGGGGGTGGGATGCACCTAATAAACCGGTTGTGGGCAGGCTCATTATAGGCTGGGTAACTCAGATGTCCTCGCGATAGACTTAAAAATGTATACCCGGCCTGGTCACATGATTATTCAGGGTTATGATCTGTGTCTTGCAGTTTATGTATGTTTGCCCCTACGCCTCCTGGCCCTCATGCTCCTTATCTCCATGCTTATCCTCTTCAATGTCTCCCTCTTGCTCCATCGCTTATCCACTACTATCCTCTTTGTGTCGCTCCACCAGCTCCTGGGATAGGAGGCCTCCTCCACCTCTGGGTTGAGCCCGAGGGCCTTGGCCGCCTCTACGATCTCCTCTACCTTGGGTGATCTTACCGCCGCGTCACGGGGGATCTTCCTCCCCCTGCTTATTGGTGCCTGCTCATCTATATTAATGGGCCAGAAGGTGATTCTCTTGCCCTTGAGGTCTTTCTGCACGTACAGCCCCCTGCTACTCCTTCAGGAGGACTGCGTTTATTATCCCGTCCTGGCCGGGCCTGGAGGTTACAACGGCCTTGCCGGCTGTGGTCTCTATTATGGCTCCCTTGACTATTATGTTCCTCCTGGCGTACTCCCTGTTGGCCGGCGTCTCTATAACCCTCAGGATCCTGGCCTTCTGGGCCTTGCCCGTCTCCGGGTCTGATACTATGACTGTTGCCGCCTTCCTCACCCTCAGCTTAACATTGCCTCCCCTGACCCTGACCGCCACCTTCACGTCGCTGCCGGCAGCAGTTGGGGGTACGAAGTAGCGGCCGAATGCGTGCTTCCTCTTTACCTTGTAGGGCCAGTTCCTCTTGCCCCCGCTAGGCTTCTTCTTGTCCCTCCACTGGTATACTCCCACCAGCTCCACCCCATTACCGGGGCCGGGGGCACTGGTAGGCTATAAATCCGTTGCCCGGATCCTAGCTATGAGGTCCTCGACCCTCAACGGCTTGTAGAGGCCCTCATTCGCTAGGGGCAGGATCGCCATCTCTACTGCGTGCATAGTTAGGTCGAGCCTCGTCACACCCCCACGGGTTAGGACCCCGATGACGCCCACACCCTCCCCCAGGTCGCCGGGCCTCCTGGCCGGGAACACTGAGCCCAGCTCCTCGCCTCTAAGCACCTTAGCCTCAACGCTGGTTGGCAACTGGAAGCCCGGGCTCATGCCCACCCCCGCCCTCCCAAGCCTGTCCA
>JALWEI010000036.1 GCA_027014125.1 Acidilobaceae archaeon | reverse complement strand
CCCCCACAGCCACCACGACGGGGACTACGAGCCAGGCATAGAGGAGCAGTATCCTACGTAGAACCCCAGCATGGTACAAGAGGGCAAAGCCAAGGAGCAGGGGAGGAACCAGGCACCCCATATATGTGGAGGCGATGCCCCAAACCGCCAAGGTTATACCAGTATATGGGTGTATCCTGGCCCTAGCAGGATACACTCCTAACCACCCTACCCAGCGCTAACCCAACCTCCACAGCCAGAGGGCGGGGAAACCCGAGCCTATACAACTCATCCCCGTAAAACGCCTCCAGGGACGGGAGGTCCAGCACCACCCTGCCCCTATCCAGCACCACCACCCTATCAGCAACCTCCAAGGCAAAATCAAGGTCGTGTGTAGCAAACACAATGGTCGTACCCAGGCCGGCCAGGAGCCTGGAGACCATGCTTCTCTCCCCCGGTCCCAGCCCGCTGGTGGGCTCGTCGACGACAACAAGCTCGGGGCCCCATAGCGTGGCTAGCAGGATAGAAAGTAGCCTGGCCTGGCCCATGGAGAGGGTAAAAGGGGACCTATAAGCCAGGTCCCCGATACCGTAAGACTCGAGAACCTCAGCCGCATAACCCCTATCGCCAGCCACCTCCTCCAGCTCCTCCAAGACGGTCTGCCTATGGAAGGAGAAGTAGGGGTTCTGCCACGAAGCCCCCACCCTGCCTGGCGCTTCAACCCTGCCCCTGTCCGGCTTCAAGAGGCCAGTAATCACCCTTAGGAGGGTAGTCTTCCCACTACCATTACGGCCGAGGATAGCAACTACTCCACCACTAACCTCCAGGCTGACGCCCTGGAGGACCCTAACCCAGACATCCTCTAGCCTCAGCGACACGGGCAGCGTCACCCGGATCCATTAGCTGGATCGCTATGCTCAAGGGAAGCCCCTCAACATCACGCGGGGGCCCCGTGTACCTGATCCTGCCCTCCTCCATGTAGACCAGGTGGCTGGGCCACCCCCTTAGGCTATGTAGCCTATGCTCCGCTACTATGACTGCCTTTACCCCCAGCATGGTTACTGCATCTAGGACCCTGGAGATGGATTGAGGATCCACGTAGGCCAGGGGCTCGTCTAGCATGAGTATATCCGGGCTTGTAGCCAGGGCGCTGGCTATAGCCACCCTCTGCCTTTCCCCTGCGGAGAGAGATGCGATCCTCCTATCTAGTAGACCCTCTATGCCAAGGGCCCTGGATATTGTATGGAGTCTAGCATCTATCTCGCCCGGATCGAGGCCGAGATTCTCCATTACATAAACTAGCTCCATCCTGGGCGTGGGCATCAGGATAAAGGCATCAAAGTTCTGGGGCACCAGTACCGGTCTTCCCCCCAGGCTTATCCTACCCCTAACTTCTCCCCCATAGACCCTAGCGGCCCCAGAGGCGACTCTTAGGAGGGTCGTCTTCCCGCTCCCCGTTGAGCCCGTTACAAGGATCCTCCCCCAGGGCAGTCTTAGGTTAACATCCTCCAGCGCCCACCCGGCCTGGCCCCTGTACCTGTAGTAAACCCCCTCCATAACTATAGACGCCATACTAGATCCACCACTCTACCCAGCTCCTCCAGCCCCCGTGCCTCCCTCTCCCACAAGCCACACTCGTCCCTAAGCCGCTCTCCCATGTAGCTGTTTCCGACAAAGACCGTAGAGGCCTCTATCGCCTCTACTAGCAGCCTGGGATCACCTGCATGCAGGTGGATGGAGAGATCATTAATGGATAACACGGGGGTGGGGGACTCCAGGTACTCTTGGAGCATGCTAGTAGTCACACTGGCGTTCTCCCGAGCAAGCCTCCACGCCTTGTCGCAGTCGCCACGGGACATGAGCCTAGGGGCGTGGAGGCTTGCTCTGAGCACCCTGGCCCCTGGCACCGGGGGCATTGGCCTGCCTACCCCCATGTAGTCGGGGGCCATATCTACCACTGTTATCACCCTCCCGGATGCTATGGATGATAACGCTAGGAGTATCTTGTGTGTGAGCCTAGTCTTCCCGGCCCCGCTCTCTCCCACGATCAGGATCCTAAATGAGGCCGCTCCTCCTGAGTAGCCTGAGTGCCCCGAAGCCTGCAAGTGTACCTACCCCCGTGCTAGCAGCCCACACCAGCCAGATTGGGAGGAGGCCAGCCGCTAGCCATGCTTCATACTTTCCAACCAGAGGGGCGAATATGTACAGGGCGAGTAGGAAGCCTATCACGGCGGTGCCGACCGGTTCGAGGAAGGCCGCGTACTCTGGGCTCCTACCCGCCCTCCTGAGGACCACCGCGCCTAGACCCACAAGGATGGCGCCCGGGACTCCGCCGGGTATGGAGAATATCGTACCTAGCCCCAGCATCATCCTCACTAGGCCTATGAGCAGGGCTGCCGCCCCAGCCCACAGGGGGCCTAGCGTGACGCCCAGGATCACGTTGGTCATGTGTTGCCAGGGGAAGGCCTTGGTCGGGCCTATTGGTATGTGTATAGGGGAGAGTGCAATGGTCAGGCCTGACATGGTTACGAGCAGGGCTACCTTCCTCTCGGTGCTCCACTCCACCGCCAACCAGCGCACCGTTACCACTGTTAGGGGTAATGCTAATTAAACTTAGCAATATACACCCAGACAATGCGGAGGGCCCTACTATTGGAGCCACTAGTAGGACTCTACACATGCACAGGTGATCCCCTAGTCTGTGCGGAGGCGGATATAGAGGCATTAGCACCACTCGGAGTCAAGGCAGTCATAAGCCCAAGCCCGCAGGCTAAGCTAGGCGCCGTGAAGGTCTCTCATATGCAGCCCCCGAGTGAGCTAAGCCACAGCGCACCCATAGTAGCTGGGCCGGGTATAGACGAAGGCCTGGCATCCAGGCTAGGCGCCTCAGTATACGTGGAGCCGGGCAGAGACACGGTCACGCTACAGGCAGGAGGCGAGAAAGTGACGATAAAAACGGTAGGATGCAGCTCCAAGGTCATCGCCAACACCGCGGCGGCCCTGGCGGCAGGATACCTAGCCCTAGGCAGGGAGCCGGGGGACGCCGTTGGTGAAGCGACTAGGCTAGTAAGGGAAGCCATGCGATACTGGCGGTGCAAGCCCAGGGCGATAGCCCCCTTAGAGGCTAAGGCCTTCAAGGCCGAGGTCCTAGACCAGGTCAGGGAGGCGGCCAGGATGCTCGTAGAGGAGGGAGAGACAATAGTTAGGGCAGGCCTGGCGCCGGAGGTGGGGATCAACGTTGCCATGGCCCTACCCAGGCCCTACGCCATGGATCCCGGGGATGTGGCCGCCATCCCAGGCAGGATCAGGAGGGCAGGAAGCAGGCTAGTCGCAGCGTCGACGTGCCCGGAGATGGGTGCCTCAAGCCACCTGGCCAGGGCTATACTGGAGGTGATGAAGAGGCACCCAGAGGTTAGGGCGGGGGTGAACATACTCTACACGGAGAAGGTCCTAGAGGCGGCTAATAGGCTAGGATACAAGGCCGCTGGCTATGATAGGAGGATGGAGCCTCCAGAAGTCAAGGCTAGGGAGGGCGCTACTATACCTTGGGGTGTCGGGGTGGCTCTAGAGAAGCTGGGAGGTGCTGCACCGGACATGATCTACCACTATGGTGACTGGGGGAAGGAGCCCATGGCAATAATATTCGGCAGGACCGCGGTGGAGGCGGTGGGCAAGGTAGTGTCGATAGCAGCCATGGTATCTAGGGGGTGACCACGGGTGAGAATACCAACGGCACTCACAATAGCGGGGAGCGATAGCGGCGGCGGGGCCGGTATACAGGCTGATCTAAAGACATTCGCAGTCATGGGAGTCCATGGGATGGCGGCGATAACAAGTGTAACAGCCCAGAACACGGTGGAGGTTAGGGCCATACATGATATACCACCCCACGTGGTCGTGGCCCAGATAGAGGCTGTGGCAGACGATATAGGGGTAGACGCCGCCAAGACTGGGATGCTAAGCAACAAGGAGATAATAGAAGCTCTAGCCAAGCCCCTCGACAGGTACGGCTTCCCACTAGTAGTGGACCCAGTAATGATAGCCAAGTCGGGGGCCAAGCTCCTAAGGGACGACGCTATAGAGGCACTCAAGAGAGTAGTAATACCGAGAGCAACACTGGTTACACCAAACGCGCCCGAGGCAGAGAGGCTCACAGGAATCCGGATAACAGGTGTAAGAGAGGCTAGGGAGGCGGCCAGGATGATAGTAGAAGAATACGGGGCCGAGGCCGCAATAGTCAAAGGAGGCCACCTGGAGGGGAGCCACTCGGTAGACGTACTCTACTACAAGGGAAGGACTATAGAGTACAAGATGCCCAGGATACACAAGGACACAACCCACGGCACGGGCTGCGCATTCTCAGCAGCAATAGCCGCAGGCCTAGCTAAAGGGAGAAGCCTACCGGAGGCAGTGGAGGTGGCCAAGAGGTTCATAACAATGGCGATAGACTACGGACTCCCAATAGGCAAGGGGCACGGCCCGGTGAACCCCGTCGCGTGGCAGGAGATACCCGCAGAGAGGCACAGGGTTCTAGAAGACCTTGCCGAAGCCGTGAGGATCCTCCAGTCGAACCAGGCGCAGGTGGCCAAGCTCATACCAGAGGTGCAAATGAACATAGCAATGGCTCTACCACAACCCTACGCCAGGACACCGATGGACGTAGCAGCCATCCCAGGCAGGATCGCGAGGCACCGTGGTGGGATACTAGTCAAGGCCAGCCCCGAGTTCGGGGCGTCGAGACACCTGGCCAACATAATACTAGAGGCATCCAGGGTCAACCCTAGGATCAGGGCTGCGGCAAACGTGGCGTTAGTAGAGGGCATAGAGGATGCGCTAGACAGGATGGGGATAGAGGCTAGGCGTAGCCAGGGTAGGCTAGCAATCCAGCTCAGAGAGTGGGGAGAGGTCCCAGACGCTGTCGTGCTCGGCAAGGAGCCGGGCAGGGAGCCCCTAGTCATACTATTCGCGCCCAGGGCAAGCGAGGTTGCCGGGAGGATAGTGGCACTGGCCAGGATGCTGGACTAGCCCCTAGCAGACCTGGCAGCGGCAGCGGCTATAGCTCCGTAGAGCGCCCCGCTAACTGCGTTGGCGGCTAGCCAATACACGATGATAGCGCCGGGAGAGGCGAGGCCGACCTCGCTCCCAACATCAGACACCGCCTGGAAGATCTCCCTATAGACTACCAGGGTCGCTAGGAGCTCGCCCACACCCGCCAGGGCCCCGGCGATGGCCCCGGCTACGATATCCCACCTCTTATAACCCAGCAGCCTGTAGCCCAGCTCGGCAAAGATGCCCTGGAGCACGCCGTAGATAACGTTCGTGAAGCCACCCCTCGTCGGCAGGATAGCCTCTATAACCGCGCCCAGAAGCTCGCCGAGGAACGCGGCCCCAGGCTTCTTGATCAGTGTAGCAGCTATTATCGACCCCGTGAACCATAGACCCACGCTAAGCGGCCTTGCCAGGGGGCCGACGGCGGAGAAGAGGTCCCATACGTACCATGCAGCATAGAATATCACAGCGGCGACCGCGCCAGAGACGCCCAGCAGGGCGAAGTCTATGACAGTCCATCTCCTGGACGCCACAGCCACCACCATTACCACTACCAGTGGTATAGGAGGCTTAAATCGGTTACAACAAGGGAAATCACGGCCCGGCTAGGCCAGCAACAACCAGCCCCTGCAACACCGCCAAGACCAGCAGGACAAGGTCCCCCCTCCTAAAGCGTGGCCTAACCCTTCGCCTAGGCCTAAGCGAGAACCCCCTAAGCTCCGCTGCTACACCAACCCAGATACCCCTCTCGACGGTAACACTAAGAAGGGGCATGAAGAGGGACCTATAGTCGCCAGGAGTTATGGGAACCCTCCTGTACCCCCTCATCCTCCTCACAGCCATAACCTCCTGTAGATCCCTGTACACGAGGGGGAGGAGCCGGAGGGCGAAGGCAAGGGCGAAGGCGAAGCCGCGGGGCATCCCAAGTTCAACCTCCAGGCTGCGAACAGCGTCCCTCGGGTTCACCGTGGAGGCGAAGAGGAGACCGGCCCCGGCTAGGGATAGGATCCTGAGGTCTAGACTCACTGTGCGCCTCCAAGCCTCCTCCCTGACAACAAGAGGCCCGATACTAAACACGGGATCCCCCACATTGTATAGGAGCAGCATATTCAGGAAGGTTCCTAGGAGGGAGAGGCCAAGGAGGGGAACCAGGACACCGTACCTACGGTAGCCCAACACGAGCCCGGGAAGCCCTGTGACGAGGGCTAAGAATCCGAGCTTCCAGGGATCGCTGGTGGCAACGGCCAGCACTGTAACCCACAGGGAGTAGAGTAGCAGGGCCGACACGCTAACCGGGGCCCTGCTACCTCCAAGCCTCCTCGAGTAGCCTGACCGCATACCCCTTATCCACCTCCCACACCCTACCACTGGAGACCATGTAGACCCTGTCCACGTACTCCGCCACAACCCTCACATCATGGGTTGAAACCAGCACAGCAGAGCGGGATGCAAGATCCTCCAGGAGGGAGCCGAAGGTTCTATAGAGGCCGACATCCATGCCAGTAGTAGGCTCATCCAGGAGGTAGAGGTCGGCCCTATAAGCGATGGCAATCCCGAAGGCCAGCCACCTCCTCTGGCCGTGGCTAAGCCTATAGGGGCTCCTATCCATGAGGCCCTTAACCCACTCGAAGCCGGGGAGCGATGTGAGGTCGACACCCGTAGCGGTCTTGACCTCAGCCACCTCCCTGCCTACCGTTGGGAATAGGAAGACGTAGTCGGGGTGCTGTGGCATATAGAACGCATGGCCCCTCAGGCGGACCTCGCCCTCCACGGGCTTAAGCAGCCCCCCAAGAGTCTTGAGGAGGGTAGTCTTCCCGCTACCATTGGGACCTACAAGAGCAACAACCTCCCCCCTCCTAACCGTAACCTCCCCCACCTCAACCACGACCCTGCCACCATACCCAGCACCTACTCCACGGGCCTCAACAACAACCTCCCCCACGCTAACCCTAGGCTCCCTGACGGTGTAGGAGCCGGCATCAGCTCCAGCATCCTCAAGCTCCTCCACCAAGCCAGGACTGCTAGGGCGCCAGTAGCCAGCGATCCTACCCTCCCTAAGCGCTACAACCCTGTCAACCATGTCTAGGAAGTACCTGGCCTTATGCTCTATGATAGCGACACCCCTCTCACCCGAGATCCTCCTCAGGTACGACCTCAGCTCGGCCAGGCCCCACGGGTCTATACTAGCCGTGGGCTCGTCGAGGAATAGTATAACCGGGTTGTGGGCCAGAGAGGCGGCCAGAGTGAGCCTCCTCTTCTGCCCACCGCTCAGGTTCTCGACAGGAACCAGCTCTAGCCCTTTAAGCCCCATCTCTGCCAGGACCTCGAGAGCCCTCTTCCTAGCCTCCTCCTCGCTCCACCCAAGGTTCTCCAGTGTGAACATGACCTCGTCGAGGGGAGTGGGCATTGCAAGCTGCTTGTCAGGGTCCTGGAGGACGAATCCGGCCTTAGATGGCACCTTCCTAAACCCCTCGGGCTCCAGGGGGTTCAGCCCGGCCAGGCTGACCTTGCCCCTAGTGTATCCCTCCAGCAGGTTGTCCAGGACGCCGGATACAGATAGTAGCAGAGTCGTCTTCCCGGAGCCGCTGGAGCCTACTATGAGGAGCCTCTCCCCCTCAGCCAGAGACAGCTCTACCTCCCTCAGAACCTGTTTATCGCCATAACCCGCCTCCTCTATACGGGCCTCCAGCAGCATTTACCACATCCAGTGGTATAGACTGTGTGGGGCACCTTATTAGCCCGCCCCTATAGACTAGACGCGGCCCTGGGGCCCACGGGCTTGGGTGTCTGGGTTAAGGCTACAGTGCTAGGAAGCGGGGGCTCGGTCCCTACCCGGGAGAGGAGGGCCCCGGCGATAGCGGTCACCGACTGGGCAGGCCACAATATACTCCTGGATGCGGGTGAGGGAGTCCAAGTCTCTATGCAGAGGGCGGGGATGAGCCCCTCATCCCTAGACCTCGTAGCAGTAACCCACAACCACGGGGACCACGTCAACGGGCTCCCAGGACTACTCCAGTCAATGTACGTAAACGACAGGGAAAGGCCCCTAACCCTCATCGCACCCCCACCGGTTATAGACTTCGTATTCGAGGTCCTAGAGGCCACCGAGACTAGGATCGGGTTCAGGATAGACGCAGTCAAGGCCAAGGGCTGGGGGCACCACACGCTCTGGAGAAGGGGAGGCGATGAGCTCAGGATCAAATGGCTACCATCATGCCACACCAGGGAATCGGTAGCCTTCCTACTAGAATGGAGGCTGAGGCCAAGGCTAGACCCAGGCAGGCTAGAACGCCTAGGCGTGAAGCCCGGGGCCTGGCTGAGGGAGCTGATCGAGAAGGGAGAGGCTACAGTAGAGGGCAGGAGGCTTCGGCTGGAGGAGGTGTCTATCAACGTGGATCCGATCAGGATCCTGTATACAGGCGATACCGGGCCATGCACATCGATTCTCCAGGCAGCTGCTGGTGTAGACCTGCTGATCCACGACTCCACATACACCTCGGCTAGGAGGAGGGAGGCGCTGGAGAGGGGCCACAGTACCTCGCTAGACGCCGCTATGATAGCCCGAAGAGCCGGGGCCAGGGTCCTGGTTCTAGCCCACATCAGTGCGAGGTATAGTGGGTGGGAGGCGCTGGAGATGCTCAGAGAAGCCAGAAGGATCCACGGGGCCACGATACTTGCATGGGACGGAGCAACCGTCGAGGTCTCTAGGCCCTAGACGACCACACCATGTAGAACGCCACGCCGGTACCAAGCAGGGTGGAGCCGTCATCCCCAAGCAACGCGGCCAGCCACAGGGGGATCGCCCCCGCGACACCGAGGGCTATAATCGCTATCTTAACCATAGTGGCGGCGGCCATACCGGCTATAAGGCCCCTCATGTAGGTCCTGGATAGGCCAAACACCCTAGGAGCCTGGGCCAGGCCCCTAAGCAGGACAGCGTCAGCCACGTTGTTCACAGCGTCAATATTGCCCACGGCCACTCCAAAGTCGGAGGCCGCCATAGCCTCGAGGTCGTTTATACCGTCACCTATCATAGAGACGCCGCAGCCGCGGGAGCGGAGGTCCTCGACTAGCTTCCTCTTATCCTCCGGGCTCATCTCGGCATAGTACTCGTCGACGCCCAGGAGCTTGGCAACCCTCTCAACCCTCTCCCTTCTATCGCCGCTGGCCAAGACCACCCTGTAGCCCATGCTCTTAAGCCTCCTGATAGTCTCAACCGAGTCGCTGCTAACCTCTTCCCTAAGGCAAACCACCCCTGTAACGCCATCTATGGCGAAATACGCTGTTATGTCATCCTCCTCGCATGCAGGCTGGGGTGCGGAGCCGGTCTTCTCCATTATAAAGCTCCTAGAGCCCAGGAGGACGCGTGAGCCGTTCACCATCGCCTCAACGCCCTTCCCAGGGTACTCCCTAGCCTCCCTAACACTGGTGCCAGCCTTCCACTGGGACGCTATGGCCCTGGAGACCGGGTGGAGGCTGGTGGATGCCACACTAGCTAGTATACTCTTGGCCTCCTCCTCCCCCAGGCCGGGAGCTACTACCTTGTAGGGCTTAGGTATGCCTAATGTCACGGTTCCAGTCTTGTCTATGACTATGGAGCAGCAGGATGAAGCCGACTCCAGGGCCTTGCCGCCCCTAACTATTATACTTGACCTGGCCAACTTGCCGACGCTATACGCGGTGGAGGCGGCTGAAGTCACGATATAGGCGCTGGGGCACCCTGCTAGCAGGATTGGTATAGACCTCTCGGGGCCGAGCGCCAGGTATGTTGGGAGGAAGACTAGGAGTACCCCCGCTATCATGTAGGGGGCTAGCCTGTCTATCAGCTGGCCGGTCCTACCCTTCTCCTCTAGGAGCTCTAGCGACCTCGAGACGATTAGCTGGAGCGTGGATTCCCGGGCGCTCTTGACAGCCTTGACCCTAACAGGGTCCCCAAGGTTTATGTAGCCACTCTCAACTATAGAGCCTGGCTGTAGCTCTACCGGCATAGACTCCCCGGTGACCATGCTTGTATTGAACACGCCCCGGGTTAAGAGGATCCCGTTGACAGGGACAACCTCACCCCTCCTGACAACGACAATATCCCCCGGCTTCACAGAGTCTATATCAACCTCCACAACCCTGCCCCTCTCAACGGCTACCCTCCTCGGTATAAGCTTCTGGGCATCCTCCAGCCTCCTCAGTGCTAGCTTCGAGACCCAGGCCTCCATAACCTCCGCTATACTGTAGAGGCCATAGATGATAAGGCCCTCCAGTACCACTCTATGGTAGACCAGTACAATGCCCACTACAGCCATGAGGATATCAACATTGAGCCTCTTATCCTCCATAAACTCCCTCAGCCCATGGACAACTAGGAAGAGCGTGGAGGCCAGCAGCAGGTAGAAGCCATACTCCTCTCCAACAAGAAGACTAGCCGCCAGGCCGACTAGCACCATAGCACCTAGCAGCGCGTAGTGCATTAACTCCTCGTGCTCCTCATGCTCTCCCAAGCCAGGCACCCAAGCATGTGTATCGCAAACCTATACTTAATAAGAGTATGTAGATACCTACCAATAAACTAATAACTTATCAATGGCTAATTAATAACAAGTGGGTGCTGTGAATGGTCACCGTGATATCAGTCTCGATTCCGGAGGAGTATGTGAAGAGGATAGATGAGATAGTGGACCAGGAGGGATTCGCGAGCAGATCGGAGGCGGTCAGGCACGCCCTAGAACTACTCCTAGCCAGAGAGGAGCCAGAAGGCGGCCTCGGCCTCAAGCTAATTGTAGTCGTGTCAGATCATGACGAGTCCCCCTATGTAGATAGGAACATAATAGGGATAATACACGGCTACGCGGAAGACCTCAAGGGGCTATACCACCAGATCGTTGACGGGGGCAAATGCGTAACCGTGGCAATAACTGGGGATCACGGAGAAGAGTGGAAGATGATGGCCAAGAAGCTAAGGAAGCTCAGGGGAGTAAAGGCAGTGAGGATAATATCGCTATAGCCTACCAAGCCTCCTACCAATATAAGCATACCCGGCGAGGGATACGCTATAAAGGAGGGCAGTAAGCCTAAGCGGGAGCTCAACGTTGACATCTAGCAGATAACCACCAACAACCCGCCCGCCACTAGCCGGTATAGTCCACGAAAGGCTTAGCATACTACTAGCCAGGCCACGATACTCCCTAGGCACAAGGCCCAGTGCAAACGCCTCAAAGAGAGGCGTAGCCACATTCATCAATATACTCCTGACAAGGTATAACACGGAGGCAACCAGGTAGCTGCCCGTCAGAGTCATCCCTATAAGCAGGGGTATACTAGAGAAGGTAACCACCAAATACATCCTAAGAGGACCCCCAACCCTATCAGACAGGCCAGGCAACTTAATCATGAGAAGCCCCATAACAAGCTGCTGGGCAGCGAACACGCTGCCCAGCTCACCACTAGAAACCCCATACTTCAAGGCAAAGTAGTAGTCTATATTATGTATAGACATCGCCGCCCCAAACCCTATTATCATCTCGAATATGGCCAAGAGCATGAAGTGCCGTGACAGCCTCCTGATGCCCCTAACAACACCGCCAAAACCCTGTCCCCGATGCTCGGGAAGCCCAAAGACGGCTGGAGCTACCAGCAGAGACAGGAGAGCCACCAGCCTAATAGTAGCCCGGTAGGCTTCAACTATATCCACCCCGTGGGCCTCAGAATAGTATACGGGGGCCCACCCCGCGAAGCTGCCAAGGGCCCCGCCAAGAGAGCCGGCGGCGGCGTAGTGGCTGAGGTTGTAGTGGAGTCTAGAGTCCTCCCCGATCCTAGACAACAGGGCCTTGGTGCTGGTTCCATAGAACCCGTTGGATGCGCCCATGAGCGTCGCTCCTGCTAGGAGTAGCAGCCACTCGCCAGTGCTTATGAGGTAGAGGCTTACGGCGTATGTCAACAGGCCTACACCCAGCACCTTGCGGGCTCCAAGCATGTCGCTCAAGATGCCGGCCGCCATGGTTGCTAGCGCACCCGATATGACGCCTACACCGCCTAGTAGACCATACTCAGCGCCACTATAGCCGAGGCTCCTCAGGAAGGGGGCCTGGACGCTCCATAGCAAGCCCCACGAGAGTCCTAGTGCTGCTGAGAGTACTAGCAGACTCCTTGGCATGTCGCCCGTGGCGGCCACCCCATGAGCAGGGGGCCAGAACGGGTTAATATCGGGTGAAGATATATCTAAAGGTGTAACAACGGGACCCCGAGACCCCCCGGGAGCCCAATTAAAACCCGAGGCCACACACGGGATAGTGCATGGGGATGACGAGGGTTAAAAGCGGCGACCCGGGCACAGCTGGGGATGAACGCGGCCAGGACAGCTGACCCGGAAGTAAGGGGCGATGACCTTAACCCCGGGGCCGATCAAGGTGAGGACACACGAGCGTAGGGAGCCTACCCAATCCAAGTCCCGGCACAAGATGTACCTAGCCCTAGGAGCTATAGTACTCGTAGTACTAACAATACTAGGCCTCAGGCTAGTCGTAGGGCCCCTACCAGTAGTGATCGACATAATACTCTCCATACCACCAGAGATGCTTCTACAGGTCCTCGCATTCATAGTAGCCGGAGAGGCGGTGAGGGCAGCCAGACTAGTGGTCCTAGCCAGGCTCATGGGGCATAGGCTGGGCCTAACCGGAGCGCTTATAGCAAGGCTCGTGGGCAGATGGGCGGCGCTACTCTCTCCAGCCTCCTCAGCGAGCACACCCCTAAGGGCGGGAGTTATTGGGGCATACTCCGGGATGAGTATAGGGGCTGCAACCGGGCTAGCTATTATAGAGACTATCTACGACCTAATACTCCCCGTCGTCATGGCCCTCATAATCGGGCTGGTGGGCCTACCGGAAACATGGATACTCCTACTGGTATCAGCCGTGGTAGCGGCGCTATGGACTCTAGGGGTAGCCTTCGCCAGAACTCCAACAGTGGAGGAGCTTGTCCTCAGGGTTACCGGGAGGAGGGAGTGGTGGTGCTATGCAAGGAGGCAGAGGCTCGTATTCCTGGAGATACTCAGGGGAGGGATATCCGCGAGGATCCTAGCGCCAGGCCTGCTCCTAACACTAGTAGCCCATGCATTGGAGGCGCTAGCAGTGGGGGCAGCCTTGAGGTGGAGCGGGGAGTTCGTATGGTGGTTTATAGTACTTGAGGTCTCATACGCGCTATCGATGGCCCCAACGCCCGGAGGCGCCCTTGTATTCGAGTACGGGCTAGAGGCGCTGCTAGACCCTAGGGAGCTGGTGGCCTGGAGGGCGTCATTCATCATAGCAGGCCTGCTGCCGGGCACCCTAATCCTGGTGCTAGTGCCTAGGATGAGGGCCTACCTGGCAAGTGTGGCTAGGGGGATCGAGGACTGCGGCTACAATGGATCCCACTCCAGCTCAACGCCCCCACGGGACTCTCTATAGTATAGTGTGGGGATCCCGTGGAGGCGTAGCCTGGATCTTAGCGTCCTATCGCTGGTCGCAACTAGCACCTGGGCCCCGCTATGCTTGAGCAAGAGCGCGGCGGCCTCCAGCGAGTCGTCGGCATCCCCGCTCCCGCCCCACTCTAGCACTTTGACCCCAAGCCTGTTGAGCAGGCTGAGTGCCGCCTTAGCGGCTCTCCTCGTGGAGGGTTTGCCTAGGGCGGCTAGCTTCTCTAGCTCCTCTACTACCTTGCTGGTTGTCGCTAGTTGGGGGTAGCCTGCTTCTTCCAGGAGTGATGATGGGGGTATTAGGCCCTGGGCCATGTAGATGAGCGTGTTGGTGTCTAGGAGGGCTACTCTCTTAGTATGCCCCAGCCTACCAGCCTCCATCTCCCGTGGATCCTCCTGCTTATTGCAACCCTGGCTCCATCCCAGCCTACTACTGGCCTCCTTAGCCTGACCTCTACGGTGTCCTTGCTAACGCTTGTTGCTGTGCCTAGGGTTATGGCGGTGCCTACTGTTAGCATTAGCATTTCGCCCCTCCGTATGGGCTCGACCCTGACCTCCTCCTTCATGCCCACGACCCTGTCGAGCAGGTTGTACTCGATCCGTAGGGTATCTAGTACAGGGGGCGTCTCCCCGGGCCTGCCGACGATGTTCCCGACTAGGTTGTCGGATTTTGTTATGGAGGGGTCTAGGCTTGTCCCTATAGCTACCAGGCCCCCGGGCTTGGCCTCCTCCACCTGTATGTTGCCGAAGCGGAGGCTCTCTATCCTGGTGTATAGCGGGGTGTACTCTATCCTTCCCCCTGGCTTTTTGACTGCGAGGCCCGGCTTGATCTCGATCTCGTCTCCGACCTTGAAGACGCCGTGCATTATGGCCCCTCCTATGACCCCGCCGACTAGCCTCTCGGGAGGGGTTCCAGGCTTGTTTACGTCGAAGCTCCTAGCTATGAACATTAGGGGAGGCTTGTCTAGGTCCCTCTCGGGCGTGGGCATGTACTCTTCTATGGCTGCTAGGACTGCATCGATGTTAGCCCTTTTGAGTGCGCTGACTGGTATGATAGGGGCTCCCTCCGCTATGGTGCCCTCTATGAACCTCAGTATCTCCTGGTAACTCTCCCTAGCCCGCTCAGGGCTCACGACGTCTACCTTATTCTGGACTATCACGATGTTCTTTATGCCTATGATCTCTAGCGCGACCAGGTGCTCCCTGGTCTGGGGCTGGGGGCAGGGCTCGTTAGCGGCAACCACCAGTATTGCTCCATCCATCAGGGCGGCGCCGCTGAGCATTGTAGCCATGAGTATCTCGTGGCCGGGGGCATCCACGTAGGAGACCCTCCTCCTAAGCCGGGGCGTGGCCTCGCTACTACACTCGCACACGGGCTCGGGACTGAACTTGTCGGGGAACCCGCATCCCTCGCACTCCCATATCTCCCCATCCGCGTATCCAAGCTTGATCGTCATGCCCCTCTTGATCTCCTCGCTGTGCCTCATGGTCCAGATCCCGGTGAGGGCCTGGACTAGCGTTGTCTTGCCATGGTCTACATGGCCCACTACACCCACATTAAGCTCGGGCTGCCTCTTATCGCTGGCCAGCACCAGTCACCCGTTGAAGGGAAGGGCGGGCCTCACAGCTAAATAAGTACGCTACCGGGCTCCTGCATTGCTACCCTTCCCGACTCTATCCAGGCAACGCTGTCGGCAAGCTCGAGCGTGTATAGCTCCTCGTGGCCTGCGATGGCGATCCCTACACCCTCTCCTCGTAGCTCCTCGAGTAGCTCTGCCAATAGGCGCCTCCTGGCCCTGTCCAGGTGGGAGAAGGGCTCGTCTAGGAGCAGGTACCTTGGCTTCAGGACCAGGGCCCTGGCTATTGAGACCATCTGGGCCTGGCCAGCAGAGAGCCTGCGAGCATCCATGTCCAGCATCCCCTTGAGGCCTAGCCCCTCTACAACACGATCCAGCGCATCCCTGGCCTGCCGGGGCTCAGCACCACGGAGCCTGAGGCCTAGAAGCAGGTTATCCATAACCGTGCCCCTGACCATGACTGGCTTCTCCGACACATACACCGCAGCCCTCCTGGCCTGGAGCCTCCTAGACTCGTCCATGGACCAGATGTCGGAGCCCTCGTATAGGACCTCGCCTCTACCCGGCTTGATTAGGCCAGCCAGCACCTTCAGCATGCTCGTCTTCCCACTACCGTTGGGCCCCATCAGGGCTACTATCCTGCCGGGGGCTAGGGTGAGTGAAGCGTCCCTGAGCACCCACTCCTGGCTGGGGGTGTAGCGTAGCCACACCTTCCTGGCCTCTATCATCCCCTTCCACCCAGTAGCCTTGCAACTATCGAGAATCCTAGGGAAAGGGATAGTAGCACTGCTCCTAGCCTAATCGCATCGCCGTATTCTCCCATCGAGACCTCCAGGGCTATGGAGGTGGAGAGCGTCCTAGTGTATCCCTTAAGGTTGCCGCCCACTAGTAGCGCTATGCCGAGCTCGCCTACGGCCCTGGAGAATGCCATCGCCATAGATGAAGCTATGCCGGGTAGGCTCTCGGCTAGGGCTAGCGCCATGGCTTGGATCCTGCTCGCGCCTAGGCTGGCGGCGAGCTCTCCGTAGGTGTCTATCGAGGCCTTTAGTATACGGTGGCTGGCCCCCACGATTAGGGGGGTTACAAGCACCGCTTCTCCAAGGATTATCGCGGTGGGTGTGTAGAGCAGGTTGAGGCTGCCTAGCGGGCCTTGCTTGCTTAGTAGTAGGTATAGGAGTAGGCCTATGAGGACCGTGGGGATCCCTACGAGGGCCTCGAATACTGTTGCAAGTGTTTGTAGCCTCCTGGAGGCTATCAGGTATGCTATGGGTATTCCCCATAGGGATGCTAGTATTGTGGCTGTCGTGGAGATGTATAGTGTCCTTGCTGTTACTCCAACTAGGTCCTCCACTCCTATCCCCTAGCCAGCCTGCTCCACTCCTCCTCCAGCCAGTCTAGCCTGTCCTTGGCGGGGTAGAATAGGGGTTGGCCGTACTCCTCCACGCCGTAGGATGCTATGAGGTCCTGCCTCTCCCATAGGAAGTCCATGAACTCCTTGGCGGCGTCGGCCTCCTCGCCGGTGCATGATGAGACTAGGTAGGCGCTGTATATGTTGAGTAGCTCGCTCGAGTTGTGGTACAGCTCCACTATGCCGGGAAGCCTGCCCTCGGCCTTGAGCTTCAGGTAGGTGCCTATATCGCTGAGCGTATACGCCCCCAGCTCGCTGGCTATAACTAGCGTCTGGGCCATCCCCTGCCCGCTCTCCTTATACCATTCTCCCCGCGGCGTTACCCCGGCTAGCTTCCATAGGCTCATCTCCTTGACGTGTGTGCCCGAGTTGTCGCCCCTACTCACGAAGACTGCCTCGCCCCTAGCCCCGGCCTCCGCTATCCTCCTGAAGGCCTCGGCTGCGCTGGACGCATCTCTAACTTTAGCCGGGTCGCTGGGCGGGCCTGCTATTATGAAGTAGTTGTATGCTATAATCCTCCCCTCGCCTAGTACTCCCTTCTCTATGTACTCCCTCTCTAGGCTGGGTGCGTGTACCAGGGCAAGGCATGCGTCGCCCCTCTCCGCCCTCTTCAGGGCCTCCCCTGTGCCTACCGCTATGAACTCTACGAATACCCGGGGGTTCTCCTTGGAGAACTCGTTGGCTATGTAGTCTAGTAGGCCTGTGTTGTAGAGGCTGGTGGTTGTTGAGACCCGTAGCTCGACCTCGCCGGGTTTGAGTATGTATGATGCAGCTAGGACGGCAACTATGACTATTAGGGCTAGGGGGAGTGTATAGTTGAGGTTTGCTAGCATCCTCCGCGCCATGTGAGGGCCCCGGCCCGGAGTCTATGGAATGTTAAGGGCTTTAAGCGTTATCCGGATACGTGAAACGGTTAACGGATCTCCGTGGTGGCGGCGTTGCTACGACCCAGGGTGAAGCTGGTCCTAGAGAAGGATGGCGTGGAGGTTGTAGACGAGGACCTAGCACTCATACTAGAGCTAGTAGATGCGAGGGGGAGTATACTAGCCGCCTCGAGAGAGGCGGGTATACCATACTCCAGGGCCTGGGAGAAGATAGTAAGGGCGGAGAGGATCCTCGGCCACCGGCTAGTTGAGACCAGGAGGGGAGGCAAGAGGGGCGGCGGGGCGAGGCTGACATCACAAGCCAGGCAGGTCCTGGCGGAGTACAAGAGGGCATCCAGGATGCTAGGCGTGGGCCCCCGCCAGCCGGGGAGACACCAAGCCCACGGCGTGTTCGTGGCTTACAGTAGCGACCCGCTACTAGAGATGGCCCTAAACAGGGCCCCCGGGGTGGAGGGGGCGTGCATAGGATCCTCTAGGAGCCTAGCAATGCTATCCCTAGGCGAGGCAGATGTTGCGTGCATACACCTATACGACCCCAACACTGGACTCTACAACAAGCCATACCTAGAACACTACCAAGTCGAGGAACCGCTAAAGATAGGAGGCTACCTAAGAGAGCTAGTACTAGCCTACAACCCCCGACGCCCTGTTAGAAGTGTGAGAGAGGCAATACAGCTAGTAGTAGAAGGAAAACTATCAATGGCAAGCCGCCCACCCGGGGCCGGCACAAGGCTATACCAGAAGATACTAGCCAAACAAGTACTAGGCAACGAACCCACCGGGTGGCCCGACAAATATACGAAAGTAATCGGGTGGACACACGAAGACACAGCCCGGAGCATAGCCAAGGGAGAAGCTGACATAACAATAACACTAAGATACACCGCAGATAAGTACAAGATACCATACATACACCTGTCATGGGAAAAATACGAGTGCTACACAACCACGACACACAACAAGAGAGTAGAAGAGCTGGCAAACATACTCAACTCACAATGGTTCACCACACTACTACAAACAACACCAGGATACAAACCACAACAAAACAAGCAGCCCGACAAATAACACAACAATCAAATGTCCTTAGTTACCATATAGACACCCGGGAGGATTGCTACATCCCAGGCAGCTTTAAGAGAGCTGGGTAAGCTAAATAAGCACTGAAGAGATGATGTGAAGCGGAAGTTTAAATGGATTAAGATAAATCCAAATGTTTGCCACAGTAAACCAGTCTTTAAGGGTACAAGAATTCTGGTAGCCGATGTTCTTGAAATGATTGCGTCTGGTATGAGTATCGAGGATATCTTAGAGGAGTATCCCCAGCTAAGCAAGGAGATGATTCTTGAGGCAATAGCTCTTGCAGTCGAGTTCCTTAGGAGGGAGAGGCGTGTCATACCGATTTCTACTCGACGAAAACGTACCCAGAACAATTTTTAAGCTACTAAGACAGAAAGACTTCCATGATGAATATGTACCTCAAGGTGGAAAGAACTTAATATTAATTACAAGAGATAGTGATTTTGCTGATGATTGCTTATGAGTTGAGCTATCCGCCTAACTCTCATCCGGGCATTATTGTGCCTCGCATCCATCACTCACTACCAAAGCTGATATCTGAACGCCTTAGTATTTCTTGTTATAGAATATCAAAGAGCTAAACGAGAAGATCACACTAGTATATATAATGATATAATAGAGGATAATAGAAGATATCAATTTTCTTGAAAATATTACCAGTTAGGTGATGGGCCCGCGGGGATTTGAACCCCGTACCTCCGCCGTGTGGGAACGCAACTATATGCGGCAATACATGTCAGCGATATGCATTTAATCCAAAATGCATAGCAACAAGGATATCCGGAATCAATATCATTTATCATCAGATATCAGATATGCATGACTAGTTATAGAATAAAGCAGCTAGGTTTAAGTGAGCCGAGTTTACTAGATACAACATGGGGTAGGTGCCGATGGCTGATTCTGAGGAGAGGATAGTTGTTAACCCGAAAATTATGGGTGGCAAGCCTGTTATAAAAGGGACGAGGATTCCCGTCTACTTCATACTTGAGCTTATAGCCAATGGATGGTCAATTGACGATATAGTGAAGGAATATCCACATCTCACACGAGAGGATGTGTTGGCAGCAGTAAGATATGCCGCAAGAGTGTTGAGGGAGGAAGTTGTTGTCAAAGCCTAAAATCCTGGCCGACGAAAACGTTCCGAGAACTACTATCAAGACTCTCCGAAGCTTAAGCTATGACGTAGTATCAGTCTGGGAAGTAAATCCTGGTATTAGTGATGAGCAAGTAGTACAACTCTCAATAAGGGAAAAGAGAATAATTATAACATTTGACAAGGATTTCGGAAGAATCGTTCTCACTAATCCTAACGTGCCAGGCGTTATGCTAATGCGAATTCCACCTGTTAATCCAGAATATATCACAAATCGAATAATCTCCGCTCTCAATTCTGTGGAGAACCCCTACGACAAACTAGTTGTAGTTCGTAGAAATACTATAAGGATAATTCCGTTAAAATAAGTGATGTTATCGGATGGTGGGCCCGCGGGGATTTGAACCCCGGACCTCCGCCGTGTGAGGGCGGCGTCCTGACCAGGCTAGACGACGGGCCCTCTCCGGGGGGCCTGTGGGCCCCGTTTATTCAGGGTATGCTTGTGTTATGGGCTATTAAGCCTTTCAGGGGTTTTTTTGATGGTTAGGAGGGTGTTTAGGGCTGGGATTCCTCTTGTTTTAGTGTTAGTATTACTTGGCCGCCTGCCTCTTCGATCCTCTTTATAGCCTGTTCTGATGCTTGTGGTACTATGACTTTCAGTTTCCTCGTTATTCTTCCCGAGCCTAATAGTTTGTGTATCTTCATTTCCTCTAGGTTTACTATTGTCAGCCCGTTCTCGCTCTTTGCTAGGCCCTTTGCTTCTAGCTTTGCTACTAGGTCCTCCAGCTGGCTTAGGTTGATCACGTTTGGCCTGTAGCCTACCCTTATGCGTGGTGGCTTGAAGCCGTGTTTGCCGAACCAGGTGGGGGCGTACTTTATTGTCCATGTCCACTCGTGCTTGCCTAGCCCTGCGGCTCCCCTACCGCCGCGGGACCCGGATTTCCTGTGCTGGCCTATCCTGCCCCAGCTCATGGTGCGGGTTCTCCCCCTTAGCTTCCTCGTCTTGCTCCTCCTCCTCACGACCATGCCTGCCACCCCCTTCTGGGCCTAGAGCATCCTGGCTATTAGCCTGTTTATATCGGGGCCCCTGTAGCCGAGCTCGCCGCCCATCTTGTAGTGGGTCTTTATGCTGCCCTTGAAGCCTCCCCGGGGTGGGTGGAGTCGGAAGAATGGCTTGACGCCCTTCTCCTGTAGCTTGTGGTAGTGTATCTCTCCTGCGAGTAGCTTGTCTGCCAGGTCGTATATCCCCCCGGGTAGGCCTAGGTTTATGGCTACCCACTCGCTGGTGAGGGGCTTGTCTCCCTGGAGCCTGCCGCGGGTGGAGAGGAGTGCTATCAGGGTCTCCCTGTCTATCTCACCCCAGGTGAGCCAGTTCTCGGCCTTCTTTATCATCTTCTCTATCCCTGGTAGGCTGCTGTGGTAGAGGGCTGCTGTGTATCTTCTCCTTAGCCTGAGTAGGTGTAGGGTCTTCTCTGTGTCTGGGTGGACGTCTGCCTGGCCCCGGATCCTTACTAGCACGTATAGTGGCACTTCCATCACCCCTCCTACCTGGTCCAGTCTACGGGGGTGACGAACCTGTAGGTGTCCCTGAGGGCCAGGTATGTGGCCCTGGCGAAGTTGTACTTTGTCCTTGTCTCCCCCTTGGTGAAGGTCCAGACGTCGCTGAGGCCTGCCATGGCTAGTACCGCCTTGGCGGTGTCTCCCGCTACTAGGCCTGTACCCTTTGGGGCCGGCTTGAGGATTACCTCTACACTACCGCTCTTGCCCCTGACAGTGAATGGCACGCTGTGGCTCTCGCCGCAGGTGCACTCCCAGCTGCCGCATCCCCTCCTAACGGGGATTATGTTTAGCTTCGCATTCCTTAGGGCCTTCTCTATGGCGAACCTGAACTGCCTCGCCTTCCCCTTGCCCAGGCCGACGTAGCCGTCCCTGTTGCCCACAACCACTACAGCCCTGAACCTTGTTATCCTGCCTGCGTCGGTCATCTTCTGCACTATACTGACGTCTAGGACCTCGTGGTCTAGGCCTGGTAGGAGGTAGTCGACTATCTCCGGCTCTAGTATTGGTAGGTTCCTCTTGAATATCTCGGCTATACTGGTGATCTTGCCCTCCTTAACCATCCTACCCACACGGGTCCTGGGTACCCACTCCTCGAGCTGTACCTCCATACCCATCACGTCTACACCTCCTTCCTAGCCAGCGTGAGCTTGGCCCCGTACTCTCCCTTGATCCTAGAGGCCACCTCGTCGAAGTGGCTCGGCAGGTCCTCAGGGCTCAGGCCCCGGGCCAGGTATCTTGAGAACTGCCTCTTATAAGCCTCTTCATCCTCCTCCTTAAGCTTCGAGGCGTACTCGGCTATGTGCTCTCCCCTAATCCTCTCGTCTCCGGGCAGTATCTCCTCGGAGTGTGGTATACTGAGGCCGGCGTCTAGTGCTCCCTTGAGCGCGGCGAAGACTCGGGCCCCCTTAACGGGCGTGTGGAGACCTATGTCCAGCACCGCCTCCTCCACTCCCTTGAGCCTTGCCCTGTACCCGGCGAGTAGGCCTGTAAGGTAGGCTGCGCTCGTGTTGTTACCGTCGCCCAGCCATCCGTAGTGCTTGGCTAGCTCCCTGCTGTGGGCGGCCGCTATCACCCTATCGCCCTCTATCCTAGCCTCTACTACCTGTACGGTGACGTACTCGTTGGTTATCCTGACGACTAGCCGTGGCTTCCCCGATATTACCAGCTTGAACCTCTTCCTGTAGTCAGTCTTGCCCTCCCTCCTCCTCCTGAGGGGGACCCTGTACCTTGGCCCTCTCCCCATTAGCTTGCACCCTCCCTAACCAGCTCGTGCTCCTGCATATACCTCTTTAGGTCTCCCAGATCCCTGAATGTGCCTCCCTTGGCTAGCCTGTATAGGCGGCGGTATGTCCTCTTGTCTATCCTGCCGTGATCCCTCATCCACTTCAGGTACCTCCTTATCCTCCTTATCCTATAGATCCAGTCCCTCTTCGGGTCGCTCCTTGCGGTGGCCTTGCCCTCCCTCTTGCCGTACCCACGCCTCCTACCCTTCCTCCTCTGCCTCCTCCTCTCCAGCCACCTTGTGTGGCTGTTCCCCTTCTCCGGCTTCACCCTTATGAGGCCCCTCTTTATCAGGGCCTCCACGTCCCTCCTGGTGACTGCCTGCTCTATCTCCTCTGCATGCTCAGGGTCGGGGCTGATCCATATCCTGGACTCGCCTACACCCAGAACCTCGGCCGCCAGCCTCCTCTGTAGCCGGTAGTCCATCCTTCACCCACCTCCTAGTTTGCAACCCTTAGGCCTAGCTGCTGGGCCTTCTGCCTTATCTGTATCCTCTTCCTCAGCCCCACGCTGGATGCTATGTAGACTATATGCTTCTCCCTGTCCAGGCCCTCCAGCTCCCTTGGGTTGTAAACGATCACCGGCTCGAGCCCGCTGGGGTGGAGGCCCCTCAGCCTCTTGTCGGTCCCGTAGCCCGACTTGACTATTGGAGGGTAGCCCTTGACTTGTAGCCTCATCTTGTTGTCGTTACCCTTTGGCTTCCTCCAGTATTCCCTACGCTCGAACTTCCAGAACCTCCAGGAGAGGTAGCGGAGGAACCTGGGCTTCTCCCTCCTCTTGGCTAGCCTCCTCTGGAGGCTCCTCTTCTCCCTAACCTGCCTGGGCCTCTCGGGCACTACTCAGCCACCCCCTTCTCGTAGATGTATATCCCATCCATAAACTTCCTCCTGTCCTTGTCCTTCACCTTGGTGGCTAGCTCTATGTTGGCCGCTGTCTGGCCTACAGCCTCGATATCTATACCCTCAACGGTGACATCCTGGCCCTTCACCGTAACCTTGACGCCGGGGAGGATCTTGGCTATCCTGTTAGCCTTCTCGCCGAGGAAATTTGCTATCACGAACTTGTCCCCCTCTATCTTGATGTTTATGGGGAAGTGGCTGTATATCACCTTAAGCTTGTACCGGTACCCCTTCGTGACGCCGGTTATCATATTCTCTATGTGGGATGCTATAGTCCCCACGAGCGCCCTCTTCCTGGCATTAGCGAAGTAGGCCTCAACAACTACCTCCCCATCCTCTAGCCTCAGCAGCACCCCACGAGCGTGGCTGAAGTCCCTCTCCAGGGACCCCTTCGGCCCCTCCACCCTGACCTTCATACCTTCAATCTCCACCCTGACGCCCTCAGGGATCTCAACCCTCTTCTCCACATGCACATCCTTAGCCATCCCAGCGATACCCCTACCTACACCAGGGACGCCTATCGTTGGCTAGGAGGTTTAAATGCGCGAGCCACCGGCCCGGCCAGAGAGGATCAGCCTCGCAACCTCGCTGAACCCCCTTCCCCCGGGTTGCGAGGCTACATAGTCTACAATAGACTTAACCTCCTCATCGGCATCACCCGGGGCAGCGGAAAAGCCGGCAGCCCTTAGCATGGGGATATCATTGCCTCCATCACCCACAGCAGCAACCTCGTCGAGCCCCACATCGAGCAGCCTGGCTGCATAGCGCAGCCCAGCATCCTTGCCCCCGCCCCGCGGCTGTACGTGGAGCGCATACCCGCTCAGGTATGCAGCGTATCCCATCTCCTCGGCAAGCCTAGCGCCCTCGTACAATAGCTCCCTGGGGCCATTGAATGAGAGATCGTGCATCCTGAACATGTTTTGCCAGCTCTGGCTGAGGCCAAGCGACTCTAGGGCCTCTATAAGATCCTCGCCAGGCCTCCCCCTGCATACGTGATGCACAATTCCCTGGTGAAGGACCAGGCACCCGTTCTCCCCGATCACCGGCCCCCGGGCTCCTATATACCTGGCAACCCCAGCCGTCACCGGGAGGCTGTTCCCCGAGGCTAGCGAGACCGTGACGCCCCGGGACTCCAGGAGCCTGATGGCCTCGACCGCCTCTAGCTCCAGCAGCAGGTCTCCCCTCCTCCTAGTCAACGTGCCGTCGATATCCGTGACCACCAGCCTTATCACAACCCTGCACCCGCGGCTGGGGCTGGCCGAGTGTTAGGAATAAGTAGACCCACGCTATAGTATAATAGATATGCAGACGGTTCTAGGGGTGCGGCATCTTGGTTAGAACGATAGATGAGATGCTGGTCTCACACGCCATGACAAGGAACCCGGTCGTGATCAACCCCGAGAAGACCGCGCTAGAGGCGGCAAGGCTCATGAGGCAGGTAGGCGTTAGCGCGCTGCCAGTAGTAGACTCCAACGGCAGGCTCGTGGGGATAATAACCGAGCGCGACTTCGTGTGGAAGATTGTGGCGGAGGAGAAGCCCTATAGCACGCCCGTCTCGGAGTTCATGACAAGGAGCCTGATTGTGGTTAACGAGAAGGAGACCCTAGCTGAGGCGCTGAGGCTGATGAGCAGGTTCAAGATAAGGCACCTGCCAGTGGTCGACGATAAGGGGAGCCTGGTAGGTATTATTAGTATTAGGGATATAGAGGCAGCGGTGATCTAGGAACCGCCCTCCGGGGGCACCCTGCCCTCCACACCATGCTCCAACTGTTTTATCAGCCCATCCATGCTCAGCGTTGATAAACCGTACTTCTTGAACATATCATACTCCTGGGCCCTGATGGAGACGAGTAGGAGGTTCCTAGATATAGCTGTGGAAGCGACTATAACATCTATATCGCTCCTCGACTCCCCGTGGTACATGAGGTCCGCGCTTATCCTAGCGGCGGTCGACAGGATCTCCCTATCAGGATACACGATGTGGTAGATCTTCTCGAGCCTAGCCATATGGCCGCGGGGATCCCCGATCCTATAATAGATGAAGGCGGCGGCCACCTCATAGGCGCTCAGTGCGGAGAGGTAGATGTCTAGTCTCGAGAGGAGCAGCTTGAGCAGGTTCGCCCTGCTCCTTGCATGGAGCCATATGGTGGTCCTCGAGTCTACCAGTATGGACTCGATGGGAGCCGACATTACTGGATCACATCCTCCTCTTCCTAGTCAAGAGGGACTCCATATCATCCACCACATCATCGGGGACCTGGGTCTCGCTCAACACTTTATCCAGCTCCGTGTTCTTCCAAGTCTCTATAAGCATCTGTATAACCTCGTCGTAGGACCTAGCCTTAAGCTTCTCCCTCAGCATCCTCAGCTTATTCCAGGTCTGCTCATCCACCGCTATGGTCTTCACAGGCTACACCCCCACACCCCTACTATGATCCCATATGGAGAGCTCTAGTAGATCCCTAGGCACCCCATTACTCTTAATTATACGAGCGAAAATTTTAGCGCTGAGCCTGGGTATCCTCTCCTTAGTAACCATGTCCACGCTGAATAAGCCGAACTTGAGCCTGAAGCCCCGGGCCCACTCGTAGTTGTCGGTGAGGGCCCAGTGCATGTAGCCCTCGACCCTGAAGCCGTCCTCCACCGCAGCCTCCAGCGCCCTTATATGGGAAACCAGGTATCTAGGCCTATAGTAGTCCCTAGCATCGGCTGTCCCATTCTCGGTAATGTAAACCGGGACCCCGTACCTGCTGACCATGCTTATAGCGTCGTAGAACCCCTCGGGGAACATCTCCCAGCCGAAGTCGTCGCAGGGCCTCCCAGACTTGGATAGCTCATTAGCTATACACGCATACCCGTACCCCCCAACACCCTCAAACTCGAGGACAGGTATCCCCTCGGGCGCCTTCCCCCTCCTAGCAACTATCCTGGTATAATAGTTCAGGCCTATCCAGTCCAGCCTCCCGGCGAGGTGGGCCACCCTACTACGCTCCCCGTCAAGGTCGTGGTCATAGAGGCCCCGGCTCCAGGCGTCGAGTATCAGCTCGTTGTGGAAATAGTTGTAGCTGGAACTCGCCCTCTCATCCCTCTCGGGGTCAAGGGGGTACGCTGGTATGATGTTGTGTATGACACCTACCATCGCCGGGCCCACTCCCCAGTCCCCGGCCTCAACGGTATCATACTCCTTTATGGCGTCATAGGCCCTAGCGTAGGAGACTATAATATTCCTGAGCCCAGCCGCGGCGGCCCGGGGATCGTTGACCCCCGGCGGGAAGCCGACGAAGGGGGCCATATAGCCCAGCTCAACCAGAACCATGGGCTCATTGTAGATTGACCACATGTCGACTAGGTCGCCTAGCTTCCATGCAACATACGCAGCGTACTTGGCGAACTCAACTATAAACCTATGGTCGACTATACCTAGGGGGCCCTTCCTTAGCCTAGTCTCCCTACTGATTATGGGGTGGTGGAGCCATACTGGAGTGGTGAAGTGGTGAAGGTTCACTATGACCTTCATTCCGTTCCTCCTCAGGTCCTCTATGATCCTCCGGAGCCTCTCTACCTCACCATGGTTGGCTATCGAGTCGAGCTCCCTAAGCGTCTCACCCGTTACCCTAACCCTACTAACCAGGCCCGAGCCATCGTGCTCTACATCAACCTCGACATGATACGTCGGGCAGGGGAAGATCCTGCTCCACTCGGCCTGGATCCTATAAACATTCATGCCCAGACTCCTGGCAAGCCCGTGGTCTATGTGGTAGAGCTCTGCATAATTGACCCCATCCTCGGGCAGATCACCACTGACAAGCTTCTCCTCCAGGTTCCTCCTATCGCGTACCCAAACCCACCAGTCGCTATTAGGGTCGATATTCCTCCTATACCTGTCGCCCATGTCAAACTGGAATGACGACATAGATGCGCCCCATAGGAAGTCGCTAGGTAGCAATCCCTTACCGCACCTCTACGATCCCATGCTCTTAGCCACATATGTAAGTTTATATGCGTTGGTAATCGTTACACCAATACAAGTATATCAAAGTATATGTAGTTATAGAGATATAAAGCTATAAATAGCGAAGTGTTGTATCTAATACTAAACAAGAGTAGGGATGCAGGAGGCGGAACCCTTATGACTACACGCACCCCAGCCCGGGTCACTGCATTCCTACTAGCGGTCCTAGTCATAGCATCACTAGCCCCAATCCCAGCCACAGCTCAGCAGCTACCACGGGAGGAGACTATATACGTGGGCGGCGGCCTCTGGGCACCGCCCAGCAACTTCAACCCCCTCACACCATGGGCAGCCGCTACGGGGGTAGTGGGACTAATCTATGAACCCCTATTCCTATACAACCCAGTGAAGGACGAGTTCATACCATGGCTGGCCGAGGAGGGCGAGTGGATCGACAATAAGACCTACGAGGTTAGGATAAGAGAGGCCAGGTGGCAGGACGGGGAGCCGCTAACTGCTGAGGATGTAAAATTCACCTTCGAGTACGCCAGGATGCATGAGGGGATATACTACTCCAGCATATGGGACTGGCTGGACAGGATAGAGATAGTAGATGACAGGACTGTCAGGTTCATATTCAGCCAGCCCCACTACCCGGAGTGGCAGTACTACCTATACACGATCTACATAATACCCAAGCACATATGGGAGAACATAGACAAGCCCCTAGAGGAGGCGAATGAGAACCCTATAGGTAGCGGCATGTACCGCCTCAAGTCCTACGACCAGAGCCAGGTGGTCTACGAGTATAACAATGCTTGGTGGGGCACAAAGGTATACGGAGAACCGGGGCCAAGGTACATAGTATACCTGAGGGTCTCAAGCAACAATGTAGCCCTAGCCATGCTAGTAAGGGGAGACCTCGACTGGAGCAACTTCTTCCTACCTGGCGTGCCACAGCTGGTACGACAGTACGACTTCATACACACCTGGTACAAGGACAAGCCATTCCACCTCCCCGCAAACGTGGCATTCCTATTCATAAACAACCAGAAGTACCCACTAAACATCACAGAGTTCAGGAAGGCGATAGCATACGCTATAAATGTAGACGAGATCATAAACAGGGTCTTCGAGGGGACCGTGCTAAAATCAAACTCGGTAGGATTCCTGCCAATACCCAGCTGGCAGAAGTATTACGCAGAGGACCTAGACAAGCAGATGGGGTTCACATATGACCCGGAGAAGGCCAAGCAGATACTAGACCAGCTGGGCTTCAAGGACATAGACGGGGACGGCTACAGGGAGGCCCCCAACGGGGAGAGGATAAAGCTGACAATAATAGTCCCCTTCGGCTGGACCGACTGGATGGAGTCCATCAGAATCATAGCAGAGAACCTAAAGGCTGTAGGCTTAAACGTCGAGCCAAAGTTCCCCGACTACTCCAAGTACTTCGACGACCTGACTAAGGGCTACTTCGACATGGCTATAAACAACTTCAATAGCTTCGTCTCCCCGACACCCTGGACCATGTACAACTGGATATTCTACAACAATACCCCACCCATAGGCGAGAACAGCTGGAACGGGAACTTCGGCAGGTACTTCAACAGCGAGGTCCAGCAGATAATGGAGAAGATACTAGTAACACCAGTAGACGATGAGGAAACACTGAAACAGTTATACAGGAAGCTACAAGAAATATTCCTCAGGGACCTACCATACATACCACTATGGTACAACGGATTCTGGTTCCAAGCCTCAACTCTACACTGGACCGGATGGCCCAGCGAGGAAAACCCCTACGGGGTCCCAGTTACCTGGCCAGGCAACTGGCAGCTTGGTGGGGTACTAGTCCTACTCAACCTGAAGCCCACCGCGGCATCTGGAGGTGAGGTAGTCACGAAGGAGATAGTTAAGACGGTGACGGTAACGGAGGAGGGTAAAGTAGTCACCAAGGAGCAGACAATCACGACTACGATAACACAGGCAGGCTCCGAGGCTAGCCAGGGAGAAGGAGCAGGCCTAGGTATGATAGCCGTTCTACTGGTTATCATAGCTGCCATAGTTGCAGTTGTGGTGGCTAGGAGGCGGTAAAGAGTAGTAATATGGTGTTAGCTGGTATAGGCGGGCGTACCCATAGCATACACTATTTTTATTTACACTAAATATACATGCAAACGTTTTTAAAGGAGAAATAATAATATAAGGATAGTGGGAGTTAGTGTATGGGTTTCAACAGCTACCTCGCAAAGAAGGTGGTGGTGTACACGATCACATTCATAGTAGCTGCGACTTTAAACTGGGGCATACCCAGGCTCATGCCTGGGGATCCTATAGGAGTGCTCCTCTCCAGGTTCTCCACGCTGCCCCAGTCGACCGAGGTAATGTATAGCTACTTCATGCAGGCTTTCGGCCTAGACAAGCCGTTGCATGAGCAGTACATCAACTTCTGGAGGGCCCTGCTAAGTGGCGATCTGGGGGTTAGCATATACCTGTATCCTAGGAAGGTGGAGGATATACTCCTAGATGCGCTTCCATACGATCTGGTCCTCATAGTACCAGCCGTTATTGTGAGCTGGATCATAGGGAACTGGCTGGGGGCCCTGGCCTCGGTGAGTAGGAGGCTAGACGCGCTCCTCATGCCTGTATTCTACTTCCTAACCTCGTCGCCATACTTCTGGATGGCGATCGTGCTAGCCTGGCTCCTGACTGTTGTATTCCCCATATTCCCACCCTCGGGCGCTTATAGCCCGGGCCTAGAGCCCTCCTTATCCCTAGCCTTCATAGAGGACTTCCTGATGCACTGGACCCTACCATTCCTCTCCCTGGTCCTAGTAATGCTGGGGGGCTGGGCTATAGGCATGAGGAACCTTATAATATATGAGATAGAGTCGAACTACTCGAGGTACATGGAGGCTCTGGGGGCTCCTAGGGGGCTGATACTTAGGTATGCGTTTAGGAACGCGATGCTGCCCCAGATAACCGGGCTTGCGCTCCAGATAGGCCTGGCAGTGGCGGGGGCAATAACTACGGAGATAGTATTCTCCTACCCTGGCCTCGGGTACCTCATGCTCCAGGCTATACAGAACCAGGACTACTTCCTAATGCAGGGAGCCTTCCTAGTCATTGTAATAATGGTACTTGTATCAAACTTTATAGTGGATATAGTATATGCGCTTGTAGATCCAAGAATTAGGTACACCTACACGGGTGAAACGTGATGAACCGGATGCCAGCCAAGCTGGCCCTCGCAAACCCGAAGGTGAGGATAGGCATAATGGTACTTGTAATAATAGTGGCTATCGCGGCAGTAGGACCATACACCACAGGCTACGGCCCCCTAGACTATACAGGGGATATAGGAGCCCCGCCGAGCAGGGAGCACCCGTTAGGAACAAACACATTCGGCTACGATGTGTATGCACAAGTAGTCTACGGCCTCCGGGGCTCACTAGCAATAGGCCTACTGGGGGGAGTAATAGCAACGTTGATCGGCGTAGCAGTAGGCCTAGCATCAGGCTACCTAGGAGGCCTAGCAGACGAGATGTTGATGATGATAACCAATATTTTCCTGGTCATCCCCACGCTGGCCCTCCTCATCATAATAGCAGCTTATATAGAGCAGAGGGGAATAGGCGTCGAGAGCCTAATAATAGGGCTAACAGCATGGCCATGGACCGCCAGGGCTGTCAGGGCGAACACCCTGTCCCTAAGGAGCAGGGAATTCGTCTACGTAGCCAAGCTCTCGGGGCTAGGAGGGGCTAGGATACTAGTAAGCGAGATCATGCCAAACATGCTGTCATACATAATAATGGTCTTCATCCTACAGTTCGGTGGAGCAATACTCTACGCGGTTGGCCTAGACTTCCTGGGCCTAGGGCCAACAGATAGCATATCCCTAGGGGTAATCCTCCAGCAGGCAGTGCTATGGAACGCTATACAGCTTGGCATGTGGTGGTGGGCCATACCGCCAGGACTACTCATAGCTGTACTACTCACCGCACTCTACCTGGTCAACACTGGCCTAGACGAGGTCCTAAACCCTAGGCTGAGGAGGTGACCTACGAGTGCTTCGAGTAGAGGACCTACGGGTATATTACAAGACGCTAAGCGGGTATGTTAGGGCAGTGGATGGTGTCACATTCACCCTATCCAAGGGCGAGATACTGGGGATAGCAGGCGAGAGCGGATCCGGGAAGAGCACGCTGGTAAACTACATAATACTACCCAAGCCGCCAATGGTTAGGATAGCAGGGTCCATAGTCTACAGGGGGATAGACCTCACAAGCATAACCCCAGGGGAGCTATCCAAGATCAGGTACACCGGTATATCAATAGTACCCCAGTACGCTATGGACGCGCTATCCCCAACAAAGAGGATCAGGGCGATAATAAGGGACCTAACCCGGGGCAGGGCTGAAGGCGATATCGAGGAGAAGGCCAGAGAGAGGCTAAGAATGGTCGGACTGCCAGGAGACGTGCTAGACAGGTACCCTATAGAGCTCAGCGGGGGCATGAGACAGAGGGTAGTACTCGTAATCTCAACGCTACTCGACCCAGACGTGCTAATAGCCGATGAGGTAACCTCAGCCCTAGACGTTACAATGCAGAGAGCAGTCCTAGAGATGCTTGCAAGCTTCAGGGACACAGGGATAGTAAGATCCATAATCCTAGTCTCCCATGATATAGCAGCCCTATACCAGGTGGCGGATAGGATCATGATCATGTACGCAGGGAAAATCTCGGAAATAGGCCCAGCAGAGGAGGTGATAGGAGACCCGCTACACCCCTACACCAGGGCGCTGATAGACTCCGTCCCCCGGCTCGGAGTCAGGTACAAAACCAGGAGGCTGACAGGCCTCAAAGGAGAGCCGCCCAGGCTAGCCAGCCCCCCGACAGGATGCAGATTCCACCCCAGGTGCAGCGTGGCCGAGGAGAGGTGCAGGGCCAGGGAGCCCCCACCGGCTAGGGTGGGGAAGAGAACAGTGTACTGCTGGCTATATACAGGAGGGTGATGTACATGGCGCTTCTCGAGCTACACGGGGTATCAAAGGTATTCAGCCACGGAATGGGCAGGGTAACAGTTGCTGTAGACAACGTGACACTAGAGGTGGGGGAGAGCGAGATAGTATCGCTACTAGGAGAATCCGGAAGCGGGAAGACCACAATAGCAAGGATGGTCCTGCGCATACTCAGACCTACCAAGGGAAGGATACTCTACAGGGGGCGAGACATATGGAGGCTAGGGAGAAGGGAAACGCTGTGGTACTACACACAGGTTCAAGGAGTCTTCCAGGACCCCTACTCAAGCTTTAACCCAATACACGTAGTTGAGAGGCCCCTACTCCAAGCACTCTCCAGGCTCAAGGGGGTGAGGGGAGAGGAGGCGCTCAGAAGGGTGAGGGAGGTCCTCAGGAGGATAGGCCTAAGCCCAAGTGAGGTCCTCGGGAAGTACCCACACCAGCTGAGCGGAGGCCAGCTCCAGAGGGTCTCCATAGCCAGGGCTCTGCTAGTGGAGCCGCGGCTACTAGTGGCGGATGAGCCTGTCTCGATGCTGGACGCCTCAACCAGGATTGACGTACTCAACATATTCGCAGAGATGAGGGATGAGCTGGGTACGTCAATATTACTGATAGGACACGACGTCTCCCTAGCATACTATGTCAGCGACAGGGTGGTAGTGCTATATAGGGGAGGAGTCATGGAGGAGGGGGACGTATCCAAGGTCCTAGACGAGCCAGCTCACCCCTACACAAGGATGCTCCTAGACTCCATACCCAGGCTGGACTCTAGGTGGCGAGGCAGGCTGAGGCTCCACGAGCCCCTACATGCTATTGGAAGGAGTGGATGCCTATTCGCTGACAGGTGTGAGCTGAGGTTTAACAAGTGCGCCGCCAGGCCAAGGCTAGTGGAGTATAATGGTAGAAGAGTAGCGTGCTGGCTATACCAATAAAATAAATTAATTATAATGTAATTATATTAATATAATAGGGTAACGATATAAGCTTATAATCCTGTATTACTTAATTATATTCTACCATAGAGGACGGTGAATTAAAAAAGGGTGTGTATATATGGAGGCCAGAACCTTCATAGCCATACTCCTGGCAATCATAATGGCAATGCCCTACCTCTCCATAGTGCCAGGAGTTGGATTGAGTAGTACATGGCAAGGCAGCCCCCTGAAGTCGATAACACTATACACGCCACAACAGCAGGCTAACACGACAGTATACTACGAGGTAAGGGGAGACGCTATCTACATGATAAACCTAACTAGCGGCGAGGAGAAGAAGATAAACCTGTACGGTGTCAATTGGTTCGGGTTCGAAACACCAGACCACGTGGTCCACGGGCTATGGGCCAGGAACTGGGAGGACATGCTACTCCAGATAAAGAGTCTAGGATTCAACGCCATAAGGCTACCATTCTGCACAGAATCAGTACAACCAGGAACAATGCCCACCTCCATAGACTACAATAAGAATCCAGACCTTCAGGGTCTCACGAGCCTCGAGATAATGGAGAAGATCGTACAGAAGGCGGGAGAGCTGGGTATATTCATACTGCTAGACTACCACAGGATCGGGTGCCAATACATTGAGCCGCTATGGTACACGGACACCTTCACAGAGCAGGACTACATAAACACATGGGTAAGCGTGGCACAGAGGTTCTCGAAATACTGGAACGTTATAGGGGCTGACCTGAAGAATGAGCCCCACAGCGTGAGCCAGCCCCCAGGGGCATACACCGATGGCACAGGGGCAACCTGGGGCATGGGCAACAATGCTACAGACTGGAACCTGGCGGCGGAGAGGATAGGCAGGGCCATACTACAGGTGGCACCCCACTGGCTGATATTCATGGAGGGCACGCAGTACACCAGGCCAGACATAGACGGATCCTACCAGTGGGGCTACAACTCCTGGTGGGGAGGCAACCTAATGGCAGTAAGGGATTACCCCGTGAACCTTCCCAGGAACAAGCTTGTCTACAGCCCACACGTTTACGGCCCCGACGTCTACAACCAGCCATACTTCAACGAGCCAGACTTCCCGGACAACATGCCTGATATATGGTACCACCACTTCGGCTATGTCAAGATAGAGCTAGGATACCCGGTTGTCATAGGAGAATTTGGAGGAAGATACGGACACGGAGGCGACCCCAGAGATGTGGACTGGCAGAACAAGCTAATAGACTGGATGATAGAGAACAACTTCTGTAGCTTCTTCTACTGGAGCTGGAACCCCAACAGCGGGGACACCGGAGGCATACTCCAAGACGACTGGACTAATATATGGGAGGACAAATACCAGAACCTGAAGAGACTTATGGACCACTGTAGCCAGGCAGGCCTACCACAAGTAACACTAACAGCAAACGCCACAAGCGTAGAACCCGGAGAGAGCATCATGGTCAACTGGAGCATACAGAACGCAGACGGCTGGGACAGCAACATAGCAACAAGCCAGACAGGCTCAACAGTGATCACAGTAAACCAAACCATAACACTATACATACACGCATGGAATACGAACGGCAGCGTGAACAAGACCCTGACCATAACAGTAGGGCAGGGCCAAGACCAGCCCCAACCCCCGCCATTCGACGTAGTAGAGATAATACCCACGACGCCCCAGTATGAGGGGGCATCATCAACCGTAACCTGCGATGGGGGCCAATGCTGCTCCAGCATATGGGGATGCCCCAACCTATGGGGCGTCGTTAGGATAGGTAACGCAAGTATAGACCCCAACCTGTGGGGATGGCAGCACCTCTACCAGACCGACCCAGGCCAGATCGGGAGCGGGAACACAACCATGTGGATCGAGTCAGGAGCACTACACGTGGATAGCCAGTGGACCATAAACTCCGTGCCACAATACAACGTTATGGGATACCACGAGGTTATCTATGGGGCTAAGCCATGGGGCAACCAGCCGGTGAACGCACCCAACTTCGTACTACCAGCCATGGTGTCAAGCCTACCAAGGCTACTAGTAGGGGTGCACTACAACCAGTATAGCGGCGTGCCTGGCAACAACTACGCCTTCGAGGCATGGCTATTCCCCGATACAAATAACAACAGGGCTCCGGGGCCGGGAGACTACGAGATAATGGTCCAGCTATACATAGAGGGGGGCTTCCCCGCTGGCTACGATAGTGGCCCGGTAGCGGTGTTCGAGGTACCCATACTGGTTAACGGGACGCTGGTAAACCAGACATTCGAGCTATACGACGTTGTAGCTGACCCAGGGTGGAGGTTCCTAACATTCAAGTCAACGACCAACTACGTGAATAGCAGCGTGGTGTTCGACTACACGTACTTCATAGAGCTAGCCAACCAGTACCTAGGAGGAGGCCTAGACAGCCTATACCTAATGTCCCTCGAGTTCGGGACAGAGGTATACACCAACACCTGCCCAGCCTTCCCCTGCAACGTGGATATAAGGTGGAGCCTAGAAGAGTACTACTACGCCCTAGCACCCAGGAGCCTCACCCCATGGGAGGCGCTAGCTGCATGGGCAGGCTCCAGCCAGCCGCCCCCAGGAGAGCCAGGAGACGGGCAGCAGCCCCCCAGCACGGGCTACTTCAACCTATACGTAGACTTCCAGAATAGGCAACCGGGCCCCTACACGGAAGCAGCTCTACAGGAGGACTTCCTAGACATAAACTGGTCAAGGCTGGATGGAAGGGCCACGATAGCAGAGGAGGCAGGCAACAGGTACCTCAGAATCGAGTACCCGGCAGGCCAGGCAGGCTCCAGGAACAGTGGGGCGTCATTCGTGGTGAACCTGCCAGAGTCTCAGTACTGCCGTCTAGACTACCTGGTTAGGTTCGAGGACGGCTTCGACTTCAGTAAGGGAGGCAAGCTGCCGGGCCTAACCAGTGGAGGGAGCCAGTGGACAGGCTTCAGGGTACCCAGCAACGGTGAGGGATGGAGCGCCAGGTTCATGTGGAGGGGGGACAAGACGCCCGACTGGAGGAGCGATTATAATAGGAGCGACGCGGCACTATTCCTATACCTCTACTGGATGAACCAGCAGAGGAGCTACGGAGACTACATATCACTAAACTACACGGTGGTGCCCGGGGTATGGTACAAGATAAGCCAGGAGATATACGTGGGCACCGCGGGACAGGCTGATGCATACATAATAGTCTACATCAACGACACGATGGCGCTAAACATGTCAAACATACAGCTAAGGGGAGAAGGGCAAAAGGCCTACATAGACAGCTTCTACTTCTCGACATTCTTCGGAGGCTCAGACAGCAACTGGGCACCCAACCACACCGTCTACGCCGACTTCGACGAGATAAACATAACATGCACCCCAGTCAACGAGACCATACAGCCAGGCAGCCCACCAACAGTGACGCTAGTAGCCAACACCACTAGCATAACTCCAGGAGAACCGGTTCAGCTACAATGGACAGTCACCGAGGCAGACGGCTGGGATACCAATATACCTGGAATAGGAGTAGTCCCCCACAACGGCTCCACGGTGGTGACGCCAAGCACCACGACCACATACTACATTTACGTGTGGAACAGCAACGGAGACTCTAACGCATCAGTGACTATACAAGTATCCAGTGGTGGAGGCCAGGGAGGACCAGTATCTATAAGGTACCCCGACGAGTTGTGGCCAACCGCCGAGATAGACCTAGACAATGACGGGTATAACGAGTATGTCATAGAGATAAACCCGTGGAACATCGACAGCGCGAGCGGCTATGCTGTGATGACATTCTACCCAAGCAACGGCACGTTACACTACATACAAGCCCTGGACAACATAGTCCTGAGGAACCCCGGATCATGGGTGCACGGCTACCCCGAAATCTTCTACGGCAACAAGCCCTGGAACCAGTATAACGCGACCGACGGACCAGTACCACTACCAGCAAGAGTAGCAGACCTGAATAACTTCTATGTGACAGTCAGCTACAGCCTCAACCCCGAGCCAGGGCTACCAGTCAACCTAGCTATAGAATCCTGGCTAACCAGGGACCAGTGGAGGAGCACCGGGATCCAGCCCGACGAGCAGGAGCTCATGATATGGCTATACTACGACGGCCTACAGCCCGCCGGCTCCAAGGTAGGAGAGATAGTTGTACCGATAATAGTCAACGGGACCGAGGTCAACGCTACCTTCGAGGTCTGGAAGGCATTCATAGGCTGGGAGTACATAGCGTTCAGGATAACGACCCCGATAAAGGCGGGTACAGTAACGCTACCCTACTCGCCATTCATAAGCACCGCCGCGAACATAACAGACCTAGCCGACTACGCAAGCCTATACCTGGAGGATGTGGAGGTCGGCACAGAGTACGGGAGCCCGTCAACGACCTCAGCCCACATGGAATGGTGGATCTACAGTTTCAACCTAACCCCAACAGGAGACCCGCTACTAACAACGCCACCCCCGCCACCAGGAGACGGTTCAGGCGGGGGCTCCGGCGGCGGGGATAGTGGCGGCTCGGGCGGGGCCACCGCGGGCAGCCTAGAGGTGGAGCTAGTCAACTCCTGGGGGAGCGGGGCCCACTACGAGGTAACTGTGACGCTAGACCAGGAGTCGGAGTGGAGCCTGCTGGTGAAGGTGGCCGACGGCTACATAGACAACTCTTGGGGTGCAGTGGCCAACGGCACCACCCCAGACGGCTACATAGTACTAGTCTCAGAGCAGTGGAACCTTGGCCCAATAGCAACAGCCGGGTTCATAACCAGGGGCCAGAACCCGCTGGTAGAGGAGATCCTACTGGTGGTGAACGGCCAGGTCCTAGATAACTGGACGGCGCCGCAGCCCAGCCCAGGCTCCCTGGAGGTAAGCCTGGTCATAGACAGTGAGTGGAATACCGGGTTCGTTGCAAGGATCTACATAACGAACATAGGGGACACGCCGGTATCCGGGTGGTACGTGAAGATCTACATGACTAGCACGATAAACAGTATATGGGGCGCCAACGCGGAGTATCTAGGGAACAACACATATGTGCTAACCCCGGTAGGCTACACCTCGGTGATAGACCCTGGCGAGACTGTTGAGATAGGCTTCGTGGCGGAGAAGCAGGGTGATCATCCCTACCCTGAGATCGTGGACTACGGCGTATCAGCCGCTGGTGGCATGGTACTTGCAGCGGTGCTAACCCTAGCAGTGGGGGCCAGGAGTAGGGAGGCTAGCCTGTAATCCCGGCACTGGACCATGTTCTATAAACTCCATTTTTCCTATTTATTCGAATATTGCATGAGGATTAATCGTTTAATTTATATTAATGATACATGAAAATATATAACCCCTACACGTGTGAATAATCTATTGATAAGGATGAGGGGTGGACACGGCATGATCAAGCTCCTAGGACCAGTAGAATACAACGTCCCACCCTGGGCCAAGGACCTAGTGGTAGAGATAAACGGAAAGCCGGTGTTCAAGCACTACACCGCCACGGCGTGGGAGGAGGGTACAGGGGTAAGATGGATAAGGAGCCCTATAGACGGGACAACAATAGCGGGGGTTTACACTCCCACATGGAGCCAAGTAGACTCGGCCCTAGAGAAGGTATACAGGGAGGGCAGGAGGGCTGCAAGAAACATACCTGGAGAGAGGAGGCTAGAGATAATATCTAGGATAGCAGACCTCATGGAGAGGTATAAGGACGATATAGCAGAGGCTCTGGTAATCAACGCCGGTAAGCCCGTGAAGGCGGCCCATGGGGAAGTGGAGGCAAGCATAGACAGGCTAAGGAGAGCACCACTAGACTTGAAGAAGCTACACGGAGAATACATACCCGGGGACTGGGACGCCCACACCCTAGAAAGCGAGGGGCTAGTTAGGAGGGAGCCCTATGGAGTCGTGCTCTCAATAATACCATTCAACTACCCGCTATTCGACACCGTGAACAAGTTCACCTATAGCTTCCTACCCGGCAACGCATTCATAGTGAAGCCGCCCAGCGCGGACCCCATACCGATATTCTACTTCGTAAAGCTAGCCCTCGAGGCCGGGGTGCCCCAGTCGAGCATAGCACTACTCCCACTACCAGGCAAGGACTCAGGCAGGCTAGTCGGGGATAGGAGGATACACGTGATAAGCCTAACCGGAAGCACAGAGACCGGTATTAGGGTGATAAGGGAGGCAGGGATAAAGCAGTTCATAATGGAGCTCGGCGGCGGCGACCCAGCTATAGTACTAGACGACGCAGACCTAGACCTGGCAGCGTCTAAGATAGCGACCGGGATAGTCAGCTATAGTGGGCAGAGGTGTGACTCCATAAAGCTGATCCTCGTGGAAGAGCCGGTTTACGAGGAGCTGAAGAAGAAGCTTGTAGAGGAGCTGGCAAAGGCTAAGATAGGTGATCCGAGGGATCCAAGCATCACAATGGGCCCCCTCATCGATGAGGCCACTGCGGATGAGGTAGTAGAAGCTGCAAGGGAGGCGGAGGAAGCCGGGGGCAAGGTCCTCTATGGGGGCAGGAAGCTCGGCCCCAACTACATCGAGCCAACGCTAATAGAGGTTAGGGACAAGGAGGTCCTCAGGAGGCTTAGGGTGTTCAGGGATGAGATATTCGCATCAATAGCAGTAATAACCCCGGTGAGCGGGGTTGATGAGGCGATAGAGCTGGCGAACGAGAGGAGGTACGGGCTGGACGCCGCCATATTTGGGAGGGATATAAACAAGATCAGGAAGCTGATCCGCCTACTCGAGGTCGGGGCCATCTACATAAACGAGTATCCCAGGCATGGTATAGGCTACTACCCCTTCGGGGGCCGCAAGGACTCTGGTATAGGAATGGAGGGCATAGGATACAGTATAGAATACGTCACGGCCAGGAAGACCATAGTATACAACTACAAGGGCAAGGGCATATGGGAGTACATGTAGCACATGGAGGCAAGGGAATCGTGGACCCGCCGAGCTACATAGGCAAGAGGGTTAGACTATCAAAGATACTACCAGGAGGCCGCTCCCTCATATTCGCCTTCGACCACGGCGTAGAGCACGGGCCAGGCGAGATACCGAGGCCCAGAAGGAACCCACGCAGGATCATAGAGGAGGTAGTAGAAGCCGGGGTCGACGCGATCATGACAACCCCCGGCATAGCAAGGCTGACCTGGGACATATGGGCCGGGAGGACCGCCATGATAATCAAGGTTACAGGCAAAACCAGCCTCAGGCCAGCGGAGAACCAGCTACTCCAGAGCCCGATAGGCACGGTCCACGAGGCAGCGGCAATGGGGGCCGATGCAGTGGCAGCGACCGTATACTGGGGGAGCCCCGAGGAGAACCTCATGCTAGAGAGGTGGACAAGGATCAGGCTAGAGGCGGAGAGCCTAGGAATGCCAGCACTACAACTGGCATACCCCAGGGGCCCATCCATAGAGAACCGGTACGCGGTGGAGATCGTGGAGTACGGGGCAAGGGCAGCCATGGAGACCGGGGCAGACCTGATAAAAACCTACTACACCGGGTCCATGGAGACGTTTCGGAGGGTAGTAGAGGCGGCCCAGGGGGTGCCGGTACTCATGAGCGGAGGGGCAAGGACGAGAACCCCACAGGAGTTTCTAGAAAAAGCCTACGAGGTAGTCCAGGCTGGCGGCAAGGGTGTGGTGGTCGGCAGGAACATATTCCAGGCAGAAAACCTGGAGGGCATGGTAGAGGCGCTCAAGCTGATCATACACAAGGGGGCCACCCCCAGGGAGGCGGGGGAGGCGCTACGATAGGACACGGGGGCAACAGCGTTGATCGCTAAAACCATAGACCTAATAACAGTAGGACACATACTAGTGGATATCAGGATCCAGGTGGACCACATACCGGGCCCAGATGATGAAGCTAGGATAACGAGGGAGACGAGGGGAGTAGGGGGATCCGCCGCTAACGTGGCCATAGCCGCTAGGAGGCTCGGGGTGGCCAGCGGGGTTGTAGCCAAGATCGGGCTGGACGACTTCGGCAGGATAGCCGTCGACGGCCTCATGAGGGAGGGGGTAGACATAACGGGCCTCAGCGTATCCCTCACAAGGAGAACAGGGTTCTCCATAGTAGCGATGAACCCACAAGGATCGATAGCCATATACAGTTACAAGGGGGCGGCGGAGGAGCTAGAGCCCAGGGACCTGCCAGTCCACATACTCTCCAGGGCCAGGCACGTGCACATTGCAAGCCTAAGGATAGACACCTCCCTCGAGGCGGCAAAGGCAGCCAGGAGGGCAGGGGCCACCATATCCTGGGATCCGGGCAGGGTTTTAGCTAGGAAGGGCCTCCAGGGGCTATCATCCATGGTTAGGGGCGTCGATATAGTTCTCGTCAACAGGAAGGAGGCGGAGAGCCTAGCGGGAACGGGTGACCCCGTGGAGGCGGCTAGGAGGATACAAGGCCTGGGCCCGGGTATAGTTGTCGTCAAGCTGGGCGGTGAGGGCGCGCTGATACTCTACAAGGGAAGGGTGTATAGGATCAGGGCGTTCAGGCCGGAGAGGGTTGTAGACACCACGGGGGCTGGAGACGCTTTCGCTGCGGGCCTGATAGTGGGCCTCCTTAGGGGGTATGACGTGGAGAAAGCTGGCCTCTACGCCTCCCTGGTTGCGTCGCTGAAGGTTGCCAGGCTTGGCTCCCACGAGGCCCCCACGCAGGATGAGGTCCTAGAGGCGGCGGGGAGGGTTGGACTAGAGCTCTAGCCCCCCGCCCAGGCTTATGATGTCCTCAAGCACCGTATCCCCGGGATTTTCGATGGGCTTCCTGTGTAGTAGGGAGTCGTAGACTATCTTGGCTACGTGGTGGTACCTCTCCTCCCCTAGGCTGGAGGCCATGGACTCTAGTAGTACCACGGCGGTGGAGTGGCCTAGGTCCTCGAGTAGGTACTTTGCACGGAACTCGGCCTCGCTGGGGGGCATGGAGCTGGTCCTCGCCAGCGAGGTCCTAGCCGCCTCCACGGCCTTCAGGGCCAGCTCCTTGTCATAGGCTTCCCTCGCCATCGAGTCTAGGTCCTCGATCAGGGGCTCGTGGGCCTTCTTCTTGTACATGGCCTCCAGCATGTCTAGGGCCTGTATGTTGCTGGTTCCCTCCCATATCGGTGTTATGAGGGCTTCCCTGTGCCACCTCTCTATGGTGTACTCTCTGAGGAAGCCTATGCCGCCGAATAGCTCCATGGCTAGCATTGTGACCCTGGCGGCTGCCTGGGCTGTTAGGTTCTTGGCTATGTGTGTCATTAGCCTGGCGTAGTGGTATGTTGAGGTGTATGGGGGTCTATCTCCCGTGGAGTCCTGGAAGAGCTGTACTGCCTTGTGGGTTATGGCTAGGGACTCCTCTATGAGGACCTCCATCTCGAGGAGATCCCTCCTGACTAGCTGGTGTTCTATGATCCTCCTTCCGAAGGCCCTCCTATGCCTGGCATACTGGTAGGCCTCCAGGTAGGCCTTCCTGGCTATCCCGATGGCACCAGCGGAGTTGGATAGCCTGGAGACCATCAGGTCTTCGAGGGTGTAGTATATGCCCTCGTCGCTCCTCCCCAGAAGGTAGGCCTCGGACCCGGCTAGCTCGACCTCCCCGGTGGGTACTGGGATGGTCCCGCTCTTCTCCTTCAGTCTCCTCACGCTATAGTTTAGCCTGCCATCGCTGCGGATACGGGGTACAGCGAAGAGGGCGAGTCCCTTTGCGCCTGGCCTAGCTCCCTGGGGCCTGGCGGTTGCTAGTGCTATATCCGCGAGGCCCGCGCCGCTGGCGAAGTACTTGTACCCGTCTAGGACCCACTTGCCGTTTACCCTCCTTGCGGTGGTTGTGTTGGCCCCTAGGTCGCTTCCTCCCTGTATCTCGGTGAACCAGGTGGCGCCTAGCATGATCGGCTCCTCGATGCCTGCAAGGTTCTTGTAGTACCCGCGTACATCGTCGCTACCGTACTTCTCTAGGGCATATGCTGTCTGTACGGTGATCGTCAGTATACACGCCAGGCCGGGGTCCCCGATCAGGTTTATGGACGCGTAGTGGGTGTGCCATCCACCCTCCTCCTGGAAGGGGTGCCTGTTTACTCCGTAGGTTAGCATGAGGTCCTTGATTACCCTCCTGTGGGAGGGGTCTAGCCAGGCAACGTCGCTCCTATCCCCCCTAACACTCCACATTATGTGAACCGGGGGGTTGATCCTGTCGACCCGATAGGCCACCTCGTAGAGGTAGCCCCCGGCATACTCCCCGAGGCCGCTTAGGGAAGGCTCGGAGCCTAGGTAGTAGCGGAGTGTGTCCCTAAGGGGGGTGTCTACTAGGTAATGGTTCATACCGTAGGCTAGGGATAGATCCTCGATGCTGGCTAGGGGCATAGCGGGCCACCTCCCCAGGATCCTCTAGGGTGTGTTGGCTCGTTGGAGGGTTATAGGGGGTGGGCTTATGAGGGGCATAGATTGTAGGCTGTATAGGACTATTTTAGGGATGGCGGGGTTGGTGGCGGGGCCCCCACATGGTAGCGGGGGGTGGATTTGAACCACCGACCTCGGGGTTTCTCCGTCCCCCCGGGGCCGCCGGCCATGCTATAGATGGGTATGGTTTGGGCTGCTTATAAGTGTTACTGGGGGTTTGTGGGTGTTTCTGTGGTAGATGGGTATGATAGGCTCCTATGTGTTGGATATTGGAGGAGTTGTGGTTGGGTGTAGTGGCCGGCGGCCCGGTGGGGTCTTATGAGCCCCGCGGGCTGCCAGGCTACCCTACCCCGCTGTTTTACCCCGCCATGTGGGGTGGTGTGGGGCTGAGGGTTTTTATGTGTTTTCGCAGGGGTTCATGTTTTCTGGGATGATGTTGTTCTCCTCTAGGAACTTGCATAGGGTGTTCCATGGTACTAGGGCCTTCTGGCCCCTGTCTGTTACTATCAGTGCTAGGCTCCCCTTCCTGGTTATCCTTGCCTTGATCATTGTGTCTCTCCGAGGGTGTACTCCTCGGGTCTCTGGGTCTTTAGTATCTTGTTGATTATGCCCGGGTTTTTCACCTTCTGTATCTCCCTTGGAGGGACGTATTCTGGTAGGCTGTAGCGTGTGTGGGTTAGCTCGGCTATCTCGTTCCTGGCTTTCAGCATGTTGAGGACTCTCCTGAGCCTATCCTCGCCTACTACTCCTTGGAATATCTGTTTTAGCTCCCTCCATGATAGGGGGCGTTTGGCTAGTTTGAGTGTCTTTATGACTAGCTTCTCTATGTCCGTGTCTATTAGGGCTGTTGTTATGCTTATATCCATGCCGACGTCAAGGGTTTCTCTCAGCCTGTCGTAGTCCTCGAGTATGATCCTCCTGATCCTCTCTATGTCCCTTGGGGCCTCCTCTACCTGGTTCCTGCTCATGCTCATATCTCCTCACCTCCTACCCACTAAATTATATCTTAGTGCACGGTGTTGTATATAAAGGGAATCTATATTTTTTTGAGTGGGTTAATGGTGGGATAGAGGTGTTACCTGGGGATAGGCGCGTCTAATACGCGAGTATCCCGGACCCAGTCCGCTCCTAAGCATGACTGGCACTATACACAGGATGGTGGAGCCAGGTGGCCTGGGACTCCATAATAGACCATAAGATAGATGGTATGCTCGAGAGGGAGGTATCCAAGCTCGTGGAAGAGATCACATACATAGACAGGAGGCTGGCCGAGCTGGGGGACGGGGAGGAGGATAGGGCTGAGAGGATCCTGCTCAAGATCCTAAGGAACTACCTGGTCAACGACTTGAGGGAGATCGCGGGCTTCTCCAGTGACTACGGCTACAGTGCTAAGACCGATGTGGAGGCGGTGGCTGGGAGTGAGGCGGTTGCCCAGAGCTAGCTAGTCCCCAGGCCTCTAGCCTCTATTACTGTAGACTCTACATCCTTTCTAATCCTGACCCTAGCCCTACCGTATATGTTTACAACCCCGGTTAGGAAGGGCAGGATCATGGCGTTTATCGAGGTGGAGGCGTCGCTGGAGACCTCCAGCCTCCTAGTGGACACCCTGCCCACCCTGGGGAGGCTAACATTTATACTCTCCTCATCCATGTCGAACTTGATGGTGACAATGTCGCCACTTATGGTTATGGAGTCGCCCTCCTCCTTAACACTGGTTATACTGTCTCCAAACATGTCGACCTGGTACCTGGCCCCCTCCCTATACACCTTGACAACGTCCCCCCCAACGATGTCCACGCTAGGCAGGCCGGGGAAGTATGCCCTAACCTGGAACACGCCAGGCTCGACAAGCAGGCTAGCCTTGGAGGCCCCTATTATGAGCACGTGCTGGGCCTCATACACCCTACCCTCAACACTAACCCGGCCATTCCTAACCTCAACCACCACATCACTCCTAGGCTTGAGCATCAACGGGTCACCACGCACGCCACACGGGGGCCTATAGACAACTTAGAGATCCTAAACTTATTATTCCTTGCCTTATAGATAGCCTGCTGTAAGGAGGTGCTGCGGCATGGAGTGGAAAGACATAGACGAGATCCCGGAGGACGTGCTAGAGGAGCTCAAGGAGGCGATGGAGGAGATAGCCCCGAAGAGGCGGAGGAGGGGCAAGACAAAGCTACCCTCAAACAGGGAGATAGCAGAGGCAGTCATAGAGGCGGCCAAGGCCTGGGGAGGGAGCCCCGAGGATTTCCCAGACGCTGTGAGGAGCCTGCTGGAGGAGTGGGGCTACGATACCAGGTACGTGAACGATAGGAGGATCTGGAGGATATACGAGACCCTAGTCAGGCGCGGAGTCATGAGGGATACACTCGGTGTAGTAGAGTGGTGACGTGTGAGATCTGCAACGAGGCGCCGGGAAGGCTCATATGCCCAACCTGCGGCAGGAGGGTCTGCCCCCTCCACTTCACGGGGGACAGATGCACCATATGCAGGGAGGCGACATGCAGGATATGCCGCAGCAACCTAGCGCTGACCCACTGCATGATATGCGGCCGCCTAGCATGCAGCGACTGTCTAGTCCAGGTAGATAATGTGAGGAGGGTGTGCAGGGACTGCCTGCCACTAGCCAGGGCCAGGAGGTGGCCGGGCCCCGGCGAGGTAAGGCTATACAGCCTGGGGGCCAGGAGGCTGACGTACAGGATCCTCCACCTCTATAAAGCTAGAGGTAATATACCTCGACCAGAGCCTGGAGGCAGGCAGGGTGGAGGCAGTGTCGGCTAGGCAATACGTCTCCAGGCTGGACAGTATCATAGAGGGGGCACCCAAGGAGGGCTACAAGGCGGCGGTAGTCCTGGGCGTAATAAACAGTGTGAGGACCCTGGTAGAGGATCTAGAGGCCCTAGCCAAGAGGATCAGGTGCGTCGCCGAGGCCAAGGGTGGATGCAAGGACGGCTTCTGCCGCCCCGGCTGCGGGGGGCTAGTGCTACAAGCTGGCGGAGAGGGCCTGGTGATGGGTAAGTACAAGGGCAACGCATTCGGAGCCGTGGTAGGCCCTGATGGAGTGGAGGTTAGAGTGGACGATGCCAAGATGAGGCTGGCAGGCGTAGAGCTGGTGCTCCAGTTCCCAGCAGGCGAGGGGTGGGCCTCGAAGACCATCAGGCTTGACGATTATGATGCCGTCTACCAGAGTAGCTATGCTATAAAGTACGCAATGAAGAAGCTTGCAAGGCCTGTGAGGAAGTCTCTGGAGGCCGTAAGCGAGTGTGGCAAAAGGCAGGCAATAGTCTGCTAGGCACCCCCATACACTCCCTAGCTCCTTTCTAAAGAGACCCTTTAATGAACCCATTGAAGGCCCGCATTAGGCCCAGGCATTCCAGGTTAAATACCTCCACAAAACTTATAACTAATCACCGGTAATATTAACTATACGACATAGATGGTAGTATAAGAGGTGGATCGGTATGACCCAGAAGCAACTACCCCCGGTGAAAGTCAAGGATCCCACCACAGGCAAAGAGGTAAAACTATCTCCCATAAAGGTGTGGGAGCTCTCGCCAAAGACCAGGAAGGGCAAGGGTAAGGGAGTCAAGATAGGGCTCTTCAAGAGCCCTGAGACGGGCAAGTACTTCAGGGCAAAGGTACCCGACGACTACCCAGTATCCAAGTAAACGTTATAGAAGGCCCAACCCCCACACAAATATTTTTAGAACACAAACGGTAGGGAGCCGGCATAATACCAGGGGCGTCGGCACCGGTGGAGGCAAATCATCGGCGCCCCTCATAGACGTGCAAATATCCTCACCCGCCCCACAAGGGTCAACAGCAGGGAGGAAACTAATAATTATGAGAGGGGTCGGAGTGGTCTCCACGCTTCACCCCCCACAAGGCACCGGGGGTCAACACTCGGCAAACTCCTCATCCCCCCAGTATAATAACTTTAGAGCGGTTAAAGTGGCTTCAAGGGAGAGCGGGAGGGTCAAAGAGATGAGCAAGCCCTCAAGGAGGAGCGGAATGAGGCTCGGCACAAGGGAGTACAAGCAAGTAGCAGAGAGGATGCGCGCGATACAGGAGCAGCAACGCAGGCTACTCATGAACATGAGGAGGATACGGTACAAGGTTGTTGTACTCAGCAGCAAGGGCGGGGTCGGCAAATCCTTTGTGACTAGCAACCTCGCCGGGGCCCTGGCCGTTAGGGCTAGGAGGGTTGGGGTCTTCGACGCCGACGTTGCTGGGCCCAGTATACATAAGATGATGGGCCTGCCGACAGGGTATGGCATGACCGCTAGGATGGACGGGACTGTTATACCCCCCGAGGTGCCCCCGGGCGTCAAGGTCGCGTCCGTGGGCCTCCTACTCCCGAGGGACGAGGTGCCCCTGATCTGGAGGGGCGCCATAAAGACTAGCGCTATCAGGGAGCTCCTAGCATACATAGACTGGGGCGAGCTAGACTACCTCCTAATAGACATGCCCCCGGGCACCGGGGACGAGCAGCTGACTATAGCCCAGCTCATACCAAAGATCACGGGTATAGTCCTCGTGACCATACCCAGCGAGGTGTCTAAGAGCGTGGTTAAGAAGGCGGCGTCATTCGCCAAGAAGCTGAATATACCAGTTATAGGCATAATAGAGAATATGGCGTACTTCAGGTGTGGAGACGGGAAGGTCCACTACATATTCGGCAGGGGGGCGGCTAGGGAGATCGCCGAGGAGTATGAGATACCCTTCCTGGGCCAGATACCGGTGGACGAGAGGATAAGGGAGGCCAACGATAAGGGGAAGATGTTCTTCCTCGAGTACCCCGACACCGAGGCCTCTAGAGCCTTCCTAGAGATCGCCGATAAGATCATAGATATAGTGGAGAATGGGAAGGCGAAGGTGCCGGGTGGGGATATAGACCTCGAGGGTGGGGGCTAGACTAGCCCCAGCCTTGTAGCTAGCTCGCTGGCACTATACTCGGGGGCCAGCTTCACATAAGCCTTCTTATACCCCTTGGGCGTTATCAGGGTCCTTACCTCGTCCACCTTGACGCCGTAGAGCCTCTCTACCTCCCTCTTTATATCGCTCTTCGTCGCGTCCCTCCTTACCACTAGTGTGAGCACGTTCTGGGTCTCCATCAGTATACTGGCCTTCTCGCTCATGTGGATCCTGATTATAACCCCGCTCATGGCGCTTTCACCCTGAACCTAAGCCCGATCTCCTCTAGCGCCCTCTCGTCTATAACCGTTAGCCTCCCAGGCACCCCGCCGGGGGCCAGCTCGAGCACGCTAACCTGGCTTGGCGTGGCTACTGTGACTCCAGGGAGGCCGGAGACGCTCCTGGCTAGGGGCGAGTTGGGGTCGGATAGTATGAATAGGATGCTCACCGGCTTCTTGAGCCTCCTGCCCCTCATCTTACCCTTGCCAGCCCTCACCCTGGTCCTCCTCCTAGCCCTCTCGACGTCGGCCAGGATCCCTAGCTTGTCGAGCAGCTCCCTGGCCTTCTGAGTCTTCTCCACGGCAGATAGTACGCTGGGCTTTACCACCACCGGGGTCGCCTCTGCCGTGAACACGTGGCCCCTGGCCCTGACCATTTCAGGTATCGCCGTTGCCGCCAGGGCGCTCATCGTCGCTAGCCTCTTCTCCTTCTTGTTGATCTCCTCGTGGATCCTCTTCTCCACCCTGGGCGGGTGGGCTAGCCTGCCTCCCCGGGTCATGTTGACCAGGGCTCCCCTCATGGTGCCCTTTACCCTGGGTACCCTTGAGACTCCGTGGTGCGCGCCCACGCTCTCTGCGCTGGTCCTCTTACCAGCCATGGGGTCCCTTCCCTTGGGCTGGAGCCTGGCTGTGAACTCGCTTAGGAACGCCCTCCTTATCAGGTCCTTCCTCACGGGGACCCGGAAGGCGTCGGGTAGGAGGGCGTCTCCCACCTTGTCGCCCTCCTCGTTGTATACGGGTACTATCACCGGCTGGCTTAGGTAGAGTAGCATGCTGCTGTACATCGCCGTCACCCCCGCGTGCTAGTTGCCCTGCTTGCTAGCCAGGCTAATGTAGGTTATCGTTGGCGGCGCTATCTTCTCCATTGAGAGGTACCAGCTCGGCGGCCTTACCGGGTGCCTGAGGACTAGTGGCCTCTTTGGCGTGCCCGGGGCGCTGCCCGCGATGGCTATGTAGGTGCTCTTGACTACGCCGTAGTGGAGGAAGCCGCCGGCGGGGACTATCTTATACGCGTCGTCGTCTATCAGGAGTATCCTCTTGTTGTACTCGGTCCTCCTGTGGAAGCCTGTCTGGCCCGCCTGGGGCGTCTCCCAGAAGACCCCCTTGCCGTGGCTCCTGGCTCCTATCCTCCTGCTACCCTTCCTGTGCTTGTGCCACCTGGGCAGCTCCTTCACGCCCCACCTCTTGACTACTCCCTGGAATCCCTTGCCCTTGGTGACCCCGATTATGTCTATTAGCTGGCCCGCCTTGAAGACCTCTCCCACAGTTACGGTTGTGCCTAGCTTCTTCTTAGCGTACTCGTAGAGGCTGGCCACATCATCCACACCACCAACCTTGACCTCTAGGAGGTCTGGCTTCTTCTTGCTCAGGCCTCCTGCCAGCTTGGGCTGTGATGCTATGATGACCCTCACCTCCCTAGCCTTGTCCAGCCGGGACTCTATCTTGGATAGCATGGCGTCGGTGTCGAAGGAGCCTAGGGTTGGTATCTTCCTGTGGAGCTCTAGCTCCTCGGGCGGTGTTGCCCAGGCCTCCCCTAGTATGTACCTGCCCCTGTTGGGGTCGTAGCCGTAGGTCCTCACAGCTAGCACGTATACCGGAGGGGTCTCGATTATGGTTATGGGGACGAAGATCTCCTTGCCGAAGGTGGGCTTGCCCTTCCTATCGTCTATCACGAATGCATGGCTCATGCCGACCTTGTAGCCTAGGAAGCCGAGTAGGGCTGGCTCCCCCAGGTCTATGTCGGGCCACGTCTTGACCCTAGGCACTAGCCTGGAGGCCCTCTTCCTGGGCGAGAACCCCAGGCTTCCTCGTCTCGGCGCGCTCTTCTTCCTAGCGCCCACTCCTTGCTACCCCCAGTATCCGCTACGCCTACTGGAGGAGCCGGGCTATATATGGTTATAACGGGTCCACCACCCTCGTGAGGGTTGCGTGGAGCGCCTCCTCGGTCCTAACAGTCCTGGCCCCCTGCATGTGTAAAGTGTTCGCGACAACGTCGAACATCCTGCTGTCAACGTACTCGAGGAGGCCCAGCCTGGGGCCGCCGAATACTATGAGGAGGCCGTCATTCACTATAGAGCCCACGCACTCGCCCAGGCGGCTGGTTGCAACGATCCTGAGACCGCGGCCACGAGCCTCCCTGATGAGGCTATCGAGCCTACTCTTAATGGACACCCCGAACCCGGTGTAGATAGGGTCCCACGATGCCTCCTCCACCTCGACAGAGCCGCCCCTGACTCCTAGTATCCTGACAGTAACCACCCTGCCAGGCCTATACTTGCCCTGCATAACGCCGTGGCCTAGGGAGCCTAGGAAGACCCTACAATAGCCTCCCCGGCACTCTTCAACGAACCCGTCGATAAGAGCCCCAGGCTCGGGGCTGGTGGGGGCCTCGTGGTTGGCGAGGTTTAGAGGTGGCATGAGGCCAACGTACCTGAGGGCCCCGCTGATGGGGAAAAGCCTCTTCTTTAGGTGGGGCGGGGTTACGGCGTAGCGGAGTAGCAGGGAGAGTAGCCTAAGGTCTTCCCTGCCCGTGTCTGGGTCTCGGAATAGCCATGCATGGTCGACCCGGTGTATGGCTAGGGCTCTCGCTATATACCCGGCCTTGAGGGTCTTGGCCTGTAGGCTGTGCTCGGTGGATAAAACGCTGCCGGGGAGGGCGACGTGGAGGGGTCTAGGCCTCCTCCGTGGAGGCCACTCGGTGCACTTCACTTCCTACCCTTCCCCTTGCCCTTCCTGGCCTGGGCCTGCTCCTCCTTCTCCTTCTTACCCGTCTCCATGAATAGGGTAGTCCTCTGCCTTCCTCCCATTCCCTGGGCACCCCCAGGGCATGTATGCCTAGTTGTGTGGGCTATAAATAATGGATCCCGGTGCAACCCACCTTTTGGGTGGCAGGTGGTGGCCTTCCTCTATAGGGATCCATTGGAGAGGCCTGGGGAGGCGCTTAGGCTCCTCCTCAGGGAGCGTGATATAATCGTTGCCCCGGGCGTCTTCAACCCGGCGGTAGCGCTCCTCGCGGAGAGGATGGGGTTTGAGGCTGCATACCTCTCCGGGGCCGCCCTGACGGGCTCCCTGGCCATGCCTGACCTGGGCTTGATAACCCTTACCGAGCTTGCCGTGGCTGTGAGGTACATAACCAGGGTTGCCAGGATACCCCTGATTGTGGATGCTGACACAGGGTTCGGGGAGGCGATCAACGTTGAGAGGACTGTCAGGGAGCTGGAGGCGGCGGGGGCGGCTGCTATACAGATCGAGGACCAGGTCCTTCCCAAGAAGTGTGGGCACCTATCAGGCAAGATGCTGGTCACGCCGGAGGACATGGTGAAGAAGATCATAGCAGCGGTAGAGGCCAGGAGGGATGCATTGATCATAGCTAGGACCGACGCCAGGGGGGTTGAGGGGCTAGACGCTGCCGTGGAGAGGGCAAAGATGTACATTGAGGCGGGAGCCGACATAATATTCCCCGAGGCGCTAAGGAGCCTAGACGAGTTCAGGGAGTTCGCTAGGAGGGTCAACGCGCCGCTTCTAGCCAACATGACCGAGTTCGGGAAGACGCCCTACATAACCGTCGACGAGTTCAGGGAGGCAGGGTACAAGATCGTGATATTCCCAGTCACAACCTTCAGGATCTCCATGGGCGCCGCCAGGAGGGCGTTGGAGGTGATCAAGAGGGAGGGTACACAGAAGGGCCTACTGGGGGAGATGATGACTAGGCAGGAGTTCTACGAGTTGATAGGCTACTATAGGTACGAGGAGAGGGACCGGGAGATAGCGGAGAAGGCGCGTAAGATAGTACGGGGAGTTCAAGAGTAGATCCGGCCTGGCCCCCCGCCTCTTTATAAGGATGGGGCGGGGGTGGTGAGGCGTGTGGCGGACCTGATCGCGTTCATAGAGGACCTCACCACCCGGGTGACGGCCCTTGCATGGGCCCTATTCCTGCTGACCTGGAGCATAGGATGGGCAATAAGGGGGAGCCCGCTACCTATAGGCAGGCTGAGGAGGGCCGGGACCAGCCTGGTAGAGGATAGCGTGTGGGCCGCCTTCTGGCTAGCCATAGGGGCCACCGTGTTCAACTTCATCACATACATAGCGACAACGATAGGGGGAGGCTAGGCCGCTATGCCAGGGGAGGCGGAGATACTGGTAGCGGCCTACAAGCTGGCCATCCTAACATTCTACATAGGGGTGCTAATCTACGCCCTACCCATACCCCTCCCAGGCCTCAAAAGATGGGCCCCCACACTCATGGCGGACTCAATACTAGCAGCAGCCCTAGTCTTCATAATATACAGCCTACTAGACCTCTCAGACTACATAGCCTCCACACTAGGAGGCTCATGGCCGCTATACGACTCCTGGTACGATGACGCGATGGGGGTTATAGTATCGGTAAAGGCAGCGGTGGCAGCCCTATACTCCGTGCCAGACCCCGGGGGAGTACTGGGCGGAGCGAAGATCCTAGCAGCCCCCGTCGACAAGGCCGCAACAGCGGCGCTACTATTCCTACTAACAGTCGGGGGCATACACCTCCTCATATACACCTACGGCCCCCTCCTGGCCACGGTAGGGGTTGCACTCTACTCGGTCCCCTTCAGGATACTAAGAGGAGCCGGGGCATGGCTCATATCATTCATACTAGTATTCAACGCCGGGCTCCAGGTGCTACCAGTCTTCCTAGCCACAGTGGCCTCAGCCCCAGGGTCGCCAATAAACCCGCCCTCAAGCATCGAGTCGGGGGTAGTATACAGGGAGGTTAGGGTCCTAAACGTCATGGGAGACACGGTAAAAGGGGGCCTGCTGGTAGTCTACAACTCCACAGGGAGCAGGATAGCGGCGTACCCGGTAGACGGTGATGGCTATGCAAGGTCCTCAACCGGGGACAGGCAAGTCTCCCTCCCCGATGGAGAGGTAATGTTCGACTACGTCTCGAACGCCGTCTCGTTCCCCCTAGAGCCAGACCTCGTAGACACCTCGAGCCAGGGAGGAGAGATACTGGTATGGTCCCCCCACATCTTCTGGAGCCCAGGCACGCTACAATACGCCTATACCATAGGAGAGATAACAGGGTACACTGCCAACGAGACCCACAGCACCTACCAGATAGAGCTATACCCAGGAGAATACGTGGAGGTAAGGTATCCACAGGACTGCCCAGTCCAGGTAGAGTACCAGGGCCTAGAGGCGACGGAGGGGGAGACAAGCTGGGAGGGGATCCAGGTCGAGAAGCTCAGGCTAAAAGCACACCAGCACGGCGTCTACAATATAACACTAGGAGCCACCCCATGCAACGTGACGCCCAGCCTTGAGGCGGAGGACTACCTATCCGGCCCCGGCGGGGACTTCATAGACTACAATATACTAGCGGCATTCATCCTCTACTACTTCACCGTCCCCATGATCTACATCTTCACGCTATTCATAGCAACAACCGGCCTGGCGAGGCTACTAGGAGGGAGGGAGAGGATACCAGTCAGGATAGTCTAGGGGGTGCCAGAGGATGGAGCCCGTCGACATGGCAATCCTAGCAATGGCAATAGCATCAGCAGCGCTACTCCTCTACAACATGAGGGTAGCGGGGGATGTGAGGCTACCAGTAAGGCTAGACCCGGGCAAGGGAGAGCTGAGGGCAGTCATAGACGGGAGGACCCACAGAGGCATAGTATACAGGGGCGAGGGCCTACCGCGGGGCGAGGGAAACGTCTCCCAGAGGCTGGTAACCCTAGCAGCATCCAGCAGGGTTAACGTAACATTCATATCCAACATGGTCAAGGCGGGCAGGAGCAGGCTACTCAAGTACATAGAGGAGGAGATAAGGAAGACCGAGCTGGCCTACGCAGCCACAAAGCACGTCAAGTACCATGAGAGGCTCAACTACCTAAACAACCTCTACCGCTCCGTAGCGAGGCTACACACCCCATACACAGGCGGCCTCTCACTCATAATATGGATCCCCGAGGGCGAGGAGGATGCAGAGAAGGCAGCGGAGGCCTTCAAGAGCCTGGTAGAGGCAGAGCTGGGGATAACACTCAAGAGGGCCCAGCCTAGGATAGAGGAGGCCCTAACAGTGGCCGGGGGAAGCATGTCTATAATACTAGGAGGCGAGGAGGCCCCCCTACCAGTACAGCAGCCCTGGGACAAGAGCGGCGTCACCATCGGAACCCTGGACGACGAGGCCCAGACCCCAGTAGTCCTCTCATGGCCCAGCGACTTCGAGGCCCACATGGCCATATTCGGACCCACCGGCAGGGGGAAAACGGTCCTCCTAGCCGGGATAGCATCACAACTAGGAGTCAGGTCGGAGAACAGCCTAGACCCATACATGGTCGCAGTGGTCGACCCAAAAGGGGACCTTGCAGAGATGCTAGCAGGAGTGGCGAGCAGGATAGCGAGGCCACCTCCAGGCGGCTGCATACCCCTCCCCAGGCTAGACGGCGCCGCCCAGGAGCTGGTAGAGTCAAGCCTAGAAGCGGGCGGGGGAAGGTCAAGCATAAGGCCATGCCCAGGCTCCATACTAGAGCGGGGACTGGTAGTATACGACCTCTCAAGCCTACCCAACGAGGACCGCAACACCGCCGCCTCCCTCATAATGGCCAGCCTAGCCCTAGAGGCCAGCGAGTCCAGGCTACCAGGCAGGGTAGCCCTGGTAGTAGATGAGGCCTGGAGAGCCGCCCAGGGCAGGGGGCTACACATGATCATGGCACTCAGGGAAGGGAGGAGCAGGGGCCTACACGTGATCTACGCAACCCAGAGCCCCAGCGACGTGCCCCAGCCAGTAACAGACAACACGAGAACCCTAGCAGTATTCGGAGGCTACACCAGGGGCTACACGGAGACGGTCAGGAGGTTAGGCCTAGAGGACGCCAGAGACCTACTATCACTACCCATAGGAATGGCCATACTAAGAATAGGAGACCTACCCCCAGTAAGAGTCAGGATACTCGACTTCAAGAAACTACTTAAAACCCCACGCACCGGGCTACTGCTAGGGAGGGAGAGGATAAGGGATGGGCAAACGGCTCAGGCAACAGAGGGCAGGGAGGGGGAGCCCAACATACCTAAGCCCAAAGCACATACACCCAGGACCAGCCAAGTATCCCCCACTCACCGGGGAGACACTCAAGGGTAAGATAGTAGACCTAATACACGACCCCGGCCGCTACACACCCCTAGCCAGGGTAGTCCTAGAGAACGGGAAGGAATTCCTAATACCAGCGGCAGAGGGCATGTACATAGGACAGATCATAGAGGTAGGCCCAGCAGCCAAGCCAGAGCCAGGAAACATACTCCCACTAGGAAGCATACCAGAGGGAACAATGGTATACAACATAGAGCTCAGGCCCGGAGACGGGGGCAAACTAGCCAGGCAAGCAGGAAGCTACGCACTAATCCTAGGCAAGAGCGGCGGAGTAACAAGGATAAGACTACCAAGCGGCAAGGAGAAGGACATACCAAGCACAGCAAGGGCTACAATAGGAATCCCAGCAGGCGCAGGCAGGACAGAGAAGCCAATCATGAAGGCAGGAAACGCATACCACAAGTGGAAGGTCAAAGCCAGGAAATGGCCCAGAGTAAGGGGCGTAGCAATGAACGCAGTAAACCACAAGTTCGGAGGAGGAAGCCACCAGAGGAAGAGCCACCCATCAACAGTAGCAAGAAACGCCCCACCAGGCAGGAAGGTAGGCCACATAGCAGCCAGGAGGACGGGCAGGAGGAAGAGGTAAAAACCCCAGCCACCCAACCACACCACACAAGCCCGGTCCCGAGGACAACAATGAGGAGCTGACCACCGAGCAGACCAGGGGGCTACCCACCCCCGGGATGACCATCCTCAAAAACCACAAGCCTCGGAGGAAGCCCAGTCCTAATCCCAGCCTCATCAAACCTCTCCTTTATCCTACGCAACACCCTATTCTTAGTAGAAAACCAGTACTGGCTAGGAGCCCACCCCCTAATGCTAAGCAGCACCCCACTCTCCCTAACCTCCAAAACGAGAACCTCAGGCCCAGGCCTAGCAAGGACAAGAACATCATCCTCCATAACCTCCAACGCAATCCTGGAAGCCTCCTCAACGCTAGAGTCATGCGATATAACGATAAGGTGCTCAAACCTCCTCACAGGATTCTGGTAGGGATTCAGGATCGTACTCCTAAACACAGTCTCATTAGGAATCCTAGCAATAACGCCATCCCACCTCCTAACCCTAGTACTAAACACGGTAATATTCTCAACGATCCCCTCGATATCGCCGAGGATAATGGGATCACCAACAGTGAAAGGCCTATCAATATAGAGGAACATGCCAGAGAGGAGGTTAGAGATCACAGCCTGACTAGCAAAGCCAAGTATAATACCAGCAATACCACCAGCAACAAGGAGGCCGCTCAGGTTAACACCGGCAGCAGCCAGAGCCCCCACGCCGCCCAGGAATATGATCGTATAGTAGATAGACTTGACCAGCGGAACAGCAACCTGCCGTGGCAAGGTCTTCATAACCCTACGCTCTATGGCGAGCCTAACCAGGTAGGCGAAAACAATGGACAAGGCGAACACGGCAAGAGCCTTGGCAGCGTTGCCAACCTCAGCGAAAACCCGGAGGGCATCCACCGGCAACCCTCTAGAACCCCCACTCCATAAGGAAGCCCGTAGGCAGTATAGCGATCTCCCTCCCCATATACGCCAGGGGGGACGCCTCCATCCTCTCCCCCAGCCGAGGGTTCTCCACGTTCACAACCGCCGAGTCGGGGCCCCTTATAGCCATCACTATATCCGAGGCCCGAGCCCTCCAAGTCCCAGGCCTATAGTACATCCTCATCCTTGACAGGGGAACCACTATCGTGGAGACCCTAACCGGGTCCTCGCTATTATTCACAATACTAACCCTAGTCTCGGCATAGCCAGGCCCAGGCTCCCGGGCCAGGATCCCCCGGGTATACCTACACAGCACCCCCCGGGGCCCCTGGCCGTAGAACGCTAGCTTAGGCCTCACCCCCGGCTCGAAGGCATCCACCAGGGAGTGCCTCCTACCCTCTATGGTAACCACGGCCAGGTCCACTATAATCCTCGCCTCGAGGTTCACGCTGGAGAACGGGGGTATATGCACCGGCCTCTCAAAGTCGATCATGAGGCACGAGGCCAAGCCCCTCTCGGGCAGGAGCATAGGCCTCGCGGGTATGAGCCTCACATCCCTGCTATGATATATGTAGGCCGAGGCCACCTGCTCCCCATCACGCAGCCTAGAGTACTCTAGCATGCCCATGGGGCCCCTCGAGATCCTGAGCACGTAGCCCCCTACCCTAACCTCGCCGCCGGGGTCAAGCCTACCGTATACCATCTCCCTGGCTCCCGCCCCGGCCATGAGAAGCTACATATTAAGTCTTATAAGGAGATGTAATCTATGCCCCCCGCTTCTAAACTATATTATATTACCCTAGGAAGCCTATGAAGCCTGAAGGGGCGCCAGTGCCCCCCGGGCGATGGATATTGGCGAGGGCGACATGCTCCAGGTGTATGCACTGGAGGCCGCACGTCCACTACCCGTACATAGGGTACTGCACCCTCCACGGGAAGATGACATTCGACGACCACTCCTGCCCAAGCTACAAGCCGCTCAGGATCAACGGGTCCCCAAGGCTATACTGGTGCCAGACCTGCAAGACGAGGCTAACCCCGGAGGAGGCCAGGGAGCACGCAGCCCGGGGGGACAGGGTGTACCTCGGGGCCTATATAGACCCCGACGTGAGGGAGGAGATCTACGACTCCTTCTAAGGGGTGGATTAACGTGGTCGACCTGACATTCATCATAGGGGGCCCCCAGGGAGGGGGCATAGAATCCGCTGGGCAGATCGCGCTGAAGACCTTCGTCATGAAGGGATACAACGTGCTGGGCAACAGGGAGTACCAGAGCAACATCATGGGGGCACACAGCTACTACACGGTGAGGGTAAAGGAGGAGAGGCCAGGCTCAGTCAGGGTCCCCGTGGACATGGTGATAGCGCTGGACGCGGAGAGCGTATTCACCCACTACAAGGACGTAAACCCCGGCGGGTTCCTGCTATACGACTCCGGCACGGTAAACTCGAGGCCGGAGAGAATAGCCTCAATGCCCAAACCGCTCAAGCAGAGGGTGGTTGAGGACCTCAAGTCCCGGGGGCTAGAGGCCACAGTGGCGGGGGCAGTGAAGGCGGCTGAGGATGCAGGAGTCAAGGCCATCGGCCTCCCCCTCAGGCAGCTGCTCAAGGTGGTGGCAGAGAGGTCCAAGAGGCCGCTCTCCTCCGTGTCAAAGACGATAAACACGATGGGCCTCTCAGCAGGGCTCTACCTCCTCGGAGTAGAGCTGGACTACATAAAGCTCGGCATAAAAGCCCAGTTCGCCGGGAAGGCGAAGGTCATAGAGCCGAACATCATAGCTGCGGAGGCGGCAGTGGAGTATGTGAGGGAGGTCTACGGAGACGTCGAGAGCCTGCCAGACGGCCCCCACAAGGGCAGGGAGAAGATGATAGCCTCAGGTAACGACCTGGTCGCGATGGGCAAGCTCGTCGGGGGCCTGACAGTGCAGACCTACTACCCCATAACACCCTCCAGCGACGAGGCCCTCTACCTAGAGAGGCACCGCTACTACGAGCTGTCGGAGGAGGCCCGTGAGGCCCTTGGCCTGGAGAAGGCGGGAATAGCTATCGTCCAGGCAGAGGACGAGCTCTCCGCCATAGGCATGGCGATAGGGGCAGCGGCAGCGGGGGCCAGGGCCTCGACAACAACCAGCGGCCCGGGCTTCAGCCTGATGAACGAGATGATCAGCATGGCCATAATGACTGAGACCCCCGTGCTCATAAGCGTGTGGATGAGGGCCGGGCCAAGCACAGGGATGCCCACAAGGGAGGGCCAGCAGGACCTCCTCCACACCCTATTCTCGGGCCACGGGGACAACCCCAAGATCGTGCTGGCCAGCGGGGACCACATAGAGGCGTACTACGACACGATCAAGGCCCTGAACCTCGCAGAGAGATACCAGACACCAGTAATCCACCTCCTCGACAAGTACCTAGCTTCAAGCATGATCAGCATAGACAGGCAGGAGATAGACCCGAGCAAGGCGGTGATCGATAGGGGCATGCTAGTAGACAACCCAGGCCCGGGATACCTGAGGTACAAGATCACGGAGGACGGGATAAGCCCCCGGGCAAGGGTGGGCACCACCCCCATGGTCATCACAGGCCTAGAACACATGGAGGACGGCTTCGTCACCGAGGACCCCGTGGTGAGGGATATGATGATGGAGAAGAGGAGGAGAAAGTGGGAGACCGTGTCTAGGGAGATCCCCTCTGAGGAGAAGTACAAGTACTACGGCGACCCCAACCCCGAGGTCCTACTAGTATCATGGGGCTCAACCAAGCAGATAATACTAGAGGCACTCAACCAGCTCCAGGAGGACGGGGTGAGCACAGGCTTCCTACAGATACGATTCTTCAACCCATTCCCAGCGGAGGAGGTAGAGTCGCTACTAGGAAGCGCCGGCAAGGTGATAGACGTGGAGCAGAACGACCTCCTCCAGGCAGCATTCGTGATAGCAGGATACACGGGCAAGAGGATAAAACATGCGATAGTAAAGCTCAACGGGCGCCCCCTATACGATACAGAGGTAGTATACGGCGTTAAGAGGATCCTAGAGACCGGAGAGGAGAGGGTGGTGGTGAGCGGTGGCGCGTAGCTGGCTCGAGTTCAAGACGGATGCCTGGGTCCAATGGTGCCCCGGATGCGGGGACTTCGGAATACTCAACGCCTTCCACAGGGCACTGGCAGAGCTAGACATAGACCCATCAAACCTAGTACTAGTAGGAGGCATAGGGTGCAGCGGCAGGATAACCTACTACGTGAAGGGATCCAACATACACTCCCTACACGGCAGGGCCATCCCCGTAGCTAGCGGGGTCAAACTAGCAAACCCCCACCTGACAGTAGTCGTAGCAGGGGGAGACGGCGACCTCCTAGGCATAGGGGCAGGCCACTTCGTCGCCGCCGGGAGGAGGAACATGGACATAACAATAATACTCCACGACAACGCGGTCTACGGGCTAACCAAGGGCCAGGCAGCCCCCACACTACCAAGCTGGTGGCAGACAAAAGCCCTAGCAGGGCCAAACCTCCAAGACAACCTAAACCCACTACTACTAGCATTCGCCTCAGGATACACCTTCATAGCAAGGGGATACGCATACCACACCAACCAGCTAAAGGAGCTGATAAAGGAGGCGATAAGGCACAAGGGCACAGCACTAGTAGACATACTACAGCCATGCCCAACCTACAACAACATAATGACCAACAAGTGGTACGAGGAGAGGATATACTACCTAAACGAGGAAGACCCAGAATGGAACCCAGTAATAACCAGCGACCTAGACTTCAAGGAGAAAGCCCCAAGGATACTGGAGAAGATGGTGGAATGGGGAGACAGGATACCACTAGGCATATTCTACAAGGACCTAAGAAAGGACACATTCCACACCAGGCTAGAAAAAGTAATGCCAGGCTACATGAAGCACCCACCAGCAACGAGGCCAATAAGCGTGGAGGGCAAGCCAATAGCAGACCCCTGGACAGTCTTCAAAGATAGGGTAGTCAAGAAGCCCGAGTAACCCCAGCCCCCTCCCATCAATCTCCACGCTTTCTCCCACCACGCACGACAAAAGACCCCATAAGCCTCCTAGCCTCAGGGCTAACAACAAGATCCACCAGAACCCCCACAGCCTCCCTAACCCGGGGGAGAAGAGGCTCCATAGTAAGCCTCCTCACACTAGCAACAACCCCATCAGGCACAGAACCAAGCTCCTCCCCCAGCCCAAGAGCAGTATCCAAGAGCCTACCAGGCTCAACCACCAAGTCCACAAGACCAATATCTCGAGCCTCCTCAACAGAAAGCCTTGGCGCAGCAAGAGCCAAATACCGGGCCCTCCTAGGCCCAAAAGCCAAGGCACCCACAGTAGACAACAATGGAGGAATAAGCCCAATCCTCGACTCAGGGAACCAAAACCAAGAGCCACGAGAGGCGACAACAACATCAGCCAAAAGCAGAACCTCAGCCCCACCCCCAACAGCCAAACCATTCACAGCAGCAACCAAAGGCCTCCTACAAGAAGCCATAACCTCCAAAGCCCCCAGAAGCTCGCCGAAGAAAGCCTCAGCCTCACCCCTAGACCTAAAGCCATACATCTCATAAATATCATCACCAGAACTAAACGCCCTACCCGACCCAGTCAACACAACAGCATTATACCCAGAAGAACAACCCTCACCAAGCAGCGAGGAAAGCCGCCTCCAAGCCTCCAAGTTGAAAGCATTCAACCTCTCAGGCCTATTCAACACAATAACGAGACTACCCCTCTCAACCCGGGATAACACAGGCTCAGCCAAGAATCGGAACCCCAACTGTAATGTAATTAGCACTAGGGAGATACTTAAATTATAGTCCCTACACGAATATATAAAAGGCCTATTCTTGGTCTTAATAATAAATAGATTAGAAGTGCTATCTACCCGATATATCCCCCACAGGTATACCCCACCCCTCGGGGATGCTGTGTGGCTGGTGGGAGTGTAGTTGTATCCCCGTCAAGGTGCCCTAGCCTCGAGGACCTACACTTGGCCTCCCAGGGGGCCAGGGTTGTGGTCGAGCATAGCGTGTATAGCCTGCTGGATGAGGCCCGGGCCGTGTACCTGAGAGAGGCTGAGAGGAGGAGTGTCTACGGCTACTGCACAGGGCTGGGGGACCTCTACTCGGCCAAGGCCAGGTGCGGGCCCGGGTTCGAGGAGAGGGTGCTAAGGGAGCACGCAGCGGGTGCGGGGCCCTATGCCCCGGAGTGGATGGCCAGGGCCTTCCTCTACGCCCGGCTATCGCAGCTAGCCCGGGGCCGGGCCCCGGTTAGGGGTGTCGTGGCGGGGAGGATCGCGGAGGCCCTTAACCATGGGGTGGTGCCGGCTATACCCCTCTATGGCAGTGTGGGGGCTAGTGGGGACCTCGCCCCCTCGGCCCACGCCTTCCTCTGCACTCACCTGGGCATAGGCTATGCCCTATCGGGTGGGGGCCTGGAGCCGTGCAGGGACGCCCTAGCCAGGGCTGGGCTGGAGCCCCTGGCCCTGGAGCCGGGGGAGGCGTTGGCTCTGATCAATAATACAGCCTGGTCCACTGCCCTAGCCGGGCTGGGCGTGTACTACTCCCTCCATCTGCTGGGCGAGAGCCTTGAGGCAGCGGGGGAGAGCCTGGGGGTCACGGGGTGCAACCCCGAGCATTTTAGTAGTGGACTCCTGGAGGCTAGGCCCCTCCTAGACAGGGATACCATGGTTGAGGGGTGTAGCGGGGATAGGCTACAGGACCCGTATAGTATAAGGTGCATACCCCAGGTGTACTCAGCAGTAAAGGCTGCGCTAGCCCATGCCAGGGGCATGGTGGAGGCAGAGCTTTGCAGCTCCACCGAGAACCCCCTCGTGGCCGGGGGCAGAGTAATCCACTCCTGTAGCTTCCACAGCATAGCAGCTGGGCTGGCCGCAGACTACGCAGGGCTGGCGCTGGCTAGCCTTGCCAACATGGTGGAGAGGAGGATAGCCCAGCTCATGAGGAGCAGCATAACGGGGCTCCCAGAGTACCTGGCGGGGGAGGATAGTAGCGTGGGGGCCATGATAATCCAGTACACAGCCGCTAGCTTAGCGGCCAGGGTGAGGAGGCTGGCCCAGCCGTCGACGGTGCATAACATACCCACTAGCGGCCTCCAGGAGGATATAGTCCCGATGAGCCCCGACTCGGGGCTCAAGCTACTATCCATAGTGGACGCCCTAGCATGGCTCGTAGCGGCGGAGAGGCTAGTCACAAACATAGCCAGGGGAGTGGAGGGGCTTGACGACCCCTCCGGGGGCCTGAGGCGGTACCACTCCATGATCAGCAGGAGGCTAGGCCTCCCCTCGCTCGGAGACGCCGTGCTCCAGGGCTGACCCAGCAACGCAGACCCCGGGGGAGGCCTCGTGGTACACCTCCCCACCAATCCTCATAGCCCTGGTGGTTCCTGTCATGAGCCTTAGTGAGGCCCTCCTGGCGGTGTCGGCCACCAGCCTGTAGCCCTCAACAGTTGAGAGTAGCTGGCTGGCTAGGAGGAGCCACATGCTTGATAGCAGCCTGGTTGAGTGGGCTAGGATCGAGGCCTCGACCACAGAGTCTCCGGGGCCCTGGGGCTCGAGTAGCACGTGGAGCCTGGAGACCTTGAACTCCTCATCCAGCCAGTGGTGTGTCCTCGTTTCCATTGCAACGTAGCCGGGGCCGCTCCAGATCGTCATCTTGGCCGGGTAGCTCCTGCTCCACATATCATTGTCTCCCATGAAGAATAGGCGGGCTCTAATACTCCTCCCCTGGCCTAGGGAGTCGAGTAGCATGAGCCGGCACGAGCCCCGGGTTAGGCCAAGGCTAGTGCACACCCCGTGGTGCTCCTCTAGGCCTATGTTGGCTACCAGCACCCCGGCCCTCTCCATGGCCTCCACGGGGCCCTCTCCCAGGGCTATCCCTGCTAGGACCTTATCCGCCAGCCCCTGGCTGAGAAGCATGTTGTACCCCCTGTTGATGGCCCTCGTGTATATGCAGAGCTCCCTCCCCCGGCTCCTGGAGGCGAGGTCCTCTAGCCTTCCCTCCTCGCCGCTGGGCGCTGGGCCGAGGCTTACCCTATCCCCCTCTCCCACGACGTACATCTTCCCCTCATAGGAGTGCAGCCCCGGTTCACTGAGCAACACTTATACACCACACCCTCCCGGTCATAGCAGTAATTATGTAATATGTATACTATCCAGGCCAGGGTTATATGCGTAAATGAATGCCATATACCATGCCATGTTATATACTAGCTGGCCCTAGGCGCGTTTAACCCTCGCCATCCCAAGGAAGGCTACCCGGGGGGTGGCTCCCGGTCTTGACGGTTGAGGTCCTAGTGGAGAGGTTCACCCATCCCCTGCTCCCGGAGGCGGTCAACAGGTACAGGCTCAGCCTCAACGGCGCCACGGTCTTCATAGACGCTGGCCTCGATGCCCCCCAGGGGGGTGTTGTGGTTGTAACCCACTACCACTGGGACCACACCCTGGGCCTCGCAAGGGCCCGGGGGCTCAGGGTATGCATGTCGCCCGAGACCCTCAAGGCCATAGACCCGGGTAGGGCCATGGACTCGGTTAAGACCGTGCTGGAGGCAGTGGGCTATGGCGGCCTGGCCGAGTATGCTAGGCCCTACACCAGCCAGTACGGCGAGATCAAGGAGGCCCTGGCCCGGCACGACATATACACGCTGGACGAGTGTCCGGCCCCGGGGGTGGAGGCAGTCCCCTGCCCAGGCCACAGCGAGGACCACCACTGTATACTAGCCGGGGGCCACGTGTTCCTAGGCGACAACTACGTGCCCTACACGCTCTCAACCACCCTATCGAGCCCCATGGACTATATGGGGAGCATGCACAGGGTGCTATCCCTAGACTGGGATAAGGCCTACCCCGGCCACGGGGACCCAGGTGGCAAGGCAGACTTGGCAGGGTGGCTCACCAAGGTCCTAGAGAGGAAGATGGCTAGGATAGCGGCCCTAGCAAGGCTCGCGGGCGAGGGAGTGGACATGAGGGCAGCGCTCCACAGGATGTACCCCGGGGTGGAGGGGGCAACCCTCTTCCTAGCAGCGAGGAACCTGGTGGGCTACGCTAGGGCCCTCGAAGAGCTGGGCGTGGTTAGGGTTGATAGGGGTAGGAGCCCCTGGGCTATAAGGTCCCGCTAGGCTACCTCCTCCTGCTACTCAGCTTCCTAGCCTCCCTCTCGGTCTCCCTCAGTATCAGTATGTCCCCGATCCTCACCGCTCCTATGACGTTCCTCGTTATGATCCTTCCCTTATCTCTGCCCTCGAGGATCCTCACACGCACCTGGGTGACCTCCCCGGCCACCCCGGTCCTCCCTATGATCTGGATAACCTCAGCCGGGTAGCCGAACTCCTCTATAATCCTCTCCCCGCTGTCCTCAGACACGGCCCCATGCACCCGCGGGGGTGGAGGCGCTGGCAAAGCCTATTAAAGGCTACCACCCTCCACCCTCCATGCTGGAGGGAATGCAGGGTGCCCAAGCTAAGGACGTGCACGTACTGTGGCCGCGCAATAGAGCCGGGGACAGGGCTGATGTTCGTAACCAAGCGCGGGGACATACTATGGTTCTGTAGCAGCAAGTGCTACAAGAACTTCATGAAGCTGAGGAGGCGCCCGGAGAAGCAGGAGTGGATACGGAGGCTCAAGAGGAGCATGGCATAGCCCAGAGGCCCCCTTATATGGGCCACCTTTATATTGGAGACCCACACCTACCACCTAAAGGGTGCAAATTGTGGCCCTAACCATAGAGGACCTAACCCGCATCTCCCTAGTCTCAAGCCCCGAAGCCCACCCAGCAAGGCCGGAGGCACTATTCACACTAACCAAGATGAGCACAGACGAGAACAAGTACAAGACATCAATATGGACCACGGGCAACGGCAAGCCCAGGCCAATAACCAGCGGCCCCAGCGACACCTGCCCCAAGTGGTCCCCCGCCGGGGACGTATTCGCATTCACCAGGAGGAGCGAGGACAGGGCAAGCATAATGATCCACGGAGGCGGCGAGCCATGGGAGCTGGCAAGCTTCAAGACCGGTGTCAGGGGCCTCCAGTGGATGCCAGATGGCAGGGGCCTCATAATCCAGTCCATGGCCCCACCTGGAGGGGAGAGGTTCAAGAAGTACAGCGAGAGGGAGGTCCTGGTAGCGGATAGGATACCCGTGTGGTTCAACGGGGAGGGCTGGGTATTCGACCGGTTCCCCCACCTATTCTACGTGGAGTACCCTGGAGGCAGGGTCGAGAGGCTAACCTGGGGCGAGACCAGTATCGTGGCCTACGACACCTACTCCGAGGGAGTTGTATACGCCGAGGCATACAACATGCTAGAGCCAAGGCTGCACAGGATAGTCAGGCAGACCCTAGACGGGGAGAGGGAGGTCCTACTCGAGGGCTACACAGTCTCAGCCATAGCAGCCGACGGGGACACCGTGTACTTCAGGGGGCACAAGGGCGAGAGGGGCTACGCCTCGCACCACAAGATCTACATGATCAACGATGGCAGGATCGAATGTATAACCTGTGGGATGGACAGGAACACTGTGAACACAGTGAATAGCGACATCAGGGGCCCCAGCTGTAGCAGGCCCCTCCAGGCAAGCAACGGTGTGGTATACTTCCAGGTACACGACGCCGGGAGGGTGCACGTGTACAAGTGGAGCGGCGGGCTGGAGCCCCACATAGCCCCCGGGGACGTTGTTGTAGACGAGTACAGCATAGCAGGGGACACCACAGCCTACACGCTGATGACACCTACAAGGCCGAAGGAGCTATACATCAATGGGGAGAAGGCTACAAGCTTCAACGACTGGGTAGAGGCCAGGGCGATGGAGCCTATCAAGGGCCAGGTAGAGAGGGAGGGGGCCAGGATAGACTACTGGATCCTGGGAAGGGCTGACTGCAAGAGGTGTAGGCCCTGGATACTCTACATCCACGGGGGCCCCAAGACAAGCTACGGCTACGCCTTCATACACGAGCTCCAGGCCCTAGCAGGAATGGGCTTCACAATAATCTACTCCAACCCCCGGGGTAGCGACGGCTACAGCGAGGAGTTCGCCGACATAAGGGGCAAGTACGGCACGGTAGACTACGAGGACCTAATGGCAGTAGTAGACAAGATCCTAGGGGAGAGGGCGGAGCTAGACCCCGAGAGGGGAGGAGTCACCGGGGGGAGCTACGGGGGCTGGATGACCAACTGGATAATAACAAGAACCACCAGGTTCAAGGCAGCTGTGACCCAGAGGAGCTGTAGCAACTGGATAAGCTTCTACGGGGCAAGCGACATAGGATGGCACTTCGCCCAGGACCAGCACCAGGCCCCACCCCCATGGGTAGACCCAGAGCCGCTCATCGAGAAGAGCCCCCTATTCAGCCTAGACAAGGCCAAGACGCCACTCCTCATAATACACGCCACCGAGGACTACAGGTGCCCCCTAGAGCAGGCCATACAACTCTTCACAGGGCTCAAGGTCCTAGGCGTTGAGGCCAGGCTAGCAGTATTCCCCGGGGAGAACCACGATCTCTCAAGGAGCGGGAGGCCCAAGCAGAGGCTGGCCAGGCTCAGGCTCATAGCGGAGTGGATGAAGACCCACCTAGCCGACCAGGCCCGGGGGGAGGTCTAGCCACGTATAGCCACACCCTATATAACCCCGGTAACCTCACTAAGCCTGGGGAAGAGCTGGGATGATAGAGTTCATATTCGCCTGGTGGTGGCTACTACTAGTAGAGAGCCTGATAGTAGCCGGGATCATAGGAGTGATAGCCCTCAACGCCCACAGGCTCGTAGGTGACACCCCCAAGAGCATGGCAGCACTCAAGGCAGGGATGGGAGTAACAGCGCTGGCAACGTTCATAGGCTACATAGCACTCCTGGTAGGGGTGGCAAAGCTGATAGGCTACTACACCGGCTCGACAGCCAGCGCCAGCGCACTAGTATGGGGCGCCACCCTGCTAAGCGCAATACTAATACTACTCCAGTGGCTCTTCTCACCATACCTCATAAACCTCTTCTACAGGGCCAGGCCTCCCCAGACAAGGGAGGAGAGGCTCCTAGAGGAGGAGCTGAGGAGGATAGCAGAGGTCAGCGGGATCAAGCCCCCAAGACTCAGGATCTCAGACCTAGCAATGCCCAACGCCTTCGCCTACGGGAGCCCCCTAGCAGGGAGCTACGTAGCAGTAACCCGGGGCCTACTAAGGATCATGCCTCCCCAAGAGCTCAGGGCAGTACTAGGCCACGAAGTGGGCCACCTCAAGCACAGGGACATATCATGGATACTAGCCCTCAGCCTAGTCCCGATGGCCATCTACTTCATAGGCAGGGCCCTGATATGGAGCGGCTTCCTAGGGGGAGGAGAGGCCAGGGAGAGGGGGAACCCCCTAATCCTTGTAGCCATAGGCGCAGCTCTGATAGCGGCGAGCATACTATTCAAGTTCCTAGTCTCCCACTTCAACAGGCTCAGGGAGTACTACGCAGACGCCCACGGAGCCATGGCCTCCGGGAGCCCTAGGTACATGCAGAGGGCCCTAGCAAGGCTGGACCTAGCCTACAAGAGCAACCCAGCCCTAGTAGAGGAGGCAAGAACCCATGAGGCGGCTGCCATGCTATTCATAGTAGCCCCCCTCATAGAGGCCAGCGGCGGGTTCCTATACGATATAGACAGTTACATAGACAGGCTGAGGAGGGAGGAGCCCAGCCCGCTCCAGGAGCTATTCTCAAGCCACCCGCCCATACCGAAGAGGATAAGGTTCCTGGACAGGCTCAGCCTCTACAGGGAGTGAAGCCTATTGCCGAGGAGGCTGAGGCTGGAGGCGGCCAGCACACTATCAATCTCCATACTCCTCATCCTAGGAGCCCTATACTTCCTCTCCAACAGCCTCCAACTCATGCAGCTAGAGCAGCCGCGGGTCGCAGCCAGCCTCCTAGCGGCGGTGATAGGCCTAGCAATGCTCTCGGCCAGCGTAACCCTCCTGAGGACCTGGGTTATAGCCAGGGTTTACGAGGAGGCCAAGAGGGAGGAGGGCGAGGAGGCTCAGGTAGTCTAGGAGGGCCTCAGCCAGGGGTTCGCGTCCTCACAAACACTACGGTAGCGGCAGAGCGGCATCACAGGCCCACACCTAAATTACACCCCGCCCCGGGGCACATATATCCTAGGGGCCCCCGGGATGCTGGAGGGCGCGTACAGCGAGCTAATAGCGATGCCATGCAAGAGGTACACCATGCCACTGGGCATCCTAGCCCTAAACCCCCCAACCTTCAAGGCATACAAGGGGACCGGGCTAAGCAGGATCCTAGAGGAGTCACCCACCCAGCTATACCTCCTAGCACCCCGGGACCCCAGCCTATACTGGCTCAGCATAGAGCACAAGCTAGAGGACCTAATAGAGTGGACACCCTGCCCCAAGCCAGACCCAGGCATGGGAGCCTGGTACAGGTGCACCCCCGAGAAGGCTGAGGACAGGGACGAGTACACCCTCTACAAGTGCACGGGCTTAGAGCACCTAGCCGGGTCGCCCCCACCATACTCCAGGGCACACGGCTGCCTCGTAGAGCTAATGATACTCTACACAAAGCTGAGGGCCGGTGTCAAGCTAGGGGATCCGAAGTGCTACGCCAGGTGGCTAGAATGGTGCGTAACCCGGGCAGCACCAGGGCGAGAGGACCTTGCGAGCCTAGCATCAAAGCTCAGGAACCTGATAGAGGGGCTCACCTCCTAAGCCACTCCTCCAGGGCCCCAGTATACTCGGCTATAGCAGCCCTAACCTGCGCCATCAAGGCCCTCCTACCTACAGGCCTCCCCCCACTGGAGGGCACGAGGAGGAGCCTCTCCTCCCCGGGCTCCACGACCTCCCTCGGAGCGCTCCCCCGGGCAAGGTCCTCAAGCAGCCGGGGGAGCAGGCTAACCTCCGGTATCCAGAGGGCCTCCAGGTGGCTCCCCTCATACCTGTAGGAGCCGTAGTGGACCGGCCTGAGCATAAGCCTAGCCAGCACCCTATACGTGTCCTCAGGATCCCTCCGGAGCGCCATCTGTATCATCGAGTCGAGCCTCCTAGCCTCTAGGGGGCCCTGGGATAGCGTCTCGTGGAGCATCCTGGCGAGGGCCCCCCACCGGGGCCCCGCGGTGACGAGTCTATAGGCCTCCTCCACGGCCATGGCCATCGCGGCAGGGCTCGCGTTACCAGGAGTATCCCACACTGTGTGGTAGACCCCGAGGATCTCGCGGCTCCACAGGGAGTGGATCGATACCGTGGGCACCCCACGCACCGCAGCCTGCATGCTATCACACTCAGGGCACTCCCACCTCCTCACAGGTAGCCGGGACCCCTCCACCAGCTGGGGGCTCCCACTAACCCTCAAGCCGGGGCTAGCAGCAACGTCGAAGTTCACGTAGGCCCTAACCCTATCTAGCAGCCCGGCCTCCTGGAGCTGGGTGAAGTAGAACCTGCTGCCCCAGGCCCAGTACCAGGAGGCGTACCCCGGGGCCCCATGCTCCTCCGCAGTAAAGACTAGTAGGAGGACCTCCCTGCCACCCTCGTGGAGTAGTCTAGCCAGCTCAGCGGCCTCAGCGACACCGGCAATATTATCCTGGAACCCGGTCAGCCACCTGTCATAGTGGGCGCCCACAGCTATAGGCTCCTCGCCACCCCCAGCCTCCACCGTATAACCCCGGGCCTCTACGGTCTCAGCCTCAACCTGGATCTCGACCTCATCCCCCACAAGCCCCGGGGGTGCATAGGCCACCGGTATGGGGCTGGGGGCTCCAGCCCTGTAGCTATAACCCCAGTGACCGTTAACCACAATCACCCGGGGCCTGGGAGACTCCACGATCAGTGCCTCGTATCCAGCCTCATGGGCCAGTAGGGCGGCGGCCTTGACGTCATCAGGATCCTCAGGCTCCCCTATGACTGCTATACCCCTCCCAGGCCTCCACGACTCGGGCAGCGCCGGGTCACCCTGGATCCTGGTAACCCTGCCCCGTGCATAGCCAGACTCGACGTAGGGCGCCACCAGTAGCCCCTGGGGCTCCACGTGCCTAAGCCTCCAGCTGGTCAGGGGGGTCTCGACAAGCCTAGCCTCCAGCCCGGTATGGTCCTCCAGGATCCCTGCTATCCTCTCAGCTTCACTCCTCTCCCCGGGGCTCCCGGCTATGTGCTGGTTCCCGGTGTAGAGCTGCTGGGCTAGCCTCCAGAGCCTGGGCTCTAGGTCTTCCAAGGGTTGGCCCCCAGGAGTTGTGGCTGAGTGTATAAGTTATATCCTGGCCTCTGGCTACTCTATCGTGGCCTCTAGAGCCTTGTAGGCCCTCAGTATGTCCCTTGGGGTGACTATGCCGACTAGCCTCATCGTGTCCAGGTCCTCGACCACTGGTAGCCTCCCCACGGTGTACCTTATGATCTTAGTCATGGCGTCATCCAGCGTCTCATCTGGAGTAGCTACGACTAGGTGCCTCGTCATAGCCTCCTCGACCCTAACCTTGTCTAGCTTGGTCCTGTCATACCTGGCTATGTCCCTCTCCGTTATCATGCCGACTACCCTGCCCTCCTCGTCCACAACGGGGAAGCCGCGGTGGCCGGTTTTGCCTATCAGCCTTAGCACATCCAGTAGGGTCTGGCTTGGCTTGACGGTGATCACGTTGGTGGTCATCACCTGCCTCACCCTCACCTTTCTTAGGATCTGCCTTAGCTCCAGGCCCAGGTAGAAGGGCGAGTCGACCCTAGTATCCACCTGGCTGCGGTATATCGAGTCGCCCCCCGAGGCGAGCGTGGAGACGGCGACCGCCGCTATTGCGGGGGCTATCATCGAGTAGCCCCTACTCATCTCCACCGCCATAACTATGGCTGCTAGAGGCACCTTCCCAGCGGCGGCCAGGAACGCCATCATCCCGACGAGGCTAGCCATGGGCACCAGCGAGGGGTCCCCCGTTAGGAGCATAGCCAGCGCGGCGCTGCCGGAGGCCCCGATCACTATAGAGGGGCCGAAGACCCCGCCGGAGCCGCCGCTCCCCACGCTGAGGGAGGTGGCAAGGACCTTGGCCAGGGTTAGTGCCAGGAGGAGCCCCCAGGGGTACACGGTTCCCCCGAGGATCTCGCCCACTACCCAATAACTCTGCCCCAAAACGCCGGGGACCAGGAACGCTATCAACCCGGCTCCAAGCCCGCCGAGGGCGGGCTTGAGGGCCCTATGGAGCCTGAGCATCGAGACCCTATCGGCAACCCAGTAGAAGGTCCTCACGAATAGCCTAGCCAAGAGGCCGGTGAAAAGGCCTATGGCTAGGAAGATCCAGAGGTGCCTATACACCCCCTCAGGGGTGATTGTTGGGGCGTTGAAGAGTGTGGAGCCGCCTAGTATCTGGGTGCTTACAAGGTAGCCGGTGAAGGATGAGACGGCTATGGGGGTCACCGCCTCCGCCTCGATATCCCTCTTGTAGGGCACCTCGAGGGCGAATATCACCGCCCCGAGGGGGGCCTTGAAGACGGAGCTTATACCCCCAGCAACCCCGGCTAGGACAAGGAGCCTCCTCTCAACCTTTGTCAGCCTCATGATCATGGCGATCGTGGAGCCTATACTAGCACCGCTCTGCGCTATTGGCCCCTCCTTCCCGGCACTCCCCCCTGTAGATATGAGTATGCTCGAGGCTATGATCTTCCACACCGCCACCCGGGCCCTGAGCTCGGCCTTCCTCCTATGTATAGACTCTATAACATAGTCGGTACCATGGCCCTCAGCCTCGGGAGCCAGGAAGCTGGTTATCAACCCCGAAGCTAGGCCGCCTAGGGCGACCAGGGGGATGACCCAGAGGAGACCCGGGTCTAGGCCAGTGTTGACCAGGGCTCCGTGGGCCCCGCCTATTAGCATGGGGGATATATGCTCTATTGCTAGGGTTAGTGCGACCCCTGCAAGGCCGGAGAGGAGGCCTACTATGCTGCCGAGGATTATCCAGAGCTCTATATCCCTTAGGCTTCCCGTGACCCTCTTTACCCACACGCTCTTAGCCAGCGCGTCGAGCCATCTCCTCAGCATCACCTGCCCCTCGGGGCCTGGCTAGAGGCCCCATATCCTCCTCCTGGCCTCGGGGTCCCGCTCTAGCCCGTCTAGGTCTCCGCTGTATATTATTTCTCCCCTATCGAGGCCGTAGGCATTCTCTGCTATGCCCCTGACCCTCGATATTGTGCCAGACTCAGTTATTAGTATTGAGACCCCGCTGGCCTTGATCTCCCTCAGGGCGTCCAGGATGCTCTTGACAACCCTCGGCGCGAGGCCCTCGAGTGGCTCGTCTAGCACTATGAGGCTGGGCCTCCTCACGAGGGCTCTGGCCACTGCTACGATCTGCTGCTCTCCCCCGCTCATGTACATGCCCTTCCTGTCTATGAACCTCTTCAGCTCTGGGAGGATCGTGTAGATCCACTCCAGCGTGTCCCCCGGTACTGGGCCGCCGTAGGCTACCTCTAGGTTCTCCAGGGCTGTTAGGTCTGGGAAGATCATCCTGCCCTGGGGGACGTAGCCTACCCCCAGCTCTGCTAGCTTGTGGGGCGGGGTCCTAGTCATGTCCAGGATCCTACCCCTGCCCCGGGCGGTGACCCTGCCCCTGCTGGGCTTGAGTATGCCCAGGAGTGTGCGGAGGAGCGTTGTCTTCCCGGCCCCGTTCCTACCCACTATCGCGTAGCTGGCCCCCTCCTCGACTTTGATTGTTACCCCCCTGAGGACCTCGACACCCCCTATCTCGACCCATACGTCCTCCATACTGACCTCCACCATGCCATTCACCTCGTCTACTCTCCGAAGTATGCCACCCTGAGCCTTGGGTCGCTCCTCACCTCCTCCGGCCTGCCCTCCACGAGGACTTTGCCCTCGTGCATCGCCACTACCCTGTCGGAGACGCTAAAGACCACGTCTAGGTCGTGCTCAACTACGAGCATGGGTATACCCCGCCTCTTCAACCCCTCGATCAGCTCCACTATCCTACCCTTCTCAACAGCGCTAAGCCCAGCAGTGGGCTCATCCAGGAGTAGCACCCGGGGCTTGGTGGTTAGGGCCATTGCTATGTCTAGCAGCTTCCTCTCGCCATGACTCAGGCCGGAGGCCTTTACCTCAACCCTATCCTCTAAGCCGACCAGTGAGGCCAGCCTGTGGGCCTCCTCGTCTACTCCAGGTAGCGACTCGTAGCTCCTCGTGGGCCTCGTGTATAGCCTCTTTGAGGCCACCAGCGCGGTCCTCAGGTTGTCAAGCACTGTGAGGCCGCTGAACACGTTGGGTATCTGGAACGCCCTCGAGACCCCCATCCTTGTTATGTAGGATATGGGCCTCCCGGTAAGGTCTACCTCGCCTTCCTCCGTCACAAGCTTAACCCTGCCAGTGTCGGGCCTCACGACCCCCGAGATTATGTCTAGGAGCGTCGTCTTCCCCGCGCCGTTGGGGCCTATCAGGCCCACCACCGACTCCTCCTCTATGGTGAGGCTGACCCCGTCCACGGCGGCTACCCTGCCGTAGTACTTCCTCACGTCCTCAACTACCAGCACGGGCCTCACTCCAGCCTCCCCCCGAGCCTCCTCCAGATGTACCCTACTATGCCTTCTGGCAGGAGGAGTATGAGGGCCCCCAGCGTGATGCCTGTGGCGAGGAGCCAGTACTCGGTGGCGCCCATCGCTGTGTCCTGGATGAAGACGTAGAGGAGCCCACCTATGAAGGGGCCTATGAACACCCTGGAGCCCCCGAGTATAGCCATGAACACTATAGCAGCGCTGAAGGTCCAATATAGGGACTCAGGGTTGACCGAGGTCTGGAGGGGGGCGTAGAGGCTACCAGCCACCCCAGTAGCTAGGCCGCTTATGGTGTAGCTAAGCAGCCTAAGCCTGTTGACCGGGTACCCTACAACCTCGGCCCTGAAGGGGTTATCCCTTATGCTCCTAAACGCAAGTCCCAGGGGGCTCTTGAGGATCTTGAGCAGGGCTAGGAGCACCACGAGGGAGACTCCTAGGATGAGGTAGTAGTAGAGGACCACATCGCCCAGAGGGCGAGGGACGCCGTAGATCCCCTCATCAGCGCCGGTCATGCTCCTCCACTTGAGCGCTATAGCGTAGAGCAGCTGGCCGAAGGCGAGGGTGAGCATCGCAAAGTATATCCTAGTGTGCCTCAGGCTCAGGAAGCCTGTGACGAGCGCTATCACCCCGACAACTAGGAGGGAGAGGGCCAGGGAGGCGGGGAAGGATAGGCCCATCTTGACCATGCCTATGGCAACAGTGTAGGCCCCGGCGCCCCAGAACATTGCGTGGCCGAAGCTGAGCAGGCCCGTGTAGCCGAAGAGCACGTTGAACCCCACAGCGGCGGTCCCATAGAGTATCCCCGTGGCTAGGAGCCTCGTGTAGAAGGGGCCCGCCAGGGCGGGGGCCACAGCTAGCAGGGCGAAGACTAGTACAAGGGCCCAGTAGTCGCTGGGCTTCACCTCCTCTCCACCTCCCTGCCGCCAAACAGCCCAGTGGGCTTGACTAGGAGGACGATGGCCATCACTATGTAGATCAGGGCCACCTCCAACACAGGGTAGACCACGGCCATCACCGTCCTAGTGAATCCCACGATCAACGCGCCAGCCAGGGCGCCCAGTATGCTCCCCATACCCCCTATCACGATGATGGCGAATGAGAGTACTATCGCCTCAGTGCCCATGCCCGGGTAAGCCGTAAGCACGGGCCCTGCCAGGGCCCCGGAGGCCCCGGCAAGGGCGGAGCCCAGCATGAATGTGGCCATGAACATCCTCCTCGTATCAACCCCCAGCGCCTCGGCAACCTCCGGGTAGGAGGCGGAGGCCCTGATCTTCTTACCCAGCGTCGTCCTGGAGAAGAGGAGCCAGAGGCCCACCGCCGAGGCAAGGGCCACAGCTATGGCAACTAGGTGGTAGACGGGTATAGTGTAGTCACCAACCGCCAGGCTGCCCCAGGGGAGCGTGGTTAGAGACTTGTACTCTGGGCCCCAGATCATCTTAGCCAAGTCATCCAGCACCAGTATGAGGGCGAAGGTGAGGAGCAGCTGGACCTCCTCAGGCTTCCCGTAGACCCTCCTCAGGAGCCCAGCCTCAACCAGGAGGCCAATCAACGCCACGAGGGCCCCGGCGGCTAGTATGCCAAGGACAGCCGAGGCGCCACCGGGGAGGGCGGTCATCACAGTATACATAATGTAAGCTCCAAGCATGTAGAAGGCCCCGTGGGCCAGGTTCAGGATCCTCGTTATACCGAATATCAGGCTAAGGCCGGAGGCGATCATAAAAAGGATGGAGGAGTAGAAGAGGGCGTTAACGAGCTGGGCCACCAGGAACCCTGCGTCGACCACCCCTACGAGCACCCTCGCCGTCAGCACTCCACCCTGGTCTTCAGCGGCTCCGGGAACACCTTGAAGGGGCTGAACACCTTGAGGTCGCTTAGGATCGGGTGGGGGTACTTGCCCCCGCCGCGGGCCAGTTTGCCCCAGTACACCTCATACATGCCCTGGTGGTCTCCTCCCCTCACGTACACGGGGCCCATGGGGCCTGCAACCACGAGGTCCTCCATGGCCTTCACGAAGTCGTCGGGGTCGGGCCATGAGCCCTTCTCTGCGTAGGCCCTCTCCACGGCAGCCTTTATTGCGTAAAGGGCCGTGTAGCTTGTTCCCGAGACGTATGCAGGGTACTCCCCGTACTTGCTCTTGAAGTTGTCTACGAACGCCTTGTTCACGGGATAGACGCTTGGGGGCGGGTAGTCGAACCAGTACCTGCCGCTGCCCCATATATCGGCTCCTCCCTGGGGCACGTTCTCGTCTCCTATAGCCTTCAGGGTATCGGTGGCCCCCAGCATCGGGTTTATATACGCCTTGATGTTGTTGAATAGGCCCTTCTGGACGGCCTGTTTGAAGAATGTGGCCGCGTCGCCTCCCCACAGGCTCGAGAAGAGTATATCGGGCTTCTGCCTGTTGAACTCGTCAATGTAGCTCGCGTAATCCGTGGTCCCGAGCTTGGTGTATACTGGATCCAGAAGCTCGATATCGGGCCTCAGCTCCTTGAGGACGGAGGAGAAGACCGCCCAGGAGTCCCACCCGTATGCATAGTCGGGGCCTATGTTGGCCACCTTGGCTGCATCAGGATAGTTCTCAGCCGCCAGTATGGCGGCGGCCACGTCTATCGGCTCCTCGTACATGCTCACCCTGAATATGTACTTCCTCTTGGCGCACTCGGTAAGCTTGGGGGTTGCTGCGTGCGTCACGATCAGGGGGACCTGGAGCTCCTTCTCTATAGTGTCTATAAGCTTCAGCGAGTCGCCGCTGCTATCTATGCCGACGAGGATCTCTGCCCCCTCGTCCTGCACCATCTTGATAATATTATCCACGACCCTCTCCCTGTCGGCCTCATCCTTGCTGATCAGCTCAACCTTGCGCCCCAGTATGCCCCCGGCATTGTTTACCTCCTCAGCAGCCATCTCCAGGGCCTTACTGGCCATATCGCCGTAGGTGCCGAAGGGCCCGGTCATGAAGTACATGTAGCCTATCTTGAGTGGCTTCCCGGGTATGCCCCCGGCCGCCTGCTGGCTGGCTTGCTGGCCCCCCGCAGTCTGGGTGACTGTTACAGTCTCGGTACCTCCCCCGCCTCCCCTGGAGCCTATGCTGTAGCCGACGCCAGCCCCCACTATGAGGCCCAGGACCCCTGCACCGGCGATCTTAAGGAAGTCCCTGCGCCCTACCTCTCCACCCATCATCCCACCAATACATTACTTTAGTTATACCCTATCCATGGGGAGCATATTAACTCTTACCCGGGGCAAAGTATATAGCCACTGGGTCAGCGGCCATGCGGTGGGAGTACTGCGCCAGGTCCTGGGCCAGCGTGGCCCTAAGGATACCGGGCATGGGCTACGGCCTCCACGGCCACGACGTCGAGGTGGAGGCCTGCATAGAGCCTGATAGCGTGGTCGATGTGGAGGAGGTGGCGAAGAGCCTAGAGGAGGCGGTCAGTAGCCTGGACTACAAGCCCCTCTGGGAGGCCCTAGGCAGGGACGAGGCCCTAATAGAGGACCTGCTCCTCCACGTACTAGACAAGCTACAGGCCAGGGGATACAAGGTAACAATCATAAAGGCGACCCTGCCCCGGGGCAGGGTAATCAAGCTAAAGCCAGGCAACCAGCCAGCCACCACACGGGGTAGGTAGGCGTGGTGGAGAGGATACTAGCGATACTAGCAGCAGGCAAGGGGGAGAGGCTAAGGCCCCTAACAGACACCAAGCCCAAACCCCTCATGCCAGTAGCAGGAGAGCCAGTAATCTGCCGGCACCTCCGCCTAGCAGGCCCCCACGACAAGGTGCTAGTGGTTGCGTCATACAAGCTAGAGGAGCTGGCCAGGGGGATAAGGAACTGCGGCCTCCATGATGTGGAGATCATAGACCAGGGCAGGGAGGCCGGCACAGGGGATGCGCTGAGGGTGGCGATGGAGCACGGGGGCCCGGGGAGGTATACGGTGCTCTACGGGGACATAGTGGCCCAGCCCACAGCCTACCAGGCCCTAGACAAGGCCAACCCCCCAACGCTCCTAGCAGGGGAGACTAGCACCCCATGGGAGTACGGGGTGCTCAAGCTAGAGCACGGGGCCCTACAGGGCATAGTAGAGAAGCCGAGGAGGGGCCAGGAGCCCAGCAGGCTAGTCTTCATAGGAGGCCTCAAGGTAGACTACGACATGATCATGCCCTACCTAGAAAAGCTCAAGCCAAGCCCCAGAGGAGAGCTAGAACTAACAGACGCAATAACAGCAATGGCCAGAGACCACACAGTAAAAGTAGAGACAGGAGACTGGTACTGGGTAGACATAGGCCGCCCATGGGACCTGCTCAAAGCCAACAAGCTAGTCCTAGAAAACGAGCTAGAACCCCAAACCCAGGGGGATGTGGCGCCCACAGCAGTCATAGAAGGCAGAGTCCACATCGCACCAGGAGCAAGGATAGGACACCACACACTCATACAGGGACCAGCATACATAGGCCCAGAGGCCAGGGTAGGGCCCAATAGCCACGTAAGGCCATACACAAGCCTCTCAACAGGAGCCCACATCGGATTCTCAACCCAAGTCAAAGCCTCAATACTCATGGAACACGCCAAGGCACCCCACCTCAACTACGTAGGAGACAGCATAATAGGAGAGCACGTAAACCTAGGCGCAGGGACGATAACAGCAAACCTCAGGTTCGACAACAAGACGGTAAAGATGAGGATCAAAGGTAAACCAGTAGACACCGGAATGAGGAAGCTAGGTGCAGTGATAGGAGGATACGCGAAGACGGGGATAAACGTCTCAATACTCCCCGGAGTCAAGATAGGGGCACACGCAACAATATACCCCGGATGCACAGTCGACAGGGACGTATGCACAGGAGAAAAATACAAATGCTAGCCAATCAGGCGGTAACTCCGGCAAAAGCTCACAATGCCCTAACCAACCCACATTATAGGTTAGAAGGTGGAGCCGCCGCCGGGATTTGAACCCGGGACCTCCGCCTTACCAGGGCGGGAATCAAGACCAGAACGTTTAGCCACTGTATAGCTGATTCCCAGTTCACTCTTTTCAACCACATTCATAACCATTACACCTCCAGGTTATAATTTAAACATGCACATAGGCACCAGCCTCATCAAGCATATCTAAACACTCCTCCTCTTCACCGGGAAAGTCCGTAGCCTCACAATCCTCCTCAAACCACTCACTTAAACTCATACACTCCACCCTAACACAGCCTGGAGCAGGCTCCTCATTCAGCACACACTCGTCAGAGAACATGTCATCAAAACTGCCATCAGCATGATAACACCTGATAACAAACCTAGGCTCACCCAAGGGTCACACCTCCAGCCTAATAATGTGATACCTAGCCTGCTCTCTCAGGGCTAACGCCGAGTATGGCAGGCTGACATATACCCGGTCCTCGATCACTGTTATCCTTCCATTGTACTCGACGTCGCCTATCCTAGCCTTCACTCTCCTACCTCGCATACCCCTAAACACCTCCCAGTAGTCCCTAGGCAGCAATACTAGGACCTGGCCCCGCCTCCTAGAAATACGCCCCGTAAAAACAACCGTCAAAGCCATCATCTACCACCCTGTCCACATACAAGCTTGAACTGCTCTCTACCTATTGTTATTGATACATTCTCTCCCTTCATGCAGGCTAACTTCACCATGGAGAAACTAGGATCATTAAGGGCGTCTCTAACACCCTCAATATATCCCTGGACATACTGTTCCGCATTATTAGATGCATGCTCCAGCATTAGCCCGCTTATAACAGCTATTGCAATGATTGATACTATCAAACCAAATAATACTGATGCTATAAGCATTCTTCTAAATATTTTGGCAGACCATTCATCAATGTCACGCCTTACACGATCTATTTTTGCATCTATCATAGACAACTTGAAATCCATCTCCCTAGCGTGGTCATCTAGTCGTTCACTTACTATCCTCACAGCATCGCGTAGTAAATCACGAACTTCTTCCATGATAATTTCATGACCTTCCTTTTCTGCCATTACACAACCACCCCCTTCATAGCCATGTGGGTTTGTTCTTTAGCAGCTTCTCTGCGTGTTTTGCTTGCATCTTCCACGCATTCTTGCTCCTGCACTGCTTGCCCTCACACTTAGCCTCGCAGTGTAGCATGTCGAAGTCCAGGTCGATCAGCGGGGACGACTTTGAGACAAAGAACCGCATAATAACATGCGCGATCAGCGCCCACCTGTCCGATGGCATATCAGCACTAACCACAACACGCCTCTCTTTATCATCACTCGTATACCCCCTACAGACTATCTTAACCATGACCACTGGACTCACCCCCTAGTCTTGCTGCTTCTCGAGTGCTTCCTTCAGCAGGTATACGCCGAGGCGGATTGCCGTGCTCCTGTCGATGTTGAAGCGGGCCTGTAGACGACGAAGAAAGTATACCGTTGCCCGATCCACCCTGGCGTGCACCACCCAGTCCTTCCTAGTCTCCACCTCATCCACTCCCAGGGGCGTCTCGGCCTCGAGACGGCCCCGAGCACGCTCCAGTATGGACCGGAGCTCGTCGGGTGAGAAGCAGACGTGTCTGCGCTGCAACACGTCGTCTATTGACAATGGCGCCCCGGGGACCCCGGCGTAGACCCCGGGGTCGACCTGGGGGTAGGGGTCGGGTATGTGGATCCTCATCCTCCTGGTCTCAAACGATTCAGCCATTATCCAACACCTCCACGTATAGAGTCTTCCCGACCATCTCCTCCTCGATTGTGTAGAGTGCGAACGCAACAGCATCCGCGTCAGTACACCGCCAGTGGTAGCTACGCCCAGGCTTGGAACCGAAGGCTGCAAGCACATACCTACCGCCAGGCAATAGCAGCCACACGGTGGTGAATGACCCAGTCCTGTTTACCTCGACTCTAGCATGATCCCTCTCGAAGACGTGGAAGCCGTAGCTGAGCTTGGATACTAGTTCGCCAAGCATCCTGCAAGCCCGCAGATCCTTAGCCACCAGGCATCACCTCCCTGAAGTGTAGAAGAGGAAAAGATCCTCCGGGAGGCAGAATACAGCGCGCCTCCTGCCATGCCACTCCTTGTCAAAGCGCTCCAGCAGGCCCTCCCCGACGAACTCCCTTATCCTGCGGTCTAGGGTCTGCACATTGATCCTTGTACTAGCCTGAGGCCAGAACCTGGTCAAGTCGTTATACGTGAAGCACCTTCTCTGGTGGACCTTGACGTACTCGACGATATAGCTCCAAGCCTTCACCTGGCTCCTCGTCAAGCCCTCCAGTCTTGCAAACCACTCTCGGGCCAGCACCGTTATCACCTCTCCAAGTACTCGAGTATACTCTTCGGCTCTGGCTTCCGCATACGCCTCGGCGTGAAGCCACGACAGCTACCGACCAGGTAGGTGACAGGGCGATTGTAGTACTGGCAAAAGCCCTTAGGCTCCTGCCCAGGCCTATACCTGTCAACCCAGTCTACAACCTTCTCCTTCTCAACCTGGGACAGTTCACCCCAATGCCTGAAGAACACACACTCCAGGCAGTACGCCAGCTTCCTCACTTTTCGTCCACCTCCTCCATATTACTATCAGTTGGCTCTCTGCAACCAGCATTTTCCAGCGCCCTCTCGTAGAGCTCGTCTATCCTCCTACCATTGATGTGGCTGAATACCTTGGCAGCATCCAAGAGACGCTCTCTGAGCCTATGCTCAAGGCCTTGGATGCACTTGCAGGGATGCACGTTCTCCTCTAGACACTTCACCTCTTCCCGAGTCATCCTCTTGACCAGGTAGATGTTTGCCAGCGGCTTGATCTCCCTAGTCTCCAGGTTGAATGTCGTTATAGTGTAGTAACTGCCATGGTTATCCCATGCAATCAGCATGCCAGGCTCTAACCCAACATCATCCTGGAACACGTCCGTCACAACATATAGATACGGGTATACCCTACCCTTGCTCACCCCTGGACCACCCCCGCTCCAGGTGTTAGAGAAAAACCCGCCTCGGGCTGGACCCTATCTTCTCCAACACCCTCGAGAAGGCTAACCGCCTCGGCAAGCTGCTCCTCAGCCTTAGCAAGCAGTTTCTCAATCCTACGCTTAGCCTTGTGCAGCTTCCTCAGCCTCCTGCCTATCTCCCTGGCTCTCTTGGCCTCCTCCCTCTCCTTGTAGGCCCTCTCTGGGAAGGCGCCCACGTAGATGTGTCTACGCTTACCGTCTTCATAGCAGACTAGGTACCAGTAC
>JALWEI010000035.1 GCA_027014125.1 Acidilobaceae archaeon | reverse complement strand
CCTCGGGGCCGAGAGGGGTGGGGTGAGAATGATAGAGCCTATAAAGGATCTGGGATGGTACCTTAGGCGAGGTGGATAAGTAGTGGCGCTGAAGGAGGGCGACTTCGTGCTAATACACTACACCATAAAGACGGTCGACGGCGACGAGGAGGTAATAGACACTACTAGGGAGGATGTAGCGAAGGAGGCGGGTATATACGATCCGAACAGGAGGTACGGAGAGCACCCGGTAGTAGTTGGGAGGAGCAAGCTAATAGACGCTGTAGACGAGGCCCTCAAGGAGATGGAGCCGGGGGAGAAGAGGGAGATAATAGCGCCCCCCGAGAAGGCCTACGGCCCGAGGGACGAGAAGCTAGTCATAAGGGTACCGGTCAAGCAGCTCAGGAGGCACAACATAACCCCCAGGGTTGGCCAGGAGATAGAGGTTGGCGGTAGGCTCGGCAGGATCATAAAGGTGACTGAGAGGTTCGCCTACATAGACTTCAACCATCCCCTGGCCGGTAAGAAGCTTAAGATAGAGTTGGAGGTCGTGAAGAAGGTCGAGGCCGACGAGGAGAAGCTCGAGTACCTATCCCTCCGCTGGCTGGGTGTGAAGCCCCTATCAGCCTCGGCCAGCAACGGGGTCATGGAGGTGGTGCTACCCTCCGACGTCCTGGGGATGCACGACCTTGATAGCAGGCTGCGGCTCCTAGCCCAGGACGTCTACAACCTGCTGTCACCCGAGAAGCTTAGGATAACGATAGAGGTAGAGTACCCTAAGGAGGCTAAGGAGGAGCCCGGTGAGGGGGCGGGTAGCGGGGAGGAGGGCGAGTCTGGGGAGTCCTCCTAGATGAAGGGCCTGTAGCGCGCCTCCGAGCCCAGCTCCCACTCTATCTCGAGTAGCCTATTGTACTTGGAGGTCCTCTCACCCCGGGCTGGTGCTCCCGTCTTTATGATCCCCGCCTCCACCGCCACCGCGAGGTCTGCTATGAAGCTGTCCTCGGTATCCCCGCTCCTGTGGCTTATTATGACCCTCATACCGCTCCCGACGGCCATGCGTATGAAGTCGATCGTCTCGGTTAGTGTCCCCACTTGGTTAACCTTGACGAGGGCCGCGTTGGTGGCCCCGGCCTCTATCCCCTTTGCCAGTAGCTTGGTGTTTGTGGCGTATAGGTCGTCCCCGACTATGAGGGCCTTGTGGCCCAGCCTCCTCGTCGCCTCCCTATACCCATCGATGTCGTCCTCGTGCACTGGGTCCTCTAGGTACACTAGCCTGTACCTGACCGCTAGGTCCTCGTATAGGTCCAGGAGCGCTCCCCTGTCTAGCCTCCTCCCGTCTACCATATACATCCCGGAGGCCTCGTCGTAGAAGTGGTTGGCGGCAGCATCTATTCCTAGGTAGAAGTCGCTGCCCAAGGCGTAGCCGCTCCTGTCTATAGCCCTCTCTAGCGCCTCCAGCGCCTCCTCCACCCTTGACATGGGAGGAGCGTAGCCTCCCTCGTCCCCCACATTCACTGCAACCGGCCCGTACTTCTCCTTGAGGAAGTCCTTGAGGCTCCAGTAGACCTCCACCGCCATCCTCATGGCCTCGGAGAAGCTGTCTGCCCCCATGGGTACTATCATGAACTCCTGGAAGGCTAGATCGTTGCCCGCGTGAGCCCCGCCGTTTATCACGTTTAGTATTGGCACCGGCATGAGCCTCGAGGTGGGGCCCCCGAGGTACCTGTAGAGGGGTATGCCTGCTGTCGACGCTGCTGCCCTGGCCACCGCTATGCTCACAGCCGTGGTCGTGTTGCCCCCGATCCTAGACTTGTTCCCGCTCCCATCGACGGCGTTTAGTATAGAGTCCGCGAGGTCCTGCCGCCTGGAGTCGATCCCCGTCAGCCTGGGTGCAACTATGCTCTCCAGCATGGCTAGGGCCCTGGATACGCCTTTGCCCCTCCACCTCCTTCCCCCGTCCCTAAGCTCTACAGCCTCCTTGCTACTCTTACTAGCCCCGCTAGGGGCCAGCCCGTAGCCTCTACCCCCTCCACGGGTCTCTACTACCGCCTTGATTGTGGGTGTACCCCTCGAGTCTATGGCTTGGACCCCGTAGACCCGCCTTATAATGAACCTGTCGTCCACCAAGTGCACCCCCATGGGGGTCTGGGGCGTGTCATGCTTATAACCCCTTAAAGGCCATGTGATCCAGGTAGCCCGTGCCTACCTTAGGCCCGCGGGTCACGCGGGGGCAATGAGGGTAGGTGTCTTGCGGCCGGATTCCACCCCTCTCTCATCAACCCCTTATATGCTGGCCCATACTTTTAGGGCCTCCCCGGCGCTGGCCGGTCTCATGGGGGTAAGGCTTGGGCAGGCCCGGCGGCAGTAGCAGGGTCCTAATAATAGACTTCGGGGGCCAGTATGCGCATCTTATCGCAAGGAGGGTTAGGGAGGCTGAGAGGTGGAGCCAGATAGCTAGCCCCGCCGAGGCTCGCGGCCTTCTCGGCGGTGTGGATGCAATAATCCTGAGCGGGGGCCCCTCCTCGGTGTGGGAGTCGGATCACGACTCTATAGCGCTGGAGGCCGTGGAGAGTGGTAAGCCTGTCCTGGGCATATGCTACGGCCACCAGCTGCTCGCCAAGGTCCTCGGGGGCAGGGTTGGGCCTAGCCCTAGGCCGGAGTTTGGCTCCACCAGGGTTAGGGTGCTGGATGACCGCGGCCTCCTCCGGGGGTTCCCTCGCGAGGTCGAGGTTTGGATGAGCCATAATGACGCTGTGCTTGAGGCCCCGCCCGGGGCCAGGGTTCTAGCCACTAGTGAGGGTAGCCCTGTAGCAGCGTTCGAGTATAGGGGGAGGGTTTATGGGGTCCAGTGGCACCCTGAGGTGTCTCATAGCTGGGGTGGCATGCTCCTCCTAGATAACTTCCTCTCTATAGCTGGGGTTCCCAGGGATTGGAGGCCTGAGGACCTTGTAGGCAGCCTAGTCGAGTATATCAGGGAGGTTGTAGGTAGCGGGATAGCAGTGGCGGCTGTGAGTGGGGGTGTCGACTCCACCGTCGCGGCCCTCCTGGCGAGGAGGGCTTTAGGCGATAGGCTCATCCCGGTCTTCATAGACCACGGCCTTCACCCTGAGGGGGAGGTTGAGTGGGTGTCTAGGGCCCTATCCAGGCTCGGGATACCGCCCCGCATAGTTGACGCCTCAGACCGCTTCTTCTCCGAGCTCAGGGGTGTTGTTGACCCGGAGGAGAAGAGGAGGGTCATCGGCAGGGTTTATGGCGAGGTGCTTAGGGAGGAAGCCGAGAGGCTGGGGGCCCAGTTCCTCGTCCAGGGCACCATTTACCCGGATGTGATAGAGTCCGGCGCTAGGCCTGGAGCTGATACCATAAAGACGCATCATAACGTGGGCGGCCTCCCCGAGAGGCTTGGCCTCACATTGGTTGAGCCCTTGAGGTGGTTCTATAAGGATGAGGTGAGGAGGATCGGGAAAATGCTGGGCCTATCCAGTGAGCTAGTGGAGAAGAAGCCCATACCAGGCCCTGGGCTGGCTGTTAGGGTTGAGGGCGAGGTTACCAGGGACAAGGTTAGGATAGCCAGGGCCGCTGACAGGATTGTCAGGGAGGAGATCGAGGGTGCGGGGCTGCACCGTGGCCTCTGGCAGTACTTCGCGGTGCTGACATCGTCTAGGGCGACTGGGGTTAAGGGGGATAGGAGGGTCTATGGGTACGTGGTTGCGGTTAGGGTTGTCGAGAGTGTTGATGCGATGACTGCCAGGGCTTCTAGGCTGCCGTGGGTGGTCCTGGAGAGGATTGCATCCAGGATAACTGGGGAGATACCAGAGGTTACCAGGGTCGTGTATGATATAACGAGTAAGCCGCCGGCTACGATAGAGTGGGAGTAGCCGCCCTACTCTATATCGTCTAGGTCATTCAGGTCTATCTCTATTACCATGCCCGGCTCTCTTGGCCTCTCCTCCTCTGCCTCGCCTCCACCCGTCTTGATCTTCTGTACAACCGCCCTCCAGGAGTAGCCGCAGCTGGGGCAGGTGAAGCTGCCCATTACCGTGACTGTTATCCTGCCGTACTTGTCTGGCATGGGCGAGACTAGCGTCCAGGTCTTGTTAGGCTCCTGCGCCCTGGCCCCGCAGCGGGGGCATACGAAGGGGTCCTTCCTCCTAGGCAACCGTCCTCCACCTCTGCTCGTAGCCCTCTGTGTGCTCCAGGGTTATTGTGTATGAGTATCCTAGCTCTTTTAAGGAGTTAGCCATGACTACGAGTATGTCTGATACCCTCGAGAGGTTTGGTCTCGGCCCTGAGACGGGGATCACTGCCTTGAATGTGACGCTGTCCATTGACACCTCGTCCACGTAGATCCTTGGTATGGCGCCATGTATTGCTACCTCTGAGAGCCTCTCCTCTAGCACCTCCGCTATCTTGAGCCTTAGGTCCCCGACTATCGAGGGGTCCTCGAAGCCCCATATCCTCACCACCATCCTCATCTGCGAGACGTCTCTGAGGAGTAGCCTGCCCTGCCTGACTATCTCGAGGTTTGGTACCGCGTAGACGCCGTGGGGGGTCTCGAGTACAGTGTATAGCAGGTTTATGTCCCTCACCCTGCCCTGCGGGCCCCCGGGTAGGATTATGTAGTCTCCCCTGTTTACTATCCTCGAGAATAGTAGTATGTAGAAGCTGACTAAGCTGGCTATTATCTGCCAGCTGGAGGCAGCTACTATGAGTACCATCCCGGCGATCACGTATACGAGTACGTGTTCCCCGGTGATGTAGTATGTTATGGCTAGGATCGCTACTATGAAGACTGCCAGCTCGGTGACTCTATAGAGCTTCTCGTAGTATATCCTGTCCAGTACCCTTATGTTGACTAGCCTGTGTAGTATCCTCTTGTATATCATTAGGAAGAGTATTATTATTACTAGGGTTAGTATTGAGTTTATCACCGCTATTGGGATCTTTATGCCGAGTACCTCTAGGCTCCCCTCCGCTAGCTTGATGGCCTCCACCATGCCCTCCACCCTTCCGCTAGAACAGGTTGCTGAACTCCCTGAGCGAGTCCCTGTGTACTAGGGCGATCACCGTGTGCCCCACGTCTAGGACTGGGGCCGACTCGGGGTCTATCAGGTTTTCCCCGTCGTAGACTGCTAGTATCTTCACGCCCCTCGGGAACCTTTCATCCCTGACTAGGTCTCTGATCATCTTGCCCCTGGCTATGCTTGTGGGTCTGACTGCCACCGAGACTAGGTGGAAGTCGCCGGTTAGTGTGGGTATTAGGTTGACCACCGTGTGCATCCCCTCTATCATCGAGTAGAACACGTTGGCCACGAGTTGGGGCTCCGGGACCACTCCCTTGACCCCTAGTATGTCGAGTATCCTCGATGTCTGCGGGTTCCTGATCCTTACGTATATGTTCTCGACATTGTAGAGCCTAGCTATGGCGGCTGTGAAGAGGTTGACCTCGTCCCTGTCGGTCACAGCCACTATAACGTCGTAGCTCTCTATGTCGAGCTCCTCATAGACCTCGGGGCTGGTTGCATCCTTGACTAGCGCCTCCGCGTCTACCATGGAGCCTACCTTCGTTATCTTGTCCTCATCCTTGTCTATTATCGTGACCGAGTGGCCAGCGTTGCTCAGCCTCTCTGCCAGCGTGCTACCCACAATGCCTGCCCCTATGATTAGTATCCTCATGCCGCCGGACCTCGGTTATACCAGTCCGGCCGGGCTGGTATTAATAATGGCTATCCGCCCCCACAATCCTACCCTGGGGGTGTTTGGAGTGGTGTTGTATACTAGGCCTCCAACCCTGGAGCGTGTTGAGGGCGATATACTCTCCCTCGGCTTCAAGTCGATAGTTGTACCCGTCTGGCAGGGCCCCGAGGGGCAGCCTGTCCTCGAGGACTTGGCTGGGCAGGTTGATGAGAGTATAGGAGGCCCCCTGAGGAATGCTGTCGAGGCAGGCGGCTTCAAGGCTGGTGTAGGCGAGGTTTTCAAGGCCTACCATGGCGGGTCTGAGATAGTGTTCGTGGGCCTTGGAAGCTCTGGTGCCGGGAATGGGGAAAGGCTGGAGAATGTTAGGAGGGCCGTAGGGAAGGCCTTCAAGGAGCTGGCGGAGTCCCGGGAGGAGGTCCTCCTCTGCACTGGGAACTTGGGCGGGGAGGAGGCGCTGGAGGCTGTTATAGCCGCTGCTCTGGGCTCTTATAGGCTTGATGCGTTTAGGAGTAAGCCCCGGATGAGGATTAGGAGGATCGGCGTCCACGGCTTCCAGGGCGATATTGAGCTGGCTGGGGCTATAGTTGAGGGAGTCTACCTTGCACGGGATGTGGCTAATGCTCCACCCAACCACCTAACCCCCTCCAGGCTGGCTGAGGCTGTTAGAGACCTATTCTCTAGGCTTCCCAATGTCGACGTTGAGGTGTTCAGCTATGATAGGCTCGTCAGGGAGGGCTTCGGCGGCATAGTGAACGTGGGTAAGGGTAGTAGTAGCAAGCCTAGGCTCATCGTTATACGCTACACCGGCGGCGAGGGCGACCCGATAGCCCTAGTGGGCAAGACCGTCGTCTTTGACACTGGCGGGATAAACCTGAAGACCAGCCCCTGGATAACCTCGATGAGGAGCGACAAGGCTGGCGGGGCCGCGGTCCTGGGAGCCTCATGGATACTAGCCAAGACAAGGTCCAAGACCAACTTCGTAGCGCTGCTCCCCGCGGTGATCAATGCTCCCAGCGGCGAGTCCTACCTGCCTAGCGACGTTATTAGGATGTGGGACGGCACAATGGTGGAGGTTGGTAACACCGACGCCGAGGGGAGGCTGATTATAGCCGATGCCATAGCATACGCCGCCAAGGAGATTGGCGCCAGGGAGATCGTCGACCTGGCGACCCTGACGGGCGCCATGGTGGTGGCGCTAGGCCCCCTAATCGCTGGCTACTTCACCCGTAACGATGAAGACGCCGCCAAGCTGGAGGAGGCTGCCAGGGCTACGGGTGACCGGGTATGGAGGATGCCCCTAGTCGACGAGTATAAGAAGCTCCTCAGCAAGTCCAGCCCGCTGGGTGACGTGGGGAACGTGTCCACTATCCGCTACGGCGGCGCTATAACCGCGGCGCTGTTCCTAGAGAGGTTCACCCATGGAAAGCCCTGGATACACCTCGACATAGCCGGGCCTGGGATAGGCACCGATGCAGGGCCGACTGCGCCCGAGTACTGGCCCGATGGGCTCGCGCCGGGCTACGGGGCTCGCCTAGTATACGAGTACGTTAGGAGGAAGTATGGGTAGCCTGGTAGCCCCGGTATTTAAAGGGATTTATTCCCCACACCACCTACCTAGCCTGCCCTGGGGGTTGCTGGTATTGTACGTGGTCTACGAGGTAGAGGAGTGGGTCGGCGTGCCGCCATCCAGCATCAGCAAGGAGTCGCTGGAGGCTGAGATATTGAAGATACTGAGGGAGAACCTCGAGGGACAGGTCGACCCGGACCTCGGCGTTATAGTATCTGTGATAGAGGTCCAGATTACTGGTGACGGGGTGATCGTGCCCCTACCCGGGGACCCCAACATATACTTCCCGGTCAAGTACAAGGTCCTCAGCTTCGAGCCGGTGCTCCTAGAGGTTGTCAGGGGGGTTGTAAGGGAGGCCAGGGAGCAGGGCATATTCGTGGGCCTAGGCCCCCTGGACGGGTTCGTGTTCAGGAACCAGATCATGGATGAGCCTGTAGAGTACCTGCCAGACCGTAGGGGCTTCAGGGGCGAGGAGACTGGTAGGATAGTTGAGGTGGGCGATATAGTCAGGGCGAGGATTACCCAGATAAGCAGGGCCGCTAGGCGGGGCAGGATGCTGAGGATAGGCATGACTATGCGCCAGCCATACCTGGGGAAGGAGGAGTGGTTGGAGGCCGAGGCGACGCAGTGAGGTGGCCGGGATGGCTGGGAAGCCTAGGTTGAAGGCGTGCAGGAACTGCGGTGCCCTGGTTCCTAGGGATGCCAGCGTGTGCCCCGTTTGCAAGTCGACAAGCTTCACTGAGGACTGGGAGGGGATGGTGATCATCATAAGCACAGACTCTGTCCTTGCTAGCGAGCTCGAGATAGAGAAGCCGGGCATGTACGCGATCAAGGTATCAGGCAGGATAGTGAAGAGGAAATGATCGCCCTAAGCCTGCCAGCCCGGGCTAGGCCGGACTTCAAGTGGCCCCGAGGCCCCATATACAGGGGCAGGGTAGGCGGCCTCCTGGCCCGGCTCAACCCCACTACGCTATCATGTATAGGCGATGTTGTTACTAGGACCTGCCTGGGCTCCGGCCTGAGGCCCACGCTGGCTGCCATAGACGGGTTCACTAGGAGGGGTGTTGAGGCTGGCATTGACGATCTGGTTGGTAGCGCCTCTAGGTTTGGGATGAGGGTTTACAGGGTGGTGAATCCCCGGGGGGCCTTGTCGGTCGATGCTGTGGAGGCTGTGTGTGGGGCTCTTGGCTCCCGGGAGCCTACCCTCCTGCTTGTGGATGGTGAGGAGGATCTTCTTGCTCTCCCGGCGATTGCGTGCACCCCTGAGGGGGGCATCGTAGTCTATGGAGCCCCGGGGGTTGGGGCGGTGGTTGTCAGGGTGGACTTGGCCAGGGCTAGGGAGGCCCAGTTGAGGATGCTCATGCTCGCTCCTAGATGGCACGGGTAACCCTATACATATACCCCTTCGCACCGCCCCCGGCTACCTGGTGGAGCCGGGTTGGCTAGGCTGAGTGTGGCTCATACTCCGGATCCTGATGATGCCTTCATGTTCTACGGTATAGTTAGTGGGGCTGTTAGGGTTCCTGGCTTCGATGGCGTTGATCATATTATAGAGGATATTGAGACCCTGAACAGGTGGATTATAGAGGATGGCAGGGTTATCGACGCCACTGCTGCTAGCGCGCATGCGTATGCCTATGTTAGTGATAGGTACTATCTGCTCAGGACTGGTGCCAGCATGGGTGAGGGTTACGGGCCTGTTGTTGTTGCTAAGCCTGGTTTAAACGGGTTGAAGGGGGCTAGGGTGGCGGTGCCGGGTAGGTATACCACCGCTTACCTCCTCCTCCGCCTCGCCGTGGGGGACGTCTTCGAGCCCGTGTTTGCTAGGTTCGACCTTATCCCGGGCATGGTTGAGAGGGGTGAGGTTAATGCTGGCCTCTTGATCCATGAGGAGCAGATAACCTACTCGAGTAGGGGGCTGGACTTGGTGGTGGATCTGTGGGAGTGGTGGAGTGGGGAGACTGGAGGGCTGCCTATGCCGCTGGGTGTTGACTTGTTCAGTATGTCCCATGGCAGGGGGGTGGCTGAGGCTTTCCGGGGGGCGCTGGTTGAGAGTATACGGTATGCGTATGAGCATAAGGCGGAGGCTGTCTCGTTCGCCTCCCGGTATTCTAGGGTTAAGGATCGGGGGTTGCTGGAGAGGTTCATTACTATGTATGTTAATGATAGGACTATTGACATGGGCGAGGATGGGGTGGAGGCTCATAGGGTGTTGTATAGGATGGCCCGTGAGAGGGGTCTCCTGCCTGGGGTTAGGATGGAGGTGGTCTAGTAGACGTATGCTATGACTACTCCTCCTATCCTCTTCTCCATCGCCTCTCTGTGGGTCATCACTCCCTGGCTTGTTGATATTATGAGGACTCCTATGTCCCTGCTTGCCAGGTACTTCTTGAGGGACTCGGGTAGCCTGGTGAGCTCTCTGTAGCTTACTGATACCCTGGGCTTTACTACCCCGACCTTGTTTATCCTGCCTAGGAGTTGTACCCTGAACTTGCCCCACCTGCCGTCGTCTATGTATTCGAACTCACCTATGTAGCCTTCCCTCTGGAGGACTCTGAGTACCGCTGCTATTAGCTTTGATGCTGGCATTATCACCGTCTCGGTCCTGCCCCTCATCTCGGCGTTCTGGAGTGTCGCGAGGGCGTTTGCTAGGGTGTCCTGCATGGTCATGGCTCCTCACCTATACTTCCTGAATCCTAGTAGTGGTGCTACCTCCCTGAAGCACTGCCGGCATAGGTATATGCCGTACTTCTGTATGACCGCGTCCCTTGTGCCGCACCTCATGCAGCGCTGGGCTCCCCTTCCCATCCTCTTGGGCTTTATGGGCCTGAACTTCCCCATCCCTGTTGCCACCTCCGTTATATGAAGCGTACTCCGAATAGCTGGTTTAATAGTATCATGGTCTCCTCCCTTGTTACCCTGTGCCTCCTGGGTATGTGTGTCTTCCTCTGCCTCTTCCTCCTTACTATCCTGTGGCCTGGCCTCTCTATTGTTATGGCTACGTCCATGCCTAGGATACCGACTTCTGGGTCGTACTTTACCCCTGGTATTAGGATGTGCTCCTCTATTCCGAATGCTATGTTGCCGTGCTCGTCTATGCTAGAGGCTTTGAGCCTGTAGCCAACCGCCTCTAGGGCTTTCTTTAGGAACTCGGTTGCCCTCTCGCCCCTGAGTGTTACCATGACTGCGATGTTCTCTCCCCTTCTGACTCCGAAGGCTCTTATCGTCCTCTTTGCCTTCCTGAATGATGGCTTCTGGCCTGTTAGCTCCTCTAGCACCCTCGCCGCGTTTTGCAGCCTCTCCCCGCTGTATCCTATTCCTATGTTTACTGTTACCTTGGCGATCCTTGGCTTCCTCATGGGGTGCTTGTTCCAGTCGTCTAGTATCCTGGAGACCTCCTCTGGTGGTATGGGCAGGCTCACTTCCACGCACCCTCCGGTAGCGATATGACTGGCTTCTCTGAGCCTATAACTAGTATGTAGTCTAGGCTTGTCTGGAATAGGTTTCCTGTGGCGTCCTCTATTGTTACTATGCTCCTCTTCCTACCCCATCCCCTCTGGATTGATACGATCCTGCCTACCCTGCCCACGTTCCTGCCTCCTATGATTATGGATAGCATCTTCTCGCCGAACTTTAGGTGGTCCTTGATCTCTTGTCCTGGTAGTGTTATTACTAGTGTGTCCATGGTCTTGTACGTGTCCTCCACGGGGTTCCTCGGGTCCTTGACCTTGACTAGTATGTTCCTCCCGTCGTGGAGGTTGAGCTGTATGTGGCCTCCCCTGACAGTCGTCTTGTTCTCTATCCTGACCGGCTTGATCTGGGCCTCCTCCCGTGGTATGGGGTGTAGCTTGAAGTACTTGACTGGGTAGGGGAGGAACCTGTACGTCTCCCCGGTGTCCACTACCTCTATTACGTCCATGAATCCTACGGGGTACTTGTAGTCCTTCCTGACCCTACCGTCTACCTTGAAGTGGCCCTCGCTTATCAGCTTCCTAGCCTCTCTGGCCGTCTCGGCGTAGCCTAGGACGTTCCTGACTATGAGTAGTAGTGGTAGGCTCCTCTCGGCCGGGTGGGGGCCTGGCCTCGGCTTGACTGTCCACTTGTAGTGCTTCCTGAGTATGGGCCAGAACTTGGGGGCTGCTAGTGCCCTTAGCCTCCGCTGTCCTCCCATCCTTGCCATTACTCACCAGCCTCCTCCTTCTTGCCTCCCCTGCGCTCTATAAGCTTCTGCCTCCACTTGTCGTCTAGCTTTAGCTGTACTATCATGACGTTTGATGGGTGTATTGGCCTGAAGACGGGTGTGCCGTCTGCCTTCTTTATTGTTGCCCCGTCAACGTAGATGGCGTACCTCTTCAGGTCCACCTCTACAACCTCGCCCTCGTGCCCCTTGAAGTCGCCCCTCATGATCCTTACCTTGTCCCCCTTCCTCACGGGCAGGCTCCTGACCCCGTACTTCTCCCTTAGCTCCCTGCTTAGGGTTGCGGTCACCAGCTTCTGCCTCCTGTGGAGGGGGGCCCTGTAGTAGGCTCTCCTCTGCTTCCTAGGCTGCCTGCTCAGTGTTAGCCTCGCCACCGCCCGTCACCCCCTATATTATTATTGTGGCTAGCTTTGCTATCCTAGGCCACCTGTCTGCTGCCTCCCTAGCTACTGGGCCCCTGATCTCGCTTCCCCTGGGAGTGCCGTCCTGGTTTACTATAACCACGGCGTTGTCCTCGAAGGAGACCCATGTGCCGTCGCTCCTCCTGAACGGGCGCCTCTGCCTTATCACCACGGCGTACATTACCTGCCTCCTTACCTGTGGCGTTCCCTTCTTCACCGTCACCACTACTAGGTCTCCTACTCCCGCGGCTGGCAGCTGTCTTAGCCTTGTCTTGAATAGTGGAACGTTGATTATCATCACCTCCTTCGCCCCGCTGTTGTCGGCGACTGTGACGTAGGAGCCTACTTGGAGGCCCCTGTTCACGCCGAACCTGGATAGTACTGCCCCGTACTTCTTCTTCTTTGGCATCCTGCTACACCCTCCTCTTTACCCCTAGCACTACGAATTTAACCGTCTTGGATATGGGCCTTGTCTCCCCGACTACGACTATGTCTCCCTCCGAGACTTTTATGCAGTCTGGGAGGTGGGCGTGTATCCTCTTGCTCCTCCTCTCGTACCTCTTGTACTTCCGGTCGTAGTATAGGTAGTCGTGCCTCACCACTACCGTCCTCCTGGCCCTTGCCTTGTCTACTACGCCCTCCATTATGACGCCCCTAACCTTGAGCGTCCCGTGCCAGGGGCAGTTTGGGTCGTTACACTTCTCCTCCGGCGGCTTCACGCCGGGTATCTTGAGGTTCTTCACCTCTTTCAGGGCTGGCACCGCCTACCTACCCCTCAGTATCCTCTTAGCCCGATCCGGCGGGGTACCGGTTAATAACTCTCCCTTCACCCTGGCCCATCCCCCTCCGGGGATTTCTATTAGGAGGATGGCGTGGGCCTTCAGGATTAGGACCTCGCGGTTGCCTGTGTCTAGGGTTAGGGTTCGCCTGTTGTCCCCTGTTATGGTGCCCTCTAGCCCCCTTATAGTGGGGTCGGGGTAGGAAAGGATCCGGGCTTTGAGTCCTATGAGTGGGTGGTTGGCTAGGTTTCTCCTTGTGATCCTCACTTTTTACCCAGCTCTTCCTCCCTGTTTATTGTTAGTATCCTGGCTATGTTCCTCTTGAGCTCCCTGAGCCTGCCGGGGCTCTCTAGGCCCCCCACGGCAGCCTTGTGCCTTAGTATTACTAGTTCAGAGCGGAATTCCTGGAGGAGCTTCTCCCTCTCCTCCCTGCTCATCTGCCTTAGCTCCTTCGCCTTTACCTTATGCTTCGCCACCCTCCTTCACCTCCTCTATCATCTCCTTTAGCTCGTCTGGCAGGGGCTCCTCCATCATCTCCTCTCTCAGGGACTCTATGAAACCCTTGACCTCCTCGGGGCTCTTTATCCTTATGTAGTCCGGCGTGACTCCGGGCTTTACTATTATGACTTCTACTCCTATGATCCCCTTGGGCAGTTTTGCGTGTGCCACTGCCCTGTCTACCAGCTCGTCTACCACCTGGCCGGCCTTGTAGACCTTCCCGGCCTTGTACTTCTCGAACCTGGCCCTCTCGCTCGTCAGCTTCCCGCTTATCGTCACCTCCACGCCGACTGCCCCGTTGTTCATTATCCTTCTTAGGGCGGCGAAGGCTACCCTCCTGAAGTGGTAGCCCCTCTCTATGGACCTTGCTATCCTGAATGCCTGTATCCTGGCGTCGAGCTCCGGGTTGTCTGGCTGGCTCACCGTTATCTGGGGGTTCTCTAGGCCGAAGACTGTGCTTAGTATGTCCTGTAGCCTCCTGACTGTCGCGCCACGTCTTCCGATTATCAGGGCTGGCCTCTCGGCGTAGATGTGTACCCTGGTTCCTAGGCCTGATTGTATTATGAATGCCCCGCTGTAGCCTGCCTCGTAGAAGTTCTGGGCTAGGTACTCGTCTACCTTTGCCTTGAGGATTGATTGCCTTAGGAACATCTTCTTTATCCTAGACACCGGTCATCACCCCTCCTGGGCTACTATGATCTCCACGTGGCTGTGGGTCTTGTACTTGGGGGATGCCCTCCCGTAGGCCCTGGGCATCCACCTCTTGAGGGTGAGGCCCTTGTGGACCCCCACGTGTATTATCCTGAGCTTCTCCACCTCTAGGCCCTTGTTCTCCGCATTGTTCTCCACGTTGTTTAGGAGCCTGAGCATTATCTTGGCCGCCTTCACCGGGTACCTGCCCGCTGGCCAGCCCCACTTCGCTCCTAGCCCCCTCCGGTGGGCCTGCTTTCCGTGGGCCCTCCTGAATGGGACTGCCTCCTTCTTCTCTATGACCGCCTCTAGGAACCTCTTGGCCTCGTCTACCTTCATACCCTTTATGGCCTCTGCTACCTCCCTCATGACCTTCACGTGCACGGGGGCGTCCCATACCATCGCCTTGGCTATGTTTGACTCGTCCCTCACCTTGTAGCTGTAGCTCCACCTAGGCACCGCTACTCACCCCTACTTGGATGCCACGTGCAGGCTGCTCCTCGTCGCCTTGAGTCCTGGCTCGCCGTGCTGGACTATCTTGGTGGTGTGGCTGAACTCTCCTAGGTAGTGGCCTATCATAGCCGGGACTATCCTGACGGGGACGAACTCCTTCCCGTTGTAGACCGCTATCGTGAGGCCCACCATCTCCGGTAGTATCACTAGGTCCCTCACGTGGGTCCTTATGACTGGCGGCCTCTTCAGCTTGCCCTCCTGCATCCTCTTCTTAACCTTCCTTATCTTGAGGAGTAGCTTCTTCTGCGCCGGCGTGAAGCCCCGGAGGAGGCTCCTCCTCTGCCTCGACGGGAGTAGCTGGACTAGCTCGTCTAGCGGCATCTCCATTAGCTCCTCTAGGCTCCTACCCCTGTACCTGAACTTCTTCCACTCGGGCGGTATCTCCATTGCCAAGCAGTCCTCCCCCTGTAGCGTGAACTCCCGCCTATCCTCTTAACTCTATCCGTTTAAAAGACTACCCTGGCCGGGGCTGGGCTAGGGTGTAGTAGACCCTCCTCCGCCTCCTCCCCTTGCTCTCGAACTTGAGTATCCTGATCCCGCCGATCTCGCAGGTGTTCTTCACATGCGGCCCCCCGTCGGCCTGTATATCCACCCCGGGTATCTCCACTATCCTAACCCTCTCAACCTCGGGCGGCATCTTGTCTGCAAGCTTCACGAGCCCAGGTATCTTGAGCGCCTCCTCCCTGGGCAGCCAGTATACCCTGACCTCTAGGCACCTGGCTATTATCCTGTTAGTCTCCTCCACCGCATCCTCTATGATCCTCTTCCACTCGCTCGACTCTATGCTGAAGTCGTCCCTAGCATACTCCCATGTTATATGCCCACCCGTAACCATCGCGCCATGCCTCTCGTACAGCACCGAGGCCAGTATGTGGCTTGCCGTGTGGAGCTTCATCATACTATACCTCCTATCCCAGTCTATCACACCCCTAACCCGATCCCCCACAGCGAATACACTAGGATCATCCACCACATGGCCAACCTCATCACCAACAACCCTAGCCTCCAACACCCTAGCCCTGCCACGGCCCGACTCCAACACACCCGTATCAGTATCAAGACCACCATAAGGCGTAGGATGAAACGCCGTCGCATCCAGGAATACCAGGCTCCCTTCGACCCTAGATACGGTAGCCTCGAACTCCCTCAAATAGCTATCCTCCTGGAAGAGCAACCTAGTCCGCAAAAAGCCACACCCAGAGAAAGGAAATCCATACCTCATACTAATATAGCCTTATAAAATACCAAGGTTAACTAAAATAATTTAAATATTATTTATTATCTTTGCAATAGTAAGGGCAAGTACTATATAGTATAGCCAACTCTGTTATAATAATAGCTATTACTGTTAACATCATAGTAAGGGATAACTCCAAATTCTCAGAAAACTACCTCTTATTAAAATTCTGTATATTATTGCTATTAAAAGTGCTATACTCATAGTCCATAGCGTTACCAATAGCGCTAAATCCTTACAATAACTACAGAGTATTGATCTAGTTAAATCTTTATTTCTTCTTAATATATAATAAAAGATTATAAATATTGTAGATATAAGTATTGATATTGCTAATACATTTTGAGTATACATATATCCCCACCCTAGTATGTCATTTATCATCTAAAACATCTTCTAAACCTGTTTTTGATACCTTTGACAATTCTCTTAGGACTACATCTAAACTAAAACCTGGGGCCGTAAGCTATCTAGTATAGCACTAGCTGATCTGGCGCCGGGGAGGGGACTTGAACCCCCGACCACCGGGTTAACAGCCCGGCGCTCTACCTAGCTGAGCTACCCCGGCGCCCGTGCCTATAGGTTCCAGGTGGTGGGTTTTATATGGGTTACCTTCACGATGTTGCTTCTAGTGAGAGTAGGTTCATTGTGAAGTCGTATAGGTTGTCTTTTTTGAGGCCTCTCTCCATCCTGTATAGTTGTTCGGGTGCTATCCCGTATTTTCTTGCTACCTTGTATGGTGGGATCCCGTGTGCCCTGGCGTAGAGGAGTAGTATTAGGCTTCTTAGGCTTGCTGGGTGGCTTAGTCTTGCCCTGAACTTGTAGTGTGTTACTAGTTCTTCTAGTATCCGTTTTGCTGCGTAGCTTTCTTTGAGCCATCTGTGTACCTCTTCTGGTAGTTTGAGTGTTTTTGGTTTTCCTATCCCGTAGATTATGATTTCGTCGTCTTTGAAGTGTAGGACGTCTCCTATGTAGGGCTTGGTGGGCATGTCGTGCCACCCGGTGCCGTGGTGTAGATTGATCTGGCGTATAGAGTAATATGTTTAAGGCCTCGTTTTTATAGGCCCCCCGGCGCTGGGGGGTAGGAGCCCAGGGTTGTCCTTGCGTGGTGGGCCCGAGGGGATTCGAACCCCCGACCTACGGGTCTGGAGCTTCGGCCCCCTGTGGGGTCCGCCGCTCTGCCTGGCTGAGCTACGGGCCCGCCCGCTATAGGGTTTGGATGCGTGTCGGGGGTTTAAGCGTTATCCCCTCTGCCTTATTTACCTCCTGGGGGTGCATGGCTTCTGTGGGTGGTTGCGGTGCCTCCGGGGGCGTCTATGCTTATCGAGGTGAAGTGCGGCTCTGTGGATCTTTCCGGTGTGCTGGAGTCCCTTGCTAGGGTTGATGGTGTTCATGCCGTGTTTACCGTGGAGGACCTGGAGGGGAGGCCGTGGGTGCTTGTTATGTGGAGGAGCCTGGAGGAGGCTAGGTCTTGGGCTGGCGGTGGAGGGTTGGACCGGCTACTGGGCGGGTGTGGATATAGTTATAGGCTGTTTAGGGTTACTGGGCATGAGCATGGCCCGGCTCATCACGGGCATCATCATGGGCACCACTAGGCTAGGCCGAGGTCCTCTACTAGCCTCCAGTACTCCCTGTCTCCCAGTATCGTCTTCTGCTCCCTCTCAATCCTCCTAACTAGGCTCTTGTAGGCTTTGGAGAGGAACTCGGCTAGCTCCCTGGCGCCTACCGCCTCTCCTCTGCTTGGGTCTCCGGGTAGCCCCGCTCTCCCTATACTGGCCTTGGCTAGTAGCCATGTGCCTGCTAGTGCCTCTAGGTTGCCTAGCCCCTCTATGCTTGGTGGGTGGCCTCGCGTGGTCCACCATATCTCCCTGACTAGGCTTATGGCTAGGGCTCTTACCAGCATGTTCCTCCACTCCCTGTAGAGATTATCGTCTACCCTTAGCTGGCCGGGGTCGGGGCCTCCTAGCGGGGTTCTGAGGGCGGCGCTGGCTAGGTCCTCGTCTAGGACCGGGGCTATGCTGTCGTGGACTACCGCGACGCTGGCTGCGTATGCGCTGTGTAGTACTGTCTCCATGAAGGCCTTCTCCGGGTCCTCAGGTATCTCCGCCCTCCCCTCACGTACTATGGATTCTGCCTCCTCCGGCGTGACTGGGTCGGTCGCGGCCGGGATCCCGTCTACTATTATCCATGGGACGCTCCATACCCTGGCCTTGAATGCGCTCGCGGGCCTTGAGGTTGGGGCTAGCTCTACCCTGTCTAGTAGCCCCTTTGAGTGGAGGTGCTTGACTACCTTGTAGCTTGTTGCACATGTTGGGTGGATTAGGATCTCTATCCTCACCCCTTATCCCCCGCTGGCTCGTCTATTATGCGTGTCCTTGTTAAAGCATTTAAGTGCCCCCAACCCTGGTGTTTAACACGCGTTAAAGGTGGGCGACCGTGTCGAAGGGCCTAGAGGTTGTAGACCTCCACGTCAACGTCCACGGCAAGAAGGTGCTCAAGGGCGTCACGCTTAACGTGGGCTATGGGACCATACACGCCATAATGGGCCCCAACGGGAGCGGTAAGAGCACGCTAGCCTACACCATAATGGGCAGGGAGGGCTACGAGGTAGAGAGGGGCGATATAAGGCTTGACGGGGAGAGCATACTGGACCTGCCCACAGAGGAGAGGGCCCTCAAGGGCCTATTCATGGCCCTCCAGGACCCGCCCCAGATACCGGGCGTGAGGCTAACCACACTCATGATAGCGGCTCTCAACAAGAGGCAGGGATCCAGCGACCTCACCAGGGTCAGGGATCCCAAGATCGTAAGGAGAATGTACTCGCTGGCAGAGGAGCTAGGCCTATCCAGGGACCTGCTACAGAGGGAGATCAACGTAGGCTTCAGCGGCGGCGAGAAGAAGAGGAGCGAGCTCCTACAAGCCCTCATACTGGAGCCCAGGATAATCATTCTAGACGAGCCCGACAGTGGCCTGGACGTTGACGGCGTCAGGAAGGTCTCCGAGTACCTGGTCAACCTCAAGGAGCAGGGGCGCGGCATTATGCTGATCACGCACTATGCCAGGATGTTCAAGTACGTGAAGCCCGACATGGTAACGGTACTTATCGACGGTAGGGTGGCCGTGCAGGGCGGCCCAGAGCTGGCGGACCTAGTCGAGGAGCGGGGCTACGCGTATATAAGGAGGAGGTACGTTGAGGGTAAGGATTCCACAATATAGCCCCTGAACTTTAACACCGTAAAAAGAGGGGTGGTTTAGGGTGGCCGAGCAGGCCGTCAAGATAAGGGAAGACATACTCAAGGGGGCCGACAGCCCCGAGATCCTCGGGTGGCTCGACAAGCCCCCGAAGGCCGAGGTCGAGCTGAAGGGGAAGATAACAAGGAGCCTAGTGGAGGAGATCAGCAGGATAAAGAAGGAGCCAGACTGGATGAGGCGCCTCAGGCTCAGGAGCCTAGAGCTATTCTACAAGCTACCCATGCCCCGCTGGCTGACAGGCATAGAGGAGATAGACCTGGACGCCCTGTCACACTATGTGAAGCCAGAGGCAGAGTTCACCCAGGACTGGGAAGACCTGCCAGACTACATGAGGAAGTACTACGAGAAGCTAGGCCTACCAGAGCTGGAGGCAAAGTTCCTCTCCGGCCTGGTAGCGGTTTATGACAGCGAGACCGTGTACGCCAGGATGAAGGAGTACCTCAAGAAGAAGGGCGTGATAGTCCTCCCGCTAGAGGAGGCGGTGCAGAAGTACCCGGACCTGGTGAAGAAGTACTTCCTCAAGGTGTTCCCCCCAGCAGACCACAAGTTCGCCGCACTCCACGGGGCCCTATGGAGCGGGGGCACATTCATCTACGTCCCACCAGGGGTCAAGGTGAGGGAGCCCATCGAGTCCTTCTTCCTCATAGGAAGACAGGGCGAGGGCCAGTTCGAGCACAGCCTGATAGTAGCAGATGAGGGCTCCTACGTGCACTGGATAGAGGGGTGCAGCGCCCCAAGGTTCGTGGGCTACAGCTTCCACAACGGCATGGTGGAGGCGTACGCCCACAAGAACGCAACCATAAAGATAACCACCATCCAGAACTGGAGCAGGAACGTGATCAACTTCAACAACAAGAGGGGCATAGCAGAGGAGGGGGCCAGGATCGACTGGGTAGAAGGCAGCATAGGGAGCAAGATGACCTACGTCTACCCCAGCACCATACTCAAGGGGCCATACAGCAGCACCAGGAGCGTGGTGGTTACGCTAAGCAAGGGCCCATACCTCAAGGATAGCGGTAGCAAGGTGATACACGTAGCGCCCCACACCAGGAGCAAGATCATAAACAAGAGTATAAGCGCCGACGGGGGAGTAAACGTGTACCGCGGGATCGTCAGGATCCTGAAGGGGGCCAAGAACGCCAGCGCCCACGTCGAGTGCGACAGCCTGATACTCGACGGGAAGAGCAAGGCCCACACGTTCCCACACAACCAGGTAGACGAGCCGACCGCATACGTGAGCCACGAGGCCAAGACAGGGAGGCTCAGCGAGCAGCAGCTATTCTACCTCACCAGCAGGGGCCTAACAGATGACGAGGCCAAGAGCCTAATCGTGCTCGGCTTCCTAGACGAGATAATGGGGGAGCTCCCGGTAGAGTACGCCAACGTGCTCCACAAGGTGATACAGCTAGAGTTCAGCGAGCTCGGGGCAGTAGGCTAGGGGGTGCAGCAGGGGCATGAGCGTGCAGGCCAGGGAGAGGTACAAGAGCCTAATAGACCAGCTACCATTCCAGTACCTAGCAGACACGCCCACGGTCAGGTACTACACCGACTGGAGCGTATTCGAGTCCAGGATGGATAAGGGCTACGCGTACAACGAACACCCACTACCACCACAGCTGGCCAGGCACAACCCCAACATACTCCTAGGCACAGCGCTTAGGCTATCCAACCTCCCCAGCCAGGTGGAGGTTATCGACATAAGCAGGGAGGAGTCCCCCGTCGAGCCCATGAGCCTAGTAGGAGTATCGACAAAGATGCACGCCTACCACGCCTACATGTGGACCACGGGCGCATACATCAGGGTCAACCCGGGCGAGGAGGCGAGCCTAGTCGTGGCCAGCACCGGGGGCGACGGGTACCTGGGCCACCATATCATACTAGAAATAGGCAGGGGGGCGAGGCTGGACCTCAAGCTGCTAGACTACGCCGGGGACTCCGACGCCCTCAAGACCCTCGTGGTCGAGGTAATAGCACGGGAGGACTCGAGGCTGGACGCCACATACCTAACCCTACACCACCCGAGCCATGCAGTCTACAAGATACTACACGCCAGGCTATATGATGGGGCCCAGGTAGAGGCTAGGGGCCTCACCGCGGGCGGCGCCATGACTAGGTATGAGGAGACATACATACTCGAGGGCAGGAGGTCTAGGCTAGATGCCAGGGCCAGCAACGTCGCTAGGAGCAACACCAAGACAGATTTCCTGCTAAACGCGATACACAAGGGGCCAGAGTCTGAGGGCTTCATAAGCGCCCGCGGCGTGGTGCTGACCAACGGCTACCTGGCCCAGAGGGGCCTTGCTAAGATAGACGCCGAGGCCCAGTGGGCCAGCTCCGAGGTGGAGAGCCACGTGACCATACTAGGAGAGCCCGCTAGGGGTTACGCCATACCCATGCTGGAGATACACAGCGGGGACGTGGTTAAGGCGAACCACGAGGCCTCAGTCACCACTATACAAGAGGACCACGTGTTCTACATGAGGAGCAGGGGGCTCAGCAGGGAGGAGCTGGAGAAGCTGATGATCACAGGCATCATAGAGTACTCCGGCGCCGCCGGCAAGCTTGGCCTCGAGCCCACAGACATCTTCTAAGGCAGAGGCAGGGGGAGCCCCAGGCCCCCGCCTCCCGCCTCACCCCCTGCACCAATATCCTCAATCATCCTGCACATAGTGTTGACCAGCTCCAAAGCCCTAGCGGCCTCCCCAAGGCTTGGGGTCTCCACACCGGCAACCTCCTTGTCGAAGGACACTGTTATGGTTCTCCACGGTACCTTTCCAAATATGTATAGGTCAACCATAGCGTATCCCCTGAGCTCTACCGTCAAGTTGCTGGCCTCGGATAGGGTGGAGGCTAGGCCACACCCCACCCTTGTAAGGTCCACCCTGAACTGTAGAGTGTGGTTGCTCCACCCCGGGGGCAGGTCTAGGTATGGCTGGAACCCGTCCCCCACGTAATAGTCGTTCACGTATATCCTGTAGTATATCATCTTCGCCATGATCTTATCGCTGGGATTGTAGATCTCGAGCGGGATCCTCATCTCCACGCTCGTGATCCCGGCAGAATATATCTCGGGCCCGCCCACCTCAACGGTCCACTCCCCAGCCGCCCTATTAATATCATACAGGTAAACCACTACACCAAGGATTAGTATTATGTAGGCCACTATCTTTACCGTGCCCAGTATCCTGCTCCTCCTATACCACTTCTCCAGCCTTTCCAACCTCTCCTCCAGGCCCGCCGCCACGCCTCCAACCACCCTGGGGCATGGTATTATTAGGGCCAGTGTTTTTAGTTAATACGGAGGCATGGCAATAGCTATTAGATAGATTAAAATTACATATATACATGTATCTCAAAGCCGTTGCACGAGGTGGAGGGGTTATGAGCAAGGCCAAGGTTGAGTGTAGGACCGAGGGCAATTATATAGTAGTTCCCAAGGGCCTCGTAAACGTTATAGTCGATGAGACCACTATAAGCGGTGTCGACCCGAAGGGAGAGCATACGATATATCGTGGATATACGATCGACGATATCGGTGCCAATGCCTCCTTCTACGAGGCAGCCCACCTATTCCTAAAGGGGAGGCTTCCCTGCGAGGACGAGCTGAAGGAGATAAAGAGGGCCATCGACTATTGGCGTGGCAGGGTCCCGGAGAAGGTTCTCGACGCGTTGAAGCATGTGCCTGCAACCCACCCCATGTACTATGGCATATATGGAGTATCGCTACTAGGCCAGTTCTACGCCCCGGACTGGAGCTACGACCCCGACTTCATCTATGATCATGCGATAAGGATCATAGCTCAGCTACCCGTATTCTTCGCCGCTGGGTGGCACCTCTCGAGGAATGGCACACTACCCAAGCCTGATCCCAACGAGGACCACGCCTACGACGTGCTTAGGATGATAATAGGGAGGGAGCCAAGCAGGACCGAGGCTAGGGCGTTCGAGTCCACGCTAGTCCTCTACATGGACCACGGCTTCAACGCGAGCACATTCACAGTCAGGGTAATAGCCAGCACCCTGAGCGACCTCTACAGTGCTATAGCGGGTGGGATAGCAGCCCTGAAGGGGCCTCTACACGGCGGGGCCAACGAGAAGGCCATGGTCATGTTCCTAGAGGTCAAGGAGAGGGCCGAGAAGGAGGGCCGCAGCATGGAGGAGGTTATAGAGGAGTATATCAGGGAAAAGCTGGCAAAGAAGGAGAAGATAATGGGGTTCGGCCACAGGGTCTACAAGGTCCACGATCCGAGGACAGACGTTGCGGCTAAGTACATAAAGCAGCTGAAGGATGGCGAGACGTGGCTCAAGGTGATCCATAGAGCTGAGAAGGTCATGAAGGAGGCCAAGAACCTCCCCGCTAACATAGACCTCTACACAGCCATACTCTACTACCAGATGGGCATACCCATACCAATGTACACCCCGATATTCGCCATGGGCAGGGTAGTAGGGTGGAGCAGCCATTACATGGAGCAGGTAGCCAACAACAAGATCATCAGGCCTACAGAGAAGTACGTGGGCCCAACGGGCCTAAAGTACACCCCTCTAGAGGAGAGGTGCAAGAGGTAGCCCATCACCCTCCCTTTTTAAGCCCAGGCCAACCTAGCTATATTCCATAGGGATAACATTAATGGAGGGCCGAGGAGGCGACCTGGCTAAGATACTCTCAGACGCTATAGGCGTACCCCTAGCCAGGGCTAGGAGCCTCCTCGAGTCCAAGTCCACCCGGGTGATGCGTTATAGGGGGATTAGGTACATAACCCTGCGACGCGACCTGGCCGGCCACTATGAGGGGACCGCCATCCTCATAGACGAGGCTACAGGGGAGTACAGGGTAGTGGAGGGATACCCCCACATCAAGAGGGTCCTCCTCCTATCAAAGGCTGTCCCCCAACACTTTATAGACGAGGTCATAGTGGAGGAGAAGATGGACGGCCACAATGTCAGGGTCATCATGTTTAAGGGCATGATACTAGCCCTCACCCGGGGCGGCTACATATGCCCCTACACTACCCACAAGCTCAACCACAAGTACCGTAGACAGGTTGAGAGCCTACTTGACGACCTTGGGCATGATGCAGTGATAGCGGGCGAGGTCGTCGGCATGGAGAACCCATATACTAGGTACCACTACCCCGAGGCGCCCCATTGGGACTACTTCGTCTTCGACATATTCAAGGATGGAATACCCCTGCCAGTTGCGTCAAGGAGAGAGCTGGTGGATAAGCATGGGCTTAGGAATGTGCCGGTGCACGGCAGGTATAGGAAGGAGGATTGGCAGTCTATACTCGAGACGGCCAGGAGCCTGGAGGACCTCGGGAGGGAGGGCATAATACTCAAAGACCCCCTCTACAGGGTCGAGCCCCTCAAGTATACTACCAGCTACATCAACGTGAGGGACATAAAGGAGGGCATGCTGTACCCCTTCGACGAGGGCCATACCTTCATATTCCCGAGGGTCCTTAGGCAAATGTTCAAGGCCATAGAGGAGGAGTGGAGCGAGGACGAGCTGAAGAGGCAGGCAGCCCTCCTAGGAGAGGCCATACTGCTCCCAGCAGTCGAGGGTATAAGGAGGTTCATGGCCGAGGGCAAGCTGGCGGAGGAGTTCACCCTAACATTCCATAGCCTCGAGGCGCTAGAGGAGTTCCTCTCATACTCGGCTAGCCTAGGCGTCCCCCTAACCATAATCTCGATGAACAGGGGCGACGGTATAATTAAGGTTAGGGTCCAGAAGCCCAAGAGGACTCCTGATTACTATAAGAGGATCCTGAGGACGGGCCTCTCGCCGCTAGACTAGCCTCTGGATCATATGGAATCCTATAGCTACTGCCAGCATGTCCAGCACGGATCCTGGGCTCCACCCGCGTGGCCTCCATAGCCTATCTAGCTCGCCGAGGACCGTCTTCAACCCCCACTTCGGCTCCATCCTGAGGGCCCACCTGGCCTCGTGGATGAGCGTCTTGTATGCCCTCCACCCCCACCTCCTGGCCACCAGTGTGTCCCCGTGGGCTGCTAGTGTGTGTAGCATAGCGTATAGGGCCCCCTCCTCAAGGCTCCCCCTCTCCCCTATTAGCCTGGCCATGCTCAGGGTTATGGGGTAGCCTTGGAGGATTTCCCTGTGTACGTGGTCCCAGCTGGTGGATTCTAGGATTCGTGGGAAGGGCGTATTGGGCTCGTTCCACACGCTCTCGATGGGCCCCTTATAGTGGCCTAGGTGCCTGGGTGCTAGTCTCCTCAGGATTCTATAATACTCCCTGGTCTCCTCGGCGCCGCTGCACTCGGAGGCTATGTCCCTTGCAGTTACTGCAAGTGTTCTCGTACTTGTTGTACCCGTGAGGCCGTGGGCAGCGCTTAGTGGTAGTATGAGTAGTAGTGTTCCTAGGCTCGTGTTGGCCTTCACCCCGGTTTTCTCGTGCATCCTGTTGTACGCCTCCAGCCCTCTGGCTATTGAGCCTCTGCACCTGGTTGATGCTTCTATGCACGTTGTGTATGCAGCTACCTCTAGCGGTGTTTGGGTTATGGCGAAGTCTAGTACTGTCTTGTCCTTGTGGCTGCTGTGCCTCGTTACTGCCCCTGGTTTGGGGTGTAGTAGCGGCTCTATTCTAGGCCCTGCTAGTAGCGATTCCATAAGGCTTAGGTTGCACCTCAACTCTTTTTGCCCGTGGCGCCCGTGTCTCTTGGCTGGGGTTACATCTCTTCCTCCTCGGCCAGGAGCCCTCTCCTGTGGAGTAGCCTTAGGAGCTTTATTGCCTGGCTCCTGCTCCTAGTCTTTATTAGGATCCCGTCTCCCACGTCGATTACTATTATTCCTGGGCCTCTTGCTAGGCTCCTCGCTTCCTCTTTGGCGGGGATCACGTAGTACCCATGTGGGTCCCGCCTGGAGAGGATTTCCCGGGTTACGCTTTCCAAGGACATGTATGCCATCCCCCCTTATAACCCTCCGCGGGGCACCGTGCAGACCATATTACATTAGTATAATTGCGCGGGCGTATTCTTATATTTTTCTTATATATGGGGGTGTGCATGTATATGTGTCCTTAGCCCTATTTCTTTGATGCTACTCCCTGCTCTTGTAGACTATCTTTTCCGGTGCCCCGGTCCTTATTTCGTGTAGCGCCTCTGCTGCTAGCGATAGTGCGGTTCTCGCCGTGGGGGCGTAGCCTACCCCGGCTTTAAGGTCTATGCCGTTGAAGCTTATGAGCTCCTCCACTATGTGCCTGTGGCTGTTGGGTGGTAGGACGGCTAGTATATTGTCGCCGCCCAGGTATTGCACTATTGACCCGTGTTTGCCCGCCTTCTCAGCTATTTTCTGCAACAGATCTACCACTATATAGTACGTCCTTGTTGCCCCCATCTTCCGGGTCATCGCCGTTATGTTATCTATATCTATATGGGCTAGCGCCACCCTCTCGTCTCCGCTACACCTATTATATGATAGCTTCCCGGGGCTGGTTTCCCGGAGCAGGTTCCAGGCCCTCATTTCCGCTTCCATGGGCGTGGGGCCGCAGGCGCTGGCCATCCTAACCGGTACTTGGCTGTTCTCCTTGATCGAGTCTAGTATGGTGGCCAGCTGGTCTTCCCCCACGTTGGAGGCTAGTAGCATCATATAGTCATACCTCATGGGTAGCACATGTGCCCCTGCCTCTGCCGCCCTCCTTTGAGCCAGGGCATACATCTCGGACTGGATTATCTGTATCAGCCACTCCCTATCACTGCCCAGGCTCTCGGTCCACTCCCTGTAGCCCACGAATTCTATCACTGCCAGCCTAACCTCTGCCATACCTAATCCACCCCTCGAGCTGCTTGTACTGGTGCTACTCCACCGTCTCTCCCATGCTGGCTTTTCTTATCCTCGGTAGCCTTCTGGCCATCTTCACGGCGGCCTCTATAGACCTGGCGGCGTACTCCTCAGCCCTCTCTACTGCCTGCATCCTGGACGCTCCCGGCCCTATTATCCCGAGGGAGACTGGTTTAGAGTATTGGATGCCTAGGTCCAATATCTTCCTAGCGGCCTGGTGGGCTACAAGCTCGTCATGCTCCGTCTCTCCCTCTACTACTGCACCCAGCACGGCTACCGCGTCTACGTCATCCCTCTTCAGGACCTCGGCCACCGCGTAGGGGGCATCGAATGTCCCAGGCACCTTGACTACTATCGTAACCTCCGCCCCTAGGAACTTGGCGTGGCTCAGCGCCTTCTCGAGCATTATCCTGGTTATGTCATAGTTGAACTCTGATACCACTATACCCAGCCTTGCCAACCCCGATCCTCCTTGGAGTGTGGATTTGTACCCTCCTAGGATTAATAACGTCTAGCACGGATACAAGCTGAACATGATCCAGTCACTGGGGGGTGGGTGTGAGGATGCGAAGCAGGTCTGACCCTACCCGTTTAGGGTGTGAGGTCCTCGCGCGGGGCCGACCCACCCCAGTTAAACCGTATTATAGATTTATTGAACATATTGACACACCAATAGGTTATATATAGACTGTAGTTATACTATATATAACCCGGGTATGATATATCCGAATAGGAGAAGGGGTGGAGGTTGATAGGAATGAACAGTGAGGTAAGCCTGAGGGTAGCAGAGGCATACCCAAGGGATGTGGGGAAGAAGATAGCTAGGATAAGCAAGGAGACAATGAGCAAGCTAGGCGTCTCGACGGGGGACTTCATCCACCTCGAGAGCGGGGAGGGTGAGGCTGTAGCCGTTGTATGGCCCCTGAGGCCCGGCGATGACAGCGACATCATTAGGATAGACGGTTATCTCAGAGCGGCCCTGAGGGTCGGGATAGGCGATACCGTGACGGTGAGGCGGGCTGAGAGGGTTGAGCCCGCCAGCAAGATCGTCCTAGCACCCATAGAGCCGATAAGGTTCGGCAGGGACTTCGTAGACTACGTCAAGGAGCTCCTGGTCAGGAAGCCTCTGGCCCGTGGCGAGACGATAATAGTCCCAGTCTTTGAGGGTATACCCCTAGTTGTGGTGTCAACACAGCCAGCCCAGATAGTTTACGTGACCGATAATACCGAGGTTCAGATAAGGGAGAAGCCGGTTAGGGCGGAGGAGATAACCCGTGCCAGGAAGGTGCCTAGGGTCACATGGGAGGATATAGGAGACCTCGAGGAGGCTAAGGAGAGGATAAGGGAGATCGTAGAGCTACCCATGAAGCACCCTGAACTGTTCAAGCACCTAGGTATAGAGCCGCCTAAGGGTATACTCCTCTACGGCCCGCCGGGCACGGGTAAGACGCTGCTAGCCAAGGCGCTGGCCAACGAGATAGGAGCATACTTCATCTCAATCAACGGGCCCGAGATCATGAGCAAGTTCTACGGGGAGAGCGAGCAGAGGCTCAGGGAGATATTCGAGGAGGCAGAGCAGAACGCGCCAAGCATAATATTCATAGACGAGATAGACGCCATCGCGCCTAGGAGGGAGGAGGTAACCGGGGAGGTCGAGAAGAGGGTAGTAGCCCAGCTCCTAACCCTGATGGACGGGCTAAAGGAGCGCGGGAGAGTGATAGTTATAGGCGCAACCAACCGGCCAGACGCTGTAGACCCCGCCCTCAGGAGGCCCGGCAGGTTCGACAGGGAGATAGAGATAAGGCCCCCAGACAAGAGGGCTAGGGTAGAGATACTCAAGGTACACACCCGGAACATGCCACTCGCAGAGGACGTGGACCTGGAGAAGATAGCGGAAATGACCCACGGCTACACTGGTGCAGACCTAGCGGCGCTGGCAAAGGAGGCCGCCATGGCCGCCCTCAGGAGGTTCATGAAGGAGAAGAAGGTTGACCTATCCAAGATGGAGTCCATACCGACCGATATACTAAAGCAGCTAAAGGTCGAGATGAGGGACTTCATCGACGCCATGAAGATGATCAGGCCAAGCCTGATCAGGGAGGTCTTCGTGGAGGTGCCCGAGGTTAAGTGGGAGGATATTGGCGGGCTGGAGCAGGTCAAGCAGGAGCTAAGGGAGGCCGTGGAGTGGCCGCTGAAGTACCCCAAGGTGTTCGAGGAGATGGGTATTAGGCCGCCTAAGGGTATACTCCTCTTCGGCCCGCCGGGCACGGGTAAGACGCTGCTAGCCAAGGCCGCCGCCACAGAGAGCGGGGCAAACTTCATAGCAGTAAGAGGACCAGAAATACTAAGCAAATGGGTAGGCGAAAGCGAGAAGGCCGTGAGGAAGATCTTCGAGAGGGCCAGGCAGGTGGCACCCGCCATAGTCTTCTTCGACGAGATAGACTCCATAGCGCCAGCCAGAGGCTTCAGGCACGATACCAGCGGGGTCACAGATAGGATAGTGAACCAGCTACTAACAGAGCTCGACGGCATAGTCCCGCTACAGAACGTTGTAGTTATAGCAGCAACCAACAGGCCAGACATAATAGACCCCGCCCTGCTAAGGCCGGGTAGGTTCGATAGGCTAATCTACGTCCCGCCACCAGACAAGGAGGCCAGGAAGCAGATATTCAAGATACACACCAGGAAGGTGCCGCTGGCAGAGGACGTGGACCTAGACAAGCTGGCAGAGATGACTGAGGGCTACACTGGCGCTGACATAGAGGCAGTGGTGAGGGAGGCCGTGATGATAAAGCTGAGGGAGAAGCTTGAGGTCGGCCCGGTGTCCATGAAGCACTTCGAGCAGGCCCTAAAGAAGGTGCCGCCAAGCCTGTCAAAGGAGGATATAATCAGGTACGAGAAGCTGTCGAAGGAGCTGAAGAAGCTCAGCCTAGGCTAGCCCAGGTTATTTACCCCTAGCCATACTCCCCCCAGCCCGGGGCCAGGGGCCCTGGGGTGTTTTATGTAATGGTTATGCTCGGGTTCCCACGTAGGATTATATATAATGAGGATGCGCCGCGCGCCCTCCTCGAGCTCCTATCCCATAGGGGTAGCAAGGCGGTGCTCATTGTTACCGACAATAGGCTAGTCTCCGCTAGCTGGTTTAAGGATATACTCGAGGCGTTATCGGGATCCGGGATTAGGTACTGCGTGTACAGCAATGTGGAGCCCGAGCCCGGGATGGAGGTGGGAGACCAAGTAGCCTCTGCCGCCAGGAAGTGCGGAGCAGATGCTATCATAGCTGTGGGCGGGGGGAGCGTTATCGACGCTGCTAAGGCTGGCGCCGTGAAACTCGTTAACCCCTCTATTCGCCTTGACAGTATAGCGCCCTTCGTGGACCTGGGCCTTGAAGGCTCCCGGATAACACTAGTCGCTATACCGACCACCAGCGGGAGTGGTAGTGACGCTAGCTATGGTATCGTCCTTTCTAGGATAGGAGAGAGCGGTAGGGAGAAGGTTGCGGTTGGCAGCTATGAGGTGATCCCGTACGCGTCCATACTAGACCCCTCAATACCGGCGGGGATGCCCAGGAGCCTCACGATAGCTACTGGGGTAGACGTTCTAGCCCACAGCCTCGAGTCCCTGGTGTCAACCGGGTCGAACCCGCTATCGGATGCCCTAGCGGTAAAAGCAGCGGAGATCGTGTTCACAAGGCTCCCGAGGATTGTAGAGGATCCTGGCGACCTAGAGGCTAGGGCTGAGATGCACCTAGCCGCCACCATGGCCGGGATGGCCTTCACAAACTCCGGGCTAGGCCTGGCCCACGCTATAGCACACCCGCTCGGTGCTAGGCTTGGCACTCATCATGGCGCCACAGTGGGGGTCGTCTTGCCCCACGTGGTTAGGTTCAACTACTCGAATAGCCAGGCTAGGGCTAAGTACGAGTACCTCAAGTCCATACTAGAGGCTGTGGCTGGCCTGCCTAGGAGGGAGACGCTGGTCAGCCATATAGAGTGGCTCTATGATAGGATAGGCCAGCCATATAGAATCAGCAAGCTAACCGGGATCAGCAGGGAGGAGTACCTCGAGGTTTCCCGCATAGTGGCGGAGGAGGCGTTGAGGGACCCCGACATAGCCTTCAACCCTATAATACCCACACCCGAGGAGATAGAGGGGATCCTGCGTAGCATGTATTAGGCATACGCGCTCCCATCCACGCATGGTGGCAGAGATATGGCCGAGTTCCCGAGCAGGGAGTGGGCCGAGGAGTTTTGCAGGACCCTAGACTCGTCCGAGAGGTACAGGAGCGCTGCCCGGGGGTGGAGGTACCCCATACTCTTCAAGGTCGCCCCCAAGGGCCCCGGCTTCCTGCTGCGCCTTGAGGATGGTAGGTGTCTTGGCGTCGAGTGGTTTGAGGATCCCGGCAGGGGCGATGCGCCCATTATAATATCTGGCGAGCTCCGCGATTGGATGGATGTTATAGAGGGTCGTGTGAACCCTCTAACCGCTATACTTAGGCGGAGGCTCAGAATTGAGAAGGGCGATATATCGCTCATACTCCGGTACTCTGTTGCCGCCTTGGAGATGGTTGCCGCTGCCCAGCGCGTGTCTGGTGGTAGGAGTGGCGGTGGAGGCCGAGGCTAAGGTAAGGGTTGACTGTAGCGAGTTCGCTGAGATAGAGTCTAGGCTTGCTAGCTTGGGCTTCAGCCTTGTGTATAGTGGCGTAGAGGAGGACGTTTACTACAGCCATCCGTGCCGTGATGTCGTGGAGACTGACGAGGCTATTAGGGTTAGGAGGAGTAGCGCTGGGAAGAAGGTTACTTATAAGGGGCCTAGGATGGGTGGCAGGGTTAAGGCTAGGGTAGAGTATGAAGCTAGGGTTGATGGCGATATAGAGGCTATCCTAGAGCGCCTGGGATTTAGGCCTGCGATCGTTGTTAGGAAGAGTAGGAGAATGTATAGGGGCGGTTCCGCTATAGTGACCCTGGATAGTGTGGAGGGGCTGGGGTGCTTCGTCGAGGTTGAGTCGCTTGATGGGAGCGAGGAGCCTGTTATAAGTGTTGTAAAAATGCTTGGCCTTGACCCTGGGGTTATGATAACTGAGAGTTATGCTACCATGCTTATGAGGCTGAGGGGTTAGCCCTTGGTCACGCCTATAGGCCTCATCCTGGCGACTAGCCTGGCTATGCCGACGGCGTCGGCCACCTGCGCCACCCTGTCTACATCCTTGTAGGCCTCTGGCATCTCCTCTACTACTGTGGCTATGTTGCTGGCCCTGATGTAGATTCCCTTGGATGCTAGCTCCTGGACTACCTGCCTGTAGGTCTTGGTCCTCTTGGCCTTAGCCCTACTCATCCACCTCCCTGCTCCGTGGGGGGCTGTGTACCAGCTCTTGACGCCCGACTCTACGCCTGCTAGTATATAGCTTGCTGTCCCCATGCTACCCGGTATGAGTACCGGCTGGCCGACGTCCTTGTAGTCAGCCGGTATCTCCGGGTGGCCCGGTGGGAATGCCCTCGTGGCCCCCTTCCTGTGTATCACTAGCTTCTTCCTCTTTCCATCCACGTCGTATTCCTCTATCTTAGCTATGTTGTGGGCTACATCATACACTATCTCCAGCCCCAGCTTGTCGGGATCTGTGTGGAAAACGGCCTTGAAGCTCTCCCTGGTCCAGTGGGCTATCATCTGCCTGTTGGTCCAGGCGAAGTTGGCTGCTGCCGCCATTGCCCTTACGTAGTCCTGGGCTTCTGGGCTCTTGTATGGTATGCTTGCCAGCTCCCTGTCGGGCGGTATGGTCCCGTACTTCCTCATTGCCCTCTCCATTACTACCAGGTAGTCGCTGGCCACCTGGTGGCCCAGCCCCCTGCTGCCCGTATGAATCATGACTACTACTTGGCCCTCGAATAGGCCATACGCCTTCGCTATCCTCTCATCGAATATCCTATCGACTACCTGTACCTCTAGGAAGTGGTTCCCGCTTCCCAGTGTGCCCAGCTGGGCTGCTCCCCTCTTCTTCGCTGTCCTGCTGACCTTGCTAGCGTCTGCCAGGCTCCAGCTTCCCCTCTCCTCTATGTGCTCCCTGTCCTCCGGCCAGCCGTAGCCGTTCTCGATGGCCCACTCTACGCCCCTGTTTAGCACCTCCTCTAGCTTGTCTACTGTTAGCCTAACCTTGCCAGTGCTGCCCAGGCCGCTGGGTACGTTCCTGTATAGCGTGTCTACTAGCTCCTTTATCTTTGGCCTGACCTCGTCCACCGTCAGGTTGGTCCTGAGGACCCTTACCCCGCAGTTTATATCGTAGCCGACGCCTCCGGGGCTGATTACCCCGTTCTCCTCTATATCCATAGCCGCGACTCCGCCTATGGGGAACCCGTAGCCCTGGTGGCCGTCGGGCATCACTATGCTGTACTTCTGTATTCCCTGTAGGCATGCGACGTTCGCTGCCTGCTTAAGTGTGAGGTCCTGCCTCATCTTCTCTATCAGGAAGTCGTCGGCGTATATTATCGAGGGGACCCTCATGCACCTCTGCGCCTCTCCCCGTGGTATCATCCAGGTGTACTTGTCTATCCTCCTCAGCGGTATATACTGGCTCATTCCATTCACCCCTGCACCGCCTAGAGAGTAATACGGCGCCCCTATTTATTTTGGCCCCGCTCCAGCCTATAGTAATGCATCATCCTCCCAGTCCACTCTAGGAGGTAGTCCGCGAGTACTATCCTCACGGCAGCCTCTACAACGGGCACTGCCCTGACCGCTATCGCCGGGTCGTGCCTACCCCACCCCCTAATCCTTGCCTCCTCCAGGCTCCTCCACTCCACGGTATCCTGCTCTACCCCTATGGTGGAGGTCGGCTTCAGCGTCGCCCTTAGCCGTATCACGCCCGCGGCGTGGCCTCCAAGCAGGCCGCCCATCATCGGGCCATCCGAGACTACCTGGCCCTCTCTAACTCTTATCGGGTCATTGCTCTCGCTCCCCCTCATCGATGCCAGCCTTGCGCCCGCGCCTACCTCGACTCCCCTAACGCCTGGTATTGCCATGAGTGCTTGTGCCAGTGCACCGTCAATCCTATACACGGGACTGCCTAGCCCTGTGGGTGCTCCTCTGGCTAGCGCCTCCACCGAGCCTCCGAGGCTATCTCCACGCCTCCTGGCATCCTCCAGCTCCTCCTCCATGGCCTGGGATGCTTCGGGGTCTGGGCAGTATAGGGTGGAGCCGTATACCTTATCCCGTGGTACCCACCCGTCTACGCGGCACTCTACTCCCCCTAGGCTGGCTAGGTATGCAGTGGTCTCTACTCCCGCCATGTCTAGGATAGGCTCTACTAGCGCCCCCGCGGCCACTGTCACCGCTGTGAGGCGGCCTGAGTAGTGCCCGCCACCACGGTAGTCGTAGAAACCCTGCGAGTAGAGCCTGGCTGGCGCGTCTGAGTGGCCCGGCCTAGGCTTATACTTTACCACCTCCTCGTAGAACCTGCTCTTCACATCCTTGTTGGCTATGATAAAGGACAGCGGGGCCCCGGTAGTGTAGCCCCGGTAGACTCCGGATAGGACCTCTATCCTGTCCTCTTCCCGCCGCGGGCTAGCCAGCCTGCCCCCCGGCCTCCTCCTTGCCAGCTCCCTGTTTACCTTGTCAACGTCGACTGGTATACCTGGTGGTAGTCCTAGTAGGACTCCTCCTATGCAGCATCCATGGCTCTCGCCCCAGTCAACTAGTGTTAGGATCCTGCCCTTGTACATGGATCCGTGCACCCAGCCTCTCGAGGTCCCTCCAGAATGCGGGGTAGGATTTATCTACGCTCCTCCAGCTCCTCACTAGGCCTCCCTTCCTTGATGCTAGGGCTAGCAGGGCAGCCGCCATAGCTATCCTGTGGTCTCCCCTGGAGTCTAGTGTGTATCCTCCCTCTAGCACGTCGCATGCTCCCCTTACAGCTATGCACTCTCCGTTCATCCTTGCCTCTATGCCAGCATCGCCTAGGAGGCCTAGGATCGTTGCAACCCTATCACTCTCCTTCACCCTGAGCCTTGTTATACCGCATATCCTGGTCTCGCCGCAGGCAACCGCCCCTAGCGCAGCTACCACCGGGGCCAGGTCTGGCGACTCGTCTACATCAACCTCGATGCCGTCTAATTTGCCGCCCTCAACCTCTACCCAGCCGCCCCCCACAGTGACCCTGGCCCCATACGCCTCCAGGACCTCGACTATCCTAGAGTCTGGCTGGGGGTCGGGGTACCTCAGGCCTAGCACCCTGGCCCTGCCGCCAGTCCCCGCTGTTATGGCTAGTATCGCCGCGGCGCTGCTCCAATCCCCGGGGATGTAGTAGGTTGAGGCCTTGAGTGGGCCCTCGACGTGGAACCACCTGTACCCGTCCCTCTCGATTCTGGCCCCATACGCCTCCAGGACCTCGACTGTAGCGTCTACGTACCCCTTGGATGATAGCCTCTCAACCCTTACCTCCACGCTCCCCTCGACGCCTGATACCGCCATTAGTAGTGCTGAGAGGAATTGGCTACTCTCGCCTGCGTCTATCGCTGCTGATCCCGGCCCTATGGGCCCTTTGACCGCTACCGGTGGGTAACCTCCTGTATCTAGGAATGATGCTCCTAGCATGGCTAGCGAGTCTAGTAGTGGCCTGATTGGCCTCTTGTTTAGTCTACCCTCGCCGTAGAGTATGAAGGGTTTGTCCAGTAGCGATGCTACGCCTACGCCTAGCCTTAGCGTTGTCCCGGATTCTCTACAGTTTGTAGACGGTCTTACCCATCTTGGCCCTTCGGATGTGACCCTTGCAACCTCTATGCCCCACTCTACCTGGCCTCCCATGGCTCTGACTAGCTCTACTGTGGCGAGCGTATCGCCGCTCTCTAGGGGGTTCCATATGATGCTCCTGCCATGGGCTATGAGCCCGGCTAGTAGCGCCCTGTGTGTGTAGCTCTTGGATGGGGGCGCCCGTACCTCGCCCTCTAGGGGCCCCGGCTCTACTACTAGGACTGTTATCCTCCTCACCCTTGCATGGTTGACTGTCACCAGCCGACCGCTAAAGCTTTAATCCCTCCCGTGGGAGTCTTGGAGGGTGGGATGGGCCGGTAGCTCAGCCTGGAAGAGCGCCCGGTTGGCATCCGGGAGGCCCCGGGTTCAAATCCCGGCCGGTCCACCATCACCCACATTATACCCCCTGGTGTCCACCCAAGCCTCCTATGTGGGTGCATACACGTGGTCTCGAGGCCCCACGGAGGCAGGCTGGTCTATAGGGTTGCTCGTGGTAGGAGGAGGGAGGCCCTGCTAGGGGAGGCTAGGGACTTCCTGAGCCTCGAGATACCGCTCGAGAGGGCTATAGACCTCGAGGACCTAGCTCATGGCGTTTTTAGCCCTCTCGAGGGCTTCCTAACTAGGGACGACTATGAGAGCGTGCTTGATAATATGAGGTTGAGCGACGATACACCGTGGACGATACCAATAATCCTAGACGTAGACCGGGGCGACCTCAAGGGCGCCGGGGAGGGCGATGATATACTATTGACCCACCGAGGGGCCCCCATAGCTGTTATGACCATCGAGGAGATATACGGGTGGGATAAGAGGAGGCACGCGGAGAAGGTGTACAAGACAACCGACCCAGCCCATCCAGGGGTAGCCTACACCATGTCGATGAAGAGCCTCCTAGTAGGGGGTAGGATAGAGCTGGTCGGCCAGGTCCCCAACCCCCACGAGAACTACACCCTATGGCCAAGGGAGACTAGGGTCCTATTCAAGGAGAGGGGGTGGAGGACCATAGCAGCTTTCCAAACCAGGAACGTGCCCCACCTAGGCCACGAGTACGTGCAGAAGGCCGCGCTAACATTCACCGACGGCCTATTCATAAATCCCCTCATAGGATGGAAGAAGCCGGGCGACTACAAGGACGAGGTCATACTAGAGGCGTACAAGGCCCTGATAAAGCACTACTACCCGAAGAATGTGGTAGTACTCGCAGCTCTAAGGATGAACATGCGATACGCCGGCCCCAGGGAGGCGATACACCACGCCATAGTAAGGAAGAACTTCGGCGCGACACACTTCATAGTAGGCAGGGACCATGCAGGAGTCGGGAACTACTACGGCCCCTACGAGGCATGGGACCTATTCCACAAGTTCCCAGACCTAGGGATAACCCCCCTGTTCATACGGGAAGCCTTCTATTGCAGAAAGTGTGGGGGTATGACTACAGAGAAGACATGTCCCCACAGCGACGAGGACAGGATACGGATAAGCGGGACCAAGCTAAGGAAGATGCTACGATCAGGCCAAGTACCGCCACCCTACATGATGAGACCGGAAGTAGCTCAGGTAATCATAAACCACCCCAGCCCCTTCATAGAGTAAGCGCCTCCCCAGCAAACCTCTCCATAAACCTGTCAGGCCTCAAATGCTCCAGCCTATCCAACCCCAACGGCCCATCCCTAGAGGCCTTGTAGACGAGCTCCGCCAGCTCGCCAGGCTCCCCACGCTCCCAGCCACGACACCCCTCAACATCACCACCACAGACATCCCTGTAGAACCCTGAGGCCCTGCTAACTACAACTGGCATACCAGCAATAGACGCCTCAGCAATACTAATCCCAAACGACTCAAACGTTGTCGGGGATACATATACGGATGCACTTCTAATTAGAACATCCTTCATATCTCTACCACTATTAATATAAAATTTAATATATTTTTCCAGATTTAGCCTATTTATAATACCCTGTAAATAGTTGTAGTACCATAGATCGTGTCTGCTAAGAGAACCCACTATCGCAAGTCTATAGTTCCCTTTAAGCTCTTTCATCATGTATATAAGCTTCTCTAACTCCTTTTCCGGGCTTATCCTGGAAATAGTCAATATGAGCCCCTGATCCCTATTCTCTCCTCTGAATTGAGCATAGTACTGGTACCTAGGAACCGGGGGGTTAACAATTGTAACACTACCCTCTGCTACATAACGTGATAGGATGTTGCTAGTAACGCTGGAATTTGCTATAATCTTGTTACACTTTTTGAGCGATTTGACTACTTCTCTAAATGCAATACTCTTATAGATTTTATAGTACACATTCCACAATAAATTCTTAGCTGAGCTGACTAACCCGATCCTCGACAAAGACACTACTCTTTCCCATTGACGGAGTAACGTCATGAAATGCACATATGATATACATTTAGTTTCGTTTCTACGCATATAGGGTATGAGGCCTCCATGCGTATTTATAACAAAATCTACGTCATGCCTATTTACGTATATGCTAGTCAATAGGCTTCTATAAAGTGATAGCTTAGCTATACTACCTATCCTCCTGACAACCAGGTTATCCGGTAAATCGGCTCCGACCACATTTTTATAATACTCCTTCCTATACTCTCCTGATATATAGAAGACCTCGACGTTATACCCTTTATCTAGCAGTAGTTTTAGTATGAAGTACGCTACTACCTCAGCGCCCCCCACACCCCATTTCCATAGTAGGACTCCTACTCTAGTCATCCCTGTTCCGGCCAGTCATGAGCCCCACGTTTATTTATAAAAACCCGCTCTCGTGACTGTCCGGGCTCCGGTGTATTATGGGTATGAAGGTATTCATAGCTGCTATTGATGGTCTCGAATACAATCTTGTAGAGAAGTGGGATATAGGTAGATTTAAGCAGGCTAAGTATGGTAGGCATGATGTTAAGGTTGCAGTCAGGGAGGGAGATCCCCTGTACACTCCCCTGATATGGGCATCCTTCCTGCTAGGACAGCCCGCATACAAGTATGGGTTTGATATGAACTACATTCAGTCTAGGAAGGCTGAATACGGGTATAACCCCATCCTTAGACTACTATTCAAGGCCAGGCTTAGGCTGCTGGGGTCTAGGAGGCTTGGGGTTAGAGAATTCTTGTCAAGGATCGGATTGTTTAACTCCGAGGCTGTTAGGAGGACCACCCATAAGATAGAGGTGATGCCCTCCGAGCTTGTCGAGAAGACGTTTATACATGAGGCCCGCCGGAGGGGGTACAGAGTATGGTACAGGAACATACCCAGCCTACCAGGGGACAAGTATGCAGAGTACCGTGCATTCCTCTACAAGTACTTCGACGCCGATGTATCGGAGAGGCTAAGGATGCTTAACAAGCTATATAACGAGTCTGAGGCCGATCTTGTTGATGCCCTCAAAGCTGTTGATGACGGCTACGACCTTATTGTCTATTACACCCCGCTGTTGGATGAGGCCCACCACATGTTGTACCGGCCTGGTAAGCCCAAGTTGATGGTCAGGCTGAGGCGGTACTATAGGCTAGTGGAGGAGCAGGTCGGGAGGATCGCTGAGACCCTGGGCGGGGATTGGGTTCTGCTTATTGTTAGCGATCACGGGTATGACCCCTCCATTCACGAGCATAGTGATTATGGTTTCTGGAGCTTCAGCAGGGGACTAGACTATGAGCCGAGGACTATACTCGACTTTAGGAGGATCATAGAGGACCTACTCTATGGATGACCCTTTCTGTGCAACAGCGAATATCGACCATTTTAGAGGGCCTTTGCCGCCAAGTAGCCTTATGATGCCCCTGGATATTCTCACACTTATACTTGTTTTTGCGTTTTCCCCTATATGCCGGCAGTAGTCCTCCTTGTCTAGAATCTTGTATTCGATCATATCTAAACCGGCTTGCCTCATTGCAGCCCTTAGCTCTTGGACACTGTACTCCCTAAAGTGCCCCTTAGTTGTCTCGAGGCTATACTTGTAGAGTGGGAACGGCTCTACTCCTTTGAGGAGCGAGATCCTGTTGAAGCTGTTGAGCAGGTTTGGAGTACTCAGATATAGTTTGCCCTGGCGTTTAAGCACCTCATGTATCTTTCTAAATATAGAGTATGGGTGCGCTGGTATATGTTCTATTACCTCGAACATTAGTATTATATCATACCTCTCCTCGGAGCCTATATTCTCCTTCGCCAGGTCCCTGTAGATCACCCTATTGACGCCTAGCTCCATGTACATCTTCTCCAGGTGCTTCATCTCTGGCCTAGGATACTCGACCACCTCGACATTGTACCCTTCCCGGGCTAGGTATATTGAGACTAGCCCTGGGTACGGGCCTATCTCCAGTATGCTCCCCTCATCTTTGCCCTCCTGTAGGATCCTGTGGAGCTGGTATACTAGCCTGCACCTGTGCCTCCTGTAGTAGCTGATTACCTCGCTCTTCAGCGGCTCGTCCAGCCTGCGTGCTATGTCCCCCGCTATCCCCTCTAGCTTAGTTTTAATCTCCTCGATCTCATTCATGACTCAGCCCCATTACTTTGATAAAATCTGCTATGTTTACTGTTGTAGAGTTTACCGGTGAGCTAGGCTGGTTCTCCGCGATTATACCGTGCCAGTCGTGTACTGCGTCGTCTGGGCCTCTGTCGTTCTCTTCCAGGTATGGCTCCGGCCATCCTATGGTGCCTGCTGGCCTCCAGTTTAGGTCGTCTAGGTATACCATTAGGTCCGGTGGGTCACCGTTGACCTCTGGGTATAGCTCCTGTGGCGTGTAGACGGTGTTTCTCCACTGCTCCCCGTTGGGGCCTCCTATCCTCTCTATGTCTTTCTTTAGCTGCTCTATGAGGCCTGGAGCGTCCCCGGGGTCTACTATGCCCTGGGGCTCTCTCCCCTTTATGTTGAGGAAGATGCGTGAGTAGTAGCCTCCCCATGCCCATGCCTTTGTCTTGCTCCAGTCTATCATATTTGGTTTCAGGTCTTGGCCTGGCTTCTCCGGCCTCCTTTTCAGAGTTAGGTAGCCGTTCTCCTCTAGCCACTGGTTTATGGCGAACGCTCCCTTCATTGCCTTTGCCCCGTGGTCTGATACTAGTATTATCCTAGTGCCCCTTGGTATTACTTCTAGGAGTTTTCCTATCTCTCTGTCCACTAGCTTGTAGTACTCCGGTATCACGTCCTCATACCTGTTCCCAGGCTCATACTTATGGTGCATCCTGTCGTAGTATTTCCAGAATGCATGGTGTACCCTGTCGGTACCTATGTGCATGTAGAATAGGAGGTCCCACTTCTTCTCCCGGGCCAGGTACCTTACCACCCTGAACTGGGTCTCTGCCAGGCTCCAGAGCTCCCTTTTGACCCTATCCTTATCCTCGCTCCTGTAGACCACGTCGAAAATGTAGGGGCCCCCTAGTACCTTCTCGATCTCCCTCTTCAGGGTGGGGGGCCAGGTGTACGGGTTCTCGGGGCCGGGGGTTATGAAGCATGATACAAGTAGCCCCTTTACCGGCTTGGGCGGGTAGGATGGCGGGATCCCGGCGATTATGACCCTCTTCCCCCTGGCTCCCAGCTTGTCCCAGAAGGTCTTGTGTTTTACCAGCCTACTGTTTGCTATATACATGTCGTCATAGGTTCCTGTCCTCCTGTGCCTGAACCCGTATATGCCTAGCTCTCCCGGGGTCTTGCCTGTTGAGAGGACCATCCATGCTGGTATCGTTATGGGCGGGTGGCTCGTCCTCAGGATGCCGCGGGACTCTACTAGGGATTCAATGTTGGGCAGCTCCCCCTTCAGGTCCTCGTAGAGCAGCCTGGGGGGTACGCTGTCTAAGCCTAGGATTAGGGTCTTCTCCCCCTCCAAGCCGTTGTACACCATGGCTAGGAGGCCTGGGGTGGGGTTTAATTCTAGATTGCTAAACGTATAGGTCGCCCTCCTTCCTCTCCTGCCCTTTGCATGGCGCCACTACCGCAACCCACTCTCCCCAAGAGGCTTTTATCAGGAACACCGCAACGCTAACCTCGCCGCGGCCGTGGATCACTGCCTTGGTATACCTAACCTCTACCTCCGCCTTCTCCTCCCTGAGTAGGGATAATATCAGGGACACGCTACCAGTATCCACTCTTGCCTCTCCAACTAGCGTATGATCCTCGCCGAGAGCCCTGATCGATGCCTCCCTCGAGCCCTGGTATATTGCGCTGCCCCAGGGGTGTGGAACCAGGTATATGCACTCCCCTACGCTCAGCGCTGGGGCCTTAGCTCCGCCGGCCTCAACTAGAGTTAGGCCTAGGGGGTAGTGGTGGCAGACCAGGTGGCCGCTGTCAGGGTCCACCGCCCCGTGGAGGTACGCTATAGCCTCTAGCATGGAGTCCGGTATTGGCCTCGGCTTCTCTGCTATCCTAACCGCCAACCCATGGCCACCCTCCAGGGGTACACTAGCGCGATTATGTGGAGCGAATTTATTCCTCTACCTAGACTACGGCATCGCTGGAGCTAGGAGTGGTAGGCATGACTAGGATATCCAGGGTTATAGCGGAGTGGGTCCACGGCCTGTCATACGATAGTATACCGGGGGAGGTTATAGAGGAGGCCAAGAAGAGGTTTGTCGATAGCGTAGGCGTCGCTCTAGGCGCTTTCAACGAGGAGCCAGTCAGGATCGCAAGGGCCATCGCTGAGGGCACAGGTGGGGCCAGAATCCCCGCAACCCTATGGGGCACAGGGCTCAGGGTCGCGGCGGACCATGCAGGCTTCGCCAACGGCTGCGCTGTCAGGTACTTCGACTTCAACGATACTTACCTTAGCAAGGAGGCCCTCCACCCCAGCGATATGATACCCGCCCTGCTAGCGGCAGCCGAGATCGTGGACGCCGACGGCCGCAGACTGCTCGAGGGCATGGTATCTGCCTACGAGGTCGTAGGCGCCCTAGCCGACTCCTACAGTGTTAGAGACAGGGGCTGGGACCACACAGTATACATAAACATAGCCACAGCCGCCGGGGCCGCCAAGATACTTGGCCTAGATGCTGATGGCATAGAGCAGGCAGTCAACATAGCAACGAACACCAGCCTAGCCCTGAGGCAGACAAGGGCCGGAGAGCTCAGCATGTGGAAGGGCTGCGCTGCTGCCCATGCAGCTAGGAATGGCCTATTCTCAGCGCTACTAGCATGGAAGGGGATGACGGGGCCCAGCCCCGTCTTCGAGGGCGAGTTCGGCTTCTTCAACGTTGCCCTGTGCGGTGACAGGTTTGATCTGGCTAGGCTGGGCGAGTGGAGGCTCCTCAAGACCAGTATAAAGTATTGGCCGGTCGAGTACCATTCCATGAGCGCCGTTGAGGCTGCTTTGAAGGTTAGAGAGGAGGTTGGTGAGATAAAGCCTGAGGATATAGAGGAGGTTATAGTGAAGACCTTCACTGTATCGTATAAGATAATCGTGAAGGACCCTGAGAAGTGGGACCCGAAGACTAGGGAAACCGCCGACCACAGCTTACCGTACATAGTAGCCGCGGCCCTCCTGGATGGGAGAGTCTGGATAGATACATTCAGGCCCGAGAGGTTCCTGGCTAGGGATGTTAGGGTCGTCATGTCGAGGATGAAGGTGGAGGTCGACCCAGAGTATGATAGGATCTATCCTGAGGGTATAGGGAACAGGGTGATAGTCAAGCTTAAGGACGGTAGGGTGGTTGAGGCGGAGAGCATCTACCCGCCGGGCCACTTCAAGAACCCCCTGGATAGGAGTGGCGTCGAGGATAAGTTCCTCCGCATAACCCGTGGGCTCGTTGATCCCGAGGATTCTAAGAGATTCTTCCAGGAGGCCTGGATGCTCGAAAAACTAGTGGACCCCGCCAGGCCTGTCAGGAGGTTGCTGGTTAGGGGCTAGCGGAAGGCGTAGCGGAGCCCTATGAATCCGAGCAGTAGGCCGACTATGAATGAGGCCACCTGTTTTATCCCTGCATTCTGTACCCTCTCCTGCATCTGGTTTATCCTCTCCTTCGCTGCGTTTAGCTCGGTCTTCCAGTAGTCCTCGCAGCCCTGTAGCTCTTGTAGCTTCTTGTCCTTTTCCTGTACTGTCTTTTGGAGGTTGTTTACCCTCTCCCTTAGGCTCTGTACCGTGTTGTTTAGATTCTGTATCTCTTCTAGGTAGTTGAATCCTATCCTCACGTCATCCAGTATCTTTGGGTCTACCTGTAGGGCCTCGTCTAGTAGCTCTGCCTGGGCTAGTTGGAGGGGCTTTGCTGGTATGTATGCTATCCTGTACTTTAGTGTCGCCTTTGCCCCGGGCTGTAGCGTGATCTGTCCCATGTCTAGGAGTATGGTGAAGGTGGTGTCGCTTGTGTAGTTGCCACTCTCAATGCCCTGGAGCCCCTTCACCCTCTCTGGTTTTTCTAGTGGCTGGATTGAGACCATGAAGGCTAGTCTATCCTGTATCTTCTTTATGAGTGCAACGCTAGTTATGTTGCCCCACTCCGCGTTTAGCTCTACTACCTCCTCTACTGTGCCCCCCCGGTTTACTAGGTATCTCCACGAGGTTGTGTTATCGTTTACAAGGATCCCTACCGTGGCCCCTCCGCTGCGCCCTGTTAGTGTCTCCGGGCTGGCGCCGTTGTTTTGTATGATTAGCTTGTAGTCTATGATGGGGGTCCAGGAGTAGAATGTTATCTCAGCGTAGGCTTGTAGGGGTTGTATGTCGCGCAGGGCTTCTTCGCTGGGTGTTAGGCGTGCAACTAGCTTCATCGAGTCGTTGTATACTACATCTATTGTCCAGGGCTGGAGTGAGAGGCTTCCCGGTGTTGTTAGCTCGTAGGTGGTATTCTCTATGGTCTTGTATATGGGCTCTGGCTGGTTGCCTTCCCTGACGATGTCTATCATTGGTATTGGTATTACCTCGCCATTCTTCAGGAGGTCATACTGTATCTGGCCCAGCTTCAGTGCCAGCTTGACTATGCCCCCTGCCCCGCCGTCTAGCTGTAGATTATAGTTGTCGGTGTTGACTGCCAGCGTGTTATTGTATAGGCTCCAGTCCAGCGGTGGGTTCTGTGGCTGCGAGTGAACGGTCACCGGGTGTATTAGGGGCGCCAGTATTAGTAGGAGTACTGGTAGTGCTCTAGCCATATGCCTCCACGCCATATCATGCACCGGGCCCTGGGTTGGCGGGTTAAGAGTATTTTAGATGTAACTCTAGGATAGGTGTGGGGAGAATTGTGGAGTCTAGTGGCGCGTGTGGCAGGGTGTTCAGGGGCACTGTTTTTAGTGGTAGGGGGGAGGGTAGCTTCTATGTTAGTATCTATGCTAGGAATATCAGGAAGGCTCTAGGCTTCACGCCCTACCCTGGGACTCTTAATGTTAGGATTGATGAGGGCCTAGTGGGCGAGTATGTGTCGTGCCTGGGGAAGCTGGAGCCTGTTAGGATCGAGCCTCCTAGGATCCCTGGAGCTAGGCTTGGTGGCGTGATGGCTTATAGGGCGTCCCTGATGGGGGTTGAGTCTTGGATCGTGAGGCCTGATATAACCTTTTACAGGGATGACGTCGCCGAGTTTCTTGCACAGGTGTATCTTAGAAAGAGGCTTGGCCTTAGTGATGGTGATGTTGTGGAGTTCACCCTGGTAGCCTAGCTCTTGGGCACCTCTCCTAGCTTCCTCATTAGTAGTCTGGCTGCAACTACTAGGGAGTCCCATACTGGGGCTAGTGGCGGGGCGTAGCCTATGTCCGCGTGGAATAGGTCCCATACGGTTGCTTTTACTGTCAGTAGTGATGCGATCACGTTGATCCTCCACAGGACCGTCTCTGACCTGCCTATGGATTGGGCCCCCAGTAGCCTGCCCGTATCTGCGTCGGCTAGTACCTTTAGGTGGATCTTCTCTCCTCCGGGTATGTAGCCTGCCTTTGTCCTCCCTGTTAGGCTGGCCTCGACAACGTTGTAGCCGAGCTTCTCAGCCTCCTCCCTGGCTAGCCCTGTCCTAGCGACTACCATGTTGAATGCCTTGAATGTGCTTGTCCCTACGCTACCCTTGAAGACTGCGTCCCTTCCTCCTATGACGGTACCGGCTATGTAACCCATCTTGTTGGCTACCTGTGCGAAGGGCCTCCATACCCTCCTGCCGGTTACTATATCGACGCTCTCCACAGCGTCTCCGACGGCGTATACGCCGTCTAGACTGGTCCTCAGCCTATCGTCTACCCATATGGCTCCCGTCTCTCCTATCCTTGCCCCGATCCTTCTCGCGAGCTCTGTGTTTGGCTCTATACCGACTCCAACTATGAATAGGTCTCCCTCTACGCTACCCTTCTCGGTCTCGACCGCCTTGGCCTTGCCATTCTCGACCTTAAACCCCTTGACTGGCGCCCCGGTTAGGACCTCGACTCCGTTGCTCCTTAGCTCCTCCTCCAGTATCTCCGCGTAGTCCTGGTCTAGGGTGCGGGGGGCTACCTGCCCTAGCGCCTCTACTACTGTCACCTTGAGCCCTAGCTCCCTGAGGTTCTCAGCCATCTCTAGGCCAACGTATCCGGCTCCTACTATAACCGCTTTTGAGCCTTGGGGTAGTGATAGGGCGTATCTCCTGATCTCCTCTGCTGTGTGCAGGTGTTGTATGTAGAATGCGTTCTCAGCCTCATCCAACTCTGGCCATATCTTTGGCGCCTTAGACCTAGCCCCGGTTGCTAGTACTAGGTAGTCCCACTCTATCTCCTCTTCCCTGCCAGACCTGAGGTCCTTGTAGGTTAGGGTCCTTCCACTATAATCTATATTGGTAACGCTGGACTCTAGCCTGACGTCTATCCCCCTCTTCTCTGTGAACTCGCTTAGAGGGTAGTGGAGTAGCTGGTTGAACCTCTTCACGACGCACCCTACATAGTATGGGATCCCGCAGAAGGCGAAGCTGACCCACTTGCTCCGCTCCAGCACAACCACGTCTAGCTTAGGGTTCACCCTCTTGGCCCTGGATGCAACGGCCATCCCTGCCGCTCCGCCGCCTACTATGACTACCCTAGCCATCTAGACCACCTAGGATTCCCACACTGCCCTGGCTAACCCGGTGCTTACATGTACGGGCATTGTTTTTATAGCCTTCCGGGCTCGGCTTGACTCTGAGTGGGGGTGCTAGGCTTAGATGTCGATGCAGGGCCAGGTCAAGAGGTTCGAGCTGGAGGACGGGTCTATAGCTGAGGTTGTAAGGGACTTCTACAATCCCCTAGTTGGCAGGAGGGAGCTTACACTAGTCATTAACCACGCCCTGAAGCCGACTCCAATGAGGATAAGCCTTAGGATGAAGGTTGCAGAGGTGTATAGTGTCGATATCACCAGGGTGTATGTGAAGAGTATAACCACAGAGTATGGGCTCGGTAGGAGCACTGCCAGGGTCAACATTTATGATAGCGTTGAGAGGGTTAAGGCATTCGAGCCGGAGTATATAATAGAGAGGAATGGCGGTATAAACCCGTTCGAGGAGGCTGAGTAGGGATGGGGAAGAAGGTGAAGGCCTACATAAGGATGGTCTACGAGGTCGACTTTAACTCGTGGACCATAAAGCTGAAGAACAAGAAGTGCCCCAGGTGCGGGAGTATAATGGCCCACCACATGAAGCCCGTGGAGAGGTGGCACTGTGGCAAGTGCGGCTACACAGAGTTCGTCTCACAGAAGAAGCGGTAACGGCGGGGATCTAATAGTTCTCGGTATAGAATCGACAGCCCACACCTTCGGAGTGGGCATAGTATCCTCCAAGGAGCCCTACATACTAGCCGACGCTAGGAGGCAGTATAAGCCTAAGAGCGGGGGCATACTCCCCAGGGAGGTGGCTGCGTTCTTCTCCAGCGTCGCGGGGGAGGTCCTAGCGGAGGCCCTGGCTCAGGCAGGCCTGACGGTTAGGGATGTTGATGGTATTGCCGTGGCCCTGGGCCCTGGTATGGGCCCTGCCCTCAGGGTGGGCGCTACAGTAGCCCGGGCCCTCGCCTCCAGGTATCGTAAGCCCCTGGTTCCCGTTAATCATGCGGTCGCGCATATTGAGGTTGCAAGGTTCGTCACGGGCCTACGTGACCCTGTGGCCGTGTATGTGGCGGGTGGGAATACTAGTATACTATCCTATAGCGAGGGCAGGTATAGGGTGTTTGGGGAGACCCTTGATATAGCTCTGGGCAACCTGCTTGACACGTTCGCCAGGGAGGTGGGTATAGCCCCTCCATACGTCTCCGGTGGGAAGCATGCTGTAGACAAGTGCGCCGAGGGTGGGGACTACATTGACGGTCTACCATACGTTGTGAAGGGCCAGGACGTGTCGTACTCCGGCCTCCTGACGGCGGCGCTACGCATGGCTAGGAGCGGGGCTAGGCTTAGCGACGTGTGTTACACGCTAAGGGAGATCGCCTTCTCAAGCATAGTCGAGGTGGGTGAGAGGTGTATGGCGCACACAGGGAGGGACAGCGTGGTCCTAACCGGGGGTGTAGCCGCTAACAAGGTACTTGCATCCAAGGTGGCGTTGATGGCTGAGAGCCGCGGCGCCAGGCATGGAACGGTTCCGCCCAGGCTTGCTGGGGATAATGGCGTGATGATCGCCCTCACAGGAGCCCTGGCTCTTGCCCATGGGGTCACTATAGGGGTGGAGGAGGCTGTTATCAGGCAGAGGTGGAGGGTAGACCGGGTGGACGTGCCATGGTATCCAGCAACCCTGAAGGACTTGTCGAGTGGGTGAGGAGCCTCCCTCTGGCTAGCCGGGGGGCTGAGTCGGAGATCCGTGTAGGCGCCTGGATGGGCGTCGATGCAGTGTTTAAGCTAAGGATCCCTAAGGCCTACATGCACCCACGCCTGGATCGTGTACTCAGGATGAGTAGGACCCGGAGGGAGGCTAAGCTACTGGCTAAGGCTCATAGCCTCGGAGCCAGGGTGCCCCTCCTACTTGCCGTCTTCCCGAGTATAGGCCTCATAATTATGGAGCGGATCCAGGGCAGGGTACTTAGAGACGCTATAAGGGAGGGCAGCTACCGGGCAGAGGATCTCCGGATGGCGGGGAAGGTGCTTGGGAGGCTCCACAGGGGGTGGATAGCCCATGGCGATCCTACTACGAGTAACTACATAGTGTCGGGGGGAAGGGTCTACCTGATAGACTTCGGCCTCGCGGATAAGGCTACCTCGGTGGAGGACCTAGCCGTCGATATACACCTCTTCAGGAGGTCTGTAGAGAGCACCCATGCAGTTCAGGCCAGGGAGATCCTAGCGCGCTTCCTAGACGGCTACCTGGCTGCCGCGCCCGGTCTCGGCGAGAAGGTTATCGAGAGGGCCGAGGAGATAAGGCTAAGGGGGAGGTATGTGGAGGAGAGGAGGAGAACCGTATGGGCAGGCTAACCCTCTACCTAGCAACTAGGAATAGGAACAAGTTCCTGGAGGCCTCCAGGATCCTCGAGGGGGCACCCATAGACCTCAGGATGCTCGAGGTTGATAAGGAAGAACTTCAAGCAGATGATACCGAGGTGATCGCCCTCCACGCTGCCAGGAGGATACACATGGAAACAGGGCTCCCCGTGGTTGTTGACGACACCGGGCTTTTCATAAACAGCTTAGGAGGCTTCCCCGGGCCCTACGCAGAGTACGTTTACAGAACCATAGGCCTAGAGGGAGTGCTCAGGCTACTGGAAGGGGCCAGTGACAGGAGGGCATGCTTCAAGACTAGCCTAGCCCTGGTAACTACTGGCCATGAGCAGGTATTCAACGGGGTTACCTGCGGGATCATAACCAGGGAGATAAGGGGGTCCGGAGGCTTTGGATATGACCCCATCTTTATGCCGGAGGGCTATAGTAGGACCTATGCTGAGATGAGCCTGGAGGAGAAGAATAGGGTATCGCACAGGGGGAAAGCGTTTAGGGAGTTGGCCAGGTGGGCGGAGAGAGTTGTCGGGGGCCAGGGAGACTAGTGGTGCCGCCGCCGGGATTTGAACCCGGGACCTCCGGATCTCCCAGGCCCCCGCCGGGGCGACCTCGGCCTTGGCTTAGGGCCGTATGAGTCCGGCGCTCTGCCAAGGCTGAGCTACGGCGGCACCCGGGGGGATTTGATTACCCATAGGGTTTTTCAGGTTTTCCCTAGGGGATCCTGGGGCCTACTCTACTTTTACCTCTACCCCGTCCTCTTCCTCTTCTTTCTTCTCCTCCTTCTGTATTCTTACCTCTAGCACGCCATTCTTATATGAGGCCTTGGCGGTCTCCGGCTTTACCTTGGCAGGCAGCTCTACCTCCTTGTAGTATTTCTTCTTGTTCTCAGCCTTTATTATCAGCTTGTTGTCCTTCACCTTGACCTTTATCTTGTCCTTATCAACTCCGGGGAGCTCTGCTACCACTAGCACCTCGTTATCGTAGTCTAGCACGTCTACCATTGGCTCTATCTCCTCCGTGATCACTGGCCTCCCTGCCCTCCTCCTTATGTTGCCGAACTCCTCTACCCGTGGGACCCCATCGGGGCCGATCGTCACCCTTACCCCGTAGTAGTAGGGGCCCCTAACCTCTGCCCTGCCCTCGCGTACGAACCTCATGAACTCTTCCTCGATCTCCCTGATCTCCTCCTCGAACTCCCTCATGATCTCGTCGAACACATCGAATATACTCCTCCTGCGTCTGAACCACGACACGTCTTTCACCCATTAATATACTGTATATTAGAGGAGCCGAGGTTATATTAATATGGTTCACTATTATGATGAGATTGGAGTGGGCACTCTATACGTGCATTATTAATACTGGCAGGTTAATAAGGATCCAATGGCTAGTGGTTAATGCAGGTGTAGGGCTTGGCAAGAGAGTTAAAGTACGATGTAGTGATAGTGGGCCAAGGCCCTGCTGGCTCGTCTCTATCATACTTCCTGAGGAAGAGCGGGCTGAAGGTTGCAGGGATAGACTGGGTAGACTGGGATAGAATCTGGGGCAAGCCATGCGGCGACGCTATAGGGGCTCACCACTTCCACGAGACCGGGCTCCCGGAGCCTAGCGGGGATAGCCTTATGCAGAAGGTCGAGGGAATAGACCTCTATAGCCCCAGCGAGGAGATAAGGGTAAGGGTGCGTGGAGAGGGCTATATGATTGATAGAAACAAGTATGGCAGGTCGCTGGTCAAGGCTGCTATGGACAGTGGGGTGGACATATATCTTAGGACCCGTATGGGAGCAGTTGTCATGGAGAATGGTAAGCTAGTCGGGGTTAAGGCAACAGGTCCTAATGGGGAGACGATAATATTCAGGGCTAACATCGTGGTTGACGCAACCGGTAGCGGCGGGAGCGTCAGGAGGAAGCTACCAGAGTCTTGGCCTGTCTACGAGCCCCTGAAGAAGACTGATGCCTCTATCGCCTACAGGAGGATCGTTGAGCTAGACTATGACATAGAGGATCCGGAGTACATACGGATATACCTAAACGAGGAGATCGCGCCCGGCGGCTACTGGTGGCTCTTCCCTAAGGGGAGGCATATAGCAAACATAGGCCTGGGAGTGCAGGGAGGACGAGGCTACCCACACCCAGCCGTGATTTATAGGGAGAAGCTAATGAAGAGGCCTGATGTGGGCAGCGAGGTAAGGGTGCTATCCGACGCAGGAGCTCTGGTCCCAACAAGGAGGCCGGCCAACACCCTGGCATGGGACAACTTCCTGGGGATAGGTGACAACGGGTACACTGTCAACCCCATCCACGGAGGTGGCATGGGCTATGCTATGACGGCTGCCAAGTACGCCGCTGAGGCCATACTAGAGGCTCACGAGTCCGGGGACTTCACTAGGAGGGGCCTCTGGGGAGTAAACATCAAGTACATGAGGGGGCTAGGAGCCAAGCAGGCAGGACTAGACATATTCAGGATATTCCTACAGGAGCTCACTAATGACGAGATCGAGTGGGGCATGAAGATCGGCCTAATGGGGGCCCAAGAGGCCTACGAGACCAGCGTTACCGGGGAGCTGAAGGCCAACCTGAGCGCCCTGGATAAGGCGCAGATACTAGTCAAGATGCTTGGCAGGCCCAGCATGCTACTAAGGCTGCGCCTCGTAGCTGATTACATGAAGCGGGTTAAGAGGCTCTACGAGGAGTACCCCGAGGATCCCGAGCGGCTGCCTAAGTGGGTTGACTCCGTGGAGCAGCTATACAAGGAGTACAAGGCTAAGCTGGGCGTTACGTGGTGACCGGTTTAAGGGTCTTCACCATTATGTAGGCGTCCTCCCCATCCCTGTAGTAGCCCTTCTTTACTGTTACCTTCCTAAACCCGAACTTCTCGTAGAGCCTTATGGCTGGCTCGTTAGAGACCCTGACCTCCAGGTATATGGCGTCGACGTCGTATACGTCTTTCATAACTCGTATAGTCTCCGAGAGTAGTGCCTTCCCTATACCCATGCCTCTATAGGGTGCCAATACCGCTATTGATACCAGGTGCCCTACCCTCCACCTGAGCCCCAGGAAGCCGCCTAGGAGCTTCTTAACCCTACCCTGGCCCATATCGGGTAGGCCCACGAGGGTTGGGTCTGTTACCGTCTCCACCCTGCTCATGGCATATCCGACTACCACCCCGTTCACCTCGGCAACAAGGAACGCCTCCCCCCAGTTTTCCAGTAGGTACTCGAAGAACCCCTGCCAATAGTGCTCTGGCAGGCTCTCCAGGTTGACTCTCATCACGGCCGGTATATCGTCTAGCGTGGCTCTCCTAACCTTGAACTTCAGCTTACTGTCACTTAACAATTCTGGCCCACCACTGCTACGTTATGGACGCCCACCCGGAACTTATATAATTATTTCAAATAAGCCCTATACACTGATCTCAACGTCGGCAACGTACACCGACTTCTCGGGGCTGTAATCCAGTACCTTCCTGGACTCCAGGACGTCAACCCTCTTGCAGTGGCCCAACGACTCCACTGCCTCCTCCACGGCCTCTAGCCTGCTTATCGTTAGGGTGTAGTAGTGTACAGTTGCCCTCCCGGCGGCCATGTTGCATGCAACGCCACCGAAGGCTCGCGACATCGTTGGGTTATTCATTATTATCCTCGTGAAGACGGGGTGGTGTATACCTGGGAGGAGCCTAGCATCTGCCCTGAGCACTGAAGCCACCCCCTTTAGGAGGCTCTTGTTTAGCCTGAGGTTGATCGCAGTGTATGCTGCTGCATAGTGGTTCAGGTCTACTGCTAGTATTCTTGCTCGTCGTAGCGAGGCTATGTGTATGGTGAAGCCTCCGGCCCCCGTGAACATATCCAGTACTGTTTCGCCGTGTGATGTCGACTCTGCTACTCTCCTATGCTCGTAGGATAGTCTGGGGTTGAAGTATACCTTGGCTAGGTCTACCTTAAACCTTAACCCGTACTCCTTGTGGATCGTGACTGTATCGTCTACGCCTGCAAGGTGTATAAGCCTGGGTAGCCTGTAGGTGCCGTGGGTACCCCATTTTATGTAGACGCTCCTAGCCGGCTTTATCCTCTCTAGGATCTTTTCTGCCTCCCTCTTATAGTAGGCCAGGTCCTCTATCCCCCTGCGGGGGTTTAGTACTGCTATCCCTCCTACTAGCGTGTAGCTGGCCTCTATACCAGGGCCTTTGGGAGGCTTTGATGCTTCCTCGAACACGTCATTACAAGGGCTATAGTCTATCCCCATCTCCCCTAGTATGTTACCAGCCTCTCCTGCATCCTTTACGGGTATGAGAAGGTGCTCTCCCTCGGCCCTGATCCTGAGGTCCCTAGCAAGTAGCCCGTGCCTGTATAATGCTCTTCTAGCCGCTTCTCCCTGCTCCCTCTTTACCCTAATGCACTCGGATGCTCTGCCCTTCAACCTTGGCCACCGGGTTATATTATCCACCTTCCCCCGTTTGCTCTCCCGGGTGTTGAGTGTGACTCTATTAACGCTACAGCGTAGCGGTGACTCGCCCAAGACCGTACCTAGTGTTATAGGGATCGTGGCTAAGCCTGGTAGTAGCGTCGCAGAGGAGTCTGTGCATAGGGTGCTACGGCTACTGGACTCGCTTGGCGTCGAGGCCCTGGTAGAGGAGGAGACGGCTAAGCACTATGAGAGCCTTCAGGGGTATCCCCGGTTTAGGCTGGATAGGAACCCCCCGGATAGGATTATAGTCGTGGGGGGCGACGGCACGCTTCTACGCACCTTCATGCTCCTCTCCAGGCCCGACAGTATAGTCATGGGCATAAGGGCTGGTAAGAGGGGCTTCCTACTGGATGTAGAGCAGTACGAGATCGAGGATAGGGTCAGGGACTTCGTGGCTGGCGAGTACAGGGTTGAGGAGTACTCGAGGGCAGAGGTTTACCGCGGGGAGAAGAGGCTGGGTTGCGTGCTCAACGATGCGGTGCTGATAACTAAGATGTCGAAGATGGTAAAGCTATCCGTCTATATAGATGGGGAGAGGGCTATGGGTATAGACGGGGATGGCGTGATCGTGTCGACAACCGTGGGTAGCTCCGCCTATAGTCTAAGCGCTGGGGGGCCTGTAGTAGACCCCAGGGTTGACGTCTTCGTGGTCACCCCCATGAACCCGGTTCAACTCTTCCTGAGGCCTATCATAGCCCCTTCGGATTCCGTCATAGAGGTGGAGGTGACCCCGGGTAGCAACGAGTTGTACCTCTCGCTCGACGGCCAGGTGATAGTGGATCTGGGAGTGGGTGATATAGTAACCGTAAAGAGGTGCGAGGAGCCGGTTAGGATCGCTAGGTTTAAGTGGTGGGAGAACTACTATGAGCGGCTCTACACCAGGCTGCTCACCTACTGGTAGCCGCGTGGTTGTAGCTGATACCGGAGCCTTCATAACCGGCTCACTCAGGGGGCTATACCTCCAGGTCTTCACCACTCCCGGTGTGGTTATGGAGGTTAGGGATAGGGATAGTGTTAGGGTTCTTGAGGAGCTAGACGCCTCTGGCCGGCTGAGTATAGTGGAGCCCCCGAGGAGGGCCCTTGAGGCGGCTAAGAGGGCTGGGGTCAGGGGGCTTAGTAGTGTTGACCTTGAGGTTCTGGCCTTAGCATTATACTTGAGGGACCTTGGCTGCGTACCGGTGATTGCTACCGACGACTATGCCCTACAGGAGGCTGCATCCCGGCTGGGGGTACCATTTTCTAGGATAAGATATAGAGGCGCCAGGAGGCCCCGCATGTAGTTGGGTGCGCTCTATGGCTGATGTTAGCAAGATACTGGTTACTAACGATGACGGGGTGCACAGTTATGGTCTTAAGCTGCTCTATGACGCAGTGAGGCCCCTGGGCAGGGTATACGTCGTCGCCCCCGAGACCCCTAAGAGTGCTAGTGGCCTTGGAATAACGCTCCATAAGCCCCTCCGCCTCGACAAGATCGAGTATTGGGATATAGAGATCTACGTTACCAACGGTACGCCCAGCGATATAATCTACCTCACAGTCAACGAGATAGCACCACGCATAGACTTGGTGGTCTCCGGTATAAACATAGGCGACAATACGAGTATACAGGTTATCCTATCCAGCGGCACGATAGGGGCTGCGGCCCAGGCATCCCTACTCAACATACCATCCATAGCCTTCAGCGCCGATATAGATAGTGCGGACGAGCTCCGAGACCCGGTCTACTCGGCCTTCCTAGTAAAGCTCAGTAGGGTTATAGCTAGCGAGGTCCTGAAGCGCGGCCTACCCCGGGGTATAGACCTTCTCTCGGTTAACTATCCAAGGGTGATAACCCCCTCAACCCGTGTCAAGGTTGCTAGGCCTGCTAGGATAAAGTTCGAGCAGAAGATCAATATAAACTACGACCCCCGGGGAGCCAGGTACTATTGGCTCTACGGCAAGATTGTGGAGCCCGAGCCAGGCACCGACGTATACGCCCTGAAGGTCGAGAAGGCAATAACTATAACACCGATCAACCTAGACCTCTATACTTATGACAAGGCCTCGCTGAGGGAGGTGGAGGAGCTTGCGGATAGGATCGAGGAGGTGCTAGGCTCTCAGCTTGAAGAGGACTGAGCCTATAAAGAATCCTGGAGTGCCGTGCCTGTTAGGGTGGAACCTGAGGCCCAGCCTAGTCCTTAGCCCTCTACCGACCCATCCTGGTATCCCTGCTTCGGAGAGCCCCTGCTCCAGCCCGTACTGTATATTTGCCTCGTTCTCCAGCGGCGTTAGGGTGCACGTAGAGTAGACTAGCCTGCCCCCTTTCTTGAGGAGTTTCAGCGCCTCTCTTATGAATCCCTTCTGGTACCTGGCTAGAGTCACCGAGTCTTTGAGTGTTTTCTTGTCCCGGATCTTTGGTATGACGCCTAGGTTTGTACATGGCGGGTCTATGACTATGGCGTCTATCTTGCCTACCAGGCTTGGGTGTGTCTTTGTTAGAGCCCTCGAGTCTCCCCCTATGATCTCTACGTTGCCTAGTTTTAGCCTCCTGATTGTCTCCCCGAGGATCCTGGTCTTGCTCGGCCTATCTACCGCTATTACTTTTCCCTTGCCGCGCATCAACTGCGCTATATGCCCTGTCTTTCCCCCGGGAGCGGCATTCATGTCTAGTATAACCTCGCCAGGGGCCGGGTCTAGGATCCTCGCCACGTACATTGATGGTAGGCTCTGCCCGTATATGAGGCCCTCAGCGTAGCCTGGCAGCTCTGAAACCCTTATACTCCTGTAGAGGCTCTGTTCGACCCTTACAGCTAGGCCTCTCCTGGCCGCCTTCATCTCTGCCCACGACATGGCCGCTACTCCCTGGGCTACTGGGACACCGTTAGGGTCAACGACGACTACCTTGTCCCCCTTCTCTACTCCCTCTGCGTATAATACCCCTGGGGCGTAGAGGTTGCTCCCCATCATAACAGCCTCAGCCGCCCTCTTATCGGCTACCACCTTCTTCCCTCTATCGTCTACATGGTTGGGGCCCTCCACTGGGGCCCATAACGCCTCTGGTATCTCCTCGTCCCTCTCCAAAGTGTATCCGCGGCTCTCCACCATCTTGATATACTCGTCAACGCTGATCCTGGCCGTGTTTACCCTGATGTAGAGCCTGTCGGGGGGCCGGGTTAGCCTCCTCACTAAGCCGCAGAGCTGCGGCTCTACCTGGCTTAGGACCTCCATCAGGCCTATGTCATAGTCTAGCCTAGTCCCGCAGGCCATCTCCCCTTTCCCTTACACGCCGGTGAATCCCTGCTTGCCTAGTAGCTTTTTCATCTCCCTGCTCCTGGCGTCGAAGTAGCCTCCTCTGGCAGCGTATCTTGCTATTATGTCGATCCAGCTTCTCCTGCGTGATATCCCTTTCATTGTTTCCTTAGCCTTCTCAAGGTCCTCTGGATTGCAGTCCTTGTATTCGTCTACGTGTATCATCATCTCTCTTGGGAGCCTTGGTCTTAGCCTAGGGTTCTCTGCTGGTAGCCCTATGGTTAGGCCGAAGAGCGGGTATGTCTTGGGTGGCAGGTTGAGTAGGTTTATTATGGTTGCTGCGCTGTTCTGTACTGCCCCTATGAAGCATGTACCGTAGCCTAGGGATTCTGCTGCTAAGGCCATGTTCTCTGCTGCTATTGCAGCGTCTATGGCGGCGAATAGTATTAGGGCGTAGTCGTCCTCTGCGTGTTCTATTTTCGAGTGTTCTAGTATCCTGTAGAGCCTGTATAGGTCGGCGGTGTATATGTAGAATAGGCTCGCCTCAGCCACGTGGGGCTGCCCTATCTCCTGTGCTATGATGCTTCTCTTCTCATTGTCGTCGACCCTTATCGCTGTCCATAGGTGTAGTGTTGCGTCTGTAGGCGCCCTCTGCGCCGCCCTCTCGATTGCATCCACGTGTTCCTCGGGGATCTTGTGCCTCTTGTATCTCCTTATCGACCTGTGGGCTAGTATTGTCTCTATCACACTGTTTACCGTGCTCACTCTCGGCACCCTTTTATCCTGGTGATAGTGGATTGAAGCTGGCTCTCTGGGATCTGGGCCGCATCTATATCTATGAGGTCTATATTTCCGTCTTCAGCTACTCTGCATACCTCACCGCCTAGCGCCTCATAGTTTATACCGTATCTGTCGTATCCCTTCAAGTCGCTGAATGGCGTCTCCTGTCTTCTAGACTCTATGAGTATGTATTCTATATTGGATGCTAGTGTCGTTATCGAGTTCACATAGTTTATAGGCTTCTCTGGTATCCACCTTCCATCCCATACTATAACTGTACCGAGCCTGATGCCGTATTGCCTGATCATCTCAGCCAGTATCGCTGCTGAGACTGAGGGTACTGGGACTGTGTACTCCAGTACCTCGAAATCCAGCTTCCTAGCCGCATCTACTGCCCATGGTATGGTGCTCCTCCTCACACTTAAGACGGGGGTCGACCTAGACGCTATGCTGGCGAGATCCCTAGCGGATCCTAGGGGGACAGCTCTTGCCCCGCTGCCTCCTGAGACCGGGATTGTTATATAGTCTGCCATGCCGTCCACAAGCTTAACTATCTTGTACGATGTTGCGTTGCTAGCCTTGACCCTCAACACTGGCCAGCCTCCATGGTAGGCCATGTGGTCTGGGGGTGTTAAGTCTTGGAGTATTGCCCAGGCACGGTCGGGCCATTGACCCCCGTTCATCCCTCTGCGGCGTCACGCTATGTCGGCCTCGTCATCCCGCCATGTATATATACACTATAAAAACCGTTATAAACCTGGATAGGCGCCTAGACATATCAATCCTGGTAGCCTATGGGGGCTGGGTAGGTCGAATCCCTATTATGGTGAGGGGAAAGTGTTCAGGTCTAACTCTAGGATGGCACTGGCTATCATCCTCGTAATCCTAGTCCTAGCCCCAATGCTTGCGGGGCCAGCATCCGCCAGGGACTTCCCAGAGGAGGAGTACGAGAACACAATCTACATTGGAGCTTCCGTCAGCCTGTCGGGTGACTATGAATTCGAGGGGGGCCAGGCGCTGTGTGGCATGAAGGCTGCAATAGACTGGATAAATAGTAATGGTGGAATCGAGATAGCTGGAAAGAACTGGTTCTTCAAGCTGGTGTTCGAGGATGACAAGTCCGATCCACAGAAGGCTGTCGAGATCTACAGGTCACTCTACGACCAGGGCATCAGGTTCTTCCTAGCGCCCTATAGCGAGAGCTTGGCCAACGAGGTTGCAATAGCACTAAACAAATACGACATAGTACTAATGCTCTACGGCCCATCAAGTGATAGGCTAGCTAGACAATATAAGAATACCATCCAGATCTCATCGACTACCTACAATAAGTACCATAACCTCTTCAACATGCTAAAGGATCTGGGAGCGAAGAACGTCATAATAGTATCCGACGGCTCGGCCTACGCAGCCAACTCCGTGAAGGCAGTGATCAGGGCAGCCAATAACGCTGGTATAGAGGTCTCGGCAACAATAAACTACCTTGGAGAGGGTAGCATCAAGAAGATGTTAGACACAGACTACAAAGGCCGATACTCACTCCTTCTGATACTAAGTGATTCCCTATCAAGGTTTAAGGATATCGCGATAGAGGCGTACAACAGCCTTTCCACCTTCGAGATGGTGGCTGGGGATGTCGTCGTCTCGTTCCCCCACTTCTACCTGGAGATCGGGGGATCCAGGGCCGAGAACATAATGGGTGTCTCCGAGTGGGAGGAGAGGGACCTTTACTCCAAGGAGATGGCGACACAGTTCAAGGCTGACTGGTATGGACCCGCCAATACAACCGAGTGGGCTGAGTACTATAGCAAGTACTGTAAGACGGGTGTCCCTGGCAGCGTCGCCGCCTCTGCCTCGGCGGCAGTGTTTGCCCTAGCCAACTACATATACTGGGCTGGCTCCACTAACCCGGCTGCGGTCAAGGCGAAGGCGCCCGACATATTCATGTTAACCTTCTATGGCCCCATAAGGGTGGATGATAAGGGGTACCAGGTAGGGCATATACCCTTGATTATCCAGTGGATAGATGGATACAAGAAGATCGTGTACCCGGATAAGTATGCTGATGCCGAGCCTAGGTACCCGGCATCTAACTGGATGGAGAGGGGCGTCACCAAGACCATGACAGAGGAGGGGGCTGGCGAGGAGCAAGGCCAGGCAGAGGATACAGTCCAAACCCCGGTCCAGACAGGCGCTGAGGCAGGAGAGCAGGAGGAGGGCGGCTTCCCCGTAGCCGTCGCCGTTGCTGTTATTGTAATTGTAGCTGCCATAGCCGGATTCATGGCTCTGAGGGGAAGGAAGTAGAGGTGGGCTATGCTTATCTCTACGCGTTTTTATCCCTTATCCTCAGGCTCTAGGCAATCCTTAATATGCACCCTCCGGCATGATCCATAACTATGGTGGTTACCTTATGGCGGAGGAGAGGGTTACTATCAGTGTCATAAAGGCTGACATAGGGAGCCTGGCGGGGCACCATAAGGTTCATCCCGACACGATCCTGGCAGCTAGCAGGGTGCTCGTTGAGGCTAAGAAGAATGGGAAGATAAAGAGTTTCTACGTTACCCATGTAGGGGATGACCTGCAACTCATAATGACCCACTTTAAGGGGGTTGACAGTCCTGAGGTACACGAGATCGCGTGGAATGCATTCAAGGAGGCGACCAAGGTTGCGAAGGAGTTGGGCCTCTATGCGGCTGGCCAGGACCTTCTAAGCGACGCGTTTAGTGGGAACGTTAGGGGTATGGGGCCTGGAGTTGCTGAGATGGAGTTCGTTGAGAGGCCATCCGAGCCGGTTATAGTCTTCATGGCAGATAAGACTGAGCCCGGGGCGTTTAACCTGCCCCTATACAGGATCTTCGCCGACCCGTTCAACACCGCTGGTCTTGTTATAGACCCTCGGATGCATGACGGCTTCATATTCCAGGTTATGGACGTCTATGAGGGCCAGGTGGTGGAGCTTAGCCTACCCGAGGAGATGTACGATCTCTTAGCCCTGATAGGCACACCCTCCAGGTATATAATAAAGAGGGTATTTAGGAAGAGTGACAGGGAGATAGGAGCCGTTGTCAGCAGCGAGAGGCTGAGCCTCATAGCCGGCAGGTACGTTGGCAAGGATGACCCGGTAATGATAGTTAGGGCCCAGAGCGGGTTCCCCGCTGTAGGCGAGGTTCTAGAGCCGTTCAGCTTCCCCCACCTAGTGGCTGGGTGGATGAGGGGGAGCCACCATGGCCCACTTATGCCAGTTGGTCTCAAAGATGCAAAGATGACCAGGTTTGACGGGCCGCCCAGGGTAGTCGCCCTTGGCTTCCAGATAAAGAATGGAGAGCTGATCGGGCCAGCAGATCTCTTCGACGATCCTGCCTTCGACGAGACCAGGAGGCTGGCTCAGCAGATAACCGATTACATGAGGAGGCACGGGCCATTCATGCCACACAGGCTAGGCCCCGAGGAGATGGAGTACACCACGCTACCGGAGGTCCTCGAGAAGCTGAAGAGGAGGTTCAAGCCGGCTGACCTAGGCTATAAGCCGCATGCCAAGACCGGGGATGGCGGCGAGATCCACGACTAGGGGGATTCGGGGGCCTCATGGTGTCCCGGCCAATAGTTGCCGTTAACTACAAGGTTTACCCGTCGGCTTTCGGCGAAGCCGCCTTGAATATAGCCAGAGCTGCTTCCCAGATCCATGAGTCTTATGGGGATAGGGTTAGGCTTATACTAGTAGCCCCTCTAGTGAATGCCTCTAAGATTGCCAGCGTGTACCATGATACCTTCATACAACACGCTGACCCCGTGGGTATGGGCGCCTATACAGGGTATACTCCGGTCGAGGCTCTAGCCTTAGAGGGGATAGCTGGCGTCATGATTAATCATAGCGAGCATAAGGTCCTCTACCGGGTCATGTCGAGTCTTATACCCAAGGCTAGGGAATCCGGTTTGGAGGTGCTCGCGTGCGCCGACACGCCGGGCGAGGCTAGTGGTATTGCCTATCTTAGGCCGCATATGATAGCGCTGGAGCCGCCAGAGCTCATAGGAACCGGCATCCCGGTCTCAAAGGCTAGGCCTGAGGTTATACGTGGGGGCGTGGAGGCCGTGTCTAGAATAGACCCTTCGATACTTGTGCTTGCCGGGGCCGGGATAACTGGTAGAGATGACGCAGCTAAGGCGGTGGAGCTCGGTGCCCGTGGGGTTCTTGTGGCTAGTGCTGTGATGAAGAGTGGGGATCCCTATAGGAGTATTGAGGAGCTTGTCTTGGGCGTCCTGGGGGCCTAGGCTGGTGCTTACCCCTTCTCTATTTGATCTTTGAGCCTGGTTAAGGTGTTTAGACACTCGTCTATTAGCTTTAGTAGTCCCTCCTTGTTGACGAAGACTACCTTCCTTGACCTTCCCCTGCCCTCTGGTTTGACCCTATCGGTGTCTAGGATCCCCATGCTCGCCATATCGTTGACTATCCTGAGAACTAGCGGGTAGCTTACCTCCAGCCTGGTGCTTATGTCTTTGATTGACAGTCTGCCCTCCTTTAGTAGTATGTCTATTATCCTGGTTGCTAGGTCTGGGTCTGGGACCGAGTGGCAGTATAGCAGCGATTTTAGCCCTCTCCTTATCGTATCTGCGCCCATCCTCCGCACCCGTATATTGTTATAATGTTACTATTAAGTATTTAAAAATTAGTACCGGTAAATATATGGTAGTGTCGATGCCCCTGGGCTGGCCGGTATTATTACCCGCCTTCATCTATTACAATTCGAGGGGCCGGGCGGTGACTGGGGCTGGTATTTCCGACCCCACGGGATGTGGTGGGACACCAGTAGAGAGCCCGGTCCCTATATTAACCCCCATACTCTATTCTAGACCTCGATATAATGTATAGGGAAGTTTCGATGGGAGATTGGGGGGTCTACATTGGACGGCCAGAAGGCTGCGGCGCGCCCAGACTCTGGGGCTAACGTGTATAAGGAGAGTCTGCGGAATCTTATCCTGAGGATACTTGCTGAGAGGCCTATGCATGGCTATGAGATTATGAAGATGATTGAGAAGGTAACTAGGGGTAGGTGGAGGCCCGCGGCGGGTACCCTATATCCCCTATTGGAGCAGTTGAGGCGTGACGGGCTTATAGATGTAGATCGTGTGATGAGCAGCGGCGTTAGGGGTGGCCGTAAGGTTGTCTATAAGCTGACTGACGCTGGCTGGTCCAAGCTTGCTGAATTCCTCATTAGCAAGTCTGACTATAAGATTGATACCCTAATATTCTATATAATAGAGGGGGCTTATAGGCTTAGGGAGCGTGGGTTTACCGAGGAGTATGCTGAGATCTGTAGGAGGGTAGCGGAGGGCCTTAGAAGGATAGAGGCGGCTCTCGACTCTGGGTGCAGGGTTTAGGCCCTCACTATGTAGAGGGACTTGTAGGGGTACCTGTCCAGCCTGGATAGAGCCTGGACGGTCTGGGGCGTCTCTCTGGCAACCACTATTATATACCCGTCGTCGAGGAGCCTAGTAACCTCTGTCGAGTGGCCTAGTATCCTGCGGTATGCGGCTATGCTAGGCTCTACGGCTACGCCGCGTGAGGCTAGCTCTTGTTTGAGCCTGTATGCTATGTCCTGGTCTTTGACGGCTAGTGTAACCCCGTATCTGCCAAGGACCTTGGCCGCCTCTATTGTATCCTGGATCACCTCCTCTATGCACTTGTCGATGGTTGTGCATTCCCTCCTCTTGCCGCTGATCCTAGCTGTCTCTTCCTTGCCAGGCTGGTAGGTGAAGTAGTTCCTTATCCATTCTTTTATAGCCCTGTCTGCCGCCTGGGGGCCTCCGACCGACTTGGCTGCCAGAGCCTTCTCTAGCATTTCCTTTAGGTTGTCTATCGACTCTATCTCTCCCGTGCTTTTCTTTACTAGCTTGACGAAGTCTTCCTTTCCTGGTACTGTTATCTCCTTTGGCTTTCTTATTGGGAACTCTATTATGGCAACCTGTGTCCTGGCTGGGTTGTACTCCCAGGTTGCCCCAGTGCAGGGGCCGCTTGCTGCGACGACGTTTCCTGCTTCTATCCTTATCTCTCTGGCCCCGTTTGTAGTGCATGCCTCTATGCGTAGCTTCTCTTTCCTCCATAGCCTGGTCCTTGGGATTCCTGTGTGTGAGATCACGGTGTGTTTGTCTAGCCTCCAGTACCACTGTGAGTAGTCGTCGAATGCGTCTAGGTCTTCTACAGTGTATGCGGCTAGCTCTGCTTGCGTGATCCAATAGTCTAGGAGGCCTAGTCCTCTAAGTATGTCTAGTATCTTTATTGCCGTGGGTCCTCCTGCTATTGCTCCTACTGGTAGTATGACCAGTTCCTTGCCCTTGTACCTAGTGTTATTGACTAGTCTGGCTAGCGTGTTGTAGGTTTGGATTACTGTGCTTGGCCTCACCCTGTCCATTAGAGCCAGTCTCTTCTTTTCCTCGAAGTCCACCGGGTTGTACATGGTGGTTATCCATGCTCTCCTCCCGTCTCTACCAGCACGTCCAGCCTCCTGGTAGTAGTCTTCTGGGCTGTCAGACGGGTATGCGTGTACTATCCACCTGATTACAGGTATGTCGACTCCCATCCCGAAGGCCTTGGTAGCTACCAGGATCATCGAGCCTCCGCTCTCAACGGTCTTCTTGATCTCGCTCTCAACCCTCCTCCTGGCCGAGTTGCTCATCTGGCCATGGTATACCTCTACCCTAGTGTCGACGTTTTTCCGGATTGCCTCTGCTATGGTATCCACGTTTGCCCACGGATTCTTCTCGCTCTTCACGTAGCCCGTGAATACCACTCCTATCCATGGCCTGCCCTCGGCCTCCGCCCTTTCAACGAGTCCCCTTACTATTTCTGCTAGGTGCTCTAGCCTCTCGCCCCCCAGCCCTGTGGGCTCTACGTCGAACACCAGTTCCTCCCTGATCGGGTCTAGCTTTAGGATTACAGGCTTCCTGTAGCCTATCCTCTCCATTTTATCCGGGTCTGCTTCATACTCCTCATACTCCTCGACGCCTAGGGATTCTAGTATGTCCTTCGCCACTGCATGGGGGGCTGTGGCTGTGAAGAGTGCTATGGGGGGCCACTTCTTCTCGAGGGTATACTCGTATATCCTCTTAGCCATGTACAGGTAACTCGGCCTAAACGTGTTGCCCCAGCTCGAGAGCGTGTGAGCCTCGTCCAGTACTATAAGGGAAGGGGTTGAGTCCTCCATTAGCTCCTCCAACTCTGGGTCCTGGAACCTCTCGGGGGTGACATAGAGCAGGTCGACCAGGCCCTTCCTGGCCGCATCTATTACTATCCTTCTTTGAACCCTGCTCAGGGTCGAGTCTATCTTGTATGCTATAAGCCCCCTCTCTACAGCGTTAGACACCTGGTCGTTCATCAACGACTTCAGGGGTGACACGACCAGCGTGTAGCCCCCGTAGCCGCTCGCAGTCGCTACCCTGCCAGCAACCTGGTATATGGCGCTCTTCCCGCTGCCTGTCGGGTATATTGAGAGTACTAGGCCATGCTTCATCTTGCTGTAAAGGCTTGCCAGCACGTTTAGCGTGGCTCTCTGGTGCCTCCGGAATTCTAGGCCCTCGCCCCACAGCTTCTTGAACTCTTTATCCATCTCCTCCGTTATTACCCCTTTGTCCACCACGTGTACAGTATTATCCCTTTCCTTATCGATTTTTAGCATCTCCACGTTGTCCATGAATCTTGCGGTCCTTGATACTGTTATTCCGCCTAGCTTGGATATCATCTCTACTACACTGTCTTCCAGTATCTGTAGTGCATCTATTCCATTATCCTTAACTATATGGGACGTAGTGTCTGATCTTATCGTTGCTTCGGGATATACGCTGACTACGGATCCCATGGATGAGTATAGTATGTCTGGCCTATCCTTCACTAAGTCCCATGTGGCCACTGCTACCTCTCCAGAATCGATCCACTCGTCCACATTATCCTCGTCTAGGATACGTAGGCCTATACTCTTTCCCATCTCTATGCCGATCCTGTTAGGGACTATTACGAGTCCGTGGCCTCCTAGGAACATTGCTGAGGCCCTTATATCTGACAAGGGATTCGCTGCACCGTTACCCGCCACTATCGCCTTTATCTTGCCGTCTTCCCTACTCGATGTAACCCCCGTGATTGACGATACCGACTCGGGAATCATGTAACGTGCGGTGGCCCTTATCTTCCTTCCATTTACCCTCTTGGGCTTGGGTATGTGTATCCCATCCTTCACTAGGCTCATCTCGTATACGTTGAACTTGTTGTACCTAAGGCACTCTATTGTAGGCTTTATGCAGTCCACTATAACCTCTCTCTCGTCCAGTATCGAGGGGTATAGGGTCTGGAGCCATCCGAGGTCTTGGGGTTCGACTTGTATGCACGGGGGTAGGGGCTCTGGCTCCTTCCTGATTGTTAGTGTCTTCGCTATCAGCGATGCGAGCTTCGCTTCCCCGTAGGACTTACTATAGTAGTAGGCCCTGGCTGGGTCTCCCGATCTTGCCTCTAGCATTCTTAGTGCTAGTAGGGCCTCATCCATCCTCGCCCCTATAACTTCTTCTATGTTTATCTTGTATGGCTTTAGTATTGGCATGCCTGCTCTGGGCCTGTCTGTTATGATCACACACCGCTTTGGCGCGATCCGCGATATGCCGCGGAACACCTCTAGGCCCCTGTACTCCGGCGGCGTCCCTTCAAGTAGCCACACCTTGTCGCCGATCTCTAGGAAGAAGGAGGCCAGCCTCCTGATCACCTTAGTGGGCGAGGAGGGGTCTTCCTGAAGGTGGTATGCCACGCTAGATATGCTAGCAGGAATGTCCGGCGCCACGATCCTGGCAATCCTCTTCCCATCGAAACCTCTGGCCTGGCAACCCCACTTTATAACTACGGAGCCCCAAGCCTCTGGGGGTAGAACCCCCTCTACACCCGTGTTTATGAGTATCCTTGATACAGCATCCCTGGGAAGGTTCTTAGAGTCTATTATGAATCCATCCCAGTCTATGATCCTCCTGTACCTGCTACAGTATAGTACAATAGACTGAGGCTCCGGCAGCCTTAGGCCTACCATGCTGGCAGCCTTCCATGCCTTATCCCACGCCCCCTCCAGGGCTAGGAACCGGAAGGCATCCATGACCACTGGCGAGTCTAGGTGGCATCCGGACGATGCAAGTGATAGGATTGGCTCGTAGAGGCCCCTACGTGCCAGCCCCTCCACCACTTCCCGGCTCGGGCAGAGCCTCTTCGAGGCTAGCACGCTACTAGCCGTGACCGCGGTCTCCATACTGTGGTCTACTGCCTCCTTTATGGCTTCCATCGTCGGCCTTAGCTTTAGTTTGAGCTTGAGTCTCAGTGTTGTCGCCGCTCTTAGTATTCGCTGCATGAATTTGGATCCCCCGTATTACCCCGGTATAGTATTAACTATGCCTCTGCCAGGCTTTATCTGGGGTGAACCCCCTAGGCTGTGTGGGGATGAGGATAATTCCATGGTCCGACGTTGAGGTGGGGACTCCGGCAGGATCTGACCCGTGGCCCTTGGGGTGGCCGTATTGAGGCTTGGCACGCACATAGTATTCGCTATTGGCGTTGCCACCCTTTCAGCGTCCTATGGCGGGGCTAGCCTGTTAGACGTACTCATACTATGGGGCCTAGTTGCCATGCAGCAGGTGTTGATCGATAAGCTTTCCCACGAGTTCAGGGGTAGGTACCGTACCCCTCTCTTCCACAGCTTTACTGGGGCTAGCATTCTATCCCTAGCCCTGGCTTCGGTGCCACCCGCACTATCACCCATAGACTATGGGAGAAGCCAGGTGCTGATGTTCATAACCTCTCTTCTCCTATCTGGGTGGAGCCACCTGTTCCTCGACTCGCTCAACCCTGGTGGGGTATACGTGTTGGGTAAGAGGGTCAGGCTAGCTAGGATAAGATATGACGATCCTGTAGCAAACGTGTTCTTCCAGGTACTTGGGCTCCTAATGGTTGCTTATAGCATAGCGCTGCATCTTGGAGCATAGGGCGGGGCGGGTGGTGGCTCTACGTTGAAGTACCAGGAGGAGATCGTTAGCGACGCAACTATCTACGCCGCCGCCGTGTTCAGGCTGATAGAGTACATTGAAACAACTGTTGCCGAGTATTATGATATAGATGAAGTTGCGGTTGAGGACAGGGATCTTGATCCTGATAACATGGTTAGGGGTGGTGTTGCCACTATCAGGCTATACAACGTCCCCGAGGAGCTGACTAGGGAGATAGAGGTTGGGGATACAGGTTTGACTATAAGGGTGGAAGCCAGGGGTCCGGCGTATGGTGGTGTGAGCTATAGGACCCTCTTCTCTGTATTCCCCCGAACGCTGCTGAGGCTGGATAGGCATAGGATTAGGGAGCTGGCCTTGCAGACTTCGAGAAGCGGGATCGAGTACATTATACTCTACACGGATAGGGGTATCGGTCTAATCCTGGAGGGCGAGTATCTGAGGGTTAGCATACCCTTCGTCAGGGTAGCAGCATCCATTCATACACACCCTGAGGGCTCCTGCGGGCTCTCTAGGCATGACATACAATCCGGCTTAGATCTACTCGTTGAGGGGGGCCTCATGGAGGCGGCGGCCACCCCATCTTGCGCCTTCGTGATGAGGAGAGAAGGCGCTGTATCTGAGGATGACTACGTTAATGTGAAGCTCATGCGGGGCCCCATATTCAAGGACAACCGGCTGGGGTCTATTGTATTCGAGAGGGTGTACTACTAGGCTAAAATTAACCCCCGGGCCCGCCTAGATGCCTATAGGAGGGGTGCGTGTAAGGGTGCAGAGGATCCCCTTGGAGGACCTTCACAAGGAGCTCGGCGCTTCCTTTGGAGAGTTTGCTGGTTGGAGGGTTCCGATGTCGTACGAGGGGACCCTGGCGGAGCATATGGCTGTTAGGAGGAGTGTAGGCGTCTTTGATATAAGCCATATGGGCAGGCTTGTCCTCAGGGGGGACGTGCTCGAGCTTATAGAGAGGGTGTATACCAAGAAGATGGGTAAAACTAGGGTAGGCTTCATGAGTGGCCCCACGCTAGCCCTAAATGCCTATGCTAGAGTGAAGGATGATGAGATGTACTATAGGGTCTCTGATGACGAGTGGCTTGTAGTCCCCAACGCTGCGGTTAGGGTTGAAATGTACAACCACCTGCGCAGGGTTGCGTCTGAGCTAGGAGTAAATGTAGAGATAAGGGACGTCACGATGGAGTACGCGATGCTGGCTATACAGGGCCCCGAGAGCCCCAGTATCATGGAGAAACTAGCATCATGGGCGCCCGATCTAAGACCCCTAGAATTTAGGGTTAATGAGGAGCTCGGCGGTATACCTGTGTATGTGATTAGCCGTAGTGGGTGGACTGGCGAGGACGGCTTCGAGGTATGGGCCAGGCCTGGCAGTGCGGCCAGGTTGCTGAGGAGGCTCGTCGAGATGGGGGTCAAACCTGTCGGCATAGCGGCTAGGGATACGCTGAGGATCGAGGCTGGGTTCGTCCTTGGCGGCCACGAGTATGGGGAGGATCCGCTCGTGTATCCCTGCGCCCTGGGGCTTAGGTATGGCTTGGGAGCTATAGACTGGGGCAAGACTGGGTACATTGGGTGGGAGGCCCTTAGGGCTTGCAGGAGGGAGGGTGCTAGGTGGGTGAGGGTTGGCCTTGTTATGAGGAAGGAGCATGCCAGGGTTATCCCGAGGCAGGGATATAAGATTCTTGTGGACGACGTCGAGGTAGGATGGGTAACTAGTGGCACGTTTAGCCCCGTGATACGTAGGGGCGTGGGCCAGGCATACATAGATCCTAGGTATGATATTGAGGGTATGCAGGTCGAGATAGACGCTAGGGGTAGGAGGGCGACCGCCAAGATCCAGGGGTTCCCCCTAGTACCGATTGGGGCTAGTAAAAAATAAGGGGTACGGGGGGCTAGGGCTCGGGGCTAGATTAGCCCTAGCCTAGCGGCTACTGCTATTACCAGGAAGAAGGCGTAGAATACCACTGCACCGGCTAGGAGCACTATGAATATCGGATGTGGCTTAATGGCCTCATATATTGGCTGTGGCAGCTGCTTTAGTATCTTTGTGTTTAGGTACAGTAGTAGTAGTGGCGATAGAACCATGACTATTAGGCTCATTACCGCCCCGAAGACTACTAGGCTACCATAGTTTACGCCTGCGACCACGGCCAGCGCGACTAGTATAAACTCTACAATTATTATGCCTCCCCACCAGTAGGCGTACCACTTCCTTATATCCTGGCTTACGAACCTCCTGACGCCCTCATACGTCACGTATAGGGTGTCTGCCGCCTGCCTTACTAGTCCCTCCATCAGTGCTACCTGGGTGTTGAAGAGTATTAGCCATACTGCTAGCAGGTATAGTTTTCCTCCCATTGCCCCTAGGGGTGTGTGCTGCTCTATTGCATCTGCTGTTAGCTGTAGGATCTGTCCTCTTATCTCGCCTAGCGACATGTCGGGGGTGATTCCGGTCTTGTATAGGATCGTGTAGCTTATCATCACGAACATTAGTACCGTGATAAGGTTTCCTAGGAAGAAGACTAGCCATAGTACCGTGTTTACGTTATTCTTCCACTGTCGTATCCTCCTCGCATTCTCCTCGGTACCCTCTGGGATGGCCCCGTATATGTCTATGGCTGTTGGCTTCCCTGTTATTCCTGGTATGGTACCCACGTACTTGCCCATACCGAAACCCGCGTCTCTCAGCCAGAAGGTGTACCAAACGTTGGCAAGCCCGCCTGCGCCCACGAAGGCGATTGAAGCGGCGAAGGTCCACCAGTCTAGGTCCTGGGGCCTGTCTCCGAAGCCTGTTAGCATCTGCTTTAGCATTGCTCCCCAGTCTGATAGGCTCGTTGCCGTTACCACTGTGGCTACTATTATTATCCATGCTAGTATTAGTGTACCTGTCTCTATGATCTCTAGGGCCTTACGTGCTACCGGGGATAATAGCACTGCCGCGAGTACTACGATCGCCCATACGTAGGTCCAGAATAGCAGCCCCATCTCGCCCTCGGGCCAGCCTCCTATCAGCTTCTGGAAGGCCGATGCGCCTCCTATCATCCATCCTGGCCATATGAATGCTATGTAGCCTAGGAATAGGAAGAGCCAGGTCGATGCTACCATGCCTATGATCCTGCCTACTCCCTGTATATGGTGCTCTCCGCTTACTATGGTCCACCTGCTCATCTCCTGGGTCCATATAGTCTGGAATAGTAGGCCGATGAATGCTCCCCATATCAGGACGAATCCGTACTTTGCCGCTATTGAGGGCCATATTATGGTCTCTCCGCTTCCTAGTGCTAGCCCCAGCTCTATTATCGCCGGGCCTCCTAGTAGTAGTATTGATTTTGGTATTGGCACCTCTTTTACTTTTCTTATAGGATACTTGCCTATGATTACCTTCTCTTCGTTGGGGGCGGGCTCTGTTCCCACATATATCCCCCCACAACATCTTTTTTATGCATCGATTATCACATTTTACATATAAATACTTTACTTAGATTAGAATATATACGGTTTATTATCAGTCCCGCTAGGATGTGGTGGCGCCCTCTGAAGCCTGTGATACCAGCATCGAGTACTTCCTTAGTAGCCCTTGTGGCGGGGGTGGCGGGGGGCTCCACCTGCCCTTCCTCTTATCAAGCTCGTCCTCGTCCACCAATAGCCTTATGGTGCCACGGGCGCCATCTATCTCTATCTCATCTCCATCCTCCACTAGGGCTATGGGCCCGCCTACAGCTGCTTCTGGCGCAACGTGCCCTACCATGATCCCCCGGGTAGCCCCGCTGAATCTTCCATCGGTCACCATAGCCACCGTGTCTCCCATTCCTGCCCCTACTATCGCGGCTGTTACCTTCAGCATCTCGGGCATGCCCGGCGCCCCTTTGGGGCCTACATACCTGATCACGACTACCGATCCAGGGGTTACCTCGCCGTTTTTGATCGCGTTGAATGCGCTTCTCTCGCTATCATACACCTTAGCTTGTCCCCTGAAGGTTAGCCTGCCCGAGGCGCCTATCTTCATCACCGCTCCCTTGGGCGCCAGGTTTCCCCTCAGTATCCTTATACCGGCGTGGGGCTTGAAGGGGTTGTCAACGCTCCTGACAACCTCTCCTCCACCGTTTGCGTCGTGTCTGGATAGGAGCTTCCCTATGCTCTCCCCCTCGACCGTTAGTGGGTCTGGATCGAGTAGGCCTGCTTCAAGTAGCTTTTTCAGTATAACTGGGGCCCCTCCTACCCTGTGTAGGTCTTGCATAGTGAAGGGGCCTCCGGGCTTCATCGCGGCTATTACTGGTACCCTCCTGCTGACCTCGTCTATATCATCAAGCGTGAACTTGACCCCTGCCTCCCTGGCTATTGCTAGCAGGTGTAGGATTCCATTGGTGGAGCCTGCTATGGCCATCAGCGTGGTTGCCGCGTTCCTCAGCGCCTCGTATGTTATTATATTCCTAGCCGTTATCCCCCTCTCAAGCATATCCAGCACTAGGCTTCCGGCTAGGGACACGTATCTCCCCCTCTCCGCCGATGTTGCGGGGGGCGTCGCTGATCCTAGGGGGGATACGCCCATGGCCTCTGCCAGTATCGCCATTGTGTTCGCGGTGAATAGGCCCTGGCATGTTCCGTATGTTGGCATTGCCTGGGCCTCTATTAGCCTTAGCTTCCTCTCGCTCAGTACCCCTCTTATGTAGGCTCCTACGGCCTCGAACGCCTCTTGCACCGTTACGGTTGTCCCGTCTAAGATGCCTGCCTCCGCGGTGCCGCCGTATATGTAGATGGATGGCATGTCTAGCCTAGCCATCGCCATTATTATGCCTGGCTGCGTCTTGTCGCAGCCTCCTATCCCGATCCACGCGTCGAATCCGTGGCTGTTAACCTGGGCCTCTATGGTGTCTGCTATCAGCTCCCTGCTGATTAGGCTGTACCTCATCCCATCCGTGCCCATATTGATCCCGTCATTTACCACTATGGTGGGCACTGTTAGGGGTGCCCCGCCAGCCTCCCTTACACCCTCCTTCGCCTTCAGGGCTAGCTGTAGAGTGTGGAAGTTGCAGGGGCCAGCCTCGCTCCAGGCAGGGACTACGGCCACTAGCGGCTTCTTGAAGTCGTTGTCCTTGAATCCTATGGCCCTGAGGTAGACCCTGTGTGGTAGGTTCTCTACGCCATCATACCATACACTACTCCTGGGCCTCCTAGGCAAACGTGTCAACCCCACTATGGTGGGTCTTAGTTATAGTGTGAGGAGCCTATCAGGGGTAATAACATTGCCCTGGTGCTAGGCCTTGATCCTGAGGCCCCTGCCTCCAATTATATTGATGTATAGCTCGTACTCCCTCTTCAGGGCCTTAAGGCTGGAGTAGGGGTGGCTGACCAGCTCATGCCACCTAGGCACCTTGTCGGGATCCATTGTTCCAGTGTACCTGGACAGGTCTATCCCTGTTCTTTTCGCCGCCGTTTTCATGGCTCCCAGCCTGCCGCCGAGCCTAGCCCATTCCACGACTAGTCTCGCCACCTCCTCGTCACCACGGCTCAACACTGTCTGGGCTATGGCGTAGCGGGGGTCGTATGACGATACCTGTGCCCCCACCCTCCTGGCCTCCTTCTTGACACGGGCTATCTTAGCCTTGAGCGCGCCTAGCTCCTCTAGCCCTATCCACTGCATGGCTGTTACCGGTTTGGGTATGAACGGGTTGATGGATACCTTGAGCATACCCCTGCCTCTTAGCTTCGATGCTGCTTCTCTGATCATCTGTATGGTCTCCTCTAGGTCCTCATCCTCCTCTCCCGGTATTCCTACTATTATGTAGAGCTTCACGTTCCTTATCCCACCCTCTATTGCATTGTCTATAGCCTCCATGGTGCCCCCTGTGCATATTGGCTTGTGGATCGCCTTGGCGATCCTGCAACTACCGGTCTCGGGCGCGATGGTTATGGTCCTCTGTCCTCCCTCCGCTATGAGCCTGGCCCTCTCGGGTGTGAGCGTCTCGGCCCTTATACTGGGGACCGACGTCTCCAGCCCCATTGAAACTGCATATTCTAGTATACCCTGCCCGTGGGGGGAGTCAAAGAATGCTAGGCTGTAGAAGCTTACTTTCCCGACTTTGCTGGCTTTTACGCCAGCCTCTAGTAGGTCCTTGAGCACCCTCAGGCTCCTGTCCCTTTTTGGCCTGAATATTGAGCCCTCCATGCAGAACCTGCATCCCCTGGCGCATCCTCTAGTCGTCTCAAGCATGAAGCTCCTGCCCCATACCGGCTCTACACCCGGTGGAGTCTCCTGGCGTATGGGGTACCACGCCTTGTCCAGGTCTCTAACATAGACCCTCTCTACGGGTAGCCTGCTCCTGCCCGGTACTAGCATGCCCGGCATGCCGGCTAACTCGTCTAGAATCCTATCCCTACCCTGGATGTCTAGCGTGTCGGCTAGGCCTTCCAGCACGGGTTCCGCCTCGCCGACTAGAACCGCATCCACCAGGGGGAGGACTGGGCTAGGGTTTGCCGTAACGGCTGGGCCGCCAGCTATTATGATTGGGTCGTCCTCCCTCCTCTTATCCCGGTATACGGGTATCCTTAGCTGGTCTAGCATCCTTACCAGGTCTAGATACATGAGCTCGTAGGGGAGGCTCACCATTATCAGTGGGGGGAGCCCACCCCTGAGGTCCCCCTCCAGCCAGCCGTCCTCCAGGAATATCCTCTTGACGCCCACCCGCCTATCCTCTAGGAACGTTGTTAGCATGTGGAATGCTAGGCTGGAGTACGCCACGCTCCTAGGCCCTGGGTAGGCTATCCCGATCCCCTTCAAGTCTAGACCCTAGCCCTCCTGGCCCCAGGGCAGGGGCCCGTGTGAGGGGTTATATTTCCGGGGATCATATCCTGCCCGCATTTAAGTGGCGCCTGCTACGCCTGCTTGTATCTGGGTGGTAGTGGTGGCGCTGAAGCCTAGGAAGCCCCTTCCTAGCGTGGGGGAGCTTGTTGTCGGTACTATAGAGGAGGTCCACGACTTCGGTGCTTATCTGACGCTTGATGACTATGGCGGCATAAGGGCGTTCCTTCCTTGGAGCGAGATCGCCAGCCGTATGGTCAGGAATATACACGCAGTACTCAAGCCCGAGCAGAAGGTCGTGGTAAAGGTGATCAGGGTCTACAGGAACAGGGGCCAGGTCGATGTTAGCCTGAAGAGGGTTAGCGATGGCGAGAAGAGGAGGAAGATGATGTGGTACAAGAGGACACTCAAGGCAGCCACACTCATAGAGATGACAGCCGAGAAGCTGGGCAAGAGCGTAGACGACGCTTACAAGGAGGTTATATGGAGGCTCGAGGACACCTACGGCGATGCAATGACCGGCCTAGAGCAGGCAGTGATATACGGGGAAAAAGCACTCCGCGATGCAGGGATACCCGAGGAGTGGATCCAGCCACTCCTAGAGGTGGCCAAGAGGCATGTGGAGGTAAGGAGCGTAAGGATCTCAGGCATACTAACACTCAGGACAACAGCCCCCGACGGGGTAGAGAGGATACGCAAGATCCTACTACAAGCCAGGGAGGCAGGTAAGTCGGCCTCAGACAATGTCACTATAAGGATCTACACCGTCGGGGCCCCGAGGTATAGAGTGGACGTCCAGGGCCACGACTACAGGGACCTAGAGGAGGCCCTATCCAGGATCGTGGAAACCGCCAAGAGCCTGGCGGGCGAGCTAGAGGTAGAGTCGGGCTTCGAGAGGCTGAAAACATGAAGTGGCTCCTTAGGCGGTGCGTCAATTGCGGCAGGTACACTCTTAGGAGGGACAAGTGCCCCGTATGCGGGGGCATGGTTAGGGCGCCGCATCCTCCCAGGTTCTCGCCGGAGGACAGGTACCTGAGGTACAGGTACCTCATGAAGAAGCAGTCGGGCAAGCTGCCGGAGTAGCCCTACCAGGGCACGCTTTTTAGGCCCAGCTGGTAGGCTATCCAGTTCGTTGATACGTGTAGTATAATTATCACGAATGCCATGACCATGGCTGCCCCCATACTTATACTATACCCTGCTAGGTACAGCATTGCCAGTGCTCCTATGTAGAAGTCTAGCTGGTCCAGGAGGGGTACCGGCGCCCCCCTCTCCTTGCCTAGCCGCCTCTTTATGAACGAGCCCGCCATGTCTCCTAGGAGCGCTCCCACGCTCGATGCCAGGGAGGCTCCTATCAGGTTCTCGTTTAGGGCTAGAGTCTCTAGTATACCCACCACCAGTCCTGCTAGGACTCCTACTATGAAGCCCTCCACGGTCTTGCCGTCCCCTAGCACCCTCCTGCCATCGGGCATCCTGGCGCCCATGTCTATCGGGTGTCCCCTACCATAGAACTTGGCCCCAACTACTGGGGCCCCGTTGGCTACCATCGCTGGTAGTATGTATATTAGCAGCTCTACGACATCGTCTGCTAGAGCCACTCTACCTCCCTCCCGGCGAGCCTGTAGACGATTATCCTCTTGTATGGTTTTTGTATCGTCATCCGGTACCTACCGCCCTCCAGCTTCTCGGTGCGGGCCTGGTACCTCATCCACGGCCTGATATAATGGGAGCCGCTGGCCTCGCCCTCGCCTGAAACCTGGGCAATCGCTACCCCGCCTGAGGCTCCTAGGAGGGAGGATATGTAGGCCATGATCCCGCCTAGCCTATAGCCGGGGGAGGACCTGTAGTGCCAGTTGATCGTGTCTATGACTGGATACCTGCCCTCTACTATCAGCCTCGTCACAACCCTAGCCATTTCATCTATGCTGAGTACCTCAACCGCTGGCAGGCCATGATGCCTGCTGAATGCTAGAGTGCCGGGCTCCGTGGCTATCACTACTGCCCCGATGTCCGGGGGGCTGCACCTTTGTATTGCGAATGCTATATGTGTCTTGCCGGTAGAGGCTGGCCCGTAAATAAGGATCGATGACCTGCTCCTTACGGCGTTCTCTAGTATGGGGTGGAGGCACCTAGAAGAGGCCACGCCTCCTAGGCCTCTTCAGCTCTCTGAACCTCTTCCTGATCTCTAGGTCCAGCTCCCCGTCTATTATCGACGCCTTGTTCCTCAGCTCCTCGAAGTGTTTGTTTACAGCATCTACTAGACCCTGGGGTACCTTGGCCTTCTCCAGCGCGTCCTTACCGTCGCTAGTTGTCCTGAGTTTCCTGTACATCCCCGGCTCTGTCTCGACGAAGCCAACATACATCAGGGCGGTTAGGTCATTCTTGAGGTCGGGGCTATAGGGGTACCTGCCTACCATTGTAAAACTGTACCCTAGGTCGTAGCCGAGCTCCTGTAGGTTCTTCACGAGGTCCATGAGCGTCTTCTCATGTATCGGCCCGAACTTGTCTACTAGGTATAGTATAGCTACCTGCCTATCGTTGGACAGCACCTTGTCCCTAGTTATTACCTGGAATGTTATGATCTTGAGCTCCTTCCCACCCTTACCCTCTTCGCCCTTGCCTTCCTCCCTCTTCTTCTTCGCCATACCCAACCCTCCACCGACACGTGTGCTTGTCCTAGAAATTTAAGAGCATATAGCCGGGATTCGGAGATCTAGGTCGGGCAGTATGCGTATCGGCGCTGTAGCTATACTAGCACTAATCCTAGCAAGCAGCCTAGCCCCACTACCCGTATCAGCCCAGGCCAGCGTCGAGGCCAGCTTCTACGCCCCAGCAGTCTCAGACGCTGGCAGGGCAGACCTGATCAGGGTCGATATAAGGATAGACATACCTGGCTCGGGGCTCTTCAAGGTCGATGCAGGGGGAGAGGTTGACAACACCACTTACCATAGCATGAGGATGGCGGTCATGACCGCGTCCATGTACGCCGGGATCCGGTGGGACTCCATAGATGTCCGAATTAGGCTCGAGACCAGCAGAAACGTTGCAGGCCCCAGCGGCAGCCTGGGCGTCGCGATAACGACATACCTGCTCCTAACAAGATATACCCGAGGCTACACCGGGCCTGGCGATGTAGCCATAACAGGAGCAATAAGCCCCGACGGCTCAGCCTCCAGGGTAGGAGCAGTGGACCTGAAGTGCAAGGCCGCCATGGAACATGGGGCCAGGTTCCTATACCCCCTAGTCAACTACACCCCCCAGCTAGGCGAGGAGTGCAGCGGGACCCCTGTACCTAGCATGATCAACGGCACAATGACACTACTAGACACACCCGCTACATACATGCAGACGAACATATCCCTACCCCCCGAGTTCCACGATGCGATGAAGGATGCCGCGGCCAGCCTTGCATCTAAGGCCAGGAGCCTGCTAGGAGAACTGCCAGAGGAGGGTAGGAGCGTCGTCGAGTCAAGGCTCGAGGCCTCGGCTAGGGTACTCGATAAATCCCCCTACGCAGCCGCTAGCCTAGCCTTCACAGCACTCTACAATGCATACCGCTACTACTACCAGTCCGCCATGCTTAATGGGACCAACGTGTACGACAGCGCCTCCAGGCTAGTCTCCAGCGTGGGGGAGGAGCTTAGGGGCGTCGAGTCGAGGCTCGAGGAGGCCGATTACAACGGTTCCATACTCTACCTGGAGTTCCTATCCACAGCCTATACCAGGCTGGCCGACGCTAAGAGCAGCCTAGAGGAGGCCTCTGGACTGATCAGGGCCAGAGCCCCTACTATTGAGGGCATCCTATCGAACATAGCACTCGCCAAGGCTAGGGTTGACACGATAAGGGCTTGGATCGATACGGCTGAGAGGGTTAAGGGGGCAGGCCCCTCTATATCCCAGGACGAGCTTAGACTGGCGGTGTCTCTATACGGCGACTACGCGGAGGAGGCGGTGCTCTACGCCAACTCTATACTAGAGTACTTCATAGAGAACTATAACGCCCCCAGGGATATACTCCAGGTTAGAATAGAGACCATAAACAACCTTCTCAGGGAGGCCAAAACCTACTATAACGAGGGCAACTATATAGCGGCGCTGGGCTTTTACAGGGAGGCACTGTCTAGGACCCTATCCCAGATATTCGGCTTCTTCCTGGCGAGGAGCGACCCAAGCATAATAGATGGGTACTACAGGGACCTAAGCAGCCTGGTATCCATGGTCCAAGCCCAGCTGGCTACTCACGGGCTCGTTAGCGGGCTGGCGCTGGCGTATAGGGAGTACTCTGAGGTCCTGCTAGAGGAGGATCCAGCCACAGCCATAGGCCTACTCGAGGAGGCCATCTCCTCCTCATTCGCCTGGCACACCCTGCTACTATCCGAGCCCCCTACCAGCGCTTCAGCGCCCAGGCCAGAGCCGGCGCCCGTGCTGAGGGATCCCATCCTGACCGCCACAGTCGGAGTCGCCACGTACATCCTGGCACTGGCACTGGTTTCCTGGTACATTGTCTCAGTACTAAGGAGGGCAGCGCATCTATAAGAAGTCGAGGAGCGACTTGCCCCTGCCTCCCCTGAGTATCTCGCCCAGCCTCCTGAAATCCTCCTCCAGCATCGGTAGGACTTCTCTATTGTAGAGAGCCGCTGCGGGGTGGAATGTTGGGTATATCCCTACCCTTCTCCCAGCTATGGCTCCATGCACTAGCCTGCCCCTCTCTGCCCTTATGCCTCGCCACCTTAACCCGGCCATCCTGTATAGGGTAGCCCCTGCTATCCTGCCCACCGCCATAATTATTTCGGGCTCCACCAGTTGTACTTGCCTCTGGAGGTAGGGGCTGCAAGCTGCTATCTCGTCCTGCCTTGGGTCCCTGTTCCCTGGGGGCCTGCACTTGACCACGTTGGTTATATACACCTCCCGGCGGGTTAGGCCTGCCAGGGATAGGAGCTTGTCCAGGAGTTTCCCTGCTTGGCCCACGAAGGGCCTCCCGGCCTCGTCCTCCCTTCGGCCTGGGGCCTCACCCACGATCATGATCCTGGATGGTACTGGCCCCTCCCCGGGGACCGGGTTCTTCCTGGACTCGTGTAGCCTGCAACGCGTGCAAGTAGCTATCTCTTCTACTAGGATTTTATAGAGTCTTAGCCTTTGCTCCACGCCATACTACCCCGCTCGAGAGTGTATAGTTTGCTATGAAGCCTACTATAATCCCGATAGCCTGGCCTAGGACTGGGTTCACCCCTGCTAGGGTGTATAGTAGCCTCATTACTATGTACGTTGATGCTATTCCTGCTAGGGAGGATACGTGGTATCCTATGAGCCTCTTGGCTACCCCCTTGGCGAACTTGCTCTTGAATGTCCACTCCTCGTGGAGTATGAAGTTCCATAGTATACCAGCCTCTATCCCTGCTATGCTTGAAGCGTCGACTCCCGCTATGGGGAGTAGTAGGTACATGACGCCCAGGTTTAGTAGTGCGCCTATGCCCCCTACTATGGCGAATCTGGCTAGCCTCGAGAGCGCTATTAGGTGGAGTATGAAGTCTGCCATGACTCTTAGACCTAGTTTGCTGTCACCGGCGGCTCTCCTCTTGAAGGTGTAAGGCACGTCGGCGACCCTGGCCCCGGGGCTCTTGGCTAGTATCTCTAGCAGTATCTTGTAGCCTCGGGGCCTTAGGTCTTCTAGCCTCACCGCCTCCTTCCTGACTAGGAAGAAGCCTGACATGGGGTCGCTCGTCTTCCTGGCCTCCCTTACTAGGATCTTCGATACTATGCTCGAGATCATGCTTATGGCGAGCCTGGCCCTGCTCCATCCCTCCACTCCTCCCCCCTTGGCGTATCTTGAGGCCACTACTATGTCGTATCCCTCTCTGGCCTTCCTGACTATGTCTGGGATAACCTCTGGGGGGTGCTGTAGGTCCGCGTCCATGACTATTACAAGGCTAGACCTGGCTTCGCGTATGCCCCTGATGACTGCGGTTGCTAGTCCCCTCTCCCCGGTCCTCCTGACTAGCCTTACCCTGGGATCTTTCCTTGACTCCTCCTCGACGATCCTCCAGGTGCCATCGGGGCTATCATCGTCTACTATGACTATCTCGTAGCATTTAGTATGCTTGTCAAGCTCCTCCCTCACCTTGTCTAGGAAGGCGCCTATTACTTGGGCCTCGTTGTATGTTGGGACAACTATGCTTATCTCCGGCCTGCTGCACTCCCCCATTTGCCGCGTCCTCAGTACTCGTAGAGCTGAGGCCTGGCTTGCTCTGGCAGGTCGCCCTCGTCTAGGACCTTGAACGTGAACGGGGGCTCCCTCACCTTTGGCCCTACCACCAGGTACTTGTCGGGATCATCGTCCCCCCGGCTCTTGAATACCCTAACCTTCACGTACCAGCCGTCCCTCCTCCTAACGTATACATACTTCCCGTGCTTGCCCCCCATGCTCCGCCACCACCCACGCCTCTCTCCGTCTAGGATTATAAAATGGTAGGGTTATCAGGAGCCTATAATACCACAGGCTGCCGGGGATGAGCGCCTTGGCTATAGAGCCTCTAGCCAGGCTCCTACGCCTCCTAGGAAAGAGGGGCTCCAGGTACCTGGAGGAGGGGATAAGGGAGGCAGTTGAGATGGGAGGGGACGCCTCCAGGATATACCACCGTGTCGGGATGCTCTATAGAGACTACTACGGCGAGGTCGAGCCCCCGCCAGGCGATAGAGGATACTACAAGGAGTACCCTGGAGCCCCCTTGGTTAGGCTCCCCGAGCCTCTGGAGAGCACGGGTGTAGATGTACTCCATGCAATAAGGTCGAGGAGGAGTAGGAGGAGGTACTCCAGGGAGCCACTGAGCTTGGAGGAGGTATCAACGATACTATACCACACAGTAGGGATCACCGGTAAGGCGCTATGGGGAGGCCCCAAGAGGGCCTACCCTAGTAGCGGCGCTCTACAGCCTGTTGAGGTCTACGCCTCTATACACAGAGTAGATGGGGTGGAGCCCGGCATATACCATTACAACCCTAGGGTCCACGGGCTAGAGCTCCTGAGGCCGGGGGACTACTCTAGGACGCTGGCCAGCATAGCGTTAGACCAGGACCACGTCTCCAGCGCTCCCCTGGTCATGATACTAACAGCCGTGTACTCTAGAACCTTGCAGAAGTATGGGCAGAGGAGTTACAGGTACGTCCACTGGGACACGGGGTTCGCGGGGGAGAACGTGTACCTAGCCTGCGAGGGCCTAGGCCTGGCCACCGTAGCGGTTGGAGCCTTCTACGATGAGGAGATTTGCAGCCTACTCGGCATAGACTGTAGGCTGGAAATACCCATGCTACTCTTCCCCATAGGCAGGCGCGGGTAAAACGTTTTAACTCAGGGGGGTCCGGGGGGTCTCGGTGGATAAGGGTGGCTGATAAGCGGGTTATAATCGCGGGCTCTATCCTCCTCCTCATAGTCGCTGGCGCCTTCCTGCTCTACGGTAATCCGGGCGGCGGGGAGAAGGTGCTGAAGGTCCTCAACTACAGCGAGTACATAGACCCTGAGGTCCTCAAGATCTTCGAGGAGGAGACCGGGATCAAAGTTGTCTACGACGAGTTCGAGGCAGCAGAGGAGGCATGGCCCAAGCTTAAGGCCGGGGGCGCTGGCTACGACCTTATCATAATAGCCCACACCCACGTCAAGCTAGCTATAGAGCAGGGCGTTGTACAGCCTCTGGATAAGGGTAAGATACCGAACCTGGCCAACCTGGACCCCGTTGTAGCCGGCCATCCTGCCGACCCAGAGCAGAGGTATGCCGTGCCATACATGTGGGGTACCACTGGTATAGCGTATGTGGAGGGATGCGTCGAGGACCCGCCCAAGTCCTGGGCACAGTTCCTCTCCCCCGACTACCTCTCCCAGTACGACGGAAAGGTATCCCTCCTATCCGAGTTTACCGACGTGGTCGAGGCGGCTATGATAGCCCTAGATATAGATCCCACTGATAGGGCCAACTGGAACGATGACACAGCCAAGAAGGTCGAGGACCTCCTGCTAAGCATTAAGCCTTACCTAGCAGGCTTCTACGGTGCAAGCCAGTACATGCCCGCCCTCGTGAACGAGGAGATATGCCTAGCCCAGGCATGGAACGGCGATGTACTCGTCGCACAGGAGGACAACGAGAACATACAATACGTGAACCCAGAGGACGGTACCATATACTGGGTGGACTTCATGGTAATACCAAGGGATGCAGAGAACGTTGAGGCTGCACACATGTTCATAAACTTCCTGCTAAGACCCGATATAGCAGCCAGGAACGTCAAAGCAGTGTGGTACGCCGCATCGATAAAGAAGAGCCTACTGGAGGACTACGCCAGGGAGACGGGCGACCAGGAGCTCATGGAAATACTGGAGGACCCGGCAGTATATCCACCCGCAGGGGTCAACCTAGTCCCCAGCCCGGTGCTGGATAAGGAGATGAGTAGGATAGTAGAGCAGATCAGGCTCCACGTCCTCCAGCCCACCGGCTAAGTGACAGGCCCCCGGGGGGTTGGAGCCGTGGGGGGCGTTACTGTAAGGCTGGAGGACGTGTCCAAGTACTATGGATCCACGAGGGCAGTCGACGGGGTAACACTATCCATACCCTCAGGCACCATAACAACGCTACTAGGCCCTAGCGGGTGTGGCAAGACGACCACGCTCAAACTCATCGCAGGACTAGAGGAGCCCAGTAGGGGTAGGATACTCTTCAACGACCGGGACGTCACCATGCTTCCCCCGGAGAAGAGGAATATAGGCATGGTGTTCCAGGACCTAGCCCTATTCCCCCATATGACTGTCTTCGAGAATATAGCGTTTGGCCTAAGGATCAGGAAAGTCCCCGAGAGCGAGATCAGGAGGAGGGTCCACGATATACTAGAACTGGTAAACCTAGACCCAAACCTGTACTCATCCAGGAAGCCGGGCCAGCTTAGCGGGGGCCAGCAACAGAGGGTTGCCCTAGCTAGAGCCCTGGTAATAGAGCCCGATATACTCCTCCTCGACGAGCCCTTCGCCCACCTAGACTTTAAGATCAAGCAGAGACTCCTGCTAGAGCTTAGGAGGATACAGAGGAGGCTCGGCATAACCACGATCTACGTGACTCACGATCAAAACGAGGCTATGGCCGTAAGCGACAAGGTCGTGATCATGAACAATGGTAGGATCATCCAGGAGGGCCCCCCGGACCAGGTTTATGAGAACCCTGCAAACACGTTCGTAGCAACCTTCTACGGCGACTCGAACCTGATAGAGGGATCTAGGCTGGGTGTAGACGGGCTAGTCGCTATAAGGCCGGAGAAGATCATGATAAACCCCAGGAACCACGCAGATATAGTCTATGACGGGGTTATCGAGGATGTCATCTTCCAGGGCCCCATACTCCGGCTGGAGGTCAGGATCAACGGCCTCACCCTCAAGCTGATACACCCACGTGGCAACGGTTTCACGCCAAGACCGGGAGACCGGGTCAGGGTCGGGTGGAGGCTATCAGACATGAAGGTGCTCCGGGAATGAACAAGCTACACCTGGCCGCTCTCCCCCTAATACTATTCCTTCTAGCCTTCTTCTACGCACCACTAGCAGTCCTCGCATACTATAGCATTATTGAAGAGGATGGAGGCTATGGACTAGACAACTACATCGAGCTATTCAGGGACCCCGCATACCTGAAGGTAGTCCTGTACAGCGTGGCCATAGCCGGGCAGACCACACTGGCAACCCTACTCCTGTCCCTCCCAGCCGCTTACTACATAGCCATACACTCGAGGGGCCCCGAGAAAGCAGCTCTCCTGGTCGCAATGATAACTCCCTTCTGGATCGACTTCCTCCTTAGAGCCCTTGCCATAAAGAACATAATGTACCTCCTGGACCTAAGAGAAGGATATGCCTCCATGATGGCAGGCATGGTCTACGATTATCTACCCTACATGTTCCTCCCAGTATACGCCTCACTATCCGGGATAAGGGAGAGCCTACTACAAGCAGCTAGGGCTCTAGGCGCAGGACCGCTACATATAGCCACCAAGATCATACTACCACTAGCACTCCCCGGAATAGTTGCTGGCAGCATACTAGTATTCCTCATGAGTATGACCGAGTACGTTATACCAGCACTACTGGGAGGAACACAAGGATTCACCATAGGCACACTGATCTACTACTTATTCCTATCCGGCGACAAGTGGGGCCAAGGCTCAGCCCTCACCCTACTCATCACAACAACACTCCTAATAGCAACACTCATACTATCAAGGAGGAGGACAATACAATGAAAACAAAGACACTACTAAAGATATACACATACACACTATCTACAATAATCTATATACCAATAATAATAATGATCATATACAGCTTCAACAACAGCAACTACATAGGAGAATGGAAAGGATTCACACTGAAATGGTACAAGATAATACTAAACGACCCAAAAATCCTAGAAACACTAACAAACAGCCTAATAATAGCAATAGCAAGCTCACTAACCTCAATAGCCCTAGCCATACCACCAACACTACTAACAACAAAACTAAGAAACATAACAACCCCCCTAACATACCCACCAATAATAATACCAGAAATAGCAGAAGCAGTAGCCCTAATGCTACTATTCATAACAATAAACTTCCCACTAGGAGCAATAAGCGTCTACATAGGACACACAGCATTCAACATAGCATACGCATACATAACACTACTACCACAAGCAGGCAAAGGAGAAAAACTAGCACAAGCAGCAAAAACCCTAGGAGCAGACACAACAACAACACTCACAAAAATACTCCTACCAATAACACTACCAGGCATACTAGCAGCAACAACCCTAACCTTCATGCTAAGCTTCACAGACTTCATAAAAACACTATTCACAGCAGGACCAGGATTCCAAACACTACCCCTACTCATATGGAACCGAGCACGAAGACCAGGACTAACAGAATACACAAGCCAAAACGCACTCAACGCAATAGCCTCGCTACTCATAATAACAAGCATAACAATAGCAGCAACCTACACAATACACACAATCAAACAACAGAAACAACAACACTAAACCCAAACCACAGGAGCCAACCACCCCAAAACAGCTCCGGAGCAACACACCCCCACCAAACCCCCCGGGCCCGGTGGAAGTTGTGGTGTGTTGGCTCCTGTGCCCCGGCCCGGGGGGTGTAGGCGGGGCTCCCGGGCCGGGGCACAGG
>JALWEI010000034.1 GCA_027014125.1 Acidilobaceae archaeon | reverse complement strand
CGTCTCCAACGTCCTCATCGCTGTCCCCCTGGCGGTGGTGGGCTACGTACTAGCCCCCAGCATGCTCGAGTTGCTGAACGCAGGGGAGGCCCTGGAGGAGGCTACCAGCTACTTTAGGGTTAGGAGCGTGGGACTCCCGCTCGTCTATGCGTATATGGTTCTAGATGCGGCGTTTAGGGCTACCGGGGTCACGAGGCCGGTGCTCAAGGCCACCGCGGCAGCAGTCATAGTCAACCTGGCCCTGGACCCCGTGCTGATACTCGGCCTGGGCCCGGCGCCCCGTATGGAGGTTGCGGGGGCAGCCTGGGCTTCAGTGGCCGCCACCATCGTGGGCATGGTCCTCCTCTATAGGTATACTCGTGTGATCGGGCTCGAGGTCAGGCCTGCTAGGCCCGGGGAGTGGGCGGTTAGGGCTGCAAGGGTGGGGTTCCCCAGCATGCTGGAGAGGGTTGCGTTTGTGCTGGGGAATGTTGCGTACATAGGGGTTGTGGCCGGGTGCGGGGAGGAGTCGCTGGCGGCCCACACTATAGGGGTGAGGATAGAGTCTCTAGCATTCCTACCCATGTTCAGCCTGGCCACAGCCGCGGGGACCCTGGTGGGTCAGGAGGTTGGGAGGGGCAACGTGGATGCTGCTAGGAGGGTTGGGTGGGAGGTTGCGAAGGCCAGCCTACTCTTCGGCGGCCTCCTGGGCCTGATCCTCATAGTGGCATCTAGGCTTGTGCCCCACGTATTCACAGACAACCCTAGGGTGGCCTGGCTGGCGGGCGTGTACCTGGTGATAGCCGGGCTTACCGAGCCGGCGCTGGGTGTGGAGATGACTGTGGCGCAGATAATAAGGGGGGCCGGGAACACGGTGGTCCCAACAATAGTCAACCTGGCTAGCCTGTACCTCCTCAGGGTCCTCCCCGCCACGGTGCTCCCAGGCCTCATGCCCTCGGGCCTATGCGTGGTCGGGGCGTGGCTCTCCATGGCTGTGGATGTCAGCGGGAGGGGCCTGGTGCTGGTCCTGGTGTATAGGAGGCTCTTCCACAGGCTAGCCCGGAGGCTCGTCTAGACGAGGGACATGAGCGTATCCGCCAGCTCCACCGCGCTCCTCGAGGACCTCTTCACGAGCCTCCCCGCCTCCTCGGCCGTGAGCCCGCAGGGCCCAGCGATCCTCTCGACGCCGACCTGCTCCATGTAGCTTGCCAGCTTGCCTCCCCTCACCTCCCAGGGGCTCGGGAGCCTAGCGTCCCCAGCCTGGCCGGGGAAGGCTATCAGTATCTTTGAGTACGCCTCGTCCTTGATCTTCTTCGTGACCATGGCCCTCTCGTCCGCATGCAGCTCCACGGGGCTCAGGGGGTGGCGCCTCCTGAATACGTGGATCCTGTGCGTTACCGTGTCCTTGTAGGGCCTGTGCCTGGCCCAGTTGACTACTATCAGGGGCCTGAGGCTCCTCCTCAGGACGTTGTCGACCTGGGCCTCATACCCCTCTATGCTCTGTATGAGCCTGGCGGTCCTCTCGCCCGTTGCTATCAGCGCGCTGGCGTGCCTCCTAGCCATGACCCCGTGGGTGTAGAGGGCTGTTGCCAGGCAGGCCTCGCCGCCCCAGGGGCCCATGCCCGATATGTATTCTAGGAGGTCCTGGGACCTGCCGGAGTATATGGAGGCTAGGGTCATGTAGAAGGCGTCGTCGGTCAGCTGGGCTAGTAGTAGCTCCAGGTCGCCTAGGCTCCTGTACCTCCTGGCCAGCTCCGAGTAGAACCCGTCCCCGCCTGTGTCGCCGAGCTTTATGGCTACCATGAACCTGGCTAGGGCGTCTAGGTATGGGTGCCTCTCTAGTATCTCCCTTGCCCGCGGGTCCTCCTGGCTGTCGTGTAGCAGGTTTAGGCTGGCCAGGTAGAGTATGGCCATTATCCTAGAGACCATGGCGGAGTATATCATCGATATGTCGTGGAGGTACACGTCGGTATACATGTATATCCTCGAGAGCAGCATGTTCTCCACGACGCTCAGGCCCTTATCTAGGACTCCGAGCATGAAGTGGGCCCTATACGTGTTGGCCCCAGTGTTCTGGAGCCTCGGGACGACGGTGAGGACGGCGTAGTACCTGTTTATATCGTAGACCCCGCTCGTGTTTCCCGTGTGGATGCTATCCCTAAGTATGTAGTCGGCCCTATCCACGTCGATGTTGGAGTCGAGTAGCCTAGCGATGATGCATAGGGCTACCCTCCTGACCTCGCCCCCGTTGAAGTCCATGTCGAGGACCTTGTCAAGCTTGCCCGTCTTGGGCCTGGCGAGCTCGACGCCACGGGTGCACAGGGGCTTCCTGTTATCGGAGTAGGCGTACTCCAGGATCTCGCACACAGTGTCAAGATCCACCCTCCTAGAGGAGTACAGGACCTCGACGCCGCTCCGCGCCATGAGCCTCGCCATCTTGATCACGATATCCTCGTGCCTACCCATGGTTGGTACCACGAGTCCAGGCCGGTTGGGGTAGTAGACGAGGAGCCTATCGTTGAGCCCCATCTCCGCTATATGGCTCATGCCGATATGCCCGATGTCGTGGAGGAGGGCGGCGGTGACTGCCTCCTTCTCCAGCTCGCCCAGCTCCCTGCCAAGCCTCTCCAGGAACCTTGCGAGCCCGGCCCTCACACCCTTGTCAACGCTCTCAACCCTATGGATGGAGGGGATAACAAGCTCCTCGAGGTTCTGCCTTATAGACTCCAGGGCCATCTTCATAGTATACGCTACGCCCAGGCTATGCTCGAACCTGGTATGCACCGCCCCGGGGTAGACCTGCTGGGCGAGGCTTAGCTGCTGGATCCTCCTCATCCTCTGGACCAGGGGCGTGTCCACTATGCTAGCTACAAAGTCCTCCGGTAGCCTGATGAAGGTATGCACTATATCCTTTATTATCTTGGTTCTTACAGCCGCGCCGCCCCTGGCCCCCGCCGTCAAGGTCCCAACGCCCAATACCATACGATTCCATAGCATTATATAGGCATGCCGGGAAAAATAAATGCTACGCCGAATTATAGTCTAGGGGATCCAGTGCACCCACAGCAAAGAGCCGGGAGACTAGAACACCGGGCCGAAGAGCGATCAGATCAGTGGACTAGGCTTACCCCATTCATACCCAGGCTTCCCGGGTGTGAATTCATAGGGGCCTAGTACCACTACCGGGTGGCAGAGTAGTGGACGCCAGGATACTAGGCCCCCTAGAGTTCACGCTAGGAGTCCTAGCAATGAAGCCCAGGAGCCCCGGGGAGGTCCTAGAGCTCGCCGAGAGGTACGGGAGGGGGAGGAACGGGCCCCTAGTCACGGAGGAGAGGGTCCAGGCAACCCTCAGGATGCTAGCCCAGGCTGGAGTCCTAGCCGAGGACAGGGACGGCAGGCTCCGCCTAAGATTAGAGGCCCTCCACCCGGCATACCAGGCTATAGCCCTCAGCGCCGTGAAGACTATAGCCGTGGAGCTAGATGGTGCAGCTGATGATAGATGAGGTGGAGGTAGAGGCGCGGAGGATAATGGGCGAGGACCCCGCCCACGGGTGGCCCCACGTAGAGAGGGTTAGACGCCTCGCCCGGGCCATAGTAGAGGGGGAGGGCGTAACCCCGGACTGGCAGGTGCTCGAGCTAGCCATAATCCTCCACGACGTCGGCCGCCACCTCCCCGGGGAGGGGCATCACGCGGTGAAGAGCGCACTCTACGCCAAGACCCTACTCAGGCTCCACGCAGCCAGCGAGGACCTAATAGAGGCGGTCGTCCACGCTATAGAGGCCCACAGCTACAGCCTAGGGGTGGAGCCTAGGAGCATAGAGGCCATGATACTAAGCGACGCGGACAAGCTAGACGCCCTAGGCGCAGTGGGCATAGCCAGGGTCTTCCACCACGGCTGCCAGCAGGGAAGGAGCTTCGACGACAGTGTAAGGCACATCAGGGAGAAGATACTCCGCCTCCCCTCAAGGCTCCACCTACAATACTCAAGGAGGCTGGCCCGGGAGAGGATGATGATAGTGCTAGACTTCCTCGACAACTACGCCAGAGAAGCCGGAGGGAGAGACCCTAGCCTCCCCTCCTAGCCTCCACACATACCCACGAGGCCCATGCAGGGGCCCCTCCAAGAGCGACAAGGCGCCCTCCTCCCCCCTATACACCCTAGCCCACACATCAAGCACAAGAGAGTCCTCCACCACAACAGGCTCTCCGCCACCAGGCTCCACCGATAGGCCCAGGGAGAAGAGCACCCTAGACAGGGGGGTAACCACCCCCTCCCGCGAGACGTGGAGCAGCAGAAGCCCCCCGTAGAGGTTGGCATATGCTATAGCCTGAACCACCGGGTCCCCACGGGGCCACCCACCCTCCCTGAGGACCCTCAAAGCCTCCCCCACAGCACCGCCATGGAGGGGACCCATGGTTAGGGCGGCAGCGACCATCAGCCTCTCAGACCGGGCCAGGACGGCCGCTGGCCTGGGCTTATATGAAGCCGATGTTGCTATCCCTCCCAGGCCTCCTCTCCCCCACTATCCCTAGCCTAGCATTGAGGGCAGCCACTATGCTGGCGAAAATGTTTACGAAGAGCCTGATCGTCGTGGCTATAGACTCCCTCGTCAGGGACTCGTGGTATATGACCCTGCTAACCGCTATCCCCTGGGGCTCTACGAGGCTGGGCTGGACTATGGCTATGCAGTCGGGGCACATCCGGAGCACGTCCCTGTAGATATCCGACACTATACGGAGCCGCTCCTTCTCGTCCAGCTTCATCAGCTCCCTCCGGTGCACGTCGCTGAGCGCGACGCCCAGCGAGACGACCACCCTATCCTTCTTAGAGCTGGGCTGCTGGACAAGCACGTTAACCCTGAGCGGCGCCTTAACGGTAACCTTGACCAGCCACTCCACAGGGGCACCCGCGGGGGGCGCCTCGCTCTTCACCTCATGATCCTCATCAACCAGCCATGCTATAATCTTCTCCCTAAAATCCATGCTAGGACCACACCCCACTAAGGAGGCGTGCAGCCCCCAGGATTTAATCGATTAGCATAAGCCAAGATAATAGACCCCGCCAGCCGCAACCCCACTCCCGGGAGGGTGCAGGGCGGTGGATGTGAGCAAGGACCCGAGGCTGCTGGTGGCAGAGGAGGCGGTGAGGAGGCTCGAGAGGATCCTAGCAGGCTGGAGGCTACCCTGGAGGCTGGACAAGGACAAGACCGCCTCCCTGGTAAAGGAGGCCAAGAGGATAGTCTACCAGCTACGATTCAGCTACACGCCTCCAAGGATACTCGCAGCGATGGGGGAAGTAGAGAGGCTAAGAGAGGTAGCAGGAGAGCTGGCAGGCCAGCTCCTAAACCCGCCCCCAGGGGCGGAGCTGGCCCTCAGCCAGAGGCTCACCCTGGCAGAGGCAAGGTGGGCTATAAACATACTAGGCGGCCTAGCCGCCAGGCTAAGGCTAGGAGACGAGCCCAAGCCAGAGTACGGGGTGGACGTTGTAGGAGTGGAGGTAACCAGGGTCGAGGAGCTTGGGCCTAACCTATACGCAACCAGGGCCACAACCGGCAGGATAGTGCTAAGCATAGTCACCAACATAAGGGAGATAGGAGAGGGCCAGGTAAGGGCAGCAGCAATACTACCCCCCAGACTATTCGGGGATGTGATAAGCGAGGCAATGTACTCCAGCGGCCCCATAGACAGGGGCCTCATAGGCAAGAGGGTCCCCACAAGCCTCCTAGACACCGGCCTAGCAGGGGCGGTACTAGCCATAGTCTCCGGCAAGAGCTAGCACCTATACGCCTCCATCCCCCTAGGGGTGATCCTCCCCTCGGCAAGGTCCCTCTCAATTAGCTCTCTGCTCCTCATACACGGTCTCCCATACCCGCCTCCCCCGGGGGTTCTAATCTCCATCGTATCTCCCCGGGCCAGGGTTACGGTAGCCCTAGGTGGCAGATCCACGGCGCTGCCTCCATGCTTGTGGTGTACCGCCTTAAAGGGGGCTCCGGGAAGGCCGCCCTCTAGACCCCAGGGCCTGGTTTGGCTCCTACTGGCGAGTATAGTTGCCTCAACACCGTCCTGGAGGGCCATTATCTCCCTGATCACGCCTAGGCCTCCCCTATACATCCCGGGGCCGCCCGTGTCGGGGGCCAGCTCGTACCTCTTGACAAGGAGGGGATACTCCCTCTCGATCACCTCAACTGGGGTGTTCAGCGTATTAGTCATATTAGTCTGGACTCCATCCACGCCGTCGCAGCAAGGCCGGGCCCCGGAGCCGCAGGCTATGGTCTCGTAGAAGGCCCATCCAGGGCCGGAGAGTATAAGGTTACTCATAGTACCGCAACTCGCAGCGGGGACCCTGCCGGGGAGGGCCTTGGCCAGGGCCCTGTGTACGACATCCACGATTCTCTGGCTAGTCTCAACGTTACCCCCTCCAACAGGGGCGGGCTTGCGCGGGTTAACCATGCTCCCCGGCGGGGCCTCAACCCTGACTACGTCTAGGAACCCTTGGTTCATGGGCATCCCGGGGTCTAGCACGGTCTTGAGGGCGTAGGCGGTGGCAGATACGGTGACGCCGTAGACGGCGTTGAAGGGCTCCTCCAGCTGGGGGCTGGTCCCTGTGAAGTCCACTGTAACCCCGTCTGGGCCCGTTATTATGGTTGCCCTTAACACGGCCTCTCCCTTTGACGCCTCGATGCTATCCTCGGCTGTATATGTTCCCTGGGGCAGCCTGGAGGCGAGCGCCCTAGTATACCTCCTAGTATAGTCTAGGACCTCGCCCCACGCCTCCACCACCACGTTGGCCCCATACCTATCGGCCAACTCCCTGAGCCTGGCCTCCCCCACGTTCAACGCTGCTATCTGGGCAGCCAGGTCGCCCCTAAGCATCCTAGGGGTCCTAACGTTGGCCTCTAGCATCTTGACTATATCCCACCTGACCCTCCCGGACTCCACTATCCTGACAGGCTCGATCACCAGGCCCTCCTCCATGAGGCTCCTAGCATCGGGGTTGATGCTCCCAGGCACAGGGCCCCCCACGTCAACGTGGTGCGCCTTATTCATGACGTAGCCTAGGAGCGTGTCACGGTGGTACACCGGCTTGATCACGGTCACGTCATTCAGGTGGGTTCCAGTAATATAGGGATCGTTGGAGACAACGACATCCCCTGGTCCCAGGTCTAGGCCAACCTCCTCCATATACGCTATGAGGCCCCGGGCGGCAACGCTCATGCTCCCTAGGTGAACTGGTATATGCTCCGCCTGAGCCACAAGGCTGCCCTCGGGGTCGAGGACAGCGCAGGAGTGGTCAAGCCTATCCCTTATATTCGGGCTGAACGAGGTATCCCTCAGCACAACCCCCATCTCCTCGCTGGTATAGATAGCGGCGCTCCTGATAACCTCCAGGGTCACCTTATCAACCAAGCTACCACGCCTCCACCACTATAGACCTGTCCTCGAGCATCGTGAAGCCGTAGCCAGGTGGGACCAGCAGGGTGCTATCGGGCATAAGCACTAGCCCCGGCCCCGGGGCCCTATGGCCAGGGTGCAGGTCCTCAACCTTATACAGCAGTGCATCAACCCAGCCCCCATCCATATAGACCCTCCTAGACCCAATAGCCCTGGGCTTGCCACGTGTAGCCCTGCTCTGGGGTAGCCTGGGCTTCTCCACCACGCCCCAAGCCACCACCCTAGCCAGGCTCACCTCCACCTCCTCCCCCGGCATGGTGAAGCCATACCTAGCCCTATACAGGTCCTCGAACATACCAACCGCCTCCTCGGGGTCGCCATTATAGGGGACTCTGAGGGAGAGCGACTGGCCCTTGTAGCGGAGCTCCACAAACCTAGCAACCATAGCCTTATCCCTCCCTATACCCTCCCCCTCCAGGTCCCTGTAGGCCCTCCCCACCATCTCCCCAAGCGTCCCCTCCACCCTCCTCCAGGTCTCGCCGCTACCCGCACTACCAAGGATCGACTTGTGGTAGTCATGCCTGTAGTCTGAGAGGAGGAGGCCAAGGGAGGAGAATACGC
>JALWEI010000033.1 GCA_027014125.1 Acidilobaceae archaeon | reverse complement strand
GGCCCGGGGGGTGTAGGCGGGGCTCCCAGGCCCCCCGGGAGCCCCGCCTACACCCCCCGGGCCGGGGCACAGGAGCCAACACACCACAACTTCCGGGGTTCGGCGGGGGTGTGTCCCGCCTGGCGGTGTTTTGGGGTGGTTGGCTCCTGTGGCTCGGTGTATTTGTTTTGGTTGGTTTGGGTATTTAGGGGGTGAGGGTGCGTGTTTTTCTGGTTTTTATGGGTTGTTCTTGGTTTTGGGTTGCTGGTTTAGATATGTTTCCTTTGGAGCAGGTGGAGGCTTGTGTCTGTGGATGAGATTTTTGAGGCGGTGGTTTCGTCTAGGATTTTTAGGGCTAGGGATAGGCTTTTGCCTGATTATATTCCTGATGAGCTTCCTCATAGGGATGTTCAGATTAGGAGGGTTGCTGAGACTCTGGCTCCTGCGTTGAGGGGGGAGAGGCCTAGTAATTTGTTTATTTATGGGTTGACTGGTACTGGTAAGACTGCTGTTGTTAAGCATGTTATTAGGAGGTTGACCTCTAAGGCTTCTAGCCTGGGGGTTACGGTTACTGGTATTTATGTTAATGTTAGGCATCGTGATACTCCTTATAGGGTTTTGGCTGATATTGCGGAGTCTATTGGTGTTAGGGTCCCTTTTACTGGGTTGTCTACTGGCGAGGTTTTCTTCCGTATTGTGAGGGCCTTGTCTAGGCGTAGTGGGGTTTATATTATTGTGTTGGATGAGGTGGATTTCCTTGTTAGGAGGTATGGTGATGATGTTTTGTATAAGCTCTCTAGGATTAATGAGGATCTTGGTAGGGCTAGGGTTTCTATTGTTGGTATTACTAATAGTGTGAGTTTTATGGAGAGTCTTGATCCACGTGTTAGGAGTAGTCTTGGTGAGGAGGAGATAGTGTTTCCCCCGTATAATGCGGGGCAGCTGAGGGATATACTTGAGGCGAGGGCTAGGGAGAGTTTTCATCCTGGTGTTTTGGATGATGAGGTGATACCTCTTTGCGCCGCGTTGGCTGCGAGGGAGCATGGTGATGCTAGGCGGGCTTTGGATCTGTTGAGGGTTTCGGGGGAGATAGCTGAGAGGCGTGGTGATTCTAGGGTTACTAGGAGCCATGTTATGGCGGCTAGGATGGAGATTGAGAGGGACCGGGTGTCTGAGGTTGTGAAGACTCTACCCTTGCATGGGAAGCTTGTCCTCGCCTCTATAGCTGCGTTGACTATGGGTGGGCGCACCTATACGACGACGGGGGATGTGTATAACTATTATCGGGAGCTTACCCGTAGGATTGGTATTGAGCATGTGACTCAGCGTAGGGTTAGTGGCTTGATTGGCGAGTTGGAGATGCTTGGGATCGTGTCTGCTAGGGTTATTAGTAGGGGGAGGTATGGTAAGACTAGGATTATAGAGCTTGCAGCGGATCCGGGTATTATAGTGGGTAGTCTTTGGGAGGATCCTGCTTTGGAGCCTGTGATGGGTGACGTGGAGAGGGATGCCCTTGGCAAGGGGGGTGGTGGCGTGTGATGATGGTGTTGTAGCCAAGCTTGGTAGAGGCTATACTTTGGTCTCGTGTATATATTGGCTGGTGGGTGTTGGGCCTGTTGGTGCTGATTTTGCCTGGGTAAGGGTTGATGGGTTGGATGCTTCTAGCGTGATCTCTTACCTCGTCGCTGGGCTGGGCCGGTTTGGCCCTGTCGATCTGGTTATGCTGGATTCTGTTACTATTGCTGGTTTCAACCTGGCGTCTCCTGCCTCTATTTACAGGCTTACTGGTGTGCCCGTGGTGGTTGTCTATAAGTATAAGCCGTCGCTGGCTAGGCTTGCTTCTGCTGTTGTTAATGTTGGTATGCATGAGGTTAGGTTGAGGGTTTTGAGGGTTGTGGAGGATGCTATGGAGGTTGTGACTCGTAGGGGTAGGCTCTACATTATTGTGTGGGGGGCTAGTCTGGATCGTGTTGTGAGGGTGGTGGAGGGTCTACAGTTTTATGGCCGTGTGCCGGAGCCGCTTAGGCTTGCCCACTATTTAGCCTCGGCAACATCTAGTATACTTAATCCTGTCCCAGCGGAATGTTTTAACTCGGAATAGATATAGTGTATCTTGGTGCACGGCCCTTGATAACCATAATTGGTTCTGGGCGTGTGGGGACGTCTGCCGCGAACTACATGATGCTCAAGGAGCTCGATGATATACTGTTGATAGATATCATAGAAGGCAGGCCCCAGGGGGAGGCTCTCGACCTGGGCCACGCTGGAGCCATACTGGGCTTGAGTGTCCGTGTAAAGGGCTCTAACGACTATAAGGATATGGAGGGCAGTGACCTGGTCATAGTTACGGCTGGCTTCCCTAGGAAGCCTGGTATGACTAGGGAGGAGCTGCTGGCCAAGAATGCTGGTATAATAAAGGAGGTTGCAAAGAACATTAAGAAGTATGCTCCGGACTCTATAGTCATTCTGACAACTAACCCGGTCGATGCTATGACTTATGTGATGTACAAGGAGCTTGGGTGGGATAGGAGTAGGGTTATAGGTTTTAGTGGTGTCCTTGACGCGGGTAGGTTGGCTTATTATGCCAGCCTCAAGCTAGGCGTTAGCCCGGCTTCCATAGTTCCTATAGTGCTTGGGATGCACGGCCAGAAGATGTACCCGGTCCCGAGGCTGTCCACAGTCGGCGGGGCGCCCCTGACTACGCTCCTTTCCGAGGATGATATTAGGGAGATCGTGAAGGAGACCGTCGAGTCGGGGGCTAGGATTACCGAGCTGAGGGGGTACAGCAGCAACTTCGGCCCGGGGGCTGGCCTGGCGCTCATGGCGGAGGCGGTTAAGAAGGGCTATAACAAGGTGTTTATAGCTAGCGTTGTCCTTGACGGCGAGTACGGGTTTAGGGATATAGTGGGCGAGGTCCCGATAATACTTGGAGCTGGTGGCATGAAGAAGGTTATAGAGCTGCCGTTGAATGAGGAGGAGAAGAAGGGGCTGGAGGAGAGCCTGAAGTCTGTGAGGGCTATGATAGACTCGTTGAAGGAGCAGGGCTTGGTCTAGCCTTCCTTTCTAGTCTTCCTTTGGCTTGGCGTCTAGGTATTTTCTTGCTAGGTAGTCTACCTCGTCCCCGTAGGCCTCCCTACCCGTGTAGCCTAGCTCCTCTAGGCTCTTGCATGCTCTCGATACCTCCTCTACAGGTATTGGTATGATGAGGTCGTAGTCCTCTACGAATACCTTGAAGATCCCCTTCCTCTCGTCTACAACCACGTGTATGCATGGGGGTTCTGGGCAGTTGTATACCCTCTTATCCCTCTTCTTACCCTTTGCCATACTTCTCGATCACCCTGGTGATCTCATCCATAGGCTCCTCATTATATTCTATATAGGCTTCACCTGCCTTGAGCCTCAAGTAGGATCCGCTGTACTCTGCTACCTCTCCTATGAACTTGTGCTCCACTCCCATCCCGCCTAGGACCCTGTCTACCTCTCCCGCATGCCTCCGGGGGACTGTCGCTATTAGAGTGCCGCTGCTGATCAGTTTTAGCGGATCTATTTTCAGCGCCTCTGCTATTATGCTCGTCTCTCTGGTTACTAGTATGTCGCTGGCCCTGACTATTAGGGTGGTGTGGGACGCCTTGGCGATCTCTATTAGGCCGCCGAGCAGGCCTCCCTCTGTGGGGTCGTGCATGGCCGTTACTAGGCCTCTATCCGCTAGTGCTAGGGCTTCCTTGACAACGCTTATCTTATCGTAGAATGTGGATGCGCGGTCTAGGATCTCCCTGTCTATACCCATGTCTTCTAGCGTGTCTCTAAAGTCTGTCGCGATTATTGCTGTCCCCTCTAGGCCTGCTGGCTTCACTTGGAGGACTAGGTCCCCGGGCTTGGCGCCGGAGGTTGGGACGCTACATCCCTTGCAGGTGTATCCTATTGCTGTTGCTTGCACTATTGTCTTGCCTAGTCCTGGTGTTACCTCTGTGTGTCCTCCTACTATTTCTGCCCCGATCTCTGAGGCTGCTCTGCCTGCCTCGTGGATTATGCCTTGTATCTCTTCCAGGCTTGCTCCTTCTCTTGCTAGTATTGTTAGCATTACCCATCGGGGCCTGGCTCCGGTTACTGCTATGTCGTTTGATGCCACGTGTACTGCTAGCCATCCTGCCCTGTTTCCGGCCTCTGTTATGGGGTCTACGTGCATTACTAGGTCGCAGCATCCCATGTCTATTATTGCTGCATCTTCCCCTATCGAGGGTCCTACTACGGTCGAGGCTCCTCCCGAGCCTAGTGGGCCTGATAGTATCTTTTCTAGTGTTTTTGATGGTAGCTTGCCTAGCCATTTACCATTCTTCTCTTGCAAGCTTTGCTGCCTCCGCTAGGTTCCTCATTTTTGCCTTGGCAACGCTTCTGGGCAGCCTCTTTAGGCCGCAGTCTGGGTCTACGTATACCTTCTCTGGCCCTATGAAGTCCATCTTCATTAGCATGTCTATGTATCCCTTGATCTCCTCTACCGTTTCTATCTGTAGGCTGTGCACGTCCACTACTCCATAGCCTAGCTCCTTGTCGTATCCATACTCTTTTAGGTATGGTAGGAGCCTGAAGTTGCTGTTCTTCAGTTCTAGGTCGAACTGGTCTACTGGGTAGTCTAGTATGTATGGTATTATCTTTTCTAGGCGACCGTAGCATATGTGTACTATCCTCTTTGCATCTAGGCCCTTGAATATGACGTCTAGTGCTTCCTTGAGGAGCTCTGCCTCCTCTCTCCACGGCCTTGTTGATAGTGCTGGCTCGTCTACTTGTATATACCTTGCCCCGCGTGCTACTAGCTCGTCGATCTCCCTCCTTATTATCTTGGCTAGCTCTATGATTAGTTCCCTCCTGTCACCGTACTTGAGGTCGAAGCTCCACTCCATCATTGTGTATGGCCCTGTTATGATCCCCTTTACGGGTCTGCCCATGCTTATGCTGGTAGCGTATACCCAGTCCTCTACTATCATCTCCCTAGTCCACTTGAGCTCGCCAACGATGATCGGTTTCCTGAAGTACACGTTATCGAATATCCTGACCCAGTCCCCGGGCCTGTATCCCTGGACCCTCTCGGCGAAGTATACCACCATGTCTTCCCTGGACTGCTCCCCGTCGCTGATGATGTCTATCCCGGCCTCGATCTGGTCCTTAACGGCCTCGCTTATGGGCCCCTTGATCAGTTTCCTGAACTCCTCCTCGCTTAGCTCCCCGCTCCTCCTCTTCTTTATCAGCTCCATGGCAGGCGGTATCTTGGGGTAGCTACCGACTACTGTAGTCGGGAACTTCCTGGGCACCTCATACCCAGCCATTACCCTGGTCACCTCCATATCGTGTATGCCTCGTATCCGTTCTTCTCCGCCAGCTCCTCCACGATCCTCCCGAGAACATATACCTTCCTGAGGGCATATCTGAATGGTATCAGGTCTAGCCATGTCGATGTTGTTACCACAACCTCATCGACGCCCGCGTCTACCATCTTCAGGAACTTCTCTACGAAGCTCGGCTTATCATCTATAATCCTCCTGGCATCGATTGCGCCTATCACTGGCGTGTGGCTTCCGAAGCCGGTGCCTCTTATCAGCTTCTCCGCCCTCCCGGGCGCGTCGACCACATCTACCATCATATACCTAGCCTTGGTGTTAAGTAGTTCCTCGAACACGCTGGGCTCGGGGACGTTGAAGTACACCGATACTATAGCCTTGTCCTCTATACCCTCCACTATCTTGTTGACCAGCTCGGCTGCTAGCCTTGCGTGGTCCCTCGTCGCGTCTATGTCAGCTAGGAATGGCTCATCAACCTGAACTAGTGACGCCCCCGCCTCTATAGCCTTCTTGGCCTCATCCCTCAGTATGTACGCGATCTTCTCTGCAAGCTCCTCGTTGCTGAGACCACTATTGTTTTTAGCCATGAAAGCGAATGACACGGGCCCGGGTAGGACTACCTTTAGTGTGGCTGGGTCTGCTACCTCCTTGAACCTGAGCACTCTTCTAGGCGTCACGTATTCCCTAGGATCCGGCTCGCCGGTGAAGACGGGTATCCTGTAGAAGAAATTGTTGTCGAAGTACCTGAGGAGCCCGTCGACGGTTACATTCCTCCACGCATCCACGAATGGCCTGAAGATGTCGTGCCAGTCGATCATACCATCCACTACCACTGGGAGCCCCGCTGCTAGTTGTGCTCCTATGACCTGTACTGAGGCCCTGTCGATCGCTTCAACGTCATCTTTAAACGGTATCACACCCCTCTCGCGGTCCCTCAGCGCGTACCTGGCATACCTGGACCGTGGGAAGCCCCCCAGCACCATCCCCCATATCTTCATACAGGCAACCCTCCACGGGCCAACTATTCTGTCCTGTCTATATAAAATCGTATAAGAGCGGGGTATACACGTCTACATGGGGCCGAGTAATGGAAGACCCTATCAAGGAGCTAGCCAAGATAAGCGCCAGGCTCACGCCGCAGAGGATAGTATTGACTAGGATCATAATGAGTATGATAGACAGGCACCCGACCTTAAACGAGATCGTTGAGGAGGCCAGGAAGGCTATACCGGGGATAGGCGTCTCCACGACCTATAATACCATAAAGATGCTGGAGGAGGCAGGCCTCATATCAATTATAGAGGTCGATGGGAGGATGAGGATAGACAGGCCCCACCCGCATATTAATATTGCATGCACCAAGTCGGGCAGGATCTTTGATGTCAATAGCCGTGACCTAATAGATACTGCGATGAATGTGCTTGATAAGCAGGGGATACCTCATAACGGGAAAATTAAGGTCACTATACATGCGGATTGCTAAGGACTCCTGGTGTGCCTAGAGATATTAGCCCCTCTATACCCTGCATATCTGGGCCCGGCCTATGAGGATTGTGGTGGACACTGGATCAAGTGATGACTAGGAGCCCTCCGAGGCTGGGCCTAGGATTGCTGGGAGGGGACTACTATAACAGGCTTACTGGCCTTGTTAAGTAGGTTGACTAACGTAGACCCTAGCAGGAGTTCTCTGAGAACGTGGCTCATCACCCTCCTCTCCACAAGTATTGATGAGGCCTCGAGCTGGCTCGAAACCTCGATTATCCTCTTGTATGGCTTGCCTGATACTATCACCCTGGACACCTCTATCCCCCTACTGCTGATCTCGGATACCACCTCATCCACGAACTTTAGATCATCAGCCTCCCCGCGGTTCTCGATTACGTGGACCACGGTTATCCTGGCCCTGGTCTTGGCTGCAAGGCTGGCTGCATACTCTACTGTGGCGCTGGTAACGGTTGTATCCACTGCCACTAGTATATGTGAGAAAACCTCCTCCGGGCTGCCAAGTACCTTGACCTCCTCCCCCTCCTTTACAGCCTTCAGCCTTATGAGTGGTACTGGGCTCAACGCTGCGAGTAGGCGCACTGTGCTTCCCAGGGGTATGAGCCTCCTTATACCCCATCCTTTCGATGCGGTGAGGATCTCGCTGGCACCCTCTTCCGAGGCTATATTGGCGATTACTGCTGCCGGGTCTCCTACTACCATGTTCTCGTAAACACGTGCTCTTGCACCCTGGCTCCTAGCCTTGTCGGCATACTGCTCCAGCTTAGCCCTAGCCTTCTCTTCTAGCTCCTCTACGAAGCCTGTGACGTCGTATCCCGCCGCCACATGCTCTACTATGCTCTCCTCTATGACGTGGACTAGGAGGAGCTCTGATGAGTATTTTATTGCAAGCTTTGTGGCAAAGTCCAGGAGTGGCTCGCTGACGCGCGAGAAGTCTAGGGGGAGGAGGATCCTGGTTAGGGGGTCCTGGTGCACCATCGCCGCCCACCCATCATAGGCTTCTACTACTTTAGAGTGTTATGTGTATCCCTAGTACTTCTACGATTACGAAGTATATTATTAGGAGGACGACTCCGAATGGCACGCCTAGCCTTGCCCACTCCTTCATGGTTATCTTGAGCCTCCCAGCCGCCACTATGTTAGGGATATTCCCGGGGATCAGCATGCCACCTGAGATGAGGAGGCTTAGGAGGGCGCTCCTGATCTGCTCCTCGCTTAGAAATGGGCCGATCTCCGCCGCTGTTAGGGTTGCATTATCGACCACAGCGGAGATTGTGTTGAGCCAGTATAGCCCCTCTGGTGGGAGTTTGGAGAAGTACCATACAACCATGGGGGTGAAGCTGTGGCCTAGCAGCTCTAGGGCCGCCACGAAGACGAAAACTCTGATGGTCCTGTCTATTATCTCCCTTATGGTCTCCTCGTATACTGCGCTAACCCCCTGTATGTCTCTGCTATACTTCTTCAGGGTGTAGGCGGCGTAGGCTGCGACTGCTATGACACCCGGCACTATATATACTCCTAGTAGCCTGAGTAGGTAGTCGAATGGAGCCCCTAGCTTTGAGACTGCTATCGTGGCTAGCGGCTCCCCTACAGGGGTGAGGGCAGCTCCTAGTCCTACAGCGAATGCCGCGTATACTGTGAATTTTATTTTTGCTTCCCTCGGCATGTTTATCGCTGCCACTATCTCTGCTAGTATGACTGCCGTTACTATTACCGATATTATGCTCGATATAAGCCCCAGTACAGTTATGAATATGAATGTGAATAAGGTGAATCCTACCTTGTTTATGAGCCTGTTTATTAGGTTATAGATCGGCTTGTGGTAGTATAGGAATAGGAGTCCGAATATGAATACTACTTGTGTGATCCCTATTGGTAGGCCCGATACAGATAGCGGGGTTTTCACTGCCCTAGCAGCTAGGTCCCTAAGCTCCTCGCCGTTTATGATCCCGAAGTGGTAGTTTGCGGCCACACCTATGATACCCATTACTAGGAAGAACGGCTCTAGGTTTTCCTCGATCTTCCTTGAGAAGAATGGTAGGAATAGGACGGCTAGTAGGATGGCGAGGAGTGTTAGGGTTACCCCTAAAACGGGTTCCCCTAGCTCTGGGGGTTGTGCCATACTCTGCGCACCGCTAGCCTTTACGCTCCCTGATCTTCTTTATCAATATGGGGAGGAATTGGTATAGGTCTGCCACCACTCCGTAGTCTGCCTGCTTGAATATGGGGGCGTTCTTGTCCTTGTTCACGGCCACTATTACCTTGGATCCCATGACCGCTGACATGTGCTGGGGCGCCCCGCTTATGCCTATTGCTATATACAGCTTGGGAGATATCCTCTTGCCGCTTATACCGATCCAGGCATCCTCTGGTAGCCACTTGAAGTCTGCTGCTATGGGCCTGCTACCGCCTACCTGGCCCCCGAGTAGCTCTGCAAGCTCGAATGCCAGCTTTAGGTCCTCCTTCTTCTTGAAGCCCCTACCCACGCCCACGACTATTTCTGCCTCCTCTAGCTTGACGCCGCTCAGCTGCTTCTTGGATATCCCTATCTGCTTGACCTTTGTGTCGCCCTCCTCTAGCTTGACTACTTCTCCTCCGGGCCTTGCTTCTTCGGGTTCGAATATCCTGGGGTTGAATAGTATTATTGCTGGCATGGGCGCCTTCTCTATGCTGTAGGCCCTCTCGCTGAGGATCCCCCTCTTGTACTTGACGCTCCTATCCTCTATGCTGGCCTCTAGTACCTCTGTGCTCATGGGTAGGTCGTATGCCCCGGCTAGCCTGGAGAGCGAGTCTTTGACGTTCTTGCTCACGACTCCTAATATTAGGTCTGGCTTCTCGTCCTCGTAGACCTTTCTTAGAGCGTTGTATACTGCCTCTGGGTTTCTTGACGGTAGGGTATAGACCTTGTCTACAAGCCCTGACACGTTCTCGGCCTCGGTAGAGGCAGGGCCGAATACTAGTAGGATAGTGTTGCCCGTGGCCAGGGTTTTAGCGGCCTTGATACCCTCGAGCGCGTCCCTAGTGTACTCCGCCACTATTAGGGCCTTCACCTCCGCCACCCCCGCTAGAGCTTTATGACTCCCTCCTTTTCTAGGATCTCTATCAGCTTGTCCGCTATCTCCTCTAGGTTTGACCCCTCTATTATCTGCTGTTTCCTGTTTATCGTTACGATCCTCCTCTCTAGTATCACTCTCTTGGTCCCTATAGCCTGTTTCACATCGTCAGCTCCCAGCCTCTTCTGCGGCTTCCTGGCTGCCCTCCTAATCTGTATGAGCGTTGGCGGCCTTGGCTGGTTTATCTCCTGTGTTACGCTGACCACGACTGGCAACTCCGCCTCCACCTTCTCTAGCTCCTCCTCTAGGTCTCTCTCGGCTATGATCTTGCCGTCTGCCACCTCTATGCTCCTGGCGAAGCTTATGTAGGGTAGGCCCAGCTTTGCTGCTACCCTGCCCGGTATCTGGCCTGTGGTCTCGTCTATAGTGGCTTCCGACGCTAGTATTATGGAGGGGTTGATCCCGCTGTTGCGTATGACCTCTGCTATGATCCTTGCCGTCTGCACCTGGTCTCCTGGAGTGAGCTTATCGTCAGCGACAACTATGGCCTCGTCCACGCCCTTTGCTAGGGCCTCCTGGACCGCCATCTTGAGGTCCTTCTCCCTCTTGGCAACAGGCCCTACTGTAAGCACCATTATCCCTATGACCTTCCCCCCGAGCTTCTGCTTTAGTTTCGCCGCCTCCTCCACGGCGTTCCTGTCTATATCCGAGAGTTTGAGTGGTATCGCGTCTTGGTCTAGAGTGCCGTCTGGCTTGGATCTAACCATCTCCGGGTTTAGCGCTGCCTTGAGCAGTACTACTATGTCTCCCATTCCGGACACCCAACAATAATCCGGTATAACTAGGGCCTACGGGGAAGATTTTAAGCATGAATTTAGCCCTGTAGGTGCCATGGAGCCGGCCCGCTATATTACCCATCAGGTATTCTCGTTTCCTACTACCAACGTAGGAGCAGCATATTGGCTCCTCTACTAGGTCGCGTAGATGATGAGGATTCGGCCCCAGAAGGGGCCCGCGCAGGTTTGGGTTGGTGCCGCGGCCGGGATTTGAACCCGGGTCACGGGCTCGAGAGGCCCGTAACAGTTTCATGATACCCTAGGACTGTTTATTTTACTATTGATAGTACTATGTAGAGTACTTTTTAAGTGTCCTGGTGGTACTCTTCTACATAGTTGGAGGTGGTATTATTGTGAGGGGGAGAGTTAGGAGGCGTAGCGACGTAGAGGAGCTGTTTGAGCTTTTAACCGAGGAAGTTGCTGTAGTCGCGAATAAGTCTAATAGCGGCGTCAGCCTCAGGATAACCATACCCTCCAAGTTCGCCAGGTACCTCGGCATCGAGCCCGGCAGCAGGGTGCTCGTAACCCTTGACCCTGCCAGGCGAAGGCTGATAGTAGCGCCTAAGGACTAGCCTCAGGCTGGAGCCCCTGGCCACCTCCTCCAGGGCAGGCCTCATAAGCCTAAACGCGTTCACGCTCGTGTCCCTGTACCTCTCGTAGTGGGCTATATCTACCGGGGCCTCCCGGCCCTGGAGGAAGTTGCACAGGCTCCTATCGCCCACCACCCCCATGCACACGTTATAGTGCAGCTTCCTGAGGCACGAGGGCCCAGTATAGCCGCCCCTGCTGAAGCGCTGCCTGAGCGCGTCGTAGCCTAGGCTGCCCAGCACCCTGCGGGCCCGGAGCCACGTCGCAGCAGACAGCACCGCTATGTAGCTCCTCTTATACCCCCGCACTATACCCAGGTCTACGACCACCACGTCATCTATAATCTCATACTCATCCATCCTGGATGCGATAACCAGGTGCCGCAACCTCACCCCACTCTCCAACAGAGCCCTGGCAGCCCAATACAGCCGTGTCCTGCCATCAGGCATGACGGCCCTGTCAGGACACCGGTCAGCACCCTGCACCCTAGGCCTCGCGCCCATGCACAAACGGCGCCTCTCACGGAGCTCCAGGCCCAACCTGCTGTACTCTCCTATATCGATCCTCCCCGTATAGTAGAGGTAACCAATCCAGTGGCCCGCCAGCTTCAGAACCCAGCTATTACACTCAAGCTCGCCCAGCCTCAGCCCGTCCAAGGCATCCCGGTACCTATAGTAGTATCTAATGTACTTGCTGGCAGTATCAGGCGCCACATGCTTACGCAGCCACTCCTCGAACTCCAAGCCCCACCCCTCTACCAGAATATACGCGGGGCGGGGAGACTAGGCAGTCCCTGGTATGTGCAACCACCGTATTAACTATAAGAACAGTCGGGCGCAACCGGGGGGGTTGCGCCTGGGACCTGCCCAGGGGCCTGGCTACTTCTCCATGCACTCCTCCCTTGCTCTCTCTAGGCCCTCCCGGGTGAGGCCGTAGCTGTCTGTGCCGCCCTTCCTGTAGACGAGGCCCTGCCTGACGAGCTTCTTTAGGGCTCTCCATATTTGGCCTCTCTCGTGTTTGGGGGCCTTGCCTGCTATGGCTTCCCCTGGCACGTGGCAGTGTGTCGAGTCTCCACATATCTGGTAGAGGCTGCATAGGGTTCTGCGGAGCGTATCCTCATCCTTTCTACCCATGGGCTCACCACGTGGTAGTAGTGCTCCGAGCCAATATAAATGTTTAGGTTAAACCATGGTGGATAACCTAAGATTTATATTAGCTAGCGTAACCCTAATTATTTAGTGGAGGAGTAATCCCCTGGGTGCGCAGTAATGCCTGTAGACTGGGAGGCCCTCAAGGAGTACCATACAGTCCCGGTATGGATAGCTGGGAGGCTCCACGCCAGGACCTACCTGAGGCTAAGGGCCAAGAGGGTTAGGGCCAAGGGGAGGGAGTACGTGCAGTACTACATAAGCGTCCCCAAGCCCATAGCAGAAGCCCTAGCCCAGGGAGAACCGCCGGAGCCCGGCAGCGATGGAACGCTACTAACAATATATGCAGCCCCAAGCCCCTGGTACCACGCCCTAGACTGGAGCAGCCTACCCATGAGGGACCTACCAGAGAGGATAGAGAAGGAGATCAAAGCACTAAGGCTACACGAGCTAGGCAAGCCCCTAGCACTAATACCAGCAGACCCAGACAAGCTAAGACAGCTAGGCCTAGACCCCTCTAGGCCCCTAACCCTAGAGGACCTTGTAGAGGCGGTGAAGCGCAAGGTCCTAGCAGAGGCGCAGTCCCCCACACACTAGAGTAGTAGTGGGTGGGACCCGTGGTCCTCGGCTTATTCAAGGGGAGGAAGAGAGGGGGCAACCCCCCGGCTGACGGGACTATCGAGACAAGGCCCATGGGCGAGGATTCAGAGGACGGGTATGTGCCAACCCAGGAGGAGCTGGCTAGGGCTGAGCCTATACCTCCTGTGGGTGAGTGGTGGAACCCAGAGGATGTAGGGCTTACCTGGGAGGAGGCTGGGTGGCCCCTAGTCGTTAGGCACGAGTGGAAGCCTAGAAGGGCTAGAAGCTACGGAAGGTACTTCAGAGACGTACTATGGCTCCCAGGCTATAAGCTGGGCTTCCACGGCATGGTCTGGGCTAACGGGAGAATCTACCTAGTGGATGGAGCCACACTATCCATACTTCATGAGGCTGACGGGACGAAGACGGCATACGAGATAGTGGAGAAGGTGGCTACAAGCTATATAGAATACCTGCCTGACGATGACTCCCTGAAGATGGCCTTCACTAAGGAAAATCCAAGTGAGGATGAGAAAAAGGAGGTGCGTGGGTTCTTTAGCGCTCTATTCTTCCAGATGGCGCTACTGAAGAAGAAGGGCTTACTCAGCTAGCATCCCACCTCGTTTTTGCATCTCTAACCCTACTAATCCACGCGTTGGCCCTAACCCTTGCAGCATTAACAGCCTTTGCTCCGTATTCTTTTGCGTATGGCGCGGCCCATTTGGCTGCCTTGATTGTTTGCTGGGCTGTCCACTTGCCCGCGTGGTATGCTCTCCCCGCCGCGCGGCCCAGGGTCACCCCGGTCTCTTGTGCTAGCACACGATCAAAATCCCTCAGCTGGCTCCTAGCCCAGCCACCAGCCTTTAGGCCAGCCCTGGCTGCCGCTACCGCCGCGCGGCGCTTGAGGCTGGGCTCTACGGTCTCGACCTCGCCCCTGGCCTCTGCTATGACATCCTTGACGGGCCTTGTCAGCTTCTCCAGGCCCCTGGGCGGGGGCACCTCCTGGATTGCTGGCCTGTCAGCCGGGGGGCTGACGGGGGCTGGCTCGGCGACAGGCCTCGTACCAGTGTGTGGGGTTTGAGCCTGTATCCCGGCTGTCGGGGCCGCTGGCTGCATGGCCCTCCCCGCTCCGGCAGCTGGAGGCCTGGCTGCTGGTTGCGGCATCGTGTAGTATTGGCCTGCGGGGGCAGGGCTCGGGGCGCGACCTATTACCGTGCCGCTCGGCCTCCTAGCCGCTGCCACTGTGGCAGCGGCTCCTGCTGCCGCCAGGCCTAGGCCTCCGGCAGCGCCCGCTTGCTGTATCTGCTGTAGGCGCCCCTTGACGGCCACCTCCCTGGCCACGCCCCCCACGATCCCGGCCCCGGCTGAGAGGGTGGACTGTATCTGGCCCGTGATCATCACTGTAGCCAGGGCGAATACTAGTGGCGTGGCTAGGGCGAACAGCAGGTTAGTGCCGCCCTCCACCTGTGTAAGGGTGATAGCCATCTCGCTCACGAGCCTCGCCATGACCCCCGCGACGAGGGTGAATACGAAGAGCGTGCCGAGTATCCTGAATGCTCCCGCGGCGTAGCTCCTCAAAGGGCTGACGTACGCTACTATCAGTAGCGGCGCCGCTGCAACTATCGCGGCCGCGAGGAACCACTTGAGCATGCCCAGCAGGACCACTGCGAGGAGCGAGATGAATATAGCCGCTGCGAAGGCCCCGGCGCTAGGCGCCACAAGGCCCACAGCGCTCGCCAGCGCCCCCGCAGCCAGGACCATAGCATACAGTGCACCTAGCTGCCCAAGCTGTGCGATACTCAGGCTAACAACGTTGACCAGGCTCGCAGCGAGGTCGTAGAGCTCCAGGAACAGGTAGACTCCGAAGCCTGCTACCAGCACGTCCCGTAGCAGGTCCAGGAGGGGGTTTGCACCCTTCTCCCACTCCCACACGCCGCGCCACAGCAGGTTAGCCATCACAGCTATGGGGAGGAGGAATAGGGCTACCTGGCTGCTGAGCCCGTATACTGTGCGCAAGGGCTTGAAGCCGTCAGGCTCGGGCATCGTGACGTAGTAGTGTAGAGCGTAGCCGCCGTTCATGCCCAGGCGGGCCATTATCTCGGCCATGATGTCCATCACGTTTGCGAAGCCGCCGGCCAGGGCTATGCCCGCCGCCTTGAAGGCCCGCTTCACCGCGCTCTCTATCCTGCCCCCGTCCTCGTCCATCTCGCTTATCGCGCTCTTGATCGCCTCGCTATACTCGTACCAGGGCGCCGTGACGTTGACCTGGAACTGCCTCGATAGGCTATAGCAGTCGACATCATTGCCGAAGCTTATCAGGTAGCAGTAGTCAACATTGACTTTGACATTGTAGACCCCGGTGTTGTGGTACGTGTGCGACAGGGTGGCTGGCTCATCGGCATACAGCTCCGGCTGCCCCGGGGGCCAGCTGCCCGCCTCTCCATCGCCCCAGTCTATGTAGACAGTGTAGCTGTAGACGGGGTAGACCGGGATCACTGTTACCTCCAGGGGGAAGTACCTAGCGACCTTCATCACCTCACCAGTCTGGCTGTAGTAGTCCGCCGGCGTAACGATGAAGCCCTGGCCGCCCGGCGCGAGCCCGCCGCCAGGGAAGAACCACTCAACAAGGGCATAGCCAGAGGCTCCTATGAGCAGCATGGCTGCGGCCCATAGCAGCGCTGGCCTCGCGTCCCTGCCCACCGCGAATAATACTATGCCCACGCCGGCGAGTATAGTGCCGAATATCATTGCGAATCCTGACAGGTAAGAGACTAGCTGGGCTAGATCCATTCTACCAGCCTCCACCCCGCTAGTAATAGCAGCGCTAGGAGACCGAGGAGGAGCCAGAACCCCGTGCCAGGGGCCTGCCCAGCTGGGGGCGTCAACCCCCCGGCTGCAGGCTGCATGTATAGCAAGACAGGCTCATCCACATGCACCCAGGTATCCCTGCATCCGCTGCATGAGGCGAGGTAGCTGCCCGGAGGCACGCACACCCTGCCACCCGGCTCAACAGTATACACCGGGCCGCCGGCGCGGCTCGACAACTCCACTATGCCAGGGGCGTCTTGCAGGATCACCCATGTCAGGTTCGGGGCTACGCTCGTGTTCCCGACGCTAACCGGGGCGGTGTAAGGCCCCTCAGGATCGTCCCAGATGGCCGTGAGGCTCGCGTTGACGAGCATACTCCTGTCAACGCCTGTATCGTTAACCGTGATGTTAAACGATAACGGCTCGCCCGCGCTGATCACACCACTCCATACCATGCTAGCCGTCGTATTGCCGGAGACCAGCCCCTGGAGCACGACTAGGAGTGTTGCACCCTCGATGCGGAGCTGGCCTGGCCGCAGCGGCAGTATACTACCCCACTCGTCGTCCCCCGGCCCCGGGACTCCCAGCGCCTGCCAGTTGTCCACAGTGTAGTTTACTGTGTAGTTGTACCAGCCGCACGGCTCCTCCGGCAGTGGTGTAGCATTAACAGGGACTACAAGGGCCGTTGAGTCTAGCCCGTAGCTTGGCTGCCTCGCGTAGAGCCTCATGAAGCGTGGCTCCGGGTAGTCCCTTACCCTCGTCGTGCTGGAGTCGACCTCGCAGGTGCCGTTATCCTCTACGTAGTAGTACCGCGTGATCTCCCAGACAACGTAGACCTGCTCCCTCGTGTAGTTGCCCGTCTCGTCCTCCTCCTCAAAAACGCTAGCATTATGCAACACAATCAGGATAGCCCGGAGCTCCGCCGTCACTATCCACGACGTGTTCGTGCTCGTCACATTCACCCTATACTCTGTCATGTTCTCGTCAAGCCAGAACTGTGAAGAGTCGTAGACGAGCGTGTAGCCTATGCTCGGCGGCCCAGCCGCGCCCCGGCACTCGCTACTATTCCCCTTCAGTGTTGTAACGGTATACGTCGCGTAGACGTGTATAGTGTGCCCCCTGTACGCGACCGGCCAGTCCTCTATTCCATAGTCACCCACAACCTGCCTGTACCTCTCCATAGCCGGGTTGTATAACGCGACATACGCTGATGCGATGCTAGCTGCCAGGGCTGCACCTACTATTATCGCTGCTAGCAGTATAGCATGCACGGTCGGGCACCCATTAGTATAAGGCCGCCTTGGGGTGCCGGAGTGCCGGATAGGGGCCTGGCCGAGAGGATAACGTGATTGTCTAGAACTACTCCTAGCAATCACTTTTATAAGGGGCATGAAGCATTCTATCACGCAACCGGTTAGCGTAGGAGGCGCGGCGGGGATGATGACCCCACGCGGCGCTGAGGGCCCACCGGGCTGGCCCGATGGGCGGTCGGGTGCAATCTGACCCCGCCGCTCCACGTCTACTATATATTGCTTGGATGGCTATAATGGTTGCCACTCTCCCGGCTTAGTGGAGAAGGCCTCAAGCTCCCTCCTAGACGGCTTAACGTAGACACTCAGCCGCCAGTTCTCGACACGCAGCACCCCCTCCCCAGGACGGGCTTCTAACAGTCGCTGGGTCTCGCCCTCGGTGAGCATGTATATGTCCCTGATCGCCTCTACGCTCGCCTCGTTCAGGTGTAAGAGGAGAACCGTGGCGGACTGCTCTAGTATGGTCCTCCCAGCCTCGTTCCGGAGCACGTCGCTCGGCCTCTGCGTGGCGAAGAGGAAGTTAACCCCATACTTCCGGCCAACCCTGGCAACCTCTGCCAGGAGTGCCATGAGCTCTGGGTACTGGCCCCACAGCCAGCCCTCATCCACCACCAGCAGGCTCCTCCTCCTGAGCCGGTTGCGTAGTAGGGCTGCAAGTATGCTGCCGGCTAGGACCTTATGCCTGCTAGTTGCTAGGCGCGAGAGGTCGAATACCACGCCAGCCCCGTTAGAATCGAGCCCTGGAGGCTCGCCGATGAACAGACCGGCGTCGAGCTTCGTCTCCCCAAGAACCCTGACATCCAGGACGTTCTCTGCATTCTCCAGCTGCTCCATAAGGGTCAGCTTCTCCTCCCTCTCCGTTACCCCGTATACGCTTGCAAGGATCTCGTATGCCTGGGTGTAGGTCAGCATGCCAATCCTGTAGAGCCTGACAGGGTCTAGGCCCCCGCGGTCGGGGCTCACCGTGTGTACCCGTAGATTGGGGTCTAGCAGCTCGGCGACCCTGGCGTATTCGCCGCTCGGGTCTATTATGTACACTGGGCCCTCATACCTCGTGCGCCACCTCCTGACGTAGAGTTTCGTAGTCATGCTCTTACCTGACCCGCTCTCCCCGAGTATGACTATGTTGTAGTTGGCCCTGTTGTATGGGTTAACCACGACCGGGGCCCCCGTCCTAGCATTGACGCCCAGGGGGATCCCGTTCTCCTCCATCAACTCCTCTGCCACGAAGAAGTATAGTACGTGTACGGCTGCGGTGGTCAGCACTACTCCCCGGGCCATGCCCAGCCTCCGGGGCTTATTATACAGTGCTACCTGGCCCGTGAACGGGACCTGGTACTGCACCCCCAGGCCAGCAAGGTACGCTACAATCCTACTGTGCATCCTCTCCAACTCTTCCCTATCACTCGACCGCACTATCAGCATTACCCTGACTATGAGGGGCCTATGGCCGCCCGTCGCCTCTCCGAGAATAGCATCAAGCATCTCCCAGTCCGGGTGTCCAGCCTGCCTCAGCCTCCTCGCCCTAAGCAGCAGGCTCCTAACACTCCTCACAGGCTCCACGTACACGTGTATCTCAGATACAAGGCCCCCGAGGGCCAGGAAGGCCTCAGGAAGGCTGCCAGGGAGCCTTCCTATTATTGTCAGCCTAGCGTAGCCCCCGTCATCTAGTATCAGGGTTCTGCCCCTCTGCCTCAGCGCCCGGGGCCTGGGAGGAGTCGAATCAGCCTCAACAGCGTCTAACCCTGCAGCGCGGGGGTCCTCACCGTCTACAATGAACACCGGGGTTACATATGTGATCTCGTCGTCATCTATCCTATACGAGCCCACCATACTGTACATGCTCATGAGGACTGGCTTGCTGATGGAGGCTAAGTAAGCTTTCAGGCCATTAACTAGTATATCCCGCACGCTCTCAGGCATATCCTCGTAGGGGCTAGGCTTTATCCTCCACACGGCTCGCCTCCTCCAGTATATAGTATAGCGCCAGGTAGACGCCGGCGGCTTCAAACAGTGATGCAAGCAGTGTCAATGCGCCTGGCCCGTACGCAGGGTCCTCAATCTGCATATACCAGAGTATGCCCGATGCTATGAGCATGAGGAGCCCGAGCACGCCTATTGCCCCCCGCGTGATCTTAACCTTCAGCCTTGGCGCCCTGCGCCCCTGCCTTGTCAACTCCCCGGCTGCAGGGGCTGACTTGCTCCCCGGCTCCTCAAGGTAAAGCTGCAGCTGCCGCTCTAGGGGCAGCGGGCCCGGATCCATGAATGCCAGTGCGCCGGCGAGGCTAAGGATGAATAGAGCCGGGACCCCTCCTGCCGGGAAGGGGACGCCGCCGGGCAGCGTCGCTATTATCCATGGCATGGCCTTGACGATGCCGGCGCTGGCGAGGCTTGCGATGCCTAGTATTATTATGCGGCGTAGCGTGAGGTAGACCGGGCCGAGCATTATTATCGGGTCGTCCAGTAAAGAAGAGTCTGGCACGGAGTTTACAGTTACTACACGCCTCAAGGCTCCCTAGCCCACGAAGAAGTTAACTATGCTCCAGAACGCTGCCACGCCCACTAGGATTGCTAGACCCCTTATGATCCAGCGCCCGCCGTCCTCAGCGCCTGTCCCTATCTTCATTATCCCCAATGCCAGTACCGCCAAGCCTGCTATGAGCCCCAGGAAGAGTAGGAAGCTAATTATCCTTGAGCCCAGCTGCTGCACCTCCGGAGGCGCATCGGGCTCGGCTGTTATGTCCACCGCCGCGCTGGCTGGTGCCGCCAGGATAGCTGCTATGAGTAGCAGGGTGATCGCCGCACTATGCATGCTTAATCTAGCCACGGTTTCACCCGTTATTTTCACCATGCCTGGGGGCCTTGCCGGGCTGACACGATGTTCACCCTGCTGCCATCCATATACACCGCTCTGGAACGGCCCCCAGGGGGATAACCCCTGGGGGTGTATCCCCTGGGAATTTGCATTGGGATAGTAAAGTTTAAATTACTCATTTGTCAACTCCCCGGCTGACATAGGTTTATAAGCATTATCAACAATAGAATCCCCCGGGGGACTACCCCTGGGGGCCATACTACTGGCGCGGCAGAGGCAGAGGGGCAGGGAGTACGCTGAGGCACTAGCACTAGACATACTACTAGTAGACATAGGAGTAAGGGTCAGCCCAGGCGAGGTACGCCAGGCAGTAAGCCATGCAGCTGGTAAGTGCATAGGCGGGGGCAGGGGCTGCGCATACTGGGGCCTAGGAGCGGCGGTAGCACTATACACGGCAAGACGGCACGGAGTCCCATATAGCATAGCGTATAAGACCGTGCTAAGGCACGTGCCAAAACAGACCCTATACAACTCTATAACAATACTCCTAGAGGCGCTAGGCCACAGCCCCCTCTTCAAGCGCGTCCTCCAGGGCAGGCTAGGAGCATGGGTATGCAGGAGGCCCGACTACACGGTAGAGGCAGAATACTACCACAAGCCCCGGAGGGCGTGCGAGCACTGGCCAGGCCCCCAAGGGGGGAGATATGAGTGGAGGAGGGGAGAGATGTACATAGAAGTCAGGGTCAAATATAACAAGTACGCGCTCCTCTACAAGCTCCGCGAGCGCTTCGGCGACGAGTGGTTCACAAGCCATGACGCGGCAGACCTCCTAATGGTCACGCCAAACAGCGCTGCCGCAATCCTAGCGAGGTTAGAGGAGGACGGCGTAATCGAGTCACGCCAGAAAGAGCGAGGCAAAAACCAGAAAGTATACAGGCTCAAACCCAGGCTAAGCTGATATTATTGCAGCCTAATCCCACATTATATCCCAGTAAATGCTATGCCACATTTCATTTATAAACAACGTATTACCAAGTACTACCAAGTTACGGCCGTCGCGACAACCACCACTATCTCTATATAGTACTCTACCCCTGTATACTCCCCAGTTCACAATGTGTACATCCTAAATACCCTAAAGGCTAATAGAATATTACGCCCAGGCATAAGGCGGTGGGGGTTGATGAGCGGCTTGGAATGGTCAGAGCCCTACTGGAACCGCGGCCCACGGGCTCTATGGCTGGAGCTCCTACTCTGACCCCACCGCCTCTATGCTAATATATTAGCTCCATTGGGAATAATAGAGTTTCTAACTTCAGAAAGCCGAATACCCCTACAAGCTATTGCCGTCACCGTAGACTTGCAGGATCTAACTGCATCCCGGCCCCCGTAATACGCTATTCATACGGGTGCCTGAAGTGTGGTATCTTATCCTGCCTAGGATCGGCTCCAAACTGGAGTCCCTCGGCGATGCGTTAACGGCTGCACAATGGTTCATCCTGGAAGTGTGGAGGCTTGACGGCAGGCTTAGAATCTATGCCACAGGGCAGCTGGCCGAGTCCACTCTCAGGCGTGTACTGGGGGTTAGAAGAGAGGAGCCGCCAGGGATACCAGTAGACTGGTACGTGGCTTCAGTAAGACAGAGACCGGCAGAGTTCTGGGAGCCACTGGAGGCTAGGGACTGGCAGGGCATCTATGATATGATAGATGATGGTATGATGCTCCAGGTTAAGGCATGGGTCGAGCCGAAGGCGCTCAAGCAGCTACAGCGGAAGGCCGCGGAGCTCCGGGGCAGGCGGGGCATCCTACAGGAGGCTGGCGCGGCGTTCAACGACTTCCTGGATGAGGCGATCCTAGGCCAGGACCCGATGCGCCGGGAGCGCTTGAAGAGGATGCGCTCCTCGCCGGGAGAGGAGGAGGTCAGGCGCAGGAGGGCCCAGGCAATACTAGACCGCCTCCGCTATGCCCCATTCTACATAGTTGACATCAGGGTATACAGTCAGGGGAAGCAGCAGGTCAGGGAGCTGGCAGAGCTTGTGGCATCACGCTTCACCCGGCCCCTGGAGATCAGTGGGGCCGGGCTGCTGGCGAGGCCCCTGGGCAGCCGGGGGGTTGCCCATGCTAGACGCATACCGGGCCCCGCCGGCTTCCTCCAGAGCCCACCAAAGACGCTGCTCTGGATGAATACTAGGGAGGTCAAGACCATACTGGTGCTCCCCGACCCCTCGCTGCACCCGGTGGAGTTCGAGCGCGGGAGCCCGCTGCCAGCCATTCTACCAAGGAGGAGGGGCGATGTAAGGCTAGGAGCCCTGCAGGACGGCTCGGTTCTAGCTGTGGACCTGGAGGACCTTTATAGGCACCTGTGGGCTATCGGCATGACTGGCACGGGTAAGAGCACGTTCCTATGGAACCTGGCCCTCAGGCTGCACTCCACAGGTAGGGCCGCCGTCGTGGTCATAGACCCCCACGGGGATCTAAGCCTTGACATACTTGAGAGCGTAGAAACGCTGGATGGAGTCTACCTGCTCGACCCGTTCCTCAGGCCCTTCGGCCTGAACCCGCTAGACCTCCCCAGTGCCCGGGACAGGGGCCACGCCGTGGCCCTGGCAGTAGACCAGCTTATAGCTATATTCGAGAAGATCCTCAGGCTCCCGGAGACAGCGGTTAACGTAAGGTACCTCCTACAGGTCCTCCTCAGGATGTTCTACGAGAAGACGGACAGCCCCACCCTGGGGGACCTCTACAATGCTATAGTAGCCCTGAAGACGGGCGAGCTCGACCTGCCTGTAGACGATCCCCAGTGGCAGCTACAGGTGGAGCTCCTCAGGGGCCTCCAGGACCAGACCTTCCTCTCCGCCCTCTCAAGGCTGGAGCCCTACGCTAGCAACCCCCTACTGCGGAGGATCACATCCAAGACGACGATAGACCTCGACAAGCTGCTCAGGCCGGGGAGCCTGGTGGTGTTCAGGCTGCCTAAGGGAGAGCTGGGCGAGGGCATACTACAGCTCCTGGCCCCAGCCATAGTCCTCAAGCTCTGGTTCTACGTGCTGGAACGTGCCATGCTTGGCAGGGAGAGGACGCCGGTGTTCGTCGTCATAGACGAGTTCCAGAACCTGGCCGGGCTGCCGGTCGTCGACACTATACTCTCGGAGGCCCGTAAGTATGGGCTCCATCTTGTCATGGCGCACCAGCATACAAAGCAGCTCCCTGATAGGCTGCTTCAGAGCGTGTTCTCCAACACCGCGGTGAAGGTCGTCTTCCAGCTTGGGGGCGACGACGTGCAGCGCCTTGGACAGCTGGACAGGGATTTCGCAGACGCCGTCCGGAGGGCCCTCACCGCCCTCACCGTGGGGCAGGCTGTTGTGAAGCTTACTGCGAGGCCTGGCGAGCAGCAGCCTCCGCCTGTGGTCGTGTCTATGGATCCTCCGCCGGCTAGGAGGAGGGCTTGGAGGGATGCCCTGGCATTGCTGCCTGGTGCGGGGGCGCCTCCGGAGCCCGAGCTGCGCGGGCCCGAGGAGCTGCTGAACCCGGTGCTTAGGCTGCTGCCTCCGGCCGGGGAGAGGCTCTCCCCGGAGGAGCTTCTGGTCCTCTACAGGGTTTGGAGGGCGTCCCGTGCGGGTAGGGAAGCTGTCGAGTGGAGCCGGGTCCTCTCGGGGCTTGGGCTGCGCCGACAGAGGGCTGAGGATGCAAGGGACTCGCTGGCAGCTAAAGGATACATTGAGGCGTGGAAGGAGGGCAACCGCTGGCTAGTACGCTACGTGAGGGGCCTCTTCAGCGGGCTCAGGCAGGTGGCTCCAAGCAGGGAAGGCCGTCGCATAGCAGCTAAGGCGCTGCTGTGGTACCTGGACCGAGGCTACTACGCTGTGCCGGCCAGGCAGGGTGGCCCCGCAGCGCCAGACCTGATAGCGATACCATACGACAGGTCCCAGCTAAGGCTGAGATACGGCGAGGCCCTAGCAGTAGAGATAGAGTCATGCAACGAGGTGGAGACACACCCAGAGCAGGTAGCCCGGAACCTGGTGAAGAACTGGGAGCTCAAGCAGAGGGGAGTCATGACACGGGTAGAATTCTGGACGTCGACATCCTGCCAGGACAAGCTCAAGCAGATACTCGAGGAAGCCGCCAGACAGAACCAGATCCCAGGGGAAGCCTACAGGATACACGCAGCAGAGACACAACCCAACAAGAAGAGGAAGCCAGAGACAAGCAAGCATCAGGCAGAAGAGCAGACACCACAAGCCCAAGCAAGCCAGCAGCAAGCAGCCACAAACCATGACAGGCAACAAGAGCAACAGGCCAAACCCCAGGCAAGCACCAAGCAAGCCCAAGCCAGACAAGAACAACAGCCAGAAGCCAGCAAGCAGCAGGCAGAAGAACAGCCCAAGCCAGACACAGAAACCAAGCCCCAAGCCCAAGCAAGCCAGCAACAAGCCCACAACAAGCAGCCAACAGAAGCAAGCAACCAGCCAGAGAACAGCAACCAGGAGCCAACCGAAAACCTAGTAGAAATAACCCTACCAACAGGACACAAAGTAAAACTAACAAGAGAAACCCACAAACAACTCCAAAAACTCAAAGCCCAAAGATACAAAATAACAGCCTACAACCCCAAAACAAGAGAAATAACCCTAACCAAACCAGGCAAACCCCCAAAACACCTAAAAACCCTATAAGGGTGATTTCCTGGGGGCCACGTGGCCCCCCATAGACCCCAGCCAAGACTCCTATAGAGCCGCGCATGCACACACTAGACCACGCCAGACCATGCCCCTACACGCATTTACACGTGTATACACGGTCTCGGCCAGATGCTTCCGGGTGCAACCGGGGGGTTGACACAACAATATAACCCCACACGTACAATAACATAAATGGATGAGAGATGCCAAGGAGACGGCAGCTACAAGAGGACAGCATACGACTCTGGCTAGAAACCCTGCCCACCTGGAAGAGGAAAGTCCTAGAAACCCTGGCAAGCACGGAGAAGCCACTCACAACAGGAGAGCTCCTAGAAGCGATAGACTACCAGGCAAACATAAACACACTATACAACTGGCTCGGCCGCCTCGAACAGAAAGGCCTAGTCAAAAGCATCAAAATATTCATGACCAACAAAAAAGCATGGAAACTAGAGGATACTATCAAATCAAATATAAAAAGCCTAATAGAGGTGATGTAGATTGACCTGCGACGATAAATCCAAACGTATTATATATGAATCACATTATACTTTAGTAAAAAAATATCTAATGAATGTAAAGATATAGCTAAAAAATATAATAAACTAACACATTACATCAATAATTTAAATAATTTATTATATATAAATAATATATTATCGCATTATCAAAATCATATAAAGATATCTGAAATTCTAATTACATTATTTGTTTATAGACTATGTAAAAACGAATTAATAGAAGCACTAATACTTTCTAGAATTATTGAAGAAAATCTATCATGTATGTTAGTGAAGTTACTAAATCATAATAAATATATAAATAAATCATATACATGTAAAGACAAGATTTATTTAGAATTAAACAAATATGGCAAAAAAGCAGAAGCATATAAAAGAGTAAAAGACAAAATACGTGAGCGTGCAAATCATATAATACATTTGCCACAAAGAGACGAAGCATTAAATATAACACAAGACAAAGTTAAGGAAAAAGAAGATTTCATTAAAGAATTACTTCAGAATACTGATAAATCTAAACAACTTACTGCTATTAAAGAAATCTTAAAAATTGACTTACCGTGTTTACCTGTAAAAGACAAGAATGAACTCATAGACGATGTAGAAAAATTATTAAAAGAACATTATAACTTAGTAAATTATACTATAAATAATTCTATTTAAAGGCATAATAAATGCCTACGTTGACCTGTATAATAGTATAATGGTATTGTTGGTTTTTGTGTGTTGATTGGCCACAGTGTTATAGATAGCTCTTCTGAGCTTAGCGTTATCTCTAGGTTTAGATTGGCCTTGGCGCTTGCATTAATGCACTTAACCAGCACTTCAACCTCGTAGACTTCGTTAAATGGTGGCTTGAGATATTCTATCGTGGGTGGCTCACCCTCGCAAGGATCCCGTACTAGGGGGCCTCTAAGGAAGGGCTTGGCATAGAAAGTTAGCAGGCAAGGATTCACCGTGTACCCTGGGTCTATTACGC
>JALWEI010000032.1 GCA_027014125.1 Acidilobaceae archaeon | reverse complement strand
GAGTAGCGCCTGTACCTCACCGCTATCACGCCGTCGAAGGTCTTCTCGAAGTGGTGTAGGCTCTTCTCTACGGTGTCCTCCGGGATCCCCTCCATGCCGAAGAGGAGGTATGTGTAGAAGTCGACGGGTAGGCCCCTCTTCTTGGCCTCCAGCCTCAGCCTGGCTATCCTCTCCAGCTCTGTGTCTGGCATCCCCTTCCTCAGGACCTTCTCCCTCACCCACTCCTCCACGTTCTCGAACCCGATCCTTATCACGAGCCTCCTGGGCTTGTATAGGTGGAGGAGGCCCGTTATGGACTCCATGGTAACGTACTCGCTCCTCTCCTCAACCTCGAACACCGTGCCTTGCGCGAGGGGCTTGAGCATCTCCAACACCGCCAGGGGGAGCTCGTGCAGGCTGCCCCCGTTGAACACCGCCACCCTCTCCGGGCCCCACTCCTCCTTGGCCTTGATGGCCTCCTCTATTATCCTCCTGTTGGCCTCGAGAAGCTTGCCCGGGTGTAGCGACTGCTCTAGGGCGAAGGGGCAGAAGGTGCACTTGCCATAGGCGCAGGGGAAGCCTTGGAGTATTACAACCATCCTCCTCCCAAGCTTATCGTTGTACTTGAACACCCCAAGCACAGCTGTATACCCAAGAGCACCAGGGAGGGGCTGCCACGGGGCTTATATCGTATCGTCTTGACCCTCCTAGGCGCCCAGGCCTACCTGCTCGGTCTGGAACCACTCATACTCCTCCACATCAACCCTCTCCACTGCACGGCACCACACACTATTAGGCTATAGGCGTACAATATAAGGACTAGCCACGATTGTCATCGTCGATCGTGGTAGGGGCACAGCCTTAAGCCCCCAACACACCAATCAAAGGGAGGCGGGCATACACCTCTCGAGGGCCCTGGTGTGGGGTGGTGTTGCAACGGGTAAAGAGGCTGGCAGAGGACTTCTCCAAGGTTAAGAAGCTCTACCCCGACGTACCCTCAGTCGCCAGGAGGATGTTCGTAACCAACTCCCTAGACGGCCTCCTAGCAGCACTAGGAGTAAACGTTGGAGGCTACTCACCCGGCTCCGACCCACTACTAATGGCCTCAAGCATCATAGGCGGGGGAGTAGCGATGGGGATAATGAGCGGCATGGTGGGAGTCTACCTATCAGAGAGGGCCGAGAGGATAAGAGAGGTCAGGGAGCTAGAGAAAAAACTATCGGCAAAACTCAAGAGGAGCAGCATATACTGGAGGGCAGCCTCCCTAATACCAGTATACGTAGCCCTATGGAGTGGAGTCGGAATAGTACTATTCCCAACACTAGTAGCCCTCCCCTACCTACTAGCAGCCAACACAGGACTAGGAGTAGAGCCAGCATTCATAGCATCAACAGGAATAGCACTACTCCTCATGACCCTCCTAGGAGCATACCTAGGAAGGATAAGCCAAGAGAACACACTAATCTCCGCACTAAGAGGCCTCAGCCTAGGCCTAGCAGCCCTAATCCTAGTATACCTCCTCAAAGGAGCCCTAGGAATAGTATACTAAATCATGTAGCAGCAGTTAAGTAGGTATCCTTGAAACTAAGCTTCTTTATTAGCCTAAAAATAAATAATGATTCCAATATAAAGAGAATCATAATAAGAGATAAGTAAAAATAAAATATTTTATCTGATGTATAATGATATATTAAAACAATTAGGCTCTCAATTACTGGTAATATGGTGTGTATTAAGAGAACGGTAATATACCCTGCCGCGAGCGAGTGTAAGTTTGGAGAATTTATTAATGTCAATGGAATTAAAAATAAGATTGATAATAATATAACTAAATGTTGTTCGATATTAGCTATTTTTCTTGGAGAAAGTAGTGATAATATAAGTAATATTACCGGTGTAGTTAAAATAAATATAAATAGAAATACATATATATTATCACTATCTAAAATATAATTCATATTTTTATTAAAAAGATTATATTAATTAACATTAATAAAAGACCTAATGAAGATGTGTTTATTGTTGAGATAAATTGAGAGGAAATAAATAAAAGGAAGTGTATTGTATATAGAATAGCAATATATGATAGTATAATTAAAACCCAATAATGTTTCCATGTTGTCTTTTTCATAGATTTATCGAATAAAAATAAAATATATTTGTAACTTATAATGACTATATTTAATAGTGTAAGTGAAGATAATGATAATATATATGAATTATCTGTAATAATTATATAAAGATAATCATATATTTCTTTGTCAAATCTATAAAATCATAAGTAAGCTGTTGTTCCTTTTTCATCTATTTTCATGTAAATTGGCTTTGTATATTCGAATAGTGGTGCGTATGAAACCTGGTAAGATGTGCAATTATTCTGCTTTGCAACTTGTATTATTATATTTTTAATATTTTCCTCCAAAGAGCCGTTAATATATGTAGTATTAAATAATGAACTATTAATATCTACAAATATATTTCTTGATGCAAGTTTCATATTAAATGGGCAATGTATGGTTCCTATTATCTCATCATGATATATAAATCCGATAGAATATGATGTAGGTTTAGTATAAAAAATAATAACATATAACAATATAACAATTATTATAATAAATCCATTTTTATATAAGTATTATTTTTAATAATATTAATTATCTTATCCCGATATCTTTTCTTTATTGATTTACTCATTTTTCATCCAATATTATTGAATGATATATATTATATGATGTTTATAAGTTTTGTGCGTAGTATTTTCGTGTGTTTAGTATTTAGATTTGATGTTATTGTATTGTAGTTATTAGTATTTTATGTGTTAGTATTCTTTTTGGTTTGTATTAAGGAATGTTTGTCGGTATGGTGGGTTCGTATTTGTATGGGTGTATTTGTTCTGGTAAAGGGTTGTGTTCTTTGAATGTTATTTTTGTGTTTATTGGTTGTTTTTATGTGTGGTGTGTTGGTTGTGCGTAGGGTGTATCTAGCTGTTTTGCTGGGTATTATGATAGTGTTTCCCTTATTGTTTATTGTTTCGTTTAGTGGGGGTTATGCTGATACTATTAATGTTGTTATAGATTATAAGGGTCTAGGTTATGACGTTCCTCCCCAGGTTATCGCTGGGGTTACCATACCGGGCGTGGGCACGTTCACCCCAGTGGTGGAGGTTGGTAGGGGCCTCAGCCTGTCGTTCAAGGGCCTAAGGGATGGGCTTGAGTTGCTGGAGGACGGGTTTAATAGTGGTAGGGTTAAGGCTGTGCCCTCCATAACGCTGGGTCTCATCGACTATAGCCAGGGAGGTATGAGGGTGAAGCAGGTAGTTATAACGCCCAGCGCCTTGGCCCTGCTCAGGGATGGCCCCGAGTCGCTCAGGAAGGCTAGCATGGACCCCCTGGGGGTGTTCAGGTCTAGGAGTGGCGAGCTGACTATACGAGTCGGCCCATCCAGCTTAAAGGCTATGGAGGGGATGGGCCTAGTCAAGGAGGTCGAGATCCCAAGGGGATTCAGCGGCCTAGCGGACTCCAGGCCCACCTATAGGGTCAAGGGGAGCTTCGACGACTATATCAACATCCCAGGGTGTGTAAGATGGGATGGCGCCCTAGCCTACTATGACGTCTCGCTATCCAGAGCGGCATACAAGCTCCTGGACGAGTATAGCCCCTTCTACGGGTATCTAGCTAATAGGAGCGTGCCATACTTCTGGGCGGAGCACGTTGATGCAAACCCCGAGGATAGCTGGCTTGGCCTGGTCTCCAGCGTCTACGCGGCGGAGTATATGGTAGAGTACAGGCAGGGCGATGACATTGACTCGGTTCTAAGAAACATGCTCCCCGGCGTGAGCGAGTATATAAGGGTGAGCATGGGGGGTTCCAACGAGCTCGAGCCCCCGCCAATCAAGGAGCCCACTGGCGGCGGGTATCTCTCATATGGCACGATGGACTACTGGCTGGGCTACGAGGGCGCCGACCCTTGGATTGACACCAAGGACCTTACAGGGATCAGCAGTATAGATGCGAACAACGTCATACTGCTCGAGATGGAGTTTGACGCCAGCAACTATAGTGGAGACCCGGATATACTGTGGTTTAGCGGCGCCGTCACAATTTTCAACGTGAATCTCTCGATAACCGGCTACGGGGTTGCAGGAGTCTACACGAGCTCGGTCAACCTGTATAGGTCGCCTGCCGGGGCTGGGCCTGTACCGGTTATCCCAGGGCACACGACATACATCTACGGGGATATAGTGTTCCACCTTGGCAGTGATGTGGGTGTTATACTGTACGACGTCCTGGGTATAGGAGTTGACGAGTGTGGTGATGAGTGGATTGTAGTGGAGCCGGTGTTCCTCTTCTACGTAGACGTGATCCCCGAGATAATCAACCTATCCAGCGTGGTTGACGCGAGGCCAGTGTCGAATATAGAGTTTATAGACGATCATATAGTTGATTACATGTACTACCATGATGTCTATACTCTTGACGAGTTTGATAATAGAATAGAGCTGCTAAAGCGTTGGAGTGTAGATGATTTTTATAGCTTCAACTCTGCCTATTACATAGGCACATCCCCCGTATTAGATATACTCGAGCTCCTACTAATGAGCGTGCTTGATGGGCCTCAGGCCTTCTTCCTAAACCTCATAGGGATATTTACCAATATAGCCTACGAGGCGTATAACGTCCAGGGCGTGGGCATATACCTATCTGCAACACTATACGACACCTACACACCACCAACAGTGGCGGCAGAGATAAAGTGGAGCGCCTCCACCACTAAGTACTTCCGCTACACCCAACTACAGGACGAGCCGCTACCACTGATAAGCTCCAGGATGAAGATGGTATTGCAGGACTACAACTGAGACACCCCACCCCCCTCCACCCTGTATACCCTATCCGAGGCACCCGCCAGCCAGGGGTCGTGGGTCGCCGCCACTATCGTATACCCCGCCCCGGCCAGTGCGGCCAAGGCTTTGACTACCTCAGCCCTATTCACCGGGTCCAGCGCATGGGTAGGCTCGTCGAGCAGGAGTATCCCCGGGCCGCTGGAGGCGACCACAGCCAGGGCGGCTAGCTGTAGCTCTCCGCTGCTCAGCGTTGCTACCGGCCTGTCTAGTAGGTGCCCAACCGGGAGGGGCGGCTCCCCCTTGAGCTCCTCCCGCAGCCTGGGGCGGCTGAAGACTAGGAGGGGGTTCGCAGGGAGGTACCGCCTCCTTGTCCTTGCCCTTAGCTTGCCCCGCAGTGGCTTGAGGAGGCCTGCCAGGGCTCTTAGCAGGGTTGTCTTGCCCCCGCCGTTTGGCCCGGTCAAGGCTACAAGCTCCCCCTGCCTGGCCTCTAGTGTTACTCCCCTTAGTATGGGTGGGGCGCCGGGGTAGCCTACCTCCAGGCCCTCCGCCTCCAGTACCCTATCCCCGGGGCTCCTCTCCGGGGTGTTCGGGGGCTGGGGGTGTCTCCAAGCCCCGGGGTTAACCCCCCGGTTTACGGTGTAAACCCTGTCGGCAGCCTCGACAAGCCCCCAGTCGTGTGTGGCAACCAGCAGCCCCAGGCCCATGGATGAGAGGCGGCGTAGGAGGCCCCTAACCACCTCCCCCGCCCACGGGTCCAGGTGGCCTGTAGGCTCGTCCAGTAGCAGGTATCGGGGCCTGCAAGAGGCCACCCCGGCCAGGGCTACCCTCTGGAGGACCCCGCTACTCAGCAGTGGAGTGGACTCGCCCTCCATCCCCTCCAGGCCTAGCGATTTTAGGGCCCATCCAGCCCTTGCCAGCGTCTCGCCCCTGGGGAGGCCGCGGAGCATGGGGCAGAGGCTGGCCTCGTGGAGCACCGTGACCCCCACGACCTGGACCGTGGGGTCGGGCTGCATATACACGGCCAGCCCCGGGTCGACACCCAGCCTGGGATCATAGCCGTCGACCTCAACCAGCCCCTCGACGCGGGCGGGGTAGAAGGACGGTATGAGGCCCGCGATGACCCTTAGCAGTGTTGTCTTGCCCCCGCCGTTTGGCCCGGTCAAGGCTACAAGCTCCCCCGGCTCCACCTCGAGGCTCCGGGCCTCGACCCCCAGCCGGGATCCGGGGTAGGAGACCCTGAGGCCCTTGATCCTGATAGCCACCCCTCCCCGGCCCCCAGAGGGTGGCATGGGGCACGGCGCATTAATACTCCACCCCGGCGGTAAACACCTATAAATCAACATTACATAGTACCATATATTATAGTCAAATAGGATTGGTTAACCGGGTATACGTTGCGGGTCGGTATATGGGATCTGGGATAACGGCCAGCATAAAAACCCTCTCCGATACTGGGTTACACAGTAGAGGGAAGTGAGCCTGGATGCAAGGATACCCCAACAGCAAGCCCCTGGAGCTCCCCCCAGTAGAGTTTAGGCGACTACTAGAGTCGGGATACGAGACTATAGCTAGCAGGGGTGAGCTGAAGGAGCTAATACTAACAACACTACAAGAATTCGACGCACTATGCACCAGGCTAGGGGAGAAGTGCACCCTAAGAATACTCCTAGAGGCAGAGGCGCCGGGGGCAACCACAGAGTCATACGAGGTGAGGATACTCAGGAAGGCGCCCAACGACTACTACACGATACAAAACATCAACGGGAACGGCATAGGAGAGGTATACTCCATGCTATACGAGGTCTTCCTAGTATCGGACGACATAATAGACGTGGAGACAAGCAGAGCCCAAGCCCTCAAAATAGAGACGAGGCGCACCGGGAGCATACAAGAGACGATAGAGAACCTAATAACAACACTAGACCACAAACAACCCCCACAACAACAGCAGGGGAAGGAAGAGAAGCAGGAGGCAAGGAGAGGAGACCCAAAGCTCCAGGAAGCACTACAAACATGCATAAACCACACCAGAAACAAGGAACCATCAACGAGCCCAATAAACATGCTACTAGAAGCAGTAGTAGAGGGAATAGGATACCACAAAACAAGCGAAGGAACAATACACTGCCTAATAGACACAAACCGGCTCACACAATGGCACAGCAACGAGTGCAAATACCTACTACTAACAATAAGAGGCCAGGATATACAAGGGACAGAATGCTACACAGACACCACACAAATACTAACAACAAAAACCCTCTAAAGCTTCCTTAGGCAGATTTTAACTAATTTAGCGGGGGCAATCCCTCCGTTATCCAGGATACTTAGCAATTATAAGGATACCAAAAAACATATTAATAAAGTGCTGTAGAATTATATGAAGGGTACAATGTAATGGTTAAAGAGAATAGAGTACTCTTTGGTGTCGCTACTATAGGTAACTGGAAATTTTATAATCCAGTTTTCTATAGAATATACTATGAAGATAGCGGAGGAGCAACATCACGTAGGGCGCAGAGAAAGTCGCTTCTAGTCTTGTCAAGGCTAGGTTTCCTAGCCGTGGCAGCTGCCTTGTCCTATAAACATAATATAAACGAAGGATCACTAGCTATTATAGCTCCCTTAACGCTAGCAACTATAGGAGTTAATGAAATAAATGATGTTGTCAGACGCCTTGAGGACTGGCCTGATTCTTTTAGTGAGCATATAGTAGACGGAATTTTAGAAGCAGCTTCGCTTGATACTATCATAAAAATTAATGAAGACGGAACACTACTAGTTAATAAAAATGAAAATAATAAAGAGAAAATACATATAAATAGAAACGATGTTATTATAGTAAATAAGATGAAGTGTGATGACAATCAATGTCGTGCACCAAACAACGATCAGGGATACAAAGGGTTTCCGATTATTTGTAGTTATAATTGTACATTATGTTATACAGTTATCAGTAATAAGAGTAATAATAATGATCAGCAGAATACTAGTTTAGAAAATAGAGAGTTACACATTGTGCTAAATATTATTCCTGTGCCAATCACAATGACGACGAAAATTCGTGATTCAATAATAATATTTAGAGAGCAAAATGTAGAGATAGATATGGAATCAATGTTAAAGGCATTAATTTTGCATGGTGTATATAAAACTATTATAACATTGTTTGATGAAGGTAAATATGAAGATAATAGTTTAGATTTAACTATTTTCTACGATACAACGCATGGAATAAATAAGTTACTACCGCCTCTGTCATATGTAATAGAGATTCTTGATCCTATGATTGTTTTAAAAGTAGCAGGCATGTCGCTCAAATTAATTGAAAAATTACAAAAAACAGCAAGTATTAATAATCCTGTAAAGTACGTTGTTAGATCATACTTATATAATAGTGATCCTGTCACCCTTGGAAAAATGGACATAACAGAGTATATAAAAATAACATTAGATAATAATATTAGTTATAATTATAGGATATTAACAAGAGAATCAGCTATATTAGTTGGGTATGGTGTAAGCCAAGAAAATAATAATTTACGTAGGAGCATGCAAGGTATGATCAGGCATATGGCTAGAATTAGGGGGATAATCGACGAATTTATATCATATCGAGATACTATAAACCCGCAGCAGTGTGTTAATAATAGTGATAATATAGAGTGTAGGATTATGATGTATATACTTGCTATGTATATTGCAAAGTTAGGCATGTTTCACTGGTTTACACAATTCCTATCTTTATCTGAATCTAATAACCATATTGAAGAATCTATTTTTCCTTTAATAGAGTTTCGTATTAATACTGAGCGTGCGAACATAACTTTTAAAAGGGTCGGTGGTCATTTAGCTAGGATTCCGCCTCATATTGCTGTCTTAAGTAATATTTTATGGGATTTAATTTCAAAATATATAGGTAGGCTGTATAATGCATTAATTTATGCTAGGAAAATAGAGAATAATGGCTCTAAAAGTTGTTTTGATATTAATATTTTAAAGTTATTACTTGATAGTTTAGATGTGAAAATATCCAGTTTAATAAATAGTAATATGGCTGGCGGAGATACTGGGGGTAAGGTCTATAGTGATATATTGACGATTTCAGAGTTTTATACTGCGATGGTTGAACCTAGTGCAAGAGTTTTAGTGAGGCAAGAGTTGGATAGATTAAGCAGCGATGTCAGAAAGGTAATTGATTATCTTTTACCGAGAGGGTTTAAGGTAGAGTTTGACACTAATAATTGTATACATGAGGATACAGGTGAGGTTTTTGGAGAGAAAGCCTTGTGCTTCTATCCGGCAACGCGTGTTGAACCTAATGAAAAGCATGTGAGGAACTTTATTGCGCATGGCGGATTTACGAAGCTGAATAGGGACTGGTGCCTAGCGTTGAAAGAACAATGCAAGGCGTTTGCTGTGTGTGTAGAGAGGCCATTAGATCTTGGTGTTTTGCTAAGGATAGCTTTCCCTTAATACTAGTCTACTATATTTTTACTATTCGTTATTGTCTGGTGTTGTTCCTCTTATGCAGTCTGGCCATGGCTTCTCTGTGGTTCTTTTTGTGACCTCGATCTTGTATGTGGGGTGTATCTCTGTCCACATCCCGTGGTCGGTGTCTGCCACGTAGACTCCTGTTATTCTGACGTGGTCTCCCGGGCATACGCCCCCTCCTACCGGGTCTAGGACTTTGTAGTGGTCTTCGGGGACGACTTCTATGTGGAGGCCTCCCTTCCTGAGTATGATGTTCCCCAGCCCGAGTGTCCACCTGTACTCCCTGCTGGGCTCTATGTCGAAGACGTAATCGCCATCACCGACTATCCTGGGCGCCCCCACCACTACGCCCTCCACCGTCATGCAGGTGTCTATGATCCGGAGCCTCTCGGGGGAGTGGGTGGCGTTGAAGACGTTCCCGGCCTGGGGGCACCCCTCCCAGGCCTGGGTTTGCATCCACCTCTCGCCGCTCCAGCTGGAGGGCTTGAAGGGGTACAACGCCACGGAGGCGTTAACCCCCACCACGGCGTGGCCGAGTAGGAGGCCCAGGAGTGCGACCAGCGTAGCGGTGGCGGCGAGCCCCGTGCTGGGCGGCCTGGCCAGTAGCACCAGGGGGGCTAGCAGGCCAGCTATTATCGCCGGCGGGGAGGGGAGTACTATGCTCCCTAGGTATAGGGAAGCCGCCCCCAGAAGGGCTGCCACAGGGCCCAGTATGGAGGCCCACCCCCGGGAGCGGGAGAACCTGTAGGCCGCGTAGACGTGGGGCGCCAGTAGGAGCTCGTAGATGGCGAGCCCCGTGTGTATACCATCATCGCCATAGTAGAGTATAGCTATGGACAGGGCGACGAGCTGGTCTACAGTGGCCAGGGCAAACCCCACGCCAGCGGCGCCAAGCCTACCCTTAAGCCTGGACAGGGCATACACCACCGGGGGCCTAAGGAGGAGGCTGGCAACCACAACTATGGGGAAGACAGCCTTGGAGGCAAGCATAACTATGGCGGCCAACCCGTGTGACAGGGCGAACAGGAGGGCCCCAGCCACCGGCGGGTAGGCTAGGATGGCGTAGTACGCGGAGGCATAGACGAACCCGTACCCAGTAAGTATCGCGGGTGCGTTCACCATGGTAGATATGCCCAGGCTGGAGGCTAGTAGGTATACGAGGGCGCTCCTAGCCGCCGGTCCCTCCCACTTGGGCAACCCGCACCACTAGGACACAGTATATAGGCCCGCGGGGGGTGATAAGGAGGCCAAGGCCCCCAGGCCCCCGTATATAACCCCGTATATAAGAGTATATAATACTTTATAAAAATCATAGTTTCAAGGTATACACGGTATATCCATATAGAAGGTATATTATAATATATTATGAATTTCATAATACTACACAGTATAATCCATATGAGCTTATAAACCGGTTCAAGGTCTTCTCTAGGCAGAGTAGACTAGGTCATACCAGGGTACGGGGTGATTAGTGGTGGCTTTGGGAGGATTATTCAGGAGAAGAGAGAAGATAACGACGATCAGGGATGAGAGGCTGTCTCCGGGGGTCCGGGTAGATAGTGGTAATGGCAAGGCAAATGCTGGTAGGATATTATTATCAAATAATATCAATGTATATAGCGAGGTGCTTAGTATACCCGACGTTGTCTACAACATAGTCATGAACCTCGCGGGGAGCAGGTTCATCAGGCTAGACGTGGAGGGGAGCGTGGAAGCCACTCTAGACAAGCTGGCCTCCCAGGTCGCCCCGCTCCTCGAGGGCCCAGGCCCCTACTACCTCTACGCCGGGAGCGGGGATGGGGTTTCGATAAGGAGCCTCATCTACAATGGGAGGATCGTCGCCTTCGTCCTAGAGGAGGGCAGGATGGTGTACAAGGGTATAGAGGCGCTGGAGCACCTAGCCAGGCTCCGGGGCAGCTACAACGCCTCCATAGGCCTGGTCAAGACCCGGATAGTCGAGTGGAGCCCAGAGTACAGCGTGGGTATACCGGTGCTCGACAAGCAGCACGCCACCTTCTTCGAGATCATAAACAGCATATTCGAGTCCATGGTGACAGGCCTCTTCGAGGACAGGGGAGACAACATAATGAGGCAGCTGAGGATGTACACCCAAGGCCACTTCACCAGCGAGGAGAGGATAATGGAGAAGTACCACTACCCCGAGGACCTCTACGAGGACCACAGGAAACACCACAACCTCTTCAGGGGGGCAGTGGACTCCTACTACGAGGAATACAACACGGGCAACAGGGTAGCGGTGGCGGCTAGGCTATTCGAAGTCACAAGGACCTGGCTGAGGGACCACATACTAGGCGTTGACAAGAAGTACGAGGAATACTTCAAGATGCTCGGCATAAAAGTGGAGGCATAGGTTCGCTCTATTGCAGCACGGCGCAGTCTAGCGGTTTTATGAGTATAGCGGCTGGCTGGCCCTGGAAGCCCGTGTAGTTATCTATGATCTCGTATAGCTTGAAGCTGTTGCTCTTGTAGAAGTTTAGGGTCCTCTGGTAGGGCTCGTAGTCCCCTCCCCCATACGTCTTAACCGTCAGCACCCTCTTTCCCCGTCTGCATGCGTACCCTGCCGCCTCCTCTATCAACCTACGTCCTACGCCCTTCCCGTGGTGTCTCCTCTCCACCGCCATCCACGCGATCTCCATGCAGCATTCCCTCTCCTCTAGGAGCATGAACCCCACTATTCTGCCTTGGTGGAGGGCCACATACCCATGCATCCTTGCTGCGTCGCGTGTAACCTGCTCGTGGGCCTGGGGCGTGAACCACTCGGGCAGGCCCCTGATTATGGAGGCGACCTGCCTTATGTCCCCCTCCTCTAGGCCCCGTATCTCTACCCGCATCCCCCCTACGCCGGGGCTAGGCTTGTTGGGCGGGCTGGAATATGTGGTACACGTTGCCCTCCGGGTCCTTGAAGGTGGCCTCCCTCCCGGCTCCTATATCCTGGGGGTCTGTCACCTCCACCCCCGCTGCCCTGAGCTTCTCTACTGCCCCGTCTATGTCTTGCGTCGTGAATACTATTCCCGTGTCCCTCCGCCCTGCCTCCTCGGCCTTGTGTAGTGCTAGTATGGTGTTGTCTAGCTGGAGCTCGCTCCACTCGCTACTCGTATACCCTGGCTGGAGCCCTATGCGGTTCCTCCAGAAGTCTAGCATGGCGTCCATGTCCCTAACGAATACGATTATGTACCCTACGTGTCTAAGCATAACTCAGGCACCATACTATCCGGGGGCTTGCGGGATATTAAGGCCGGGTATATAGTGGGCTACCTGCCCATGGCCAGGGTCGCCTCTAGGTTCAGCGGGGGCACCTCCCCGGGGTCAACGGGCAGCTCTACGATGACTGACTCGTCCTGTCTTGCTAGGGCCTCCACGGCTCTCCCCACTTTCTCCTTATCGTCGACCCTTATGTGGGGTATGTTGAAGGACCTCGCTAGGAGGCTGAAGTCGGGGTTGCCTAGTAGGGTCTCGTACACCCTTCCCTGGTATTGGATTAGCTGCTTGAGGTAGAGGACCCTGTATGAGCCATCGTTGACCACGACCATGCCCAGGGGGACCCGCTTCCTGGCTAGGGTCTCGAGGTCCTGGACTGTCATGAGGAAGTCCCCGTCCCCCGCCACCGTTACCACCTGCCTGCCCGGGCTGGACAGCTTCGCCCCCAGCCCTGCTGGGAGGGCGTAGCTCATCGCTCCCAGGTTAGTGGCGGCTAGGAAGCTGCGGGGCCTGTATATCCTCATGAAGCTGTAGGTGTATAGTATGTGGGTCCCCTGGCCGGCTGATACTATCCTATCCCTCCCCAGCGCTTTGTCTAGGGCTTGGAAGAACTGGCCGGGGCTGACCCCCTCCCTCCCGGGCCTTGTGTGCTCCTCCACGATCTTGGCCCATGAGGCTCTTAGCTCCCTTATCCTCTCCCTCCACCCCGGCCTCTCGAGCTTTGGTACGGCCTGGAGGAGGGCTTGGAGGCTCTTGTTGGGGTCGGCGTGGTAGTGTTCGTAGTAGCGGGGCCTCCTCCTTGTGGAGGGGTCGAGGCTCGCTACTACCACGTCGCCCTCCGGGATTATGTTGTAGGCGTACGTTGTTATATCGTCAAACTCGTTCCCCAGCACAACTACGAGGTCCGACTCCGCCAGTGCTGTGTCGGCGGCGGTGCTCCCGCCCCCGAAGCCTGTCCTGCCTAGGCACCTTGGATGGTCCTCAGGGCACGCTCCCCTCCCATTACCACTCGTAACTATGTAGGCGTCCATCCTCTCTGCTAGGGCTAGGAGTAGGTCCTGGCGGAAGCCCGGGTGCATGGCCAGCTCGCCGCAGGCCAGTATCAACGGCTTCCCCGCCTCTCGGGCCAGCTCCGCCACCCTAGATGCCATCTCCCCCGCCCCCCCGGCCTCGGGCTCCCTAGCCTCCGGGGGCTCCGGGGCTCCTGGTGCCCTGGCTTTCCAGAGGTCCTCGGGCACCTCCACTATTGCCGGGCCCCTTGGAGGGCTGGCTGCGGCCTCGAAGGCCTCCCGGAGCGCCTCCAGCGCCTCCCTGGGGCTCCCCGCGACCCTGTAGTACTTCGCGATTGGCCTGGTAGCTGTTTCCAGGTCGACCTCCAGCCAGGCGTCGGTGCCGCGGAGGCGCCTCCTCACCCCTCCTGCTATGACTACTAGGGGTGCCCTGTCCCTGTACGCTATTCCCAGGCTCACCATGGCGTTGAGGAGGCCCGGGGCTGCGTGTACTACTGCCACACCGGGCCTGCCTGTCACCCTCCCCTCGGCGTCGGCGGCCGATACTGCTACCTGCTCGTGCCTTGTCGTCACGACCTCTACCCGGTCCCTCACGCTGTAGAGGGCGTCGAATAGGTCTAGTACGGTGGTGCCTATTATCCCGTATACCCTCCTAGCACCCCAGGAGGCTAGCGCCTGGGCGAAGGCCTCCGAGAGCCTGCCTGCCACCCTTGGCCCCCTCACATGTTCACCACTGCCAATGGCTCGCCGCCTGTAAGAACCCTGATTATGTTCTCTATGGAGAACCTTATGATCCTCTGCCTCGCATCAGTATTAGCCCCGGCTATGTGGGGGGTGAGTAGGAGGTTCACTGTGGGCTCCTCCCTCGCCAGCCTCACCAGCGGGTGGTCGGGGCCCGGGGGCTCCCTGCTGTAGACGTCGATGGCAGCCCCCGCGATCCAGCCCTCCCTGAGGGCCCTTGCCAGGGCCTCCTCCTCCACCAGCTCACCGCGGGAGGGGTTGACTAGCACTGCGGTGGGCTTCATCATCCTCAGCTCGGCCTCCCCTATCATGCCCCGGGTCTCGCTGGTTAGGGGTAGGTGGAGTGACACCACGTCTGAGTCCCTGAGCAGCCTTGGCAGGCTCCTGTACTTGAGCCCGTACCTCTCCTCGTACTCCCTGTTGCGCACCTTGTCGTGGTATAGTATCTCGACGTCCCAGCCCTGGAGCCGCTTGGCCACCTCCCTGCCTATCCTCCCCAGCCCCAGTATGCCCCAGGTCTTGCCCTGGAGGTCGTAGGTCCCCATGTCCATCAGCTCCCACTGGGGCCACTCACCCGCCCTGGTCCTCTCGTGGGCGTAGGGTATCCTCTTGAGGACAGCCAGGGCTGCCATGATCGTGTACTCGGCAACCGAGGCGGAGTTAGCCCCGCCGGCGTTGGCTACGGGTATACCTCTCTCCCTACAGGCTTCAACATCAATATGGTCGAAGCCAGTGCTGGGCTGCTGGATCAGCCTGACCCTCTCCATAGCATTGCACAGCTCCCTGTCGATCTTCATCTGGAAGGTGTGGTCCCCAATCACGACATCAGCCCTCCTGAGGGCCTCGACCACCTCCTCCCGGGGCCTCCCGTGGAGGCTCACCACCTCGACCTCCACGCCCTCGGGCAGGAAGGGGAGGAAGAAGGACCTCACAACCTCCCCCGGTAGGGGGCTCATGCTGGCTATTAGGAACCTGGGCATAAGGTGGGTCACCGCATCTATGAGTGGCTCGGCCCCGAATATATAGGTAACCTATAGCACTGCTAGCCCTGGCCAGCCACGTACACTATCTCCCTCTCGCTCGTCTTCACCCTCCTAGGCCACTTACTGTAGGGGTTGCAGAAGACCTTCTTGTCCCTACTCAGCGCCATGGCCACTATACATATTATATACCTGTCCGGGTGCTCCCGGGCGAACCTTGTCTCCCTCTCCGTTAACTCGCCGCTCAGCACCAGGCCCTCGTGCCCCTTAACCTCTATGTAGTACTCCTCCCCGAAGAGGCTCCCCTTCGGTGTGGCCAGCAGGTCGTAGGGGGTCCGCCCCTGGCTCGGGCACGGGTCTAGGGGGCCCTCGACGTGGAACCCCTTCTCCTCGAAGAGCTTCTTCACGTAGTTCTCAGCCTCGTCCTGGACCATGCACCTCTTCTCCATGCTAGGCTCCCTGGGTGGCGTGTGGCTAGTGTTGTAGACTACGGCCAGTAGCCTGGGCTTCCCGGCCATGTAGGGGAGGCTGGGCTTGTACTTGTCATACACCCTCCTGTTGAGTATGCCCAGGCGGGCCAGCTTCTCCTCGGAGGTGATGAGGGGCCTGGCTGCCCTGCGGATCTCCTCGAGGGCATCCCTGGCTGTCTCCTGGGCCCCCTTTAGGGCGGCTGCTACTATCTCATCCTCCTCCGGCCTTCCCAGCTCTGCTATCATGTAGCTCCCGAGGGGGCTGGCCCGCTTGAGTAGGCTGGCAGCCTCTCTTATGGCCGCTAGTCCTGGCAGTATTTGGCTGGGCGTGTAGCCCTGGGGTTTGTGGTCTACTTTGACTAGTATGGGTAGCTTGTAGATCGTCGCCTCGCCGTTCCCGGTGTTTATCCTGTATTCTACCGTGTATAGCAGGGCGGCGGCGACCCTGGGGTCCTGGTTTATGGGGGCTATGAAGAATAAGGGGCTCTCTGTCTTGGCCCCCGTGTTTATGGCCTTCTCCACGGTTATGAGCATGTTGTCGAGCCTGTCGCTCCTGCTCCTCCCCAGTAGCTCTACCAGCTCCCCCACCGATTCGAGGGCGTCCTGGTGAGTGGAGGCCCCGTAGACCTTGTATATGGACTCTAGCATGTCCCTCGCCTCCTCCCGCGGCCTGCTCCCTGCCAGCGCCTCTGCTATGTAGCGGTACCTCTCTATGTGGGCCCGTATCTTGGAGGCGAGCCTCTCCAGCTCCAGCTTTATGCTCGTGGCATCCGTTTTTTCGAGGGTGTCGGCGAGCTCTTGTAGCAGGTGGTACTCGCTGGCCTCCCTGGGCCTCACCGCTAGGGGTATGGGGGCCTTATCCCTGTCGGGCTCTAGCTGGTAGATCTCCAGGTCCTGCATAGCCGGGGCCCTGGCGGTGCCCATTGTGAGGTTTAGGAAGTAGATCTTGGATAGGAGCCTCTTGTAGGTCTCCGCCTCCAGCTCGGTAGCCCTCACCACGTCTATGATGTGGACTCTCCTCCTCTGGCCTATCCTCCACACCCTCCCGATCCTCTGCTCCCTCTTTATCATGCTCCACGGGACCTCGTAGTTCACCAGCACGTTGGCCCCCTGTAGGTTTAGGCCCTCCCCCGCAACGTCGGTGGTTATAACCACCGTTTTGATGTAGGGGCTGTCAGCGGTGGCGTCGATGAGGCCCTTGGCTGCTGGTATCATCCAGGTGTTATCGCTGGAGAGGTACACTAGGAGTAGCCTCCCCTTCCCAGCGTGGTAGTACCGGGTGTACCCTGCTATCCTCCTAGCCTCATCCTCCCCTGCATGGAGGAGGTGGGATACGACGTTGACCACCTGCTGTGGGGGAGCCTCCTTGATCCCGTGGTTGGCGAGTAGCCTGGGTATGGTTGATTGTATATAGTAGAGGGTGTCCTTGTACTCTGTGAAGACGAGCATGTTGGGCCTAGCCGTGTCCTCCTCCCCCGGTATTAGGGGGTCCCTCGTTGACGCTATGGCTGCGAGCATGCCTGCCAGCATCTTGAGGGTGGAGTCGCCCTCACCCGCTATCCGGTTTGCAAGGCCCAGCATCTCCCCTACCCTAATTCTCGACGCCTCGCTTAGCCCCTCGAGGTGTAGGGATAGGAGGGCCTCCTCATACTCATCAGCCTCAAGTGCCTCCTCGCCCTGGGGCTCGCCCTCGCCATCCATGTAATCCTCCAGCGCCGTGATAGCCCTGTTGGCTGCCTCGATGGAGGGCTTGGCCCTCCCCTCCAGGATCCTGTGCAAGGTCCTTGCCAGGCTGATCGGGCTGCTTAGGGCCCTCTTGACTAGTATAGCCCTGAGTAGCCCCACCTCGGGGCCGGCGCCGAGCTCGCGGAGCACCGTCACGGTCCACTGGTATACTAGCTGGTATAGCCTGGCCTCCTCGCTGGTGGGCTTGACCATGAATAGGTGGAACCTTGCATCCGGTATCCTGGAGAGGGGGTCGTCTAGGTGCCTTAGGTGCTCCTTCCCCCTCCTGACTATGTACGCGCCTCTGAGGGCCTTGAGGGCCTCCAGGGACCTTTGGTCCAGCCTGTCTACCAGGCTGGCGGTCTTCCTGGAGTAGTCTATCCCGGGGTCTATGAGGGATAGCCTGGCTAGTAGGTCCCTTGCATACCCCCGGGTCGGGGTTGCTGAGAGTAGTATACAGTGCCTGGCAGCCCTGCATAAGCGGCCAATGTGCTTGAACCTTAGGGTCTCTCTGCCCCCGGGTGTGATGCCGAGCTTGTGCGCCTCATCCACTATGACTAGGTCCCAGGGTATAGTTGAGACCACGTCGAAGTGCCGTGTCTTGCCCCGGGATAGCTTTAGGGTGTCCATGCTCCCCACATATACGCCCCGCACTATGGAGGGGTCCATCCTGGCAAGGTCCTGGATCGCCCTCGGGTCTAGTACCCTGGCATCTATCCCAAGCCCCCGGGCGTCCCCGTCTACCCACTGCTCCACCAGGTTCGGGGGGACGACTATGAGTATGCGCCTAAGCCCGAGTATGCTCCACGCGTACTTTACGAACCTCAGCGCCTCCACGGTCTTCCCAAGCCCTATCTCATCCGCTATAAACAGCCTCAGGGGGTGTACGCTGAGGTACCTAGTATACAACGCCACCTGGTGGGGGAGGTTGATGTACCCCCCGGCACGGGCGAACCCCACGCTGTGCCCATGGCTGGGGTATAGGTATAGGTTTGTGAAGGGGTTGTAGACCAGCGACTCTGCCAGCACACCTACTACCTGCATCTTCCACTGGTCAAGGCTCAACTGGTACCGAGCCCCCCGGCTAACGCTCGAAGTACGATATGCCAGTGTGGCAGGGATTTATGCTTAGCTGCGTGTATATTAACCCCCCCCCCCCGTAAACGGGTCACTGGATAGAGGTATAGTCTACAGGGCTGCTGCCCAAGGGATAATTATGCTAACCTCTATTGTGTAGTTCTCCTCTTTTGCCTCACTCTCGCCGTCTGAATGTGTAACTGTTGTCTGTATACCACTGTAGCCGCCCAGTGGGTCCTGCTCGAGTACTATGCTATACTCGGGTGCCTGCTCCGCCATGCCTTTATTCACGTGCCTCCGCTTCATTCCCTTCTCACCCCCAGGGGGCCTCCTGTGTAGGGGTGTGCCACTTGGGCTCCTGGGCCCTTGGTTGCCAGGGCCTTGTCCTCCCGTTTTCCGTGTGTGTGGTGTTTGGGGCTTATATATCTCGGTCGTGTTAGCGTAGGTTGCATATTGTTTGGAGTATCTTTGTTGTCTTGTCCGCTGGGCGGATCGTGTATTTGGGCTTGAGCTCTTGGTGGGGGGCGTAGAGGAGTAGGGTCTCCTGGATCAGTGCTAGTGCGAGGGCGTCGGGGGTGGCGGCTCCTATGCACTTCTCCAAGCGCCGGAACCTGGAGGGGCTCCTTATCCTCCGGGCTGCGTAGAGGTATGCCAACACTAGCTCCCTGGCCAGGAGCGTGGACTTCATCATAATCAGGAGCCCCCTCTCTGCGTGAAGGGTCTCCTCCCTCAGCCACGAGCTAAGCCTGGGCACCCTAGCCAGCCCATCCCTCTTAAGCTCACCCGGGAACGGCGGGGGCACCACCACTGGCCTGGGGAGCACGTTGTACGCTGTGAAGCGGGGAGTGCCGCGGCGCCACGCCGCCACGAAGACCGGGTAGCCCTGGTTGATGTAGTCCTCCATGCTTATCCTCGCCTGTAGCATCGGGCCCTGGCCCCCGTTTAGGTATTGCCCTCCGGGTGGGGTGTAGGGGGTGTAGGGGTGTAACACCGTGTCTCCCCCCTTAGACTTGTCTGCACTCTGTGAGGGTTAGGCTGATAGTTAGGGTGTTGCCCTGGATTGGTGTGTCTTTCAGCCCACTTGCAAGGTCCTCGGGGCTTATCTTATCCTTGTCGTGGAGGATCGCCTCTATCCTGACCTCCTCCACCCTGGCCCCGGCGGCTGCTGCAACGTCTATGAGGGTCCTCAGCGTCTTCATGAGCTCCTGCATCCTGGCATTCCTGAGCGTCAGGCTTATCTTGAAGTCCCCCGAGGAGGCGGATAGGGTGGCGTTGTAGCTTGGCTCCGCTGCCTCCAGCCTCCTGGCTATGCTGGTTAGGGCGTTGTAGTTTGCCTGTAGCTGCTGCGGCCGCACCCCGGGCCTGGCCTCGATCAGTAGGCCCTCGAGCCTTATGGTTGCGTCCTGGGGTGTTAGGGCCCCGAGGCTAGTGTGGGGTATCGTCTTCCTGGTGCAGGTGTAGCCCTCCTTGACCAGCTTGAGGGTTTTCACCTTCCTCTCGTACTGGTCCCCGGGGTAGTGGCCCCTAGCGTACACCTCTATAACATACTCGCCAGGATCCACGGGTATGGGCAGCTCTAGTACGGCCTCGTCCGTGAAGCTCCTCACCCCGGAGGGGTTTACCACCTTCTCATCCCGGGCCACCAGCCCACCGTCGGGGCCTCGCAGTACAGCCCAGACCTCTATCTTGTGGGGGTAGTCGCTGGAGGAGGCCCTGACCCTCAGGGTTAGGGTGCCTGAGGCCCCGCTCTTGTACCTCAGCTCCTCGTCCCCGGCAGGATCTACCAGGCTGATTTCGTAGGTCTTCTCCACCACGTGCTCGGTGTAGACTATGTACGACCTGAGCAGGCCCTTGTAGAGCATCATCTCGTTCCCACGGTGCATGGTGTAGAACCTGTCCAGCTCCTCCACCGCCCTCATATCCCTGTCAACCAGGTAGTACTTCCTATAGACCTCCACATCGCCCCTCTTGAGGGGCTTCCCCTGCTCCTCGAGCAGGGATTGGATAAGCCTATCAACAACCAGCAGGGGGTGGACCAGGCTCCCCCGGAGGCTTCCCCCGGGTGCTAGTATGCCCCTCAGCTCGGCCTCGCTGTACTGGTAGCCCATCTCCAGGTCCGCGAGCAGCGCCGGGTCTATGCTGCCCTCCTCTATGCTATCAACCTCCTGGGGCTTTATCCAGTAGACCCTGCCGTCCTCGCCTAGGAACGCGACCTTCCCGTGGTTGTACCTGTAGGCGTTGACTAGGCCAGCTATGAACCTCGGCTTGTCTAGCACGTGGACCGGGACCCGCTCGTCCCTGCTCCTGAGCAGGGTCTGCCATATATCGGTGAGCGGGACGGGCTCCGTGATAACGTCTTCGCCCTCCAGACCCTCCCGCCTCCCCACCTTGCCGAGCACGCGGAGCACGTCGACTAGGGTGGGCCAGTCGAGCTCGGCCAGGCCCCTACTGTATAGTATGCTCCACGCCCTCTCCGCGAGGGTGGCTAGGCCCGAGCCTGGTTCAGGGCCGCTGCGCGGCTCGAAGCTGTACTCCACCTTACCCTCGGCCCCGGCCTTGAGCTTCGTGAAGAGCAGGGCGAGGCTGGCTAGGGCCTGCCTCCGGAGCCTGTTCTCCGCCTCCCCCAGCTTCGCTGCTGCTATTGCAGCCGTGTCCTTGTCGTGGGTCAGCTCTATCTCATCCTTCGCCCCCTCTATCGCGTCTAGGAGCCTGTATATCTCCCTGACAAGGTCTATCAGTGTTCCCGGCCTCCTGGTGTAGGGGTAGTCCCGTGCTATGACCTCCGCTATGTCCATCGCTATCCTAGACTCCTCCACTCTCGCCCAGGGCTCGGTCTTTAGCAGTGCTGTGTTGTTCCTGGGCAGCAGCTGGGCCTCCTCGTCCACGTGTAGGTCCACGCTTATATCGGCGTATATCGTTAGGGCGGGGTCCTCGATCCTGGCGATCCTCGACCTGGCCTCCTGCATATCCCTGTGCTTACTGGTTATCACCACTACCTGCTTGAAGCCGCCCCTGTTGTCGCCAGCCTTGGATAGGTACTTGGACAGGTCCTCATACAGCCTAGCTGGCTCGGCGCTCTCGTACCTCTGCATTATGATCTTGTTAACATCGGGGAGCAGGGGGTAGAGGACCTTGCCCTCGTAGTGGACCAGCTCGAACTTGGGCACCTCGGCCAGGTCCCTGGCGACCGTGACTATGTAGCCAGCCGTGATCCTCGACCCGGCGTCGCTGGGCTCTAGTACGTAGGCTGGTAGCGCCTCCACCCGGGGCGCCTTCTCGATCATCATCTTCACGTTAGCCAGCGTGCCTAGGCCCACGCTGTATAGCCATACCGTCCTTATGACCCTGCGCGCCGCCTCTAGCCTCTCAGGCTCGTCGCCCAGGAGGCTCGTAGCTGTTTCCAGGTCGCTCACGAGCACCTTGTTATAGTAGTCCAGCCTGGGGTGGTCCGCCAGTATCTTCGCCCTGAGGTCCTCGCGCTCCACCCTGAGGTTCCACGGCATGACGAGGACCTGCCTATCAAGGCTGTCCGTATCCCTCATGTCTAGGAGGACGTCCATCGCTATCTCGAGGAGGCCCCTGGTCCTCCTGAAGCCCCGTATAACGCTCCCCAGGTCTAGGAGCGTCTTTATGAAGAGCGGGTGGAAGGGGTAGGAGGCCTTCACCTGGTCGAGGAAGCCGGCCTCGGTGCCGAAGACCTCCCTCACCGCCTTCAGGTAGGCGCTGTCGCCCAGCATCTGCCTTATGAGGCCCGCCGCCCTTGCCCCTGCATCCTCCAGCTCCTCCATGTTGTTCCCAAGCAGCCTCTTCCGGAGCACCATGACTATGTCTGTCTTCATGTCGAGGGGCTGCACGATCAAGGGGTAAACCCTCCTGGCATTATTGTATATGTCCCGCACCGCGGAGCGGCCCTGCACAGTGGCGTCGTGCTCCACAACCCCCAGGTCTCCCTGGGTGGACGGCTCTCCGGGGAGGGATAGCACGACCACGGCCGTGGGGGACTCGTCGACGGCCTGGAAGAGGTTCCTGAGGAAGGTTACTACCTGGTCCCTCCGGGGCTCCTCCAGCCTGGCGAGGTAGGATACGATCTCGTCGATAACGATCAGCACAGGCCTGTTGGCCAGGATCCTGTCACGGATATAATCAACGCTGGGAGCCTCACGCCACCCCAGCGGCTCCGCCCCGGACCCCAGCTGGGCCGCTATCAGGTCCCATATCGTCTCCACCCTCACACCCGAGACCTCGGCGGGGGTGGTGTCGGTGGGGGCGAACCTGCTCTGGTCGCCAACCACAACCGCTATACCCACACCCGCCAGCCTGCCTTCCACCCCCCTCAGCGCCTCGGCCAGTAGGGGGTCGTGGGCCGCGAGCACGCCTAGCCCTCCCTGCCTGGCTAGGCTGACTACGTGGAGGAGGAACGCCATGAGGTGCGTCTTACCCCCGCCCAGCATGCTTGGCAGGAGCACCACGCTAGCCGGCCTAACCAGCTCGTCCCCAAGCCTCAGGGCAGTCCTGCCGGATAGCCTTGCAAGGGCCGCTAGGAGCACCCTCCTCATCGCCCTGGTTATGTAGGTCCTCTCTAGGAAGTCGCCGGGCCTCCCCTGCCACCCGGTATCCTCGCCGTACAGAACCCCGGAGGCTACTCTGGCTAGGGAGACTGCGGGCTCGATCCTGCCCTCGAGGACCTCGCCCCGCAGCCTGAGGACCTTGCCTAGTGTGGGTGGGCTAGACATACCTCATCAACCCTCCACCATCCTCTCTACGGGACTTGCCGAGGTACTCCAGTATCCTCTCGGAGGCCAGCCTATCCGGGTCCCCGGAGTCCTCCAGCTGGGAGAGGGCCCTTGCAAGCTCCACCGCCTCCGAGACCAACCCAGGGTTCTCGCCCTGGAGCTTGTGGTATAGCTCCAGGAAAACGTGCTTGGGCCTGAAGCTGTAGGAGGCCAGGAGCCTGTAGGCGTCCAGGGCATTCTCAACCCGGGGCTCCCCCCGGCTGCCGCGCCTAATCAGGGCGTTGAACGAGGCCTCACTATACTCGACAGGCTCCAGAACAGTGTAGGTCTTCCTCTTCCCCACATCAGCACCCCTACGGGGCCTGCCAGCGGGCTCCAAGAGGCCCATACTCACAAGGTCCCCGGTGCTACCTAGGGCATAGCTCATGAGTATCAGCGTGTCGCTACTAACCCTCCTCCGATCACCAGCAACCCTGGGGAGAGCGTGCTTAAGTGCCGCGTAGGCCAGGGCCGCCCTGTCCCCGAGCCTGGAGCCGGAGCGCCTAACCATGGCTAGCACAGCCAGCCTCCCAGCCTCCCCCGTCAGCTCCCCCGGGGACAGCTTCCTGCCATGCCGCTCCACGGCCTCATAGGCCATGAGCATACCCAGGGCTCTGGCGAAGGTCATGTTGAACACGGTCACCCCAGACCGGTGCTCCCACCTATACAGCTCCCCCACAAACCCGGCCAGCCTGTCTACAAGCCCGTCCTCAGCCTCCTCCAGCCTAAGCACCCCAGCCCTCCTGGACTTGCGTAGGGCCAGGACCATGCTCTGCAATATACTATGCTTCCCCCTAGACACGATGCTCTCCTCACTCTCAGTAACAACAGGCAACCCAGCAGTAACCCTCAACCCAGCCGAGAGGAGCGACTCCACAAGAATCTCCCAAGCATCAATCCTACTATGAGCAAAATACACAACCATAACCCCGTCACCGCTAAGCATGTCCGCAAGCTTCCTGAAAGCCTCGGCAAAACGCCTCCGATAAACTCCAAGACACTCCTCCTGGCCTCTACACAGGCCGAAGTACTCCATCCTCAACCTATTATAATCCAGGGACTCAACAGCAAACCTCTCCCACTGCGTACTAATCTCCCCGCCAAACTCGTCAAAAAACAACTCAGCATTAAACAACGGCCTCAAACCAAACCCGTCATTATCGCTCAATGCCCGCTTAGCCCAAACATAATAAAAATCACTCAACTCAGCATAAGGCACATCATCCAAATACGGAGGATCAGTAACAATTATGCTAGATTTATTAGTATTATTTATATTATTAGATATTTTAATTATTTTATAATTATTAATTGTCAACAAATAAGATAAACTGTTAATTTCTTTTTCAACGCATTTGTTCCACGAGTTTGTTCTTAATATTCCCCTGGTTATAATATATGGATTCGTATCACCCCAATTCCACATCATTGATATTCCTCTTGTTGATAATGCATGTGCTATTTCTATACCCATAGGGTTTGATGGATGTAATAAAGTTGCAAGATTATAGTGATCTACAAATCTTGCAAGCGCTATTGTAAGATACGTTATTAATATTTCCATATATTTCATGTCTTTTTTATTAATATCTTCTCTATTGTTCTCTTGAATTTGTTTTCCTGTTTCTCGTATTAGTTTGGTTAGTTTTATTAGTGTTAGGAGTTGTCTTGGGTTGAAGAGTTTAAACCATTTATCAAATCCGTATAGTAATACTGGAAAGTTCCCTGGTGGAATTAATTGGTAGGGTGGTATGGGTTCGGTTGGTATGTCTGGGTCTCCCCATAGTTGTTTGAGTTTTTCTAGTGCTTTCCATAGTTTCTCTTGGTCCTGTGGTGTTGCGGGGTGGAAGGTTAGTTGCCTGTTGCTGCCTATCTTTACTTTGACTAGTAGTCGGGGTCGTGCTGGTGCTTCTTTTAGTTGTTCTAGGGTGATGTTTCCTTGGAGGTATTGTTCTAGTTTTTGGTTGTATTCCCGTATGTATTCTTTTACTATCCATTTGCCGTTCTTTTTCTGGTTTATGGGGTTTTGGCAGTGTAGGCATTTCGCCTCGTCTTTCCTGGGGGTCTTGTTTGGGATCCCGTTGTTTGGTAGTTTGTATGTCTTTTTTTCTCCTGTCTTGTAGGTTATTGTGATTTCGGACTCAGTTACTTTGACTGTTTTGGCTTTGGGGAGCTCTGTTGTCAGGTCCACGGGTTTTATTGTGATGGTGTCTCCTTGTTTTTCTGGTTTCATGTATGCTAGTGCTTTGTATCCTTTCTTGTCTTTGACGCGGGCTAGCCACCAGTTTCCTATTATGGGTGTGTATCTGTTGCATAGTGGGCATTTTACCTCCCATGTGCCTATGTATACTGCTGTGTCCTCGTCGTATAGCTCCTGTATGTCTGGGTCGTTCTTTAGCTTCTCTAGTATTTCCTCTGAGGCTTTCTGTAGGTCTTTGATTGCCTGTTTCGCGAGGCCCTCTTTGGCTAGCCATGCTGGGTATTCTAGGGTTGCCTTGAGGAGTAGCCTGGCCATTGGTAGTAGGTCCCAGGCGTGGACTTCTGCGAAGCCTAGCCTGGCTGCCTCTATTGGTATCGTGCCGTAGCCTGCCATGGGGTCTAGTATGCTCTTGTCCTCTAGGTATTGTCTCCATTTTTCTGGGAGGCGTGGGTTCTCCCTGTGGGGGGCCCGGGTGAACCTTGTGGTCCCCCTCCTGTATGATGCTAGGTCGATTGTCGGGTATACTGCCTTGAGGAAGCGCTCCACCTCCGCCCGGTCCTTGACCTCGCTTGCCGGCAGAACGCTGGCTAGGAGGATTGCCCTGGCCCCTGCGTGGGGCTTCCGGGTCCACCAGAATATCATCTCCCAGTGTGGGGGCCTCCCTGGCCCCTTCTCCATGCTGCTGGCGGCGTTCACTGCTTCTATGGGGAAGAGGCTTGACTCGATGAATAGTTCTGCTGGCCTCGTGTGGGTGTCTTCCTGGGTCAGTGTAGGACACCCTCCCCTGTGTGTGGGGTGGGTGGGTATATGTGTGCTAGGG
>JALWEI010000031.1 GCA_027014125.1 Acidilobaceae archaeon | reverse complement strand
GCCCCACACTCCCAGGCCCACCCCAGGATACGGCTGGCGGGGGAGAGCCTAGTGGAGCCCCACCTGAGGTTGGCCAGGCTGGGGAAAACGCCACCCAGGCATCGCCTAGTGCAACTGGCGGGAGGGAGCCGCGGGTCATCGCTGCCATAACTGCCTCAATCATAAGCCCGGGCGGCCAGGCTACAGGCCCGCAGGGGGCTGGGGAGGACGCTGTAGTTACCAGCAGGCCCTCGCTCGATATTGACATAGGGTTCCTTAGGAGTGTAAAGCCCCTTCTGCTTGAGCACGAAGTAGAGGGTAGAGTCGTTGATCTCCAGCTGGTCGACATTAATGGATATTGCGTGAAGTGTGGGTTGCTGATAACTGTAGATACCGGTAAGGGTACTGAATACGTGCTCGCGCTGGGATACTGGAGTACGGGTGAAAGGGTAGTAGGCGTGGTTAATCTCATGCTCTATATCAAGCCCGGGGACCTGGTCGTTGTGGAGGCTCTTCGCGACAGCTATGTATACCATGGGAGCAGGCTCTACATAGCCTACGAGATCAAGGTGCCCGGCACTGGTGTAGAACTCGAGAGGGTGGCGCCCCACGAGCATCACGTGTGGGGCAGCCACGAGTAGGGCTACCACTTATTCGCTAAGCCGCGGGTTACTATCCTGTAGAGCACCCCGGGTAGGGCTAGGATCATTGCTAGTGCATTAACCCACAGTACTATGGGGAATAGGGGGGCGTACCTGAGCGATGGGATCGCTATCCTAAGGATCCTTGCATCACGCTGGAACGCAACAGCAACCAGCAACAGTAGCACCGCCTCTATTGCGATGAAGATGTACACCAAGATTAGGTAGAGTAGCGGATTCTCAACCGCCGGGAGGAGTACTATGGATAGTGGGGTGTAGGGGAATGCCAGGGCCAGCCTGTAGGCCAGGCTCTCCTCCCCCATGCCCACCGCTATCAGCGAGAGGGTCACCGCTAGGTGGAGGAGGGAGAGGGCTATCGGTATCCCCCCGAGACCCGTGTATAATATGATGGCGGCGAGCCTCAGCCTGCCCCGCGCCAGGGCCTCGGGTAATAGCCTTGCCATCGACACCAGTAGGCCCTGGTATATCCTTAAGGCCCTCCTAAACACCCCGTAGAGGCTCCCTGGGTCCATGGTCCACGCGAGCGCGCTGGGGGCCACCGTCGTCCTTACCCCATTCAACCCTAGCCTCCAGGTTAACTCTGCATCCTCAGCCAGAGTCTCCTCTGGGAGGCCTCCTATCCTCTCCAGCGCCCTCCTGGAAACTAGCATCGCGGCCCCCGCTAGGCTCCCCACTATCCCCCTGGTTGCCTCGAGGCTCCTGAGGCCCACCCATATTATTAGGCCGCCTATGTTGCGTAGTGCCCCTGCTATTGCCCATGCTATCCTCCCGTCCCTGTCGGGCCTCCATAGGAGGAGTACCCCGTTCCCCGCCTCCGCCCCGAGGGACTGCATCTCTGCCAGTAGCTTCTCGACGTACCTCCTCTCCACTATGGTATCCGAGTCTAGGACTAGTACGTACTCTATATCGCCGGGGAGTAGTGGGAGTATCCTGTTGATCATCCCTGCCTTGCCGGTGTGCTGGTGGAACCTGGCTATGACTAGCCGCGTCCACCCACTGTACTCCACAACCTCAGCGTTCTGTAGCTTGAGGCTGCTGGTCCGTTTTAGTCCTAGCCTCGAGGCCAGCCTCTCGGCAGCTTCACTGGTGCCATCGCTAGAGTCGTCGTCTAGAACTGCTACGAGGGCTGGCTTGATCGTCTGCCTGAGGGCGGCTAGCACGACCCTGGCTATGGTGCCCGCCGAGTTCCTGGCAGGTATTAGTACTGCGTATGATGCGTGGATCTCCTGGGCCTCTCTCCTCTTGGCTAGGAGGCCTGATGATGCTAGTAGCATGTTCAGGAGTAGCGGTGCCCATACTGCTAGGGCTAGGAGCCTTGCCCCCTCGACTCCCCTGTAAGCCTCTACAACGTCGCCCGGGACTAGTAGCGTGTTGGGGTTGCCCAGGGGTATTGAGACCCTGACTGGCGGCCTCACGTTCACTATAACCCTGTCGCCCTCCTCAATATAGCCTTCCTGGGGTGTTGGGGCTAGGGCCTCGAGACGGGCTAGCGCTTTACCCGCCTTCCTTGGAGGCTCGTGCACGCCGGGGTGGTCTACTATTATCGTCACCACACTCTGCGGGCTCCCCTCAACATCTATGGTTAGATAGCCGTCCTCGAGCCGGGCATCGACTCTGACCCCCTCAACTGCTGCTCTATACATGTACAAGTCCCGGGCGGTGGTAGCCCATAGGTTGTGGGCCCTAGCCTCAGCGGCTACGGCCTCCATCGCCTCCCCTAGCGTGCTGAAACCCCCACTATCCGGGTCAGTGTATACTACCACAACCCCACCGATCAGTATGGCTTCCCTCACCGCCGCGTCCAGGAGCCTGGTCCACCCGCTATCCTGACCGGCCTTAACTGTGTAGTACAGCCTGGCACCCCCCGGATCCAGGGGTTTGGGGAGGCCGGGTAGGGGTACGAGCTCCACCGGGGTGGTGCTGCCTACTTCCAGAACGTCTACAGGGCTGGGCAGTGCATGGGTGACTATGTTGTAGCCTCCTAGGGCCTCTAATATTATCTCTGTTTTCTGTTCTAGCTCCTCTAGGGAGGCCCTAACCGCGATTTCCCATCCGTGGGCTAGAGCTAGGCTCCTCAGCGTATCCCAGGCAACCCTACATGTTGATGGCGGGCAGTCCGGGTCTACTGCTAGGATAGGCTTTACCATACGGTGCCTCTGGGCCAACTCCTCTAGTAACTCCGCATTACCCGGGTTCTCTAGGCTTGAGACCCTAACATTATCTACCCAGAGTACTATCGCCGCGCTCGTGCCCCCATAGTATCTGGCCTTGGATACCGATGCATACGATGTGCTCGTGATCATGGGTTGGAAGCCGAGTACTATTGGTGCGAGGATCACCGCTACCAGCAGCGCTATCGACGCCACGTAGAGCAGCCTGTGGCCCGCCAAGACCGGTATCCCCGCACCCTAGAGCCCCGGGCCCCAGGAGCGTGCACTTATATAGCTATTCTCCCGGTGCACCCGGCTACAGCCTAAATTTAGTATAATGATATATTATACCTTAATATGCTATATCGAAACCACAATAGCCGTTACAGGCTTGGGGGTGCTTTCCGGGTTGAGGAGAGCCTCATCCATCACGGTCCTACTCCTGGCAGCCCTGGCTCTAGCCCATCCAGGCATCCAGGGTGCTACAGGGGCGGCTGAACAGGTGCTTAGCCTTACGGGTGTTGTGGAGTTCAACGGCACCCTGGGCCCGGTTTCCTGGGGCGTGCCTGGCATTGCTGTTGGGGTTGACGGCGTTGTCTATATGCTGAACACTTCCCTTAGTACTGTGTGGGTTCTGAACCTTAGCAGGAGTAGTCCCGTGTCCCATCTAGCCTGGGGCGAGGAGTGGCTTGCCGCGAGCGTCTCCACTACTGTGTATATGGTCTCTAGCGGGGGCGAGGTTGGGTATGCCTATAACCTTGGGTCCCCGGTTACAGGGGTATCGTGGAGCCCGTTGGGCCTGTTAGGGGCGTCTACACTTGACAGGGTCTACGCCATAGCGCCCGACAGGGGGCCTGTGTGGGAGAGGAGCATCGGCTACCCCCCTGTTTCCCTTGACTGGAGCGCTGTTAGCGGGCTCATGGCTGTCGGCGTGCTCGAGGCACAGAGGGTCTACCTCTTGGATGACCAAGGCAGCGTCCTGGGCTACAGGTTCCTAGCCTCCACCCCGGTATCGCTCTCCTGGGGCCCCAGCGGGTACAGGGTGGCAGCTGGCCTAGATAACGGGCGGCTGGCGGTGGTGGACTCCTCCCTGGCTGTGGTCTGGGCTAGGGTTCTTGCCGACAATGGATGGGTCAGGGTTGCCTGGGGTCCCGGTGGCCTGATCGCCGCTGGGGCCGGTTCAGGCCTGTACGTGCTTGATGGCAACGGTGCTGTGCTCGACTCCAGGGATCTAGGGGCTCCGGTGTCTGGACTCTCGTGGAGCCCCGATGGCGATATGCTAGCGGTCGCTGCTGGAGACAGGCTTTACGTCTTCACCGTGACTCCCCCGCCTCCACCCACCGTCACGGTGACCACAACCACGACTATAACGGAAACCACAACCGTGACGGTAACTAGTACAGTGACCAGCACGGTTACGGAGACAGTGACCAGTGCTACAACCGCCACTACAACAGTTAGGGAGACAGTGACTAACACAGTAACTACGACAACCACTGTAACGGAGACGGAGGTTGTAACCAGCACGGTGACTAGGACGGAGACGGTAACCCTGCCCGTAACCAGCACAGTGACTAGTACTATCGAGGCCACGACGACGGCCTACGAGACCGTGACGGAGACGCTGGAGAAGACGGTGACAACACTGGCTACAACTACGATAGTAGAGACCCTCAGGGAGACGGTGATCCAGACGGTGGAAAGGACCGTGACAACGACTTACACGGAGGAGCCCACAATAGTAACAGAGACCCTGTCCATACCAATAACTACCACGGTAACAAGCTACACTACGGTAACCGAGACCATAAGCACCGAGAGGGTAACGGTAGAGCCGGTACTGGGGCTACTACTATTAATAGCCCTCCTCGTCCTACTACGGCGCCGGCTCAAGCTATAGGTACTGGTAGCTATACTCATCCTCCACGCAGGGCAGGCGGGGGTGGAGGAAGGCCCTATACCTCCTGCATAGGGCGAGGGAGACCCTGGAGGGGTCTACGCTCCCTCCCAGGGGGTGCCTAACCCTAGCCTCTATGGGTGCCCCCAGCCTGGATAGTATGGACTTCAGGGCTAGGGGTAGGGGGCCTAGGCTCGATACCATGGCCCTGGCCTCGATGGCCTGCCTCGAGAGCTCTCCCAGCTTCCCCGTGTCGCCCTCGCTCCACGCCCTCCATGTCTCCACTGGTATGCCGGGCAGCACGTTTGCAACGGCGCTGACGATCCCGTCACCCCCTATGGCTAGCATGTGTACCAGTAGCTCCTCGGAGCCTGCTAGCACTGTGAAGCTCCTCCGGGCCTGCTTGACCATCCTAACAAGGTCGCCTAGGTAGGTGTAGTCGTTGACCGTAGCCTTGATCCCGGCTATCCCGCTGTACTCCTCCGCCATCCACTCCACGTCCTCGACTGGTATGTTGTAGCCCACGTTGCCTGGGATCGTGTATATGTAGACAGGCCTGCCTGAGGCCTCGGATATCCTCTCATAGTACTCGAGCAGCTTGGCCCGGTTTGGCCTGAAGTAGAGGGGTGGGGTTGAGAATACGTAGTCCACGCCAGCGTCCCCGGCGAGCTTGGAGGCCTCCAGCGCCTCCTCTAGCCTTAGCCCGGCGACGCCTGCGAATACCTTGGCCCTGCCGTCCGCAGCCTCTACTGCTGCATGGAATAGCTCCCCCCGCTCCCTGGGCGTTAGGCTCGTCCACTCCCCAGTGGTGCCAGCGACCCAAAGGCCGTGGACCCCGGCCTCGACTAGGCCTTCTAGGAGCCACTTGAATGAGCCCGTATCTATGCCGCCCTTGGGTGTGAAGGGTGTTACCACCGCCACTACGACTCCTGAGAAGCCGGTCACGGCTGGGCGCCTCCTGGTATAGTGTAGCCTGGCGGTGGTTAAAGCAGTATAGGTAACTGATATTACCTGGAGCACCACTATATACACCCTTGGTATACCCGGCTTGGCCAGCCATGATACCATCAGGGGGGTCAGCACTGCCGCCAGGCTCCTTGTCCTCCTAGGAATACTCCTGTGGGGCCTGGGCGGCCTAGGCATGATACTAGACCCAAGCGAAGACCTCGACGTCGCCCTTGGAGCCTATATACTGGTGCTCCAGGCCATAGCGTATAAGGCGTATAGGAGCTGGTCCAGGGACGGCGGCTCCTCGCTACTACTGGCGGGATCCCTGCTCTTGAGCATGAATGTCATAGCACTGCCGGGCCTCCTCCTCTCCCGTATAAGGCTGGGTAGGAGGATTAGGCTGCCAACGCCCCCTAGGCTACAGGGCATCTCCAAGCCGAGGCCCGCCAGGCCCCATGTGAAGTTCAGCATCCCTAAGGCTAGGACCTTGAAGATGACTACTGGACCCAGTACCGGGGCTAAGGAGGAGCGTAGGGTGACCCCGGCTGGCAGGGGGTTGCATGGCAGGGGCGAGCTCCACTCCATCATTGGGGCCCGGCTTTCATCGTTTACCGGGGGGTATACGTGCACCGGCCCGAAGACGAGGACATGCCTGCCCGGCTACATAGCCCCCAAGGGCTTCGAGGGGTGCTGGGAGACGTGCCTCCTAGGCTGCGGGGGCTGGGGGTGCGCATTCCTAGCGGAGTCCGGTAGGGGTAGGTTCGTGTTCAAGGTGCCCCGCGGCCTGGAGTCCATACTTACCCAGGGGGAGGCGCCTACTGTGAGCGAGAAGCTCCTGGGGGCCGCGACTAGGGAGGCTGAGATAGTGGCTAGGCTGAGGCACCCCCACCTCATCAGGCTACTCTCATACTCTACCACGGCCCCAATACTGGTCTACGAGTACGCTGACCAGGGCTCACTCGCGTGGCAGCTATCCAAGGGGTGGAAGCCGGGGCGGGGCGATGTTGTCCTCCTGGGAGCGCAGCTGGCTGATGCGCTCCGCTATATCCATAGTAGGGGCCTCGTGCACGGGGATGTTAAGCCTGGGAACGTCTTTATCATTAGTGGCGTGGTTAAGCTGGGCGACTTCTCGGGGCTTACCAGGCTTCTATCGCAGGCAAGCATGCATCCTGGGGGAGCCTATACCCCGGGCTGGAGGGCGCCGGAGCAGGTGTATAGTGACCTTAGGAGGAGGGCCGCCGAGATGGGGTATGAGAATAGGGTTGATGTGTACCAGCTTGGGAACCTCCTCCTCTACCTTGCCACCGGGGAGGCTGTTGATGGAGAGGACCTTGTGGCTAGGCCTGGCAGGGTTGAGGGGCTCCTCCGGGGGGTTGAGCCGGGCCTGGCTAGGCTCATCTCCTCTATGATGGCTGTGGAGCCGTGGAGGAGGCCTGGGATGGATGAGGTTGCATCTACCTTAGCGGCCCTATCTCCCCCCTCTCCCTCCTCTCCTTGACCCTCCACGTCGGGGTCACTGTCTTCGGGTGGTTCGCCGTCCTCAGGTCTACTCTCCTGGCCGCCGTGTTTAGGGGCCACTCCCTGTATTCCTGCCCCTTCTCAGCGGCCTCCGCTATCTCTCTTAGCCTCTCCACGTACCTGTCTATGTTCTCCCTGGTCTCTGACTCTGTGAATTCGAACATTAGTGCCTCCTCGACTATCAGGGGGAAGTATATGGTGGGTGCGTATAGGCCAGCGTCTAGTAGGCCCTTTGCCACGTCCTCCGCCGTCGCGCCTGTCTGCCTCTTCAGGGGCCTGGCGCTTACCACCGCCTCGTGCTTCCTAGCCCTCCCGGGGGCGTAGGGTACCTCATAGTACCTGGATAGCTCCCTGAGCTTTGCTAGGAAGTAGTTCGTGTTGACCACGGATACCTCTCCCGCGAGCCTGAGGCCCTTGGCTCCCAGGCTGAGCATGTAGATGTAGCTCCAGAGCACGACGCTGGTGTTTGCCTGCCACGCCCTTATCATGACGGGGCCGTGCCTGGGCCACTCTAGCCTGTACTCCCCGCCCTTGTACACGATCCGGGGCCCGGGTAGTAGGTCTCCCAGCTTGATGCCGTCGGCTACCTCTATATTGCGGGCGCATACCGGGCCGGCGCCGGGGCCGCCGCCTCCGTGGGGGGCGCTGAATGTCTTGTGGAGGTTGACATGGGCGAGGTCGAAGCCCATGTCTCCGGGGCGTGCGTGTCCTAGTATGCCGTTGAGGTTCGCCCCGTCGTAGTACATTAGCCCGTCTACCGAGTGTATTAGGCTGGATATCTCGAGTATGTTCTCCTCGAATAGGCCTAGGGTGCTCGGGTTTGTGATCATGAACCCGGCGGTCGCGCTTGACACCGCGCCCTTAAGGGCGTCCATGTCCACGTTTCCATCGCTAGCTGTGGGGACCTCCACCACCCTGAAGCCGGCCATGGCAGCGCTGGCGGGGTTGGTCCCGTGGGCGGAGTCTGGGACCACTACCTCCCTCTTCTCCCCTAGCCTGCCCCTGAGTTTGTGGTACCAGTACATGGCGTAGACGCCTGCCAGCTCCCCGTGGGCTCCAGCCGCTGGGTGGAGGCTACAGGTGTCCATGCCTAGTATGTGCTTTAGCCACTCCTGCACCCTGTACATGGCCTCCAGCACTCCCTGCACCAGCTCCTCGTCTAGGAGGGGGTGTAGCATCTCCAGGCTTGGGTGGTAGGCGTACCTTGCCGCTATCCTCGGGTTATACTTCATCGTGCAGCTACCCAGGGGGACGGGGCCGCTGTCTACGCCGTAGCTCATCTCCGCGAGCCTAGTGTAGTGTCTAACCACCTCAACCTCGCTCATCCCGGGTATCCTAGGGGCCCCTCCACGGGCAGCCTTCTCCGGGACCCGTAGCGGGCCAACCCTCCTCTTGACCCTCTTGCTGGGCCTTGGCACTAGGTAGCCTCCACGGGCCGGGTCCCCCTGCTCGTACACCAGGGGCTCCTCCCAGCGGGCCTGCCTGTACGCCATGCTACTGCACCCCCAGCACCTCTGCCAGGGCCTCCACGAGCCCGTCTATATGCCTCTCCTCGTGGACCTCTGTCGCCGTTAGTAGCCCATCATTGCGGGTGAGCCACGTGGTGTGGCCCTCGAGGGGTATCCCCGCTGCGTAGCCCTTGGCGAGGAGCCTTTTCCTGGCCTCTGTGAAGCTTGTGGGTAGCCTTGTGGTGAAGTCTGCTATGAACTCCGAGTCTAGGAGGGGAGCCTCCACGCCGGGTATCTCGGAGAGCCTCGCGGCTAGGTAGTGGCTGTTGTACCATACAGTCTCGGCTAGCCTCCTGAGGCCCTCCCCGCCTAGTAGGGCTAGGTACGCCGCTGCCCTGATTGCCATGAGGGCCTCGTTGGTTGTTATGTTGCTGGTCGCCCTTGCCCTGCGTATGTGCTGCTCCCTGGTTTGTAGTATCATGGCGAACGCCCTCCTACCCTCTGCGTCCCTTGTTAGGCCGATTATCCTCCCGGGCATCTGCCTCACCAGCCTCCCGCTCCAGGCTACGGCGAGTATGCCCAGGTATGGGCCGCCGTAGTTGAGGCCCAGTCCCAGGGGCTGGCCCTCTCCAACCGCTATGTCAGCGCCCAGCCTGCCCGGGGGCTTGAGGAGCGCCATGCTAACCGGTTCTACCCCCATGATGTAGAGTGCCCCCGCCCTGTGGGCTATCTCCCCCACCGTGACTGCCTCCTCCTCTATCTGGCCCAGGTAGCCGGGCTGCTCCAGGTAGACTGCCGCCACCTCCCCGCTGATCTTCTCCTCTAGGTCCTCGAGGCTGATCTGCCCTGTCCTGGGGTCGGCCTTGACCGTCTTAACCACGCCGCCGACAGGCTCTAGGTAAGCCTCTAGGACCTTCCTGTGCCTCGGGTTCATCGCCTCCGGCACCAGTATGGCCCTCCTCCTGGTGACCCTGAGGGCCATGAGCCCCGCCTCGGCTAGTGCCGTGCTCCAGTCATACATACTCGAGTTGACCACGTCCATCTCGAGCAGGTCAGCGACCATGCTCTGGTACTCGAAGAGGGCCTGCATGACTCCCTGGCTCGACTCGGCCTGGTAGGGCGTGTAGGAGGTGAGGATCTGGCCTAGGGCTGATACGTGCCTCACCGCCTCCGGCACTAGGTGGGGCCACACGCCTCCCCCCATGAACGGCGGCGCCTTGAGCTTGGCTATCCTGGATATGTGGCCCTCCATCACCTCGGCCACCCTGCCCTCGGGCAGGGGGCCTCCCTCCCCCACCGGCAGGCTGTCCCAGTCCCCCTTGAACCTTGCCCCCTCAGGTATGTCGCTATACAACTCATCCACACTATCGACTCCGATGACCCTGAGCATCTCAGCCAGAACCCTGGGATCACTGTTTGGGATCCAAGGATGGGGCTCCACCGCGCATCGCCATAATAGGCGTGGGCGCGCCTCCGGGTAAAATTATGGTAGCCCTACCTGACCCTAGCCAGGGCCTCCCCCAGTAGCGGGTCTGATAGGCGATAGCGGCCCTCATCCTTCTCCACTATCCCATAGTCCTGTAGCTCCCTTAGGTAGCGGTATAGCTGGGGGTTTGCTATCCTAGCCCCTACCTCCGCCTCCATGCACCTGCGCAGCATGCTCCAGCTCATGGGCGTGGCCTTGAGGCACCGTAGTATGGCTAGGTACCTCGTCCTGGCGACCAGCCTGGCTGCTAGGAACGACTCCAGCTCCCTGGCCACTATGCTGCTCCCTACCTCTATGGTCCTTGCCAGCGCCTCCTGGTGGCTCCCCGTAGTGTATGCATGGTAGCCGTAGTATGTGAGCCACCCTGGTATGCCGTCTAGCTTATCAACGGCCTCCTCTATGTGCCTTCTGCTCCACTCAAGGCCCAGCTCCCTGAATCCCTGTTCTAGGAACCCGATTGAGCTGTGTCCTGGAAGCCTCCTCATTGTTATCTCTAGTATTGGTCTCCCGTAGAGGGGTGCATCTGGGCTTCTCCTGCCTAGTAGCCTGTCTAGCAGACCTACCTCCGACCCGGCTACCACGATCTTGAGCCTATCCATATAGTCGTATATGTGCGCTAGGATCCTGTTGAATCCCCGGAACACTGCAAGGTATTGGGCCTCATCTATTGCAATGATGAGCCCCTCCGCGGGGCTGGCCTCGTTGAGCGCCTTAAAGATCTCGTACAGAACCGAGGGCTTCCTGTCCCTTATCTTAACCCGGAGGCCTGCTACCTCTACCCCCTCAACCCTGGCTAGAGTGTTTCTAAGCGGTTTCAACCTTGACATGGCGTCCTCTAGACCTGCGGATAGCACCCTGTATACGTTATCTATCGTCACATCACCGACACTCCTGACATCGAAAAGCACGTATGGCCTATCGACTAGGCCTAGGCCTACCCTGAGCAGGCTAGACTTTCCAATCCTCCTGACACCCTTTATAGCAATCATCCTGGTCAGCGGGTCCTTGACCCCACTAACAAGTGCACGGAGCTCCTCCCTATAGTTGTAGAAGTCCTCGAGCCTCGTCTTGACTTGCGGGCTGAAGAGCACTAGGTTACACCCCCTGTAACCAGGTTACACCCCGTGTAACTCGGTAGCCAACCAAAACTATAAAGCCCACACCCAGCAAAAACCTAGCAACTGGTGGGCCGGTAGCTCAGCTGGAAGAGCGCCGCCCTCGCACGGCGGAGGCCCCGGGTTCAAATCCCGGCCGGTCCACCACCCTCACCATACCCCAACCGACACCATCACATATAGCACATGGATCAATACCTCCTTAATCTACAGGTACTAAGGTTGGCCGAGAAGCTCGGTTTTAGCGATGATGAGCCCCCGTCGAGGTCCTGCTGAGAACCTCGACCCCGAGGACATGGCGTATGAGGAGGCCGCCAAGGGCGTGCTTGTGGAAGCGGGGGCCAGTGAAGGCAATGTTAGGCGTGAGGCGGAGAAGCTATGGGGATGAGTGCCAAGAGGGGTGCTAACGCTATGCATGCCAGGATCCCGGGAGGTCTGCCCGGTATACCTGGCTTTCATAATAGTATAGCTGATGGCTGCCCTTCTTGTTCCTTTGATGTATATGCCGTTAGATGCTATCTGTGTGCTTAAGCTATACCCTGGGTTCATTATTATGGAGTGTTAACTGGGGGGTTAACCCGGTCCCCGGGGGAGGCTTCCTAGGGACTAAGATATGTATATTCTGGCCCTGTATATTCCGTCTGTTATCGTGATGTGCCTCTTGCCCCGGTAGACTCGTAGTCCCCTCCTCCTAGCCTCCTCCACTACCTCCTCTACTTCCTTGCACCGTAATTGCAGGTAGGGCGGGTGGTAGTCTATCTTGAGTAAGTGCCCGGCCTCGATTGCTTCCCGTGTGTGCTTGACTGGCTCGCACTGTTCTAGGAGGAATCCCATGTACTCTGGGACCGCCAGGCCCGGTACTAGCCTTATCATCCTCTGTGGGAGCCGCCGCTTCACCTCAACCCAGCCCTCCTTAATACCTTTCTTAGCTCCCGTTCGAGCCCTGCCTGTTGGGCCCTCCTGTAGAGGTAATCCTTGTCGATCCTGTGCCATGCTTGGGCTAGTATCTTCTTAATGTCGTCGATGTCCTTCCTCTCTCCGGACATGAGCTTCAATATAATGATATCCTCCATGGAGGGGAGGAGGATATTCTCAGCTACTTCCCTGCTTCTCTCTATAAACTCGCTGTCGAGTATAAGTGGGGCGTAGTTTATGTCTATGTGTATCCCGTCTTCCACTAGGAACCCCCACTTCCTCCACTGCACCTTAAAGCCCCTAGAGCGTAGTTCCCTGGTTATAGTATCCCGTAGCTCCATTGTAAATGGCTTATCAATGATTATAATCCAATCACGGGTCTCCCTGCCGAGGTCCACACCATGAACTATGAGGCTACGGGCATCTATTATGAACGTTTTGAGGCCTAGCCGCGCGAGGGTGCTGGAGACTAGGAGCAGGGTTGGATGGATGCTGCTAGTATAGTCGTTCCTAGCCTTGCCCTCCTCTTCACGGGGCTCCTGTGGCACTCCTTTCGCCCCACGGGTTTGCACTGCTATAGGCCGGGCTTGGGGGTTTTGGTTCCCTGGATCTGTGTTGGGGGGTGCATCTATATGTACCTCTAATTCTTGTAAATTAACTTTATCGTGGATATACTCGTATCTTGGCGGAGTATGGGGGCACGTGCCCGTGGGTGCGTAGGCTTGTTGTGGTGCCCTATACGGAGTGCGTAGGGGCTATCGTGCTGGGTAGGGTGTGTGCTGATGGGTGTAGACTTGCACTATGCTATAGTGCTTCCACTCCTATCTATCCTTGGCTTGCTGGGTGCGCTCGCGAATACTGTGGTCGGGGATTATAGGGGGCATAGGGAGCTTCTACGCATATCCCTCATAATGATGGTATTGGGGTGGGTAGTGTATACGATACCCTTCCTTGTGCTTGATTATAGGCTGGGCGAGGTGGCCCGGGGGGCTAGCGATGGGCTTGGCATTCCGCTGAGGCTCGCCGTCTCATGGTCTGGGGGAGGGTCTAGCCTCTACTTCTTCTCCGCCATAGCCGCGGCTGTCGCCCTCTACCTTATGGGGAGGGGGGCCGGCGCGTTCTTCACCGTCTCGGTTAACCTGGTACTCCTCATATCCATGGTGGCCGCCGCCCTTAACGGCGCGTTTGATGTGGTTAGCGTTGGTGGCGGGGCCGGGCTTAACCCCCTCCTCAAGAGCTACTGGGTTATACCCCACCCGCTATCCACCTTCGGGGGCTACGCTATCCTTCTAGTATCCTCCCTGGCCATCTACTCTGGCATGAAGGGCAGGGCGGTCCAGGCGCTGTTCCTCTCTGGGTGGTCGCTCCTAACCCTGGGTATAACCTTCGGGGGGATGTGGAGTTATGAGACGTTTGGCTGGGGAGGCTACTGGGCCTGGGATCCTGTGGAGGTTGCGGAGCTAGCGGTGTGGCTTGCCGCCACTGCCGTGCTCCATAGTACGGGCCCGTTATCGGGCTTCAGGAAGCCCATGCTACTGCTCCTCGCCAGTAGCGTGCCCCTGGGCCTCTACGTCACCAGGAGCGGGTTGAGCCCGCTCCATAGCTTTGCAGCCGCGAATGTGGGGGCCCTGGCGCTCCTCAGCCTATCGATAGGCTTCCTGGGCCTTATGTTGTACCTGGTGGGGGCTAGTAGGGAGGTTCATAGTGTAGCCAGCATGGTCGTGAGCTCGTTTAGGGAGAGGAGCCTGCCTGGCGTGGCGGTCTCGGTGGCTGGCTCCATGCTCATAGTTGCCTCTATCTTCGTGTACTCCTCCCTACTTACGCCCTCTATACTGACCGCCGTGGGTGTGGGGGCCTCCATACCAACCATGGCTGAGGGGGCTAGGTTCTACCACCCGGTTCTCTACCCCCTGATACTCGCCGCTGTCGCGGTGATGCCTGGCTTCTTCCTAGCCAGCAGGCTTAGCTGGCGTGGCTTCTACCTGTACCTGGCAGCAGTACTGCTAGTGGGGGCGGCGGCCTCTTACATGGCGTGGGCTGGCATCAGCTCCCCTGCGCCCATGGCCCCTGCATCGACTAGGGTTATGGCCTCGCTCGGGCTAGCCGTGACCAGCCTCTCGGTTGCCCTCCTACTCGCCTCGCTCGCTGGGCTATCCTGGAGGCGTGTTGGGCCCGGGAGGCACATTGCACTGGGTATAGTTCACGTTGGGGTGGGTTTAACCCTGGCCGGGATACTGCTTAGCGGCACATACGCGTTCAACGACTACTACTTTGAGACGTATAGGGTAGCGGTGGGGGAGGAGGTGGAGATACTCCCCGGCACGACCCTGACTATAGAGGACTACTGGCTAGAGCCTGGCAGGGGTAGAATAGACCTCGCCAGCCATGTAGCCGGCAAGACCTCCACCTCCCTGCTGGCGTGGAACGCCTTGGCCCTCCTACAGGAGGACCTAGCCCCTGCTATAAGGGATGTGAAGCTGGCCATGGAGGAGTCGCGGTCGAATACTAGCCTCAGGGCCCTGAAGGACCTGGTACTCCAGGGCACCCTCACCCTGGATAGGGTTGAGGTGTCCGGGAGGGGCAGGCTTGCCTTGGGCGACGCCCTGACCGGGGTGTATGATACGATGCACGAGGGCTCGATATCCATCGTGGTATGGGGCCCGAATATAACGATAGACCTCGTACCCCGGGTGGGGGGCTCCGGCAGCATAGAGGGGGCGTGGCTGGGCGTCTCGATATACGGCGAGAGCGCTGTGGTTGAGGCCGTCGCCTCCAACGCTACTGCCGTGGGGGTCCACTCATACTATGTGGTGGAGCTCGAGGAGCCCTATAACCTAAGTCTAGGCGATGGGACTGTAGTATCAATCAGCTCCCTTGCACTCTACCCAGGCGTGGAGGAGGACCAGGCGCTGGTTGAGCCGGCAGGCCGGGGGCTAGTCCTCCACAAGCCCCACATAGTTGTCGCCAGCGGCCTAGTCTACCACGGGGACACAGCCTTCAGCGCCCCAGGCTCCTACGACAGGGGAGTCTACATGTATATACAAGTCGAGAAGGGCGAGGCGGCTGTCCTCAGGGATGCGCTGGGCTCGTCGCTGGCAAAGTACCTAGCCGACGATGAGGTTCTAAGCCGACTCTCAGCGCCCAGGCCAGGGGACCTGCCGCTACCTGACAGTGTGCTAGAGAGCGTCAGGCTCAAGCTAAGGCTCAGGGTCTCCCTTGGGGATAGCGAGAGGCTACTCGAGCCTGTTATAAGGTTTGAGGCGAACGGGGAGGCCACCGGTATACATGGCCTGGTGACCGACACGGTCATCATTAGGCGTGGCGTGGATGATATCTACATCAGCATCCAGCCTCCACGTGTAGAGGGCTACTTCAACACCTACCACGAGCCAATAATATACTACCTCAGCGTGGCCAAGAAGGGCCTGGACCCCGCGGAGTACTTAGCGCTCGTCGCACTGATGTCGGCGGGATACAATATGGGAGGTGCCGGGAGGCTCGACTCCAGGGCTGCTGCGCTGCAAGTGGAGCAGGGGATCGTAGACATGTACCTCCTCGCGGAGAGGTATAGGCCCGAGGAGTCCAGCATAAACACGGAGGGAGTCATAGTCCAGGTCAAGGTCGTGCCCGGGGTAAACCTACTATGGGCCGGGGCCATACTGATGGCCATGGGAGGGCTCCTATCAGCACTAATACACGCCAAGGCCCACCGGGAGGCCAGCTCTACTCGAGCAGGTACCTCGACAGCAGTGCAGCCACAATGAGGAACCCCACGCTGTAGCCTAGCAGGGGCGCCTCCCAGCCAGGCTGCGGCACGTACCCCTGGCTTATGGTATTCAACGCCCTAGAGGACACGTTGAAGAATGGTAGGGTTAGCGTCATTATGAGCATGGGTGCCAGGCTGCTGGGGGAGCTAGTGTATATCATCATCGCCGAGGCTAGGCTGGCCACGGAGCCTACTAGTATTGATGCGGCTAGTATCCATACGAGTAGGGGCAACGCGGGGCCCGGCCATGTTCCTGTGAAGAATGCTAGGGAGCCTATGAATATGGTTGTGAAAGCTAGTATATTCATGGTGGTGTAGAGGAACTTCGCTGTGTAGACGGCCTCGGGGGGTAGTGGTAGGAGCCTCAGCGAGTCTATAGTGTTGTACTCCCGCTCCCTGACGAAGCTTATGTACGAGGAGAATATGCCCTGGAATACTAGTACTATTGCCAGTGATATGGGTAGCAGGGCCCCGGGCTCCCATATACTCTGCCTCTGCACCAGGCCCGCCAGGACCCCCGAGGCTATGGAGAACACCGCCTGGGTGGTGGCGTGTATAGGCGACCTATAGTCCAGCATCAGGTCCTTCCTGACAAGCACGTAGACCGCCCTAATAGTGTTACCCGGCAAGCTTGAGCGCACCATCAACGAGCCTATACACCCTGTCCGCCAGGTCAAGGTACTCCCGGTCGGGCCTGGGGGAGGTTAGTATGACCCCGGACCCGTGGGAGGCGAGCCACCGTATCACTCCTCCCAGCGACTCCGAGGCGTGTGGGTCGAGCCCGGTGAAGGGCTCGTCTAGCAGCACGATCTCGGGGTTGTGGAGTATCGCCCTCATTATATCCGCCCTCTTGCGCCACCCGTAGCTTAGCTCCGATACCCTCCGGCCTGCGACGCCTCCTAGCCCTAGGCTGCTCCATGCAGGGTTCTTCTCCACGCTGGCTGGGTCTACGCCGTAGAGGGTGGCGTAGTATAGTATGTTCTCCCTGACGGTCATGACGTCGTAAAGCATTGGGCTATGGCCCGAGTAGCCTATGCACCTCTTACCCCCGCTGCACAGGTAGGCCACGCTGCCCCTGCTGGGCCTAACCAGCCCGGCTAGTATCCTGAGCAGGGTGGTCTTACCGGTTCCGTTGGATCCGGTGATGAATACCACCTCGCCCCGGCTAAGGGCTAGGCTGATGCCCCTTAGCACCCACTTGCCGCCTAGCATCTTCCATAATCCCCTGGCTTCTAGTAGCGGGTTCATCCAGCCCCGGCCCCTCTCCCGTGGCTTGGAGGACTGTATCAGCAATTTTATCGTGCCACGCTGGCGTCCGGGACGCTGTCCCCTTGTATGGGCTGCTGGCATGGATCATGCTCAATAGATTTAGTTGTGGAGTGTATACTGGGTGGGCCCCGTGAATAGGGGAGTAGTGGCCGCGGCCGTTCTCTCGCTCGTCATAGGCGTGGTGGGGTACGTCTCTATAACCGCGTCCAAGTACAATGAGGTGGGGATGCTCGCCTCCTTGGACTCCCCGTCTAGGGTCACTGTTAGGGGCGAGGTTGTGGACCTTGGCACGGGTGAGGGCGTTCTCGTGTATAAGGGTGAGAGGTATAGGCTTGAGTGTCGGGGCGCTTATGCCGTGGCCGAGTCTAGCGGCTCGGGCTCCCTCGTCCTATTCCTCCTCAGGGGCGGTAACGGCTTCGTTGCGGCTGCTCTGTACCCCTCGGCGGATTTCATCTCCAGGTATGGGGGCTCCCCTATAGTGGATAGGGAGATCGTTGTCGACGGCGTCTACAGGCCGGGGGAGAGGGTGTCTATAATCCTTCCTGGGGGTGGGGTTGAGGCTCCTGTTATTGAGATAAACTCCATATTGAAGGGTTGCCACTCCTCCTACGGCCAGGAGCAGGCTGTTGTGAACCGCTAACCCCCTCCCGGGCCGGCTTGGCCTCTAGGGGAAAGAGTGGGTGGGGTTTAATGGGCTTCTCTACGCCTTTTTCCTAAGCTTGAAGTACCAGAGTGGTACTCCTATTATTGCTATCACTAGTCCTAGGGTTATCGCTGTGAATGCTATCTCGGGGAAGTGGCCGTATCCTAGTTCTGGCCATGGCATTCTCCTTACCGTTGGGCCGTGGCAGTTTAGGCATTGTAGGGCGTTGTCTGCTGGCTGTACTCCGTGGTTGACCTGCATGTATCTAACGTATGTCACGTACGTCTCCCCGTCCCATTCTATTCCTGATATTTGTGAGCCCTTCGAGGCTGCGGCTTTGGCGTCTCCTGTTGCGAAGGCTATTCCTACCTTCATAGGCACTGGTTTGCCCTCGCTTGTCGAGAATGGTATTATTGCCCTGTGTAGCTTGAACGGGTATATCTTCGCCTCCGGGTCGTCCTTGCTCCCCACGGGCTTCACGTAGTAGACCACCCCGGCGCTCTCGCCGTTGACTGGGTCGAGCTCTAGGTCGCTATCCTTTATTGGCGTCACCTTGTCGGTCATCAGGTATACCTCCCTCTCTCCGTTGTACCAGGCGTAGACTGGCTCCAGGTTCTTGAATAGGTGCCACTCGCTCGTGTTCCCTGTCTCCGGGTCGGGTATGCTGAACTTCCACCTCTTCTTATCTGGGTGGAATGTTGTGGCGCTCCAGTCTCTGTAGTATTCTGTGGGCCAGTCTCCGTGTGCTATGTAGGGTATGTGGCATGTCTGGCATGCGACCTTATCGTGGAACGTGTTTAGGAACCATCCCTTGGCCCCGTCGTGGGGCTCCTCTCCGTGGCAGCTTGAGCATTGTAGGGTGACCTCGCCCCTCTCCTCTCCTTCCCTAGACCATGTGTCTACGCTCTCTGTGGAGTACCTGTGATCCTCCCCGGGGTGGCAGTCGGTGCATGTGAGGCCGGAGGCTATGTGTACATCGAATATCCTCCCGTCCTCCGTCTTGCCGGTCATCATGTCGGGCCCTAGGTTGGGCCTCTTGAGGTGCGGCCCCCCGCCGCTGTAGGCGTGGCATGCTAGACAGTTCTCGGTCTTGGGCTTGTCTATGATGTTCTTGGCTATCTCGTCTGCGGGGACGTTGATGACGTACCTCCAGCGGCCCTCCTCGTCCTTAGTCACGTTCTTCAGGCCCTTTCCTATAGCCTTGGGGCCGGAGACGTACACGCTGGGGTCTACGTGGCATGCTATGCAGTCTATGTTCTCTAGCTGCTCCCTGCTGGGCTCCCAGCTGGGTGGTAGGCCCATCCCCACCCCATGGCACATGCTGCACCCCGTCAGCCCTGTGAAGCTTCCTACCAGGTCCTCATAGCCCTGGGGCGCCTTCTTCAGCACAACATAACCTATCCAGTTAAACGGCTTGTTTCCGTTGTCTAGGAACATGACAGTGCAGAAGTCGTTGTAGACCACCCTGCCACCCACCAGTACCTCCCCCTTGCCGTATACGTCACCCGCCTTTGACGCCATCTGGTAGTGGTAGCTATGGAATACCTCTACAACCTCGTCTCTATGACACTCTATACAGGACTTTGACCCCTCATACTTAGTTATGCCGGCCTCCTGGAAGAGCTCGGAGTGGTCGACGACCTTTATAGGAACCGGGGTGTAGCCGTTGGCACTGTCTGATCCCTCAGAGCCCGCTACTGATATCGCCATCATCAGTAGCATTGAGACTAGCGTTATCAGCACTAGCATCCTCACGCTGCCGGGCACCACACACACCTATTTTCATATAATAATATATACAAGATTGATATCATTACACAGATTAGTTTGACACTATCAAAACCACAGGAGCCTCCGCTAAGCCCCAGGCGCGCCACGCTAGCGGCAACCGGGGGGTTAACACCCCTGGCATGGAGTAAAACCGGTATATAAGCACAGCAACCCCCCGGCTATGGCCTCCCCCGGGTAGGCGTTGCCTAGGGCTGCTCCCTCGCCGCGCCTGCTATGGTGTATGTTGCTAGTGCTATCGCGAATCCTGCTATCAGCGCCGGGGTCATCTCTGCTATAGTGAGCCTGTCCTGGTCTATGTACTCCCCCGCCCCGGTGGGGAGGTAGAGCTTCTGTAACACCACATCTATGCTGGCCTCCTGCTGCTCCGTCTTGCTGGCTATGTGCAGCTCTGTTAGCACACCCGTCTTGGGGTCTATCGACGCCTTTGTCAGGCTCTTGAGCGTTGCGCCCCCCGCCACTACTGTTGCATCCTGCCTTAGGGTCAGGCTGGGCCAGATCTTGGTGTCAGCCCCTACCCCCGGGTTTACGTTGGGGCCTGCCTGTATGCGGAGTGCTGTTATGGACTCCTGGGGTAGTATGTAGAGGAACTGTCCGGGGTCCACTGATCCGGGGTTGTTGAGTGTATGGGGGTATAGGAGGCCCGTGTTGAGTAGTAGCGTTGCCAGCGCGTTGTCCCCCTCAACCTTGACCACTGGCGTGTATACCGGTATAGCCGACTCGCACGGGTTGCTGGTTATGTAGACCATATAGACTACTGTAGCCGTGCTGGTCTCGTTCCCCCTCTTCAGCGCTATATCTGCCTTGTACTCCAGCGCCAAGCCCGTAGGGTCGGCCAGGTAGGTCCTGCCATCGCAGCTCAGGGGGGAGAGCTCCACGCTGGTGGAGGTCTGGGTGTACACGTACCCGGCGGCGACCGCTATCACAAGGTATATCGCGGCAGCCAAGTACTCTGCCCTAGCCAATATGATCCCCGCCCTCCTGGGCATGGAGCCCCGTGGAGGTTATTATAGGGGCGCCCTTGAGGGGGTTTATGGTAGCAACTTAAAGCCTAGCCCTGGGGGTTGTGGGTGTGGGGGCCTGGGCTTGGTCAACGTGTGGCTAGTGCTGCTGGGTGTAATAGCCTTCTGGGTAGCCCTCTACCTTGCATACGGCAGGAGGGGTGGGGAGGGCAAGGTCCAGATCCTCCCCTTCGGCGTCATAATCAGGGCCGGGGTCTCGCTGGAGCCCATGGATCCAGGCAGCCTTAAGGCTAGGCTCCTCAGGGTTGTGGGCCTCGCCGGGCTCGCGGTGATGGCTTACCTGGCATACATGTTCTTCCGGATCGTGGGCACCCTCTTCGCTGTTAGGTACCTGGGCGTCGAGGTTCCGGGTGTCTCCCGGGAGGAGGCGGGCCTCGTGCCCCTGATACCGGGGGTGACTATACCTCTCGGGGACCTCGTCTACGTGCTGGTGGGGGTTGGGATAGCTGCTCTCTTCCACGAGCTCGCCCACGCCTATATAGCCAGGGCCGAGGGGCTGAGGGTCAAGGATGCGGGGATCGCCTTCATACTATTCTTCCCCGCAGCCTTCGTCGAGCCGGATGAGGAGGAGCTGAAGAGGGCGCCCCTCAAGAGCAGGCTCGCAGTCTACTCTGCGGGCGTCACGGCTAACACACTCATATACCTGGCCCTGGCCCTCCTAGCGGGCATAGTCATGCCCCATCTGGCCTACGGGGTGGCGATAACCGGGGTGGCCCCGGATAGCCCCGCCTCGGAGGCTGGCCTACAGCCCGGCATGGTCATAGTGGAGGCCAACGGTGTCAGGGTCAAGAGTATAGAGGAGCTGGCTAGGGTCCTAGAGGAGGCCGGGGTGGGGAACCCCAATACCAGCTCTGTGGTCACGCTCAAGGTCGAGTACAGGGGCCAGGTGGAGACCATAACCGTGGAGAAGCCCGTGGGTGAGGATAGGATAGGGGTGACGATAGTCCAGGCCTACAGGCCCCAGTGGCTCGGCGTCACGATCCAGTCCACGATGTTCTTCAACCTGATGCTAGCCATAATCAACGCAGCCCCCCTGGCCATACCCCTACCCGGGGGCCTCCTCCTCAGCGACGGCGGGCACGCCCTCAGGGACACCCTAGCCAGGATAGCCGGGAGGAAGGGTGAGATCGCGGCAGGGGTACTCAACATAATGGTGTTCATAGTCATACTATCACTCATGACACTCACACAGATAAGGCTAACACCCTAGGAGGCCCCCTACACTATAAACCCCTAGCCACATACTAACCCCTCCCAGCCCACAAACCCACCCCCTGGGGAGCCGCCTTGCTGCTACGAGGAGTCATCGGGGGCCTGCTTAGGACTGTAGCAGGGTTATACCTGCTCTACGTATCCCAGGTGTTACCCCGCCTAGGGGAGCTGCTAGCCCAGGCCAGGGCCGGGGTGGAGTCTTCTACTGGCCTCGAGGACCTTGCGGGTAGCCTCTGGGACGCGGCGTCTAGCGGCATAGGTGTGCTGGCCGGGGAGCTCCCCGGCGTGCTGCTCGCCCTCCTGCTCTGGGTCCTGGGTGGCTGGCTACTGAATAGTGGGTGGGGCAGGCTCTCCCGCCTCTGGCCCGGCTGGGTTAGGGCTGCCTTCCGGGTCCTAGACATCATCCTGGGCGTGGTCCTCGTCATAGGGCTCCTCTACCCCCTCCGCATACTATACCTGATAGCCTCCAACGCGGGGCTGGAGGAAATCCTACCCTCGGCAAGGCTACTCCTGCTAATCTACATAGCACCCCTAACCCTACCCATACTCAAGGCCCTAGCCACCATCTACTACTCACAGGGGGGCAAGCGGAGCAGGGCAGGGCTACTACTCCTAGCCCTAGGCGGCGCAGTATACCTCTACACTATGTACCTGGTATACACAGCCTTCAACCCCATCCACGCCATAATAGTCCACATAGACAACATGCCACCCCAGCCCGGCCTCGGGCAAGCCAAGCAGCTAGCACTAGCTGGAATAGACGCCCTAACAATACTGCTAGAGAGGACAGAGATGGCCATAAAGGCCCTGACAACCGCCAGCATACTATACACAATAGGCTTCCTACTAGTCCAGGAGGACCTAAGCCTAAGGTCGGGCATAAGAAACATCGCCAGAATAAGGAGGCCCAGGACATGACCGAATCCCTCTAACCACGACTCAATCCATACAAATATAGATGGGCACACAGTAATCACACTAATGACATAGACGGAAACTTTTATAACTGTGTACCAGGGAAACTCTACATGACAAACAAGGGATAAGGGTGAACAGGCATGAGGAGCAGAAAGGCAATAAGCCCGGTAATCGCCACGGTCATAATCGTGGCAGTAGCCATAGCCATCTCAATCGCAGTAGCAGGCTGGCTATTCGGCCTATGGGGCGGCTTTGCCGGAGGCACACCACAGATAAGCGTCACCAACCCAACAGGCTCGGCAAGCGGCCAGTACATACAGGTATACATAACCAACGACGGCAGCGGTAGCGACGAGCTACTACAGGTAGATATAATCTATGGAGACCAGGTATACACTATAGGCAGCGGAACCAACGCCATTGAGTGGCCAGCAGGCTCAACAGCAACAGCACCACCCATAACAATTGAGGCCAACAGTGAGGGCTGGATGAAGATAGACTTCAGCGGAGCAGGCTTTGCAGGCTCCGTCAGCCCCGGTGACCAGCTTCAGGTCAAGCTATACTTCAAGGAGTCAAGCACCCAGCAGTTCCCAGTAACCCTAGGCCCATAACGGGCTCTATACACTAGACCTCTAACCTTTTTATTATAATTTCAATATATTAATATTAATTATATTTAGAATTCGCAACCGAGCGAATAAAAATTAGTTATTTATATTATATAGACGTAGGTGTAAATATATAAGTACTACTTAGTTAATATACACGTTATACAGTGGAGGTACATAGCAGTGGAGGACACAATAGTAATAGTCATACTAATAGGGGCCGCCATAGTGGTAAGCCTAGCAGCAGCGAACTGGGTTATGGGCCTCTGGGGCGGAGTACAAGAGGAGTTTATGGTTAGACCTATGGTCTATGTACGGTACTACGGCACAGGTGTTGGCGGAGGCGCTACTCCTGTGTTGAATCTTCTGGTTGAGAATAAGGGTAATGCACCTGTGAAGATTTTGCGTATAGAATTGCAAGTTAGTGGCGGATCCTACGTTAACATGACTAATATAACAGTTCCTGCAAAGGGCGAGATTTCAACTACTATAACTTCGTGGACCACTCAGGGAACACCAACTGCTATAGGGAGGGGTGATAAAGTTAGGGTTATCATTTATACCGATAGGCTAGATAGGTTGTTCTTCGACGTCGTTGCAAGCTAGGATTCCAGTAGCTGGTGTTAACACGCTAACCCTTATATTACCCTTGTAGCAGGGTTAGGCTTGTGCTCGGAGGTGTTGCCTGGTTGTTCGGGTCTCTTACCTGGGGCCTGAGGGTAGCTTCTCCTCTCTTGTAGCTCGCCTGCTCTATCCTGGTGCTGGGGGTGTCCCGGCTCCTACGATTAGTGAGGCTGTTACTATCGTTGAGGAGGGTGGGGCGGATCTGGCGGTTGTTCCTATCGAGAATAACGTGTTTGGGCCTGTGCTGGAGACGTTGAGGAGGCTCCAGTGGACTATGCTGCGTGTCAGGGCTTCAGCTGTGTATAGGGTGAGGCTTGTCGCCGCTGGGGATCCTGGTGGGGGTGTGGTGTATAGTCATAGCCAGGCTTTGGGGGAGGCGGGTGAGTGGATTAGGGCTAACCTCCCGGGGGCCAGGCTTGTCCCGGTGTCTAGCACGGGTGAGGCGGCCCTGAGGGCGGCTAGGGATGGGGGGTTGTGTATCTGTAGCCGGGAGGCGGCTACTAGGCATGGTTTGCCTGTTGTGGCTGAGGATGTTGATGGTGGGGGCAACTATACTAGGTTCCTGGTGTTGGGGTGGGAGGATGACCCGGGCGGGGATCGTACTATGATCCTGGCTGTGCTTAGGGATGAGCCGGGTAGCCTCTACAGGTTCCTCGAGCCCCTCGCGTTGGCTGGTGTGAATCTTTCCATGATCTACTCGATGCCCGTGGGGGGAGAGTGGAGGTACATATTCTACCTTGAGGCAACCGGGTCCAGGCTCGACCCCAGGGTGAAGGAGGCGCTTGCCGGGGCTAGGAGGAGGGCTGTTATACTGAACGTGCTGGGCAGCTATAGGAGGATAGTGTTGGGGTGAACCCTGTGGGGTGTGTGGAGCTTGTGGAGAGGCATATGAGGAGGAGTGGCGAGGGGGTCTTGCTCACGGTCCACGTCCACCCCGGGGCCCGCAGGGCAGGGGTGGAGGTTGACGAGGATGGCGTGCATGTCTATGTCCGCGAGCCTCCCCGGGGTGGGAGGGCCAATGAGGCTCTGGTTAGACTCTTCAAGAAGATGGGGCTCCGCGCCAGGATCACCAGGGGGAGCAAGAGCAGGGTGAAGGAGGTCCTCCTCGAGGGCGTGGAGCCCTCCAAGGTGGCGGGGATCCTCTGCCAGGCCACAGGGTTTGAACGCTAATATACCCCCACCCGGGGTACCCCCTTCACGGTGCAGCCTTGTGGCGACTAGGATAGGTGCATCCAGGACCCTCATCGCCGGGGTCGTAGTACTCCTCATAGTGGTCCTCGCCGCCGCTTTCATGATGAGGGGCGGGGAGGAGGCTCCAGCAGCCACGACCACCACTACAAGCCCCGAGACGCAGACGGGAGAGGCCACCGGGGCAGGCGCCACGGAGACCACGACCACGGCGACTACAACAGAGGAGGCCCAGGCCACCGAGGCCGGGGGAGGACAGGTTAAGGTCCTAGTCCTCTTCGACGTCGGCGGCAAGGGCGACCTGAGCTTCAACGACATGGCCGTCCTCGGAGCCGAGAGGGCGGCTGAGGAGCTTGGGGTGCAGGTAGACTTCCAGACGCCTGCCAGCGTCGATGCTATGGAGAGCCTGCTGAGGAGCGTCAGCAGGGGCGGAGAGTACGACCTGATCATAGGCGTCGGCTTCCTCTGGCTGGAGCCCATAGTTAACGTGGCCCCAGACTTCCCCGAGCAGAGGTACGCGATCATAGACGCAGCGCCCCCGGAGAAGATGGATAATGTAGCCGCCTACGTCTTCAGGGAGCAGGAGGTAGCCGCGCTGATGGGCATACTAGCAGCTGACATGGCGAAGAACATAGGGGCAACCAAGGTGGGAGCGGTCGCCGGCATGGATATACCCCCACTATGGAAGTTCCACATAGGCTACCTATACGGCGTGCAGCTATACAACCAGGAGACGGGCAGCGATATAGGCTTCCTCTGGACCTACACCGGGACCTTCACAGACCCCCAGGTGGGTAAGCAGACCGCGGAGCAGATGATAGCCCAGGACGCCAGGGTGCTCTACGGGGTCGCTGGCCTAACCCACGTGGGCATGTTCGACGCCGTGAAGGACGCCAACGCCAGGGGGGTGAAGGCACTGGCCATAGGCCAGGACGCCAGCCAGGAGTGGTACGCCCCCGAGTACATCATAGTCAGCGGTATGAAGAGGGTCGACACCGCCGTCTACATGGCGATCAAGAGCGTGGTTGACGGCACATACTCTGGCGGAGTCCACAGCCTAGGCCTCAAGGAGGGAGGCCTCGGAGTAAGCGACCTGGATATAGTGAGGTACTTCGCCGAGATAGCGGCGGAGCAGGGCAAGCTGCCCCAGGGCCTAACACCCGATGATGTGGTCAAGATAGTTGAGGAGAAGAGGAAGGAGTACATAAGCGACACCGCCTGGAGCCTGGTCGAGAGGCTCCAGAACGATATAGTCAATGGCAAGATAACCTTCAAGACCCCGGCAACGCACGACGAGTACGACCAGATCGTTGAGGCCCTCAAGGGAGGAGACCTACAGGCGGCCATCCAGGGCTAACCCCCATCC
>JALWEI010000030.1 GCA_027014125.1 Acidilobaceae archaeon | reverse complement strand
CCCCCCCACCCTCAATCATAGCCTATAGTCGTGTAGCGCCTCTAAGCCGGCATATTAACCTGGTATAGGCCCGCCCTACCAGGGGTGCGCCTACACGTGAGCCTGGACGCATTCTTCAGGCCCTCAAGCATAGCAGTGGTGGGGGCCTCTAGGAGGCCCGGCACGTTCGGCCACGAGATACTGAGGAACCTGAAGGCGTCATACAAGGGTAGGCTTTACGCAGTCAACCCGAAGTATGAGGAGGTGCTGGGGGTTAAATCCTATCCAAGCCTCACCAGCCTGCCCGAAGTGCCGGATCTAGTCGTGGTGGCGGTGAGGGCAGAGGCGGCGGTGGGTGTAGTGGAGGAGGCTGGCAGGGCCGGGGCTCGCGGGGTCATAGTTGTCAGCGGGGGCTTCGCCGAGACAGGGCCCCAGGGTGAGAGGCTTGAGGAGGAGCTGGCTAGCGTAGCAAGAAGGCACGGCATCAGGCTGGTGGGGCCGAATTGCATAGGGGTCTACGACCCTGTCAGTGGGGTTGATACGTTCTTCCTGCCAAGGGAGAGGATGCCCAGGCCACCAAGGGGCTACGTGAGCCTGGTGAGCCAGAGTGGCGCCTTCCTAACCACGCTAATGGAGTGGGCCGCCATGGAGGGCCTGGGTGTGTACAGGGCGATCAATATAGGGAATAAGGCCGATGTAGACGAGGCTGACGTCATAGAGTACTATACTGGGGACGAGGCCACCAGGGCGATAGGAGTCTACATAGAGGGAGTCAAACCCGGGGCGGGCCCGAGGCTCCTAGACGCCATACAGGGTGCAAGGGACGCCGGGAAGCATGTGGTACTCCTGAAAGGAGGCAGAACCAGGGCCGGGGGCCGGGCTACGATGAGCCACACCGCCAGCCTGGCAGGGGACTACAGGGTGTTCAAGGACCTTGTAGAGGAGGCGGGGGCAGCTGTTGTAGAGGACCCCATACACCTGATAGACTCGCTGAAGATCCTGGGAATGCAGGGCCACAGGAGCCCCCGCGGCGCCAGGGTGCTTGTCGTCACAAACGCCGGGGGGCCTGGGGTCATAGCGACAGACTCCCTAGAGGCGGAGGGCCTCCAAGTCCCCCCGCCACCCCAGGATGTGGTGGAGAGGCTAAGGGGGAAGCTGCCCCCCATAGCATCGCTAGGCAACCCGATAGACCTAACAGGGGGCGCAACCAACAGGGACTACCAGGTAGCCCTAGAGGAGGCGCTAGACAGCTACGACATGGCACTGATCGTAGCCCCCCTCCAACCTGCAACAGTAGACAGGGAGCTAGCATGGATCATAGCAGAAAAGCTACACAAGGCCAGAAAGCCGGGAGCCGCGGTTACGCTCGGCGGAGACGAGGGCAAGGAGGCGTCGAGCATACTAGAATCGCTAGGAGTACCAGCATACCCCTTCCCCCACAGGGCTGCTAGGGCCCTAGCAACCCTATACAAGGTACACCAGCCCACGTGCAGAGGCGACGATAAGGTGGAGCTACCCAGCAAGGCTGCTAGGATACTAGACTCCCAGCCCCCGGGCAAGGTACCCGACATGGACGCGCTACAGGTAATAGAGGCCCTAGGCATACCAGCAGCCAAGTCATGCCTAGCCAGGAGCCCCGAGGAGGCGGCCGAGTGCTATAAGAGGCTAAACACGGGGAGGGTGGTTGTGAAGGCGGCCGGGCGTAGGATAATCCATAAGACCGACGTCGGCGGGGTCGTGCTCGGGATCACGAGCCCCGAGGAGGCGGCTAGGGCCTACAAGGACCTCGAGGCCAGGCTACAGGGCGCCATGGAGGGCGCTCTGGTGCAGGAGATGATCCAGGGCGGTCTAGAAGCGATAGTCGGGGCCAGGAAGGACCAGGGGTTCGGCCCCATAGCACTAGCCGGCCTAGGCGGGGTGCTTGTAGAGGTCCTCAGGGACTATAAGATAACCCGCGCCCCCGCAGGCATGTGCCGCGCCCTCAAGGCGGTCAAGGGGCTCAAGTCACGAAGGATACTAGAGGGGTACCGGGGCCTCCCAGACAGCGTGGAGCACCTAGCCCATGTCCTCTCCAAGGCCTCCCTACTAGCCCTACACCCTAGGGTAGAGGAGGTGGACCTGAACCCGGTGATCCTAACAAGCCAGGGCCCGGTGGTTGTGGATGCCAGGATAATACTCTCATAGGAGGGAACCAGGCCCTGGGGGCGCTGGGCTTGGACTACTTCAAGCTGGGGCTAGTGCTGAGCGCGCTGGGCGGGGCCGCCAAGATAGCGGGTAGCCTAGCATACGGCTCCAAAGCGCTCCTAGTCGATGGAGCCACCTGCATCGCTGGCCTCATAGCAGGGGTGGTTGCACTCTATTGGTTGCAAGCCTCCCAGGCGCCGCCAGACTTGGATCACCCATACGGCCACGAGAGGCTCGCCTTCGGCGGGGTCCCATTCATGCTCGCCGCCTACGGGGCCGCCGCTGGGTTTGGGCTAGCATACCTGCTGGACTACCATGAGTATAGGGTGGAGCCTGGGGCCGGGGCTCTGGGCCTCCTAGGCCTGGCACTATACACCGGAGCAGTCGCCGCGTTCAGGAGGAGCCCAATAGTGGGGGCTCCCATGGCGGCGTTCACAGCCTCAGAGATCCTGGAGGGCATAGTCTCTACCGCCTCCGCGATCGGCGGCTACACCCTAGGCCCCATAGTCGACTACCTAGGGGCCTGGATGATAGAGGCCTACCTGGCCTGGGAGCTTGTGAGCAACTCTAGGAGCCTAGTACACCAGCTATCAGATATGGCCTCCAGGGAGGCGGTGGAGGCCGTTAGGAGGGAGCTAGAGTCCCGCGGCTTCCAGGTGGTTGACGTGAGGCTACGCCAGGTTGTGCCCGGGGAGTACCAGGGCGATGCTATAGTGCTCCCCCCACGGGGCCTAGACCCGGTTGCAGCGGACATGCTAGCTGACGAGGCTGCCTATGTCCTCTCCGAGAAGGGTATCGATGTCACCGTGCACGTTGACTTCAGCAGGGGTCTTGCCGGTAGGAGGGGGGTCAGATAGGCTACAGGAGGCCCCCACTTATCGTCAGTATATCCCCGGTGATATACGGGTTCTCGACGGCGTCGAGGACTAGCTTAGCAACCTCCCACGGCTTGGCCAGCCTAGCCAGGGGCACCTGCTCCTCTACCCAGTCCATGCTGCCCCATGCCCTGGCCATCCTCGTATCAACGCCCCCGGGTAGTACTGTGAAGACCCTTATGCTGGGGGCGAGCTCCCTGGCTAGGGCCATGCTCCACGCCACCAGCGCCGCCTTGGCGGCGGAGTAGTGGCTGGCCTCCTCCTCCGGGCGCAGTGCAAGCACAGAGGATATGTTAACTATGACACCGGTCTCCATGTGGTCTATCGCCGCCCTCGCCACGTTCATAGAGCCGAAGACGTGGACCCTGAACATCTCCTCCCAGTCGCCCGGCTCCATCTCCCTGAAGGGCTTGGGCCTAAGTATCCCAGCATTATTAACGACCACGTCAATGCCGCCCAGCTCCCTAGCTACGCTATCGACCATAGCCTTAGCTTGGCTCCATGACGACACGTCGGCCCTATAGGTGAGGGCCCTGGCCCCGGCCTCCTCCACAAGCCTGGCAACCTCCCCAGCCTCTGTGGCGCCACTCCTATAGTTGATGGCCACCGCCGAGGCGCCCCTCCTGGCGGCCTCCAGGGCTATGGCCCTGCCTATCCCCCTGCTGGCCCCGGTTACGAGGACGACCCTACCCTTGATGGTGTAGGCCTCCACCTCCTCCACCCTCTAGGTGGGCCTTGATCTGCTCCACGTACTTGAGGCCATTGTCCGGGTAGACTATTATATAGTCTCCATCCTCCAGCAGGCCCTCCTCGAGTAGCTTCAGGAAGCCCGCAGTGGCGGCCCCGCTGCTGAGGCCCACGAGCAGGCCCTCCCTCCTCGCCACCGACAACACGGCCTCCACTGCTTCACTCTTAGTAACGTCGACTATCCTATCCGGCTTGGCCAGCCCTATCCACTTCATCCCGGTTTCAACCCTCCTTATGCCCGGTATCTTCTCCCCCGGCGCGGGCTGCACGCAGTAGATCCTTGTCTCCCCCCGGCTCCTGTGCTTGTGGTAGAAGCCTATGGCTGACATGTGGCCGGAGGTCCCTATACCACCGATTATGCCCCGGAGCCTGAGGCCAGCTGTCCTGGCCTGGTAGTCTATCTCCCTGGCCGTGTAGCGTATATGAACCATCAGGTTCCTATCATTGTTGAACTGGTCAAGGTTAACCGCTCCATCCCTCTCAGCCTCCCTCCTGACAAGGTCTAGCGACTCGACGGTGAGGGAATAGGGGAGCCGCACCACCTCAGCCCCCATGGCAGCTAGCAGGGTGTCGCTGGCCCTCTGTATGCTAGCAGGTATGTAGGCCCTCAGCTTAAAACCGTAGATCGCAGCCATCCCTGCCAGCGCCATGCCAGTGTTGGTGGAGGTAGCCTCATACACCAGCCTAGGGGGCCTACCCTCCTCCTCTATATACCCAGCAGCGAGGGCCCAGCCCACCCTATCCTTCACACTCCAGCTGAATGGGTTAAACGCCTCAAGCTTAGCCCAAACCCTCACGCCACCACGGGAGAGGCTCCTGAGCCTGACCAGGGGTGTGGGCCACTCCCCGGTTAACAAGTCAAGGGCACCATGGTACACCCTGCCCGGCCTAGGGGTGAGGTCCCAGTAGGGGTCAAGCTCGTCCACGTCAGCCCACGCCTCCCCTCCTCCCAGTGCTATGGGTGCTAGCCTAGCGCCTAGGAGGCGGAGTGCCTCAAGCCTGGCAGCATCATCCCTGGCGGCTATGCCATTGGCCTCTCGGATCGCCTTCACCCTCCACTCCCTGAGGATGCGTGCCAGCTCGTCGAGGACCTCGCCTAGGGGAGGCTTCTCGGGGCTCCTCAGCGCCTCTACGGGCTTCAGTATGTAGTCCACCCTGGTCACCTCCTGAGCTCTTCTAGGGATGTGTCTGCCCTGGGTATCTTAGTGTTGACGCGGTGCCTGCTGGTCCTCGGTGGCAGGAGCCTGCCGGTTAGGCCTGCATGCCTTACAAGGTCCTTTGTCACCCTGATCTCTGGCCTCCACGAGCCGACAGTCACGAGGTCGGAGTCGTAGTCTACTAGCACTGCTGCGATCCTCCTTGCACCCAGCCTCCTGAGCGCCTCGGTCCTATGGTGCCCATCTAGGATGATCATGGTCTTGGCGTCTACAAGTATGGGGCGCTCCTGTACTCCCTTCTCCTCTAGCTCCCTCATAATCCTCTCAACCCTGTCTTCGAGGATCTCCTCGTGGGGCCTGAGGGAGTCTAGGGGTAGAAGGGTCACGGGGAGGATACTATGCCTCTGGGCAAACGCGGCCACCCACGCACCCTCACCACATAAGCTAAACCCGGGCGGGCTGGGTTAAAATAGGTGTGGCGGGTTTTTGTGGATTTCAAAGGGGGGCTAGATTCCTAGGTAGGCCTTGACTAGGTCCTCCTTCTCCAGTAGCTCGCTGGAGGTGCCCTCCAGCACGACTCTGCCCTGCTCAAGCACGTAGGCGTAGTCGGCGATCTTCAGGCTCTGCGCTATATTCTGCTCGACGAGTAGTATAGTGAGGCCCTGCTCCTCCCTGAGCCTCACAAGGGTCTCCAGGATGTCCCCGACTATCTTGGGTGCGAGCCCCTGGCTGGGCTCGTCTAGCATGAGTAGCTTGGGCTTTGCCATGAGGGCCCTGCCTATGGCGAGCATCTGCTGCTCCCCGCCGCTCATGGTGCCTGCCTTCTGGCTCCTCCTCTCCTTGAGCCTGGGGAAGAGGCTGTAGACCAGCTCCAGTGTGTCGCTGAGGTCCTCCTTGCCCACCCTCGTGTAGGCCCCCATTAGCAGGTTCTCCTCGACAGTTAGGTCGGGGAAGAGGTGCCTCCCCTCAGGCACTAGTACCAGGCCGCGGGGCACCTTCTTGTGCGGCGGCAGCTTTGTCACATCCTCGCCGTCGAATGTGATTGACCCCCTCCAGGGCCTTATTATCCCCATTATGCTCCTAAGCGTCGTAGTCTTCCCGGCTCCGTTGGGGCCCAGGATCACTACTAGGCTGCCCCGCTGCACCTTGAGGCTTACGCCCCATAGCACCTGCATCTCGCCGTACCCGCTCTCGAGCCCCTCTACCCTGAGCAGCTCCTCCATCATAGTGCACCTCCTAGGTATACCCTTTGTACTAGCGGATCTCTAAGGACCTCCTCTGGGGGTCCCTCCCTTATCACCCTGCCCTGGTGCATCACTACTACCCTCTCGGCGAACTTGGTGACCACCCTCATCACGTGCTCCACTAGGCTGACTACCGAGATGTTGTACTCGTCCCTGATCTTCTTGACTACGTCCACTATCCTGTCGGCGTCCTTGGGGCTCATCCCAGCTACAACCTCGTCTAGCATGAGTAGTTTGGGCCTCATCGCTATAGCCCGTGCCAGCTCTAGGACCTTCTTCTCGGGCACCGTTAGCTTGCCCGCCTCGACCTCGGCCTTGCCGCTTAGCCCAACGATCTCGAGTATCTCATCGGCGATCTCTAGGGCCTCCCTAGCGCCTATCCTGCCCTGCATGCTCCCGAATAGGGCTCCTATAGCAACGTTCTCCCTGACCGTTAGGTTGGGCCAGGGCTTTGGTATCTGGAAGGTCCTAGCTATGCCCAGGGCAACCCTCTTGTAGGGGGGTAGGCCGGTTATGTCCCTGCCCTCAAATACTATCTTACCCGCGTCTGGCTTCAGGACACCGTTGATCACGTTGAATAGCGTGGTCTTCCCACTGCCATTGGGGCCTATGATCGCCATCAGCTCTCCCTGCTCTATTGACAGGCTCACGCCGTCGAGGGCCGTTATACCCCCGAACCTCTTCACCACGCCTTCAACCCTTAGTAGCTCCGCCACCCTGATCACCCCCGCTATGTTATGAAGCTCCTGATTCTAGGGTTCTTGATCCTCTCCTTGAGTAGGCCAACGATCCCGTTGGGCGCCGCTATTATTATTGCTAGGAGTATCGGGGCTAGTATTATCAGGTGTAGCCCGGTGGCCTTGATCCCCATGCTCTCCAGTATCGGTGCTATGTATACGTTGCTCACGTAGTTCAGGCCAATGTAGGTCATGGCTCCGAATACAGGGCCGAGTAGTGTGCCTGCTCCGCCCAGCATGACTATGACTATGGCCTCCACGGTATAGTGGATCATGAATACGTGCGCGGGCTCCACGACACCCCCCTTGAGGGCCCAGTTGAGGGCGCCCAGCATGCCGCCCAGCATGCCGCTTATTATGAACGCCGTGACCTTGTACTTAGTAACGTTTATCCCGAGCGCCCTGGCTGCATCCTCGTCCTCCCTTATGGCCTGGAGGGCGTAGCCTAGCCTCGAGGACAGTATTATACCGGTGACCAGCACCGTCACCGCTGCCAGGAGGAACATCAGGAGGTCGGCCAGGAGGGTGGCGGCGAGCTGGTAGCCCTCCTTGCCTACCAGGGCCTTGAGGTTCTTGACGATGTAGAGGCCTATGCTGCCCCCGAGCAGGTTGGCGCCCTCCACGAAGTACCTCAGCCCCTCGTTCACGCCTATAGTGGCTATGGCGAAGTACGCTCCCCTGAGCCTGAGGGCTATAGCCCCCACTATCGATGCTAGCGTGGCAGCCACTATGGCGGCGAAGGCTAGGCCCACTGGGATGAAGATCCACCCCGTCACCCCTGCCTCGCTGAGGGCTATCGCCGCTAGGCTGAACGCATAGGCTCCGCTGGCCAGGAACGCTACGTATCCGAAGTCGACGTAGCCGGTCATGCCCATGAATATGTTGAATGCCTGGCCTAGTATGGCGTAGAATAGTATCATGGCTATGAACTGGCTATACTGTGGCATGGCCAGGTAGAGCGCTAGGAGTACCAGGTAGAACACCAGGGTGGGGGCGCTCCTCCTCAGCGCCTCCCTCAGCACCCACGGATCCACTCCGGGCATCCTTGTCTCACCTCTGGAAGAGCCCGCTGGGCTTAACTAGGAGTATGATTAGTAGCAGGAGGAAGGCGATGCTCCTGGTAAGCACCAGGGGTTGGATCCCCTCTATTGACTGGAGTGCAACGTAGCTTAGGTTCTCGAATAGGCCGAAGAGTATGCCGGCTATGAAAGCTCCGGGTATGCTGCCCAGCCCGGCCATCACTGCTATGACGAATCCCTTCAGCGTGTATATCTCGCCCATGTAGGGGTGTATGCCGGACTGGAGGTACATGGCCAGTATACTGCCGCTGGCGACGGTGACCATTATGCCAAGGGCGAAGCTAATAGCGTAGATCCTATCAACATCGACACCGACGACCATGGCCCCCTCCTTGTCCTGGACGACCGCCCTTATAGCGAGGCCGAGCTTAGTCCTGTAGATTACGAGGTAGAGGAAGCCTAGGAGTGCTATGCTGAGTATGGCGGCTATCACCTTGGACAGGGCGACGCTGACCCCGGCGATCTCGATGTTGCCCAGGTTCCATGTGAACCCCCTACTATCCGCCCCCATGAAGGCCTTGACTATCTCCTGGAGGAGCACGCCTATCGCGAAGGTGGCGAGGAGCGTGGCGAGCTCCGGGGCGTCTACAAGGTACTTAATGACGAGGTAGTAGAAGAGGAGGCCGAGGCCGATGCCCACAGCCATGCTGGCCACTATGGTAAGCGGGGGCGTCACCCCGGCTAGGGTGAAGAGTAGCAGGGTAACGTACGCCCCAACCATTATGAATGCCCCGTGGCCGACGTTGACGATCTTAAGCACGCCGAATATCATGTTCAGGCCCACAGTGGCGATCCCATATATGATCCCGATCAACAAGCCATAGACGAGGTTGGCCACCACAAGCCCCACGTCAACCACTATACACACCCCACACTAGCACCACTGTACGCCTTAGGGACGCAGAGAGACGGTGGTGCCAGGAAAAACGGGTTGGAGGCCGCCAGCTCCGAGCCCCTCCTACGGCTTGGGGTATAGGGGCTCGGCCTGGGCGGCCTCCTTGGGCCATACTATTACCTTCTTACCGTTCTGCCACTGGCCAACGATCATGTCGTGGCCGATCTGCAAGCCCGTCTCAGGGTCGATCTTGAGCTTGCCGTAGAAGGTGAATAGCGCTAGGTCGTTCATTGCCTGCCTCACGTCGTCCGGGTTCAGGCTGTTGGCCTGCTCTATCGCCTTGGCTAGGAATAGTATGGCAGCCGCCGCGTCGGCGGCGTGGTAGCTAGGCATTATGTCTCCCTTGCCCCTCTCCTTTGCAACCTCCTTGAAGTACTTTATGAACTCCTCAACTGTCGGGCCGTACCACTCGTAGCCCTGTGGTGTTGTCTCGGGGCTGAAGGTGACGCCGGGCTCCCACTGGCTGGGGTAGACTATGCCCTCAGCAGCCTCTCCCAGGTTCTTGTAGAAGTCTGGGAGCGCTGGGGCTACTAGGATGCCGACCAGCTTGGCCTTGATGCCTAGCTCGTTTATCTGCCTGGCCAGTAGCTGGCCATCGGCGAAGTGGCCCCCTCCTATGATTACGTCTGGCTGTAGGTCCTTGAGCGGCTGTAGTACTGGGGTCAGGTCCTGGGCGTCGGCAGGATAGCTCTGGAAGTACACGACCTCGAAGCCGAGCTTCTCGGCGTAGGCCTTGGCGCCCTCTGCCACAGTCCTGGAGAACTCGTTCTCCTTGTAGACTATCGCCACAGTCTTAGCCTGGGGGTCTATCGCCTTGACCATGTCCAGGACGCTGGTGAAGTACCTGCTGGCGGGAGTCAGGATCTGTACTAGGTAGTCGTATCCCTGCTGGAATATCTTGTCGCTAGCACCGCCGTGGCTGAGCATGAGGGCCCCGTACCTCTCCGCTACGGGGGCAGCCTTCGCGGTAAGCCCGCTACTGTAGGGGGCTAGGAGGAACTTCACGCCATCCTGCGTTATCAGCCTCTCCACTATGCTGGTTACCCTGTCTGGATTCGACTCGTCATCGTAGTACTTGAACTCTAGCATGTACTTCTTCCCGTTAACGGTGATCCCGCCGTTATCGTTTATCCACTTCACCGCGGCGAGGGCGCCCATGAGGCTCATCTCGCCCTCCTTAGCGTACTTGCCCGAGAGGCTTAGCGGGGCTCCGATGACGAGGGTCTCCACCTCGCCGCCGGCCTGCGCCTCTGTCTGGGTCTCAGTCTTAGCCTCCTGCTGAGTTTCTTGTGCCTGTGTCTGCTCCTGGGTTTGGCCCGCCGCTGGGGTTGTCTCTCCTGTCTGGGTTGCCTGCTCCTCGCCTCCCTGCATCATGAAGACGCCGGCGAGTAGTATTATGATAATGAGGATCCCCACGCCTAGGTATAGGTTCTTGCCCGCCATAAAGACACCTTAACTATCTACCACCGCGTGGCATTACAGGTATATAAAAGCATACCCATGAAGGTGCATAGTAGATATCAGGCCCCCAAGGGCACCCACTTGCTAGGGGCGCCTGGTTGGCGAGCAGGCTACAGGAGATCATAGAAAGCCTCGACAGGGACGATCTCAGGGTGCTGAGGACCATCGAGAAGCTCATGTCGCGGCACGAGTACGTCCCCCTAGACATTATAGAGAGAAGGAGCAGGATACCCGGGGGGAGGCTATGGAAGATACTATGGAGGCTATCAGACCTCAAGCTGGTTAGAAGGCAGGCTGGCCCGGTTACAGGGTACACGCTAACATACCTAGGCCTGGACGTCATAGCCCTATCCAGCCTAATGGGCAGGGGAGTCATCTCCAGGGTGGGCGAGAGAATAGGCGTTGGGAAGGAGGGGGACGTCTACCTAGTAGAGCTGGCTGGCGGGGAGGTTGCGGCAGCCAAGCTACATAGGGAGGGGAGGACGAGCTTCAGCAAGATAAGGAGGCTCAGGAGCCCCGCTGCTATGGTGGACAGGAAGCAGTGGTTCAGGATAGCAAAGCTCCTGGGCGAGCGGGAGTTCAAGGTCCTGGTCAGGCTACACGAGAGGGGAGCATGGGTGCCAGAGCCGATAGCGTGGGACAGGCACTGCGTCGTGCAGGAGTACAGGGAGGGAGTGGAGCTGTACAGGGTCAGGGAGATGAGCCTGGAGGAGGCCTACAGCCTCCTGGAGGGAGTGCTCACGACCCTAAGGATAGCCTATCTAGACGTGGGGATAGTACATGGGGACCTGAGCGAGTACAATGTTATCTACGAGGGCGACGGCAGGGGAGTCGTGATAGACTGGCCCCAGTACGTGTACAAGGAGGAGGAGAACGCCGACGAGCTCCTGGAGAGGGATGTGGCCTACATAGTAGGGTTTATGCGGCGCAGGTACGGCCTCCAAGTAGACCCGGGGGAGGCGCTAGCCTACGTTAAGGGAGCCAGAGCATCGCCCCCCAGGCCAGGATAGACCTTATCACCCCCCGCAAGCCCACGTGATGGTAAGAATCCCCCGGGCGCCGTGGAGGTGGGTTGATGGCCAGGAGCAGAGGCCCCCTGTACATGGGTGTAGACCTTCACTACGGCAACCCTGCCTCGACGCGGGGGGCCCGCTACTACATAGTAGTGGTAGACCAGGACGGGGGCCTGGTGGCGAAGGCCCCGGAGTCTAGCATAGCCAGGCTAGTCAGGCTTGCCTGGGAGTACAGGCCCCGGGTCATAGCCGTTGATAACCCGTACGAGCTGGCCCAGACAACCAGGGACCTGGTCAGGATACTCTCCATGCTGCCCCCAGACGCGATGGTAATCCAGGTAAACATGGGGGAGGACGGGCCTATAGATGTGAGGGAGGCGGCCAGAAGGGCAGGCCTAGACCCGGGCCAGGGCAAGCCTAGCCCGGGGAGGACAGCGTACCTCCTAGCAGTACTCGCCTCCCGGGGGGTAGGGAAGCCCCTTAGGGTGGTGGAGGAGAAGACACTCATAACAGTCTCCCGCGGGAGGGGAGGGAGCTCTGGGGGGTGGAGCCAGCAGAGGTTTCAGAGGAGGGTCAGGGCGACGATACACGCTGTGGCTACTAGGATAAAGGAGGAGCTGGACAAGGCCGGGCTCGAGTATGATTACAGGTACAGGAGGAGCACCGGGGGCCTGGAGTCGGCGGTCTTCACAGTATACGCCCCCAGGTCGAGGCTCCAGGGCGTGGTGAAGCCCTACAGGGGGCCCGACTACACTATCGAGGTGAAGCCGGTCTACAGGGCCAAGCTATACCTAGAGGAGGGCCGTGGCAAGCCTGTGATAGTCGGCCTAGACCCCGGCATCTCCACCGGGCTAGCGGTGATAGACCTCGCCGGTAGGGTGCTCCACCTAGCCAGCTACAAGGGGATAGACAGGGGAGGCATAATCCAGGAGATCCTAGCCCACGGGTCCCCGATAATCGTGGCGGCAGACGTGAACCCGCCCCCCGATACGGTCAGGAGCGTGGCCTCAAAGCTAGGGGCGGAGGTCTACACCCCGCCCCAGGACATGACCACGGAGGAGAAGAGGGAGCTAGCCTCCAGGATCCACGGCGCCAAGCCGAGGGACTCCCACCAGAGGGATGCACTGGCGGCAGCGTACAAGGCCTACCAGGCCCTCCTATCCAAGATGAGGCAGATAGACTCCTACCTAGGCAAGTTCGACCTTGAACTCGACCCGGAGGAGGTTAAGGCTGAGGTCCTCAGGGGCACAACCCTCGCGGAGGCAGTGGAGAGGCAGATAATGAGGATAATAGGCGAGACTAGGAGGGGCGAGGAGAAGCAGAGGCCTGCGAGGAGGGAGCAGAGGCAGGAGGCCGGGGAGGGGGTAGACTACGCCGGGATCATAGAGGGGCTCAAAGCCGAGAAGAGGAGGCTGGAGGACAAGATAGCAGCACTCGAGGCAGAGCTGGAGAGGGAGAGGCTCAACGCCCGGCTGGCAATACAAGAGGCCAGGGCCGAGGCGTACAGGGACCAGGAGCTCAGGGCACTCAGGAGCAGGATCGAGAGGCTAGAAGAGGAGGCCAGGAAGCTCAAGGATATGGTGGAGGAGTACAAGTCGGCGGCCAACAGGCTAGCAGCCATGGTGGTCGCCGCCGCCCGCGGAGACCTGGTCCTGGCAGCCAGGGTCAAGGTCCTCACAACTAGGAACGTGAACAGGATCCCCCAGGGGGCCAGGATACTCATAGTGGAGGACCCCAACACCTTCGAGAAGGCTGCGCTCGAGAGGCTGGCGGAGGCGGGGATCGAGGGGGTCATAGTCGAGCCCGGCCCCCTGGCCAACGCTCTTAGAAGGGCCATGACGCCAGCCCTAAGGCCCGGGTACAGGGTAGTAGAGGAGGCTGGCGTGGTCCTAGTAGAGTCTAGGGCATTGGAGGACGCGCTCCTAGAGAAGAGGAGGATAGAGGAGGAGAGGGCCAGCAGGATCGACCTCGAGAGGCTTATCTCGGAGTATAGGATGAGGAGGATGAAGGCATAAGACGGCCCCCTTTAACCCCCCTCCCAGCCTCCTGGGTGACGGGGGTGGCTAGGATAGTGTGGCCCAAGCCATGGTACAGCAACCTCTGGGCGCCATGGAGGATGGCCTATATAAAGAGCCACGGGGAGAGGAGGGGGTGCGTCTTCTGCGAGGCACCCAACATGGGCGTCAACCCGGAGAGCCTAGTAGTCTATAAGGGGGCTAGGAACTACGTCATACTGAACAAGTACCCCTACAACAGCGGCCACCTGATGGTGGTCCCCTACAGGCACGTATCCAGGCTAGAGGACCTGACGGTGGAGGAGCTGGCGGAGATGATGATCCTAGTCAGGGCCAGCGTGAAGGCGCTGAAGAAGGCGTACAAGCCCCACGGCTTCAACATAGGCATGAACCTAGGCGAGGCGGCGGGTGCTGGGATAGCTGACCACCTGCACATGCACATAGTGCCCCGGTGGGTGGGGGACACCAACTACATGACCATAACGGCGGGGGCCAAGGTTATACCCCAGAGCCTAGAGGAGGCGTGGAAGGTACTCAAGCCGCTGGTTGAGGAGGCGGTGAGGGAGGAGGCACAGGAGAAATGAACCACCTATACATAGTGACCCACACCGACCTGGACGGGGTCGGCGCCGCGGCCGCAGTGGTGAGGATCCTAGGCAGGGTAGACGGCGGCTACACAACCATCTACGCCGAGCCCTATAACGTACACGAGAGGCTAGAGGCGATATCGGGGCACGCAGAGAGGGGAGACCTAGTAGTGGTGACAGACCTAGGCCCCAACAGGGACTCCTTCAAGCACGCCCTAAAGATCGTGGGCGACCTGACGAGCCGCGGAGTCAGGGTGGAGTGGGTAGACCACCACATATGGAGCGGCGAGGACCTCCAAGCCCTAGAAGCCGCGGGGGCCAGGGTATGGGTGGACAGGAACACCTGCGCAACCGGGGCAGTGGTGAGGCACTTCCCCAGGAGCCACGGCACCCTGGCAGACGACTACCTACTAGAACTAGAGCGGGTAGTCTGCTCGGCAGACCTATGGAGGTGGGACCACCACCTCTCCACAAGACTATTCCGCATACTAGGCAGTGGCGACCATAACGGGGACGAGTGGAGGGACAAGGTCCTAGACAAGCTAGCCCGGGGCATACTATGGGACAACGAGCTAGAGGAGAGGCTACAGGACTACATAACAAGGGAGCTGGAGGGCTACAACAGGATCCAGGCTACAGTATACACAGTATCAAGGAGGGAGTGCAGGGTAGCAGCGGCGGCGAAAGGCAGGGGACCTCCAGCCAACAGCTTCATCGGGGCAATGCTCCTAGCCAGATACCAGGCCGACATAGCAGTGATAGTCAGGAGCAACGGGGGGCTATCCCTCAGGAGTAGGGACGTGAACGTGCAGCCAGTTGCATCGAGGCTAGGCGGCGGGGGCCATCCAAGGGCCTCGGGCGCCAGGATAGAGATACCCCTCTACGTGAGGCTGGCCTCAAGGATCTACCCCCGTGCACTATCCTGGTATGCGGCTAGGATAGTCTACAAGGCGGCCATGGAGTCTGGGGTATGCGGAGGCTAGAATAAAACCCCTCGCCGCGGCCCTCTATGAAGGGTGCATGGAGTGCACGCCTCCACGGCCGCGGCCCTCCTGGTTATCCTCATAGCCTGGGCCGCGGCCCCAGCGCTAGCCCAGGATGATGTCGGCAAGCTCGGGGAGACGATTATCAGGCACCCACCACAGATCCCCCCGCCTCCCCCCACGGTGTACACTAGCTACATCAACCTGACGGGAGAGGAGCTCTCCTGCGTGAGCCTAGGGGTAGCGGTGTACCTAGAGACCCTTGCCCTTATAGGGAAGAGCATGGTCGGGGACGACGGCGTAGCCAGGGTTGGGGACTACTCTATACCAGCCAGCTCCCTAAGCGACCTGGAGTACCTGGCCAGTATATTCTACACGGCCTCAGTCTACCTGGCAGTCGGCGAGGATGAGAAGGCGGAGAAGATGCTCCAAGACGTGGGATACAGTGAGGTGGCGAAGCGGCTGGAGGCACTGGGAGACGCCTTAAAGCTATCCTCAGCCCGGGGTAGCAACCTTAGCCTGGCCGCCGCCCTAGTATCAATAACACCCCTCCTCACCTGCCTAGACGATGACCCCCCACTAGAGTACCCGGTCATAGAGCCGGGAGACGTGGTTAGGGCGCAGGAGGTGCTAGCGGAGGGCCTAGACCCGGAGAGGATAAGCGAGCAGGAGATACTATCCAACCTGTCCCTCATGGTTACATACCAGGTCTCGCTGGCCCTGGAGAGGGTGTCCCCGGATACAGGGTACTACATATACCGGGGGGTTAACACGTCGGGCGAGCTCCTCTACCCCTTCCAACTACCACCATGCCAGGGAGAGGCCACCCAGGCCTGGGAGAGGTTAGCATGCCTCATACCCCAAGACTTCCCCACAAGATTCCACCTAATACCAAGCCTACTCCTAGCTCAGAGGATATCGGGGAACACGTGGATCCTACCCCTCCCAGGCGAGGAGGCAGCCAGCTACTACGACACGATCGAGAAGCTTGACAGGTTCGCCAACGTATACGAAACCCTACTCAGGTCCACACTACAGGTAAACATAACCCTAACCAAGGAGGAACCCCAAGCCCAGCTACCAGAGCTACAAGACATAGACCCGACAAACCTAGAACAGGAGCTAAGGGACATACTCAGGGAGAGGAGGCTACGCCAGGAGACAAGCCAGCCACCACCAGGCGCAACCCCACAGTCAGCCCAAGAGGTCAAGGTCACAAGCGACCTAGCAGACATAGCAAAGACCAGGCTAACAGACTTCAAGAACCTACTCAGAGACGTCGCAGGAGTAAGGGAGAAGATAGACACCACACTCAATATACAAGCATCAAGACCGCCAAGCATAGGAGGAGGGGTAACCCTCGGAGACGCCCGGCCCCTAGCCATAGGGCTACCAAACATAAACCCCTGGCTACTAGCAGCCCCAATCCTAGTATTCACCGCCTACATGGCTAGGGACACCCTCTCAATAATCGGCTCAATAGCCCGGGGACTCCTAGCCAGGAGAGTCAGGGTAGGAGCCCCAGAGCCGGTGTTATGCTACGAAGCCGCCCTAAAGGCTGCCGAGAGGCGGGGCATCTACAAGGCGCCCAGCGAGACGCCCAGGGAGTTCCTAGAGAGGGCCCGCCACGCCCTCGACCCGGCGGAGGCCCGGGGCCTCGAGGAGGCAACCAGGGTTTACGAGGTGTACAAGTATGCTGGGGCCGAGCCAGGCAGGGCGGAGCTGGACAAGTGCTGGAGGAGCGTAAGGGGGATGCTAAGGCCATGGGGCTCCCTAAGAAGACGGTAGCGGTACTCCTCATAATAATAGCGCTGACCGCCTCCCTGGAATCCATGCCCAGGTACCTGGTGGCATCTATAGCAGTCCCTGCCCCGGCCAGCGGCCCCACCAACGAGTCGCCCTATGGGACGAGTAGGCTGGTAGAGCTGGCATCCGCAATGGGATACAATACAACAATAGTATACGGCTCCGAGTCGCTCAAGTCCCTAGAGGCTAGGGAGGTCGGGATAGTCCTTGTGGCCCCCTACAATATGCCCGAGGACTACGTTGAGAGGCTGGACAACGTGCTAGAGGAGCTGCGGAGGTCCGGGGTGGCCACATACATCCTACTGGCAGACGAGGTAAACGAGACCGTGAATGGTATTATAGAGGCGCTGCACCAGGATCTATGCCCCTTCGCCCCTCAACCCCTACTCGGGGGCCTAATGGTGCAGGACAGCGTCAAAGCGGTCTTCTACACTAGCGGCCATGGAGTGGTAGAGGCCACCACGGGGAGGACTAGCTACATACGAGTACAGGGTATAGAGCCCGTCAGGGGGCTGAAGCCGCCGGCACCAGAGGTCAGGCCAGGCCCCGTCACCACGTGGGGGGTGTATGCATATGCATGGCCAGCTGGGGACCCTCTGCCACCCCTATCCTGGTACCCCCTAGCCTACAAGTGCCAGAGCATAAGGGGAGGAGGAGTCAACGTAATAGCTGATAGCACACTACTGATAAACAAGATGCTCGAGGACAACACGACCAGGATACTCGCGGGTGAGATACTCAAAACCTCATTCGGCCCCCCGAGGAGCGGCCTAGTCATAGCCTTCGACCAGGAGCCCTACCTAGACCCCACGCTCAGGGCAGACATAAGACTCCGTTTCCACCCCAGCTTCATACTAACAACAGCGGCCAGCATATACGCCAGCCTAGAATCCCAGCTCCTCCAGGTAGCAGCCCAGCACTACCCAACACTAATGGCGATAACCCTCCTAGCGGGCCTCATAGCCCTCGCAACACTCCCACCATGGCTCAGGGGCTCCAGGCCCAAGAGGTCTAAGAGGAGGAAGACGAGGAAGGAGCAGAGGCCCAAGGCTGAGGACGAGCCAAGCTACTGCGAGATACTAGAGAGGCTAGCCAGGGAGGGCCGGGTAGACCCGGGCAAAATGCTGGGGGCCAGGTGCAGGCTCGCACGGGCGCCCCTAGGACCACTCAGGAGGCTCCTAGGAGACCCCGAGGAGGAGGCGTTCCGCAAGCTGGTGGAGTCAGGGTGGAGCCCCCTGGAGGAGGTGTCTTAGGGCTAGAGTAGGAGTATAGTGGCGATGGTCATGTATATGAATGCGACGCTTACATCGACAACCGTCGTTATGAGTGGGGTGGATACAGAGGCCGGGTCGATGCCGAGCCTCCTAGCAGCCAGGGGGAGCAGTGCTCCTGCCAGGTCGGCTAGGTGTATTATTATGAAGAGTGTGAGGGCCACCGCCAGCCCAACCTTCAGGGAGCCGCTGACTGCGAGGGCAAACCCAAGGCCGACTAGGGAGAATACAGACGCTATCGCTAGGGATGTGGCCAGCTCCTTCCTGAGGATCAGGAGCGCATCGTCTCTACTCCTCTCGGATACCTCTCCGAGGGCCAGGGCCCTGATTATGAGGCCGACAGCTTGGCTACCCACATTGCCCCCCGTACCCATTATTAGGGGGATGAAGGCCGCCAACACTGCAACCCTAGAGAGCACGTGCTCGTAGCTCTTCAGGACGTTGGCGGTTATACTCTCTATAAGGTATATGACCAGTAGCCAGGGTAGCCTAGCCCTTACGAGCTCTGCAACCCTCGCGGGGACATACCTCTCTATAGGGACCTCGGAGCCGGCCAGCTTGGCTATATCCTCAGCCGCCTCCTCGGCGAGGACGTAGGCCACATCCTCTATAGTAACTAGCCCCAGGAACCTGTAGTCACTGTCAACAACGGGGAGCCTCCTGAGGTAGTACCTCAGCATGAGCCTAGCCACGGTCTCCTGATCCTCCAGTGGCCCCACGGTTATCCGGGGCTTCCTAGCCACCTCTCCAAGCTGCGTGGAGGGCGGGTGGGATAGCAGGTCGCTTATCTCAGCAAGCCCCACAAGCCTGCCATCCTCGTCCACAACCACCACAGTATCCTTCACATCATAGTCCGGGGACCTGGCCAGGTGGAGGGCCCTCCCAACAGTATCCCTCACCCTCAGCACAGGCACGCTCAGGGTCATGATCCCCCCAGCGGTATCCGGGGGATACTCGAGCAGGAACCCGGCCTGCCTCCTATACTCGGGGGGTAGTAGCAGGAGGAGCCTCCTCCTAGCCCTTTCATCAAGCTTCTGCAACACGTCGACAGCCTCGTCCGGGTCAAGCTCCTTCAGGGCCTCCAGTAGCCTGGAGACCTCGAGGCTAGATACGATAAGGTCCAAGGTCTGCTTGTCCGCCAGCTCCATGACCCAGGCCAGGGTCCTGGGCGAGAGGCTCCTAGCCACAACCCTGGCCTTATCCTCGGGGAGCCTGACCAGTATGTCGACGAAGTCGGCCGCCTCGAGATACGGCTCCAGAGAGGAGGCTAGGCCCGGGTTGCCCTCGAGGAACCTGGCGAAGAGGTCCCCCGCCTCCCCCTGGAGCCTGGCCTCAACCTCAACCTCACCAGCCTCTAGGCGTATGGCCTCCTCCACGCCCTCCGGGGGCGACGGGACGTCAACTAGGAGCAGTATATGGGCCCGCCCCTCCCTGGCATAGGCCAAGCTCAGGACTATGTTACCCCCAGCCCGGGTAACGCCACGGCTAACAGCCTGCAACAGCCCCGGCCTGTCTGAGGCTCTAACGTATACCACTACCCTGCCCGTGATAAGCCACCCCGCGCCGCAGGGAGGAGGCCTGGGCGGATATACGCTATAAGCCACCCCAACCCCAGCCTGAGGGGGGTACGGGTCATGGAGCGGCTCAGCGAGGTCATAGAGGCCCTCTCAAGCCTAGCCAGGACCGGGTGGATGCTGCGTGGCGTGCCAAGCCAGCAGGCTGAGACGGTGGCGGAGCACCTATTCGCGTCAGCCCTACTAGCACTCGAGATAGGGCTCAGGGCCAGGGATGATGGGCTGGAGATCGACCCCTACAAGGCGGCCGCAATAGCCTTGGTCCACGATGTCGGCGAGTCGGTGATCGGGGATATACCCAAGACCGCGGGGATAGATAAGAGCGAGGCAGAAAGGAGGGCCATGGAATCCCTCCCGCTCCACCCCGAGGCTCTAAGACTCTTCGCGGAGTTCGAGGATAAATCCACGCTGGAAGCACTGGTGGCTAGGGTAGCGGAGCTGGGGGCAACGGTACTCAGGGCCAGGAGATACAAGGCCCTGGGCTATACTAGGGTAGAGGAGATAGAGGAGTCCAGCATGAGGGCGGTCGATAAGCTTCTAGAAGGGGCCCCCGGGCCTCTAAGGAGGATTGTGCACGACATCCTATCTGGTGGACCTGTGGAGCCCTCCGGTGACGGGGACTAGGGCCCCTGTCACGTAGGAGGCCCTAGGGGAGGCTAGGAACGCTATAACCCACCCTATCTCCTCCGTTGAGCCTGCCCTGCCCAGGGGCACCTCCTCCTCGAGCCTCCTCAGCTCCTCCTCAACGCTCCCGCCCCGGGCCTTGGCCCTCATCTCCGCCACCTCCCGTAGCCTGTCGGTCATGAAGTACCCGGGCACGACACCGTTGACCCTGATCCCGCGGGGCGCCAGGTCCCTGGCTAGGAGGGTGACGAGCCCGTGGAGAGCTGGGCGGAGCACGCTGCTAGTCGCTATCCCCGAGATCGGCTCCCACGCCGCTATGCTGGTCGACACGATGATCGAGGGACTACTACCCCGCTCCAGGTGGGGTAGAGCCTCGTATATGGCCTCGAGGGCCGACTCCACGAGGAGCCTATAGCTGAGCCTCCACTCTCCCATACCTATCTCCGTGAACCTGCCCCCAGGCGGCTGGGGCGGGACGAAGACCAGCGTGTCTAGGCCACCAAGCAGCGAGGCGGCCTCCCTAACGAACCTAGCCGCCTCCCCCTCAAGGGAGAAGTCACTCCTAACCCCGTAGGCCTCCACACCCATACCCCGTAGCGCCTCGACAGAGGACCTCAGCCTATCCTCCCTCCTACCAGTTATGACTACCCTAGCCCCGCACCTGCCCATAACAGTGGCTGCCCCTAGGCCTATACCGGCGGAGGACGAGGTCACCGCAACTCTGAAGCCCTCTAGGCCGAGATTACACCCGGCCACCGGCCCACCCCCACCACTGTGGGGCTCCCCCCGTGGAATATAAGGGTAATAGATACATTGCAGCCTACAAGTAACTCCAGGCCGCCCCCGGGTTTAATAACCCTGGAAGAGTATGTATTCCGTAAGGGTTGTCGTTATTGTGAGTAGCGAAACGGGTCTTGTGGGCATTATCCCAATAGTATCAGACCCGGTGAGCCTGCCCAGCGCGGTGAGCGGCGCCTACAGGCTCTGGGAGACCTACTCTATAGACAGGGTCCTGATCATATCAACCAGCGAGGGCGAGGCCAACCTAGCCCAGCTAGGCTGGTGGCTAGACAGGCTGGGGGTCCAGGTAGAGGGAGTGGAGAGGGTCGGGCTCAGCCTCGAGGACCTAGGGAGGGGTCTGGGGCCAGGAGCGCCCTGGACAAGCTGGCGGGCATACTAGACAGGTACTGCGGCAGGGGCGTGGTGCCCCTATCCAGCGCGAGCAGGAGGCTAGCCTCCCTGCTCACCGCTGCCAGCCTAAGGAGGTCTGAGTGCAGTAACACCCTGGTGCATAACGACTTCTACTTCGGCCCATGGTCGGGGCTGCACTACCCCTACACGCCCCTCAGGCTGGAGCCAATACTGGTAATCCACCCGCTACAGGACCCAAATCCAAGGGGCTCCTCCGCCCCTAGGGCACCCCGTGGCGGAGAGCTCCGGTTGGATGGAAGGAGGCTCCCGCCCCTAAGGGCGGCGATGGCGGAGCTTGCTAGGAGCCTTAACGAGCATGCCTGGGCTCCCCTGACGTACCCGGGATCCGGTGAGGGTATGAGGTGTGGCAGGCTCAAGGTGAGGGTCGACGGCGTGGATAGGGGTGAGGCCGACCTCTGCTCTCCAGACCAGATGGAGGTTCTAGCCCAGAGGCTATCCACGATACTTCACAACTATATAGAGACTCTGGAGGGATACCCTCTGAGGAGCGTGCTGGCATGGGTTGGCTTGGCTAACCTGAAGGCTGATACCGGGGAGGGGGACGAGTTCCTAGCTAGCCTCGTGAGGAGGCAGGGGGTCATCGCCGACACTAGCCTAGTCTACTACGGGCTCCACCGCTACTACTGGGAGGGGGCCAGCGTGGATATACCGGACTGCGTCCTCAGGGAGGTGCACAGGAGGCTGGCGGAGTCGCTCAAGAGGGGGAGGGCTAGGGATGCTAGGGGCATGGCCGATATACTAGCGTACCTGGGCCTCAAGGACATGCTATGGAGGCGCCCGCCCATAGTGCCCTCCCCGCCGGGCGACTGTGACACGGCAGTCCCGAAGATAGACCCGGTCATACTGAATGATAAGATGGTCGCGACGGCTGATGACGGGGCCTATAGGTACTGGAAGCTGCATCCCTCCAGCAGGCTTGCTAGGCCAGTCAAGGTATTCTTCACTCCAGAGGAGAAGCCAAACTTCGAGGCAGGTGATGGCAGGGTAAGGATATCCAGGCTCTACTACAGCGTCTACCAGGCCCTGATTGTATTGAAGCTGATGGAGAGCCAGGGGATCGGGGTCGACAGCATCGATATAAGTGTGAGGACAGGGGACGGCGAGAAGCCGGTCAAGCCACCCATAAGCATGCTACTAGGAGCTCTCAACCTCAAGGAGAGGAGCCAGCGTGGCTAGCACAGGCTACTACATCCTCCTACTATGCATAGAGGAGAGCCTAAACGTGGAGTACGGGGGCAGGAGCACGGTACTGGAGCCGGGGCTATACGCCTACATAGGCTCAGCGCTCAACAGCCTAGAGGCCAGGGTGAGGAGGCACCTATCCCCAGTGAAGAGGATACGGTGGCACATAGACAAGGTCACATCCAGCCCACACGCAAGGCCAGTCAAGGTCCTAGCATGCAGGACTAGGGCCAGGGGCCTCGAGGCTTGTATAGTATCAAGGCTCACAGCCAAAGGCTACAACGGGCCCCCACGCTTCGGCTCCACAGACGATCCCAGATCCCCGACACACCTACTCAAACTATCCACCAACTGCGGCCCAGACGTGGAGGAGGCACGAGACGCCGAGGCGGCCCTGGAGCACTGCTGCGGGGAGGCCTACACCCTATACACCCTGAAGGGGGAGGGATAAGAACCATACCCGGGCCCACTGGATCCGTGTCGGGGGTTGTAGGGGTGTATAGCCAGGCATCAGGGATAGCCTCATCCATGGTCTCCTGCCTTGGCCTAGGCAAGGGCGACAGGATACTTGTAATATACGATACCAGGAGTAGGAGCCTCTACAAGCTCCTCTCCAGCGCGGCAGAGATGATAATGGCCGAGCCTGTGGGGATAGACATAGACACCCTGGGAAGGCCCCTCGACAGGCTACCCGGGGAGCTGGCAGACTATATTAGGGAGGAGCCCCCGGATGCGAGCTTCTACGTGGCAGGAGTCAAGCCGGGGGAGCTGCCCTTCAGGAGCGAGCTGATAAGGCTGCTCACAAGCCTCCGGGCAAGGCACGTGCACATGCCCAAGGCGACGATGGAGATCCTGCTAAAGGCAGCAGGGTGCATGGAGGCGGCGAGGGCTACCATGAGGCTATACGAGGCTCTGAGGGGCGTGGAGGAGCTGGAGGCCACCGCGCCCGGCGGGACACGGCTGAGGGTGAGGGTCTCGCGCTACAAGTGGGTCCCGGATACCGGTATAATAGGTCCTGGGGAGTGGGGTAACTGGCCCCCGGGCGAGGTATACACGACGCCCTCCAGCGTCGACGGGATCCTGGTGGTGGATGGGGTGATAGGCGACTACTTCACCAGCAAGTACGGCCTCCTGGAGGGGCCGGCTGTCAGGCTGGAGATCCGGGAAGGCAGGATAGTGGGGGCAGAGGGCCCCCTGGCGGGGGAGCTGATTGACTACCTATCCCGGGAGGAGTGCGGCCTCCGTGTGGGGGAGGTGGGTGTGGGGAGCAACCCTGCCATCAGCAGGCCCCTGGGTAATATGCTTCACGACGAGAAGATGCCCGGTATACACCTGGCGGCTGGCGATCCTCTGGGTGAGAGGACTGGTGCTGGGTGGAGGTGTGGGGTCCACGTTGACATGCTCCCGCTGAACGCTACAGTAGGGGCTGGGGGTAGGGTGCTCGTTGACGGGGGTAGGCTCCTCGTCTAGGCCTTGGCTAGTGCCCTCGTGTTTATGTGATCCTCTATGTACTTGTCTAGCCTCTTGAGTAGCCTCTGCACTTGGTCGTCTGTGACTGCCGCCCGGGTGTTCATCATCTTGACGTACATGGAGAGCTCGTTGTATGTCTTGGATATGCCCTCCCCGGCGCTGGTGAGGGCCTCCCTGAACTCGTCCTTGTCGAGTATCAGCATTAGGTTGTCGTACGCGTCATCTATATTCCTCTCCTTGACGCCTGTGAGGATCCTGTTTATGTGCACCTGGACCCTCTGTAGGACCAGTATGCCCCTGACCTCGGGGTTGACGTCCCTCACTATAACCTCTACTCCCTCCGCCTTGTAGCGGCCCGGGGTTGGGGTTACCACGGCCTCCTCCCCCAGCTTTACCGTGCTGGTGGAGCGTATGCTCATTGCCAGGGGCTGGGGTAGGTCTGTGGGTACTCCCCCGTCCAGGGTTATGAACCTCCTCCCGCCGTGTATGCCTACGACTATGAACTGTGGCCCTGTGGCCCCCAGCCTGATGGTGTCTCCAGGCCTAGCCTCGCCCTGGGAGGCGTGGAGCTTCTTGGAGCCTATGTAGGTGCCGTTCCTGGACCCGGTGCCCCGGGAGCCGTGGTCCACCACCTCCAGGGCGCATCCTCGGGGGGTTATGAGGGCGTGCCTCCTGCTCGTCGTTGGGGATGTGTAGCCTGTATCGACCACTGCGCCCCTCTGGGGGTTGTATATGTATACTCCCAGCGGGTTCGGATTCATGTCCTTGTAGGTTTTGAGGTCCTCGTGTGTCATCCTGCCTAGGTAGTAGCTCACACCCTCCTCCGGCGTCATGGTCCTCTGCTCGCCCTTGACCCACCATGTTAGGGCTATCCTACAGTCTACCTCCTGGCCCATTCCTCGTACCTCCTGAGCTCCTCCTTGGTTATGGGCGGCTTCACCTTCTTCAGAGCGGCCAGTATCTCCTCCCTCCTTATAGGCTCTACCCGGTACTTCTGCCTCTGTAGCTCCGCCAGGCTACCCACGGACTCTAGCCTCTTGTATATGTCTGGGTTGGCCCTCCTGAGCATCATCATGGTGGCCTCCCTGCAAGCGTTGGCTATATCCCTGCCGGAGTACCCCTCGGTCATGTCAGCTAGCTCGTCGAGGGTTATGCCCTCCAGCCTGAGCCCCTTCCCCTCTATGTTGAGCCTGAATATCTCCTTCCTGGCCTCGCGGTCGGGGAGGGGTATGTATATCCTCTTCTCGAACCTTGATAGTATGGCCTCGTCGAGCATCCAAGGCTTGTTTGTGGCGGCCATCACGATCACGGGCTTGTCCAGCTTCTTGGTCTTGAAGCCGTCCAGCTCTGTTAGGAACGTCTGCACCAGTCCGGTCGCCGCCTCCCTGCCAGTATCCCTCTTGGCCACCAGCGTCTCGACCTCGTCGAAGAACACTATGCTGGGCGCCCTCCTGTAGGCCAGCCTGAATATCGCTGAGATCATCCTCGGCGAGTCGCCGACATAGCGGGAAAGTACCCTGTCGACACTAACATTTATGAAGGTGGCCTTGAGCATGTTGCTGGCAGCCATCGCGAGCATGGTCTTCCCCGTACCCGGCGGGCCGTAGAGCAGGAACCTCCTGGGGGGCTCCAGCCTGACCCCCGGGTCGCTGGGCCTGGCTAGGCTGTAGTAGATCGCCTCCATCAGCGCCTTCTTCGCCTCCTCCAGCCCGGCTATGTCGCTCCAGGTAACGTCGGCCTTGGCTATCAGCTTCTCCGCCTCGGCGTCGAACTCTGCGTCAAGCTCCCCAGCCTCAGAGTCTCCCCCGGGCCCCGGGCCGCCTCTGGGCCCGCTGGGCCTGCCCGGGCCCCGGGATCCCCGGGGGGCTCTGGGTAGCGGCTCCCCTGAGGCTAGCCTCTCGTAGAGCCTCCTGTACTCCTCGGCCATCTCTAGGGCGCTCTTCTTCCCCCACTTCCTGGCCCTGGCCAGCTCCTTGTATAGCTCCGATATCCTCAGGGCTAGCTTTGCTGCTGTCTCGTTGTCGCCGCGGGCCATGGCTTGGTCTAGCTTCTTCTTGGTCTTCTTTATCTCCTGGTAGATGAAGCTGGAGGCGTCTACCGCCATATTGGGCCTCCTCTCCTAGGGCTACTCTACCTCCTTCTCCTTCTCCTCTATCTTGACGCTCAGCTTCTCTTCTACGCTCTCGGGGGTCATCTCGGCCTTCTCTACCTTCTCCCATAGCTCTAGTATCTCCTTGGTGCCGGTGTCTATCTCCATGGTCTCCAGCTCCTTGCCCAGTATCTCGTTTATCTTGTCCACGTTGTCCTCGAATGACTTGTCGACGAACTCGACGTCTGAGAGCATCTTCATCAGCTTATCGGTGTCTAGGCTCTTGATCTTCTCCCATATGCCCTTCTCCTTCAGCCTGGCCTCCCACTTCTTCAGCCTGATCAGGTTGCTTAGCGCCCTCCTCTGCTTCATCATCCTGTTGTACTCCCTCAGCTTCATCTTGACCTCCATGTCGAGGTCCTTGATCTTCTCGGCTAGCAGGATCTTCTCAACGTCGCTCTTACCCACGCCCTTCTGGAAGAGGTCCTTCTTCTGCTTCTCCAGCTTCTCTATCTCCCTGCTCAGCATCATTATCTGGTTGTCTAGCTGCATCAGCTCCCTCTCGAGCTCCTCTACGGTGATCGTCTCGATCCAGGGCTTCTCCTTGCCGCCGAGGGCCTTCTTGATCCGGGATCCTATACCCAGCCGGGGTCCACCTCCCACTCC